>UQPN01000015.1 GCA_900542935.1 uncultured Eubacteriales bacterium
TCCGACTTCCTCTCCGACGTCGTTCACTTCCGTAAGCATAGATTTATTATCGATAAATTTATAATTTTCTCTGACACGTCCTTTATTCCAAACAAAAGTGAAAGGAACGCCTTCTTTATCGAGGGCATTTTCAAACATATATCCGTTTTCGTTATACATCAGTCCTGTCGCATACGGCTCGCCGCCCAGACGAGCGACCCCGATTGCTACATTTAAGGCCTTTCCCGTAAAGGAAAGCGTTTTACTTTTTACGATATTTGTCTTTCCGACATTGAGGGAATCAAGTTCTATGGTTATGTCCGTGCAGGGACTCAAACAAACGGTTAAAATCATAAAAAAAGGCTCCTTTGCAGCGACAAAAAAATGTCTTATCGCCAAACCCAATTTATTATACAATAAAACGTTAAAAATTTCAATACCAAATGGAAAAATTTTTGCGAAATTTTTAATTTTTTTGTCGTAAAAGAGCCGCTTTTTTCTTAGAAAAAAGCGGCTGTTGTCCGATTTACATGGAGATCATTTGAAGGGTCTCATACAATTCGTAATTAAAGGTCTTTTTCATGGATACCGCTTCTATGATATCCATATCGATGATTTCATTTTTGTGAATACCGACCACACGGTTTCCGATCCCTTCATTGAGAAGGCGAACCGCCTTATTGCCGAACTGTGCCGCCAGCATTCTGTCCGCCATCGAAGGCGAACCGCCGCGCTGCACGTGCCCGATGCAGGTAGGACGTACGGAATATTCCGTAACTTCCTGCAGCTGTTTCGCAAACGTGTCCGCGGACATCACGCCTTCCGCCACAACGATAATGTTGGAGTGTTTGCCGCTGGCTCTGGAACGATTGATTTTCATCACCACGTCGTCCATATCGAAGTTGATTTCGGGAACGATGATGATTTCCGCGCCGGAAGCGATACCCGAATACAGCGCGATGTCGCCGCAATGGCGCCCCATCACTTCCACAACGGAAATACGTTCGTGCGAAGTCATCGTGTCGCGCAGTTTGTTGATGATATCGAGGCAGGTGTTCACCGCCGTATCGAAGCCCAGCGTGTAATCGGTGTACTGTAAATCGTTATCGATCGTGCCGGGAATACCGATGGTAGGCACGCCGTAATCTTCCGAAAGGATTTTCGCGCCGCGGAACGAACCGTCGCCGCCGATTACCACAAGCCCGTCGATGTTGTGTTTTTCCAGCGTTTTCACCGCCTGCTGCTGCCCCTCTTTCGTAAGCATTTCAAGACATCTTGCCGTACGCAGCTTCGTGCCGCCGCGTTGCACGATATCGGAAACGCTGCGCATTTCCATGGGAATCACGTCGTCCTCAATCAGCCCCGCATACCCTCTTTCGATGCCGCAAACTTCCATGCCGTAGTAAATCGCCGTGCGAACTACGGCGCGAATAGCCGCGTTCATGCCGGGCGCGTCGCCGCCGCTCGTTAATAATCCTATACGTTTCATACCATTGCCCTCCTGCCGAACAGGCGTATTTTTTTCTTTTGCCCCGCCCGAAAAAAGCTTATTTTCAAGCAGTTTGATCATTTCCGTTATATTATATCAAATCGGACGAAAAAAACAAACTCTTTTGCGGCAAAAATTGAAAATTTTTTATTTATTTTCACTTTTGTTCGTTTCTTGCACTATTTTAACACGGGCTCAGCCCGTTTCGTTACGGACTGTCGCGTCAGCGTTTGAAATTTTGATAACCGCCTCGCAACCGGGCTTCCCCCCTTGTCTGCATAAAATTGTCAGCCGCTTCGCGGCTTCCCCTTGGGGGGGAAGCTCTGCCGCGTAGCGGCGGTGATGAGGGGCGCAGCACTTTACGGGCGCACGCAGATGAATCCCCAAGGCGCATAGCGCCTGCGCCCTCAAAGCAGTTTTATCTTGTCCTCCGTCAGGCACGTCGCCAGTTCCGCAAACAGCGCCCGCGACAAAGCCACTTTCTGCGAACACATATATTTCGCCCGCTTCTGCGTATCCACGAAAATTACCGACGTGTCGCCCGCGTAGAACGTAAGCGTATCCGTCAGTTCGTCCAGATCCAACTTGTCCAGCCCCGTTACGTTCAGCCACAGCGTTTTTTCGTCGTCGTCCTTTTCTTCCATGCGCGCTCTGCCCGCGCCGCCTGCCGGGTTTCCCTGTCCGTTCGCCGCGGACTTTACCGTTTCCGCCGTTTTTTCTTCGGGCGGAACAAACTCCGTCATTTTATCCACGATGATGACGGGCGCTTTTTCTTCGGAAATATCGATTTTTCCCGAAAGCGACACCACCTTGTCCGCCTGCAGGAAACCGCGGATTTTATCGTACGTTTTAGGGAAACATACGCATTCCACGGTGCCGTACATATCTTCCACGGTTACGAACGCCATCGAAGAGCCGCTCTTCGTCTGCAACTTCTTGTACGTCGAAATCATGCCGCCCATCGTTACCTGCTGTCCCGATTCTATTTCCGTGTACTTCTTTTCGCCCGTTTCTTCATCCTCTTCGTATTGCAGCATCGAACAGTTGAACGTTCTGTCTTTGAAGTACGGCGCGTATTTTTCAAACGGGTGCCCGCTGACGTACACGCCCAGCACCGATTTTTCCAGCGACAGTTTTTCCGCCTGATCGTATTCGGGAATCACGGGGTAATCGATCACCACTTTTTCTTCTTCGATGATGTTTCCGAACAGCGAAATCTGGTTGCCCGATTTCTGTTTTTCCATTGCCGTAACGCGCGCCAGCACATCTTCGTACACGGCGATGAACACCGAACGCGGATACCCGAAACAATCGAACGCGCCCGCGTAAATCAGACTTTCCACAATGCGCTTATTGATATATTTCGCGCAGCGCACGTTGAAATCGGCAAAATCGGCAAACTCTCCGTGTTCGTCGCGTTCTAAAATCACGGATTCGATGGCTTCGATGCCGATGCCGCGAAGCGCGCCCAGCCCGATTCTGAGTCCCTTGCCCTCTACGGCGAAAATGGTTTTCGAACGGTTGATATCCGGTTGCAGCACTTCGATGCCGCGTTCCTTCATATACGCGATATACTTCGAAATTTCTTCGATTTTATCCAGACGGTCGTTTAAAATACCCGCCAGAAATTCTTTCGGATAGAAATATTTCAGATACGCCGTACGATAGGCGACCACCGCATACGCCGCCGCGTGCGATTTGTTGAACGCGTACGAAGCGAAACTTTCCATATCCGAGAAAATTTTCGCCGCCACATCCGCGGGAATCCCCTTGGAAACGCAGCCCGTAATGTTGCCGCCGTTTTCAATGTCGCCGTAAATGAATTTATTTTTCTGCGCCATCAGTTCGTCGAGGTGCTTTTTCGCCATAGCGCGGCGCACAAGGTCGGCTTGTCCCAGCGAATACCCCGCAAGGTGCTGGAAAATCTGCATTACCTGTTCCTGATACACGATAACGCCGTACGAATTTTTTAAGATAGGCTCGAGGTAAGGCGTATCGTACACAATCCCTTCGGGGTGGTGCTTGTTCTGAATGTATTTCGGAATAAAGTCCATGGGGCCGGGGCGATACAGCGAAATGCCGGCGATTAAATCTTCGAGGCAGTTCGGCTGCAAATCTTTCATGAACTTTTTCATGCCGCCTTGTTCAAGCTGGAACACCGCGTCGGTATCGCCGGAAGAAATCAGCTGATACGCTTCGGGAACGTCGTACCCTATCTCGTGAAAGTCTATGTCTATGCCGTAATTTTCCTTGATATATTGCAGCGTGTTCTGCATATCGGTAAGCGTGGTAAGCGCAAGGAAGTCCATTTTCAGCATGCCCACCGCTTCCACTTCTTTCATATCGAACTGCGTTACGATGTCGTCGCCGTTCCGCGCGAGAGGTACGTTATCCGAAAGCACTTTGCGGCAGATAACCACGCCCGCGGCGTGTTCCGAAGTGTTCTTCGGCGTGCCTTCCAGCTTTAAGCCCATATCGATTACGCGGTGCAGTTCTTCGTTGTTTTCGTACACCGCGATAAATTCGGCATTGCGCTTGGATTTCTGGTCGGCAAGCTTCTTTTCCAGATCTTTCCTGTCCTCCGCGTTCAAATCGGGGTTCTGCAGCTTCTTTTCTATGCCCGCAATCTTCAGTCCGAGCAGTTCTCTGATGGAGGATTTGCCGTCCATCAGCTTCGCCACTTTATCCGTTTCCGAATACGGCACGCCCATCACGCGCCCCACGTCCTTGATAACGGCGCGCGAAGCGAGGGTACCGAACGTTACGATCTGCGCCACGTTGGTAGGCTTGTATTTCTGCCGTACGTACTCTATGGTTTCGTAGCGGCGCTTCGTGCAGAAGTCCACGTCGAAGTCGGGCATGGAAACGCGGTCGGGGTTTAAAAACCGCTCGAAAATCAAATCGTACCGAAGCGGATCAACGTCGGTGATGCCTATCGAATACGCCACGATGCTGCCCACGCCGCTGCCTCTGCCCGGTCCTACGGGAATCCCGTGCAGACGCGACCAGTTGATATAGTCCCACACAATTAAAAAGTAATCGGCGAACCCCATTTTGATGATGATGCCCAGCTCGTATTCCGCGCGCTGCCTGATTTCGGGCGTAATTTCCTTATAGCGTTTCGGCAAGCCCTCCCAGGTAAGGCGCGTTAAATAATCGGGCGGCGTAGAGCCGTCGTCCGGCGTGTACAGAGGAATCAGCGACGTATCGCGGATAGGGTTGCCTTTTTTATCGAGGTCGAACACTTCCTCTTCTATTTTGTTTGCAATGGCGCGGGTGTTGGTAATCGCTTCGGGCACGTCCTTGAAAAGTTCCGCCATTTCGTCGCCCGATTTCATGTAAAATTCGTGCGTGCCGAACTTCATGCGCTTGGGGTCGGCAAGCGTTTTCTTCGTCTGAATACAAAGCAGAATGTCCTGCGCTTCCCAGTCCTCTTTATTGATATAGTGCACGTCGTTGGTGGCTACCATCTGAATATTCAGTTCGCGCGCGATTTGTATCAGCTGCGGCAGCACCTGCCTGTCCTCCGGCAGAAAATGATCCTGCAATTCGATGTAGAAATCTTCGCCGAAAACGTCCTGCATTTCCTTCGCGAACGCCTTCGCGCCCTCGTAATTTCCTTCCATCAAAAGGCGCGGAATCCGCCCCGCGAGGCACGCCGATAAACAGATAACGCCCTCGTGGTGTTCTTTGATAGATTTATAATCGGTGCGCGGCTTGCCGTAAAATCCGTCGATATAGCTCATCGAATCCAGCTTTACGATGTTTTTATAGCCCGTCTTGTTTTTGGCAAGCAGCACGATATGTTCGGTTTTCGTGCCGTAACGGTGGTCGTACATATCGTCGGTAACGTACAATTCGCAGCCGATGATATATTTGAACCCGCGTTTTTTGCACTCCTCGGCAAAATACAGACTGGCATACATATTGCCGTGATCGGTTACGGCGCAGGTATCTATGCCGTTTTTCTGCATGTGGTCCATCAGATCTTCCACTTTCGCCATGCCGTCGAGAAGCGAATATTCGGTATGCACGTGTAAATGTACGAAATCCGTCATTATAAATCTTCCTTTTTTTCGTTCTGTTCTTCCCCGTTTTCCCCTTGCGCCGTCTTACGGAATGTCAGCCGCAATCTCCGTCAGTTTCCTCATTCTGTGGCTCAGGCAGCTTTTCGAAACGCCCAGTTCGTCTGCCAGCTCCTGCAGCGAAAGTTCCGGGCGGGCGAGCCGCAGCGCAATCAGCTCTTTGAGCGGCGCCGCCAGCGTTGTATCCGCCCCCGCCGCCACGATTTTTTCAATCGCCAGCACCTGTTTCACCGCCGCCGTCGCCGTCTTATCCGCATTGAACGAAGAACAGTTCGCCGCGCGGTTCAGGTTGTTGTTTTTCTCCCGCTCCTCGCAGAACGCGCCGAATTTTTTCAGAGCGTTTTCCGCGCCCAGCACCGAAAGAAAATCGGAAATCGCCTCTTTGCTCTTCATATACGCCACCGTTTCGCCGCCCCGCTTCACGCATTTCAGCAGCAAATCGTCCGCCTCGGCAAGCGCGGCAAACTCTTCCGCCACGGCGCTTTCCCCGTCCTCTTCCGCGGGAAACGCGATTTCGAGGTGGTACCCCGTTTTCTTCCCGTCCGCCGGCAAAGTGATGCTTCCGCCGCCCAGAAACGCCCCGCAAATATACGCCCGCCGCACCGCGTCGTTTTCCTTGAATACCTGCGGCACGCCAACCGTAAACCCCGCGCCCGGCTTGTACAGTTCCAGCGTTTCCAGCGCGTTTTTCGCCCCGCGCGGACACTCCAGTATCAGCCTGCTCCGCCCGCTCAGCCTGTCTTTCACCGCGCGCGAAACGATCAGTCGCTCGCCGAACAGATTATAAAACAGCCCCGTGAAAAACTCCGCCACCCGCTCCGTTTCCGATACAAGAAAAAATTCCGGCTCGCCCGTTCCGCTTTCCGCAAACACGCCGCACGCCGAAAAATACGCAGAAAGCGCCGCGCGCGACTCTTCTTTGCCGCACGGCAGTTTCATCAATTCTTTTTTTACGTCCGAAGTAAAATTCATCGCCGCCACCTACCGCTTCCGCCCTGCCGTCGCTCCGCGTTTCTTTCTCTCTTTTCCCGCACACCCGCCTTTTAGCGGCCGCTATCTCTTCGCCTTGAACGCCGCGAAACGGAACGAAGGCAATCTCCCGTCGATATTGTCTATTCTGTCCGTCGGCAGTCCCACGCGCTTTATCTGTTCTTCCGCAAGCGCGAAATCGCCCACGCGCGAAGCCGTATGCGCGTCCGAATCCATCACAAACCGCACGCCCGTATCGTACGCTTCGAAGAGCTCCTCGTCGGAAAGATGCGTTTTTTTGGAATTCAGTTCGATATACGTTCCGTAATCGCGCGCGCACTTCGCCACTTCTTTCACGTCGCACGGACACAGGTACCCAAGGTGCGAAATGATGTCCACGGGGTTGTTTTTAATCGTTTCGATGTACGCTTTCGTGTTGTATTCCACCAGTTTTGCGGGCGGATTTTTCCCTTTTTTCAGCTTGTCCTCAATCAGATTTCCCCAAAAATAGCGGCGGAAATCGCGGAACGAATCGTACGCGATCATCACGTGCTTCCCGGTGACGAACAAATCGAAATCGTCGTAAACGTCCGGCGTGATGTCCGTCCGTCCGTCGGCGCCGCGGATGTTCGCTTCCATGCCCGCAAGCACTTTCACTCCCGTTTTTTCTTCCGCCGCGCGGCAGTCCGCAATCAGCGCGGGCACTTTTTTGCGCCGCAAGCCGAAAAATATATGCGAAAAGCCGTGATCGGTGATTCCGATCTGCTTCAGACCTTTTGCTTTCGCCGCTTCCGCGTTCTCTTCCACGGTGTTTTTCCCGTGCGAGTACGGTGTATGCGTATGATAATCCGCCGTAAGAATCATTTTTCTTTCTTCCTTCCGTCCGCGCCGCCGCAGTAATTTTCCGCCGTGCCGTCCGCGCGGCTCTGCCGCCGCCTGTTTGTCGCCGCGGCGATTTTGCCGTTTTTAAAGCGCCGCGGCGGCTATTTCCACAAATCGTCCAGATAGCGTATCTCTTCTTCCAGCCGCACGCCCTGCGTTTCGTACACGGCGCGCCGCACTTCTTCGATAAGCGAACGCACGTCTTTATACGTGGCGCCGCCCTCGTTCACAATGAAATTCGCGTGCTTTTCAGATACTTCCGCGCCGCCCGCGCGTCTGCCTTTCATGCCCGCCGATTCAATGAGTTTTCCCGCGGAAATTCTGTTTTCGCCCGCCGTAAGCGACGGCGGATTTTTAAACACGCAGCCGAGGCTTTTGCCCCGCGGCAGATGCGCCCGCGCCTCTTTCGCCCGCGAAATCGCCGCTTCCACGGCAGCCGGCGACGATTTTTTCAGCCGCAGCGTTATGCCGAGAATCGCTTCGCCGCGCTTCATGAAAGCGCTTTCTTTGTACGAAAAACCGCATTCTTTCGCCGTGTATACGCGCATGTCGCCGTCGCCGTAAACAAGCGCCGATTCCAGAATATCGGAAACGTGCTTTCCGCCCGCGCCCGCGTTCATGTACGCCGCGCCGCCCGCCGTGCACGGAATCCCTTCCAGAAATTCCGCACCCGAAAGATTCGCCGCCCGCGTGCGGTATAAAAGCTCGGCGCCCGTTACGCCGCAGAAAGCGAACACGCTTTCGCCGTCGACGGCAATCGAGCGCAGATACTTCGTGAACACAAGCGCCCCGCGCAGCAGATAACCGCCGCCCGCGCCGCCGTTTTCCGCTTCTTCCGAACCGTCGGGAATCAGCACGTTCGCCGCCGAACCGAGCACCGCATACGGAATCTCCGCTTTTTTCAATGCCGTAATCAGCTCGGTAAACGTAGCCAGCGTATCGGGATAGAACGCCGCCGCGCACGTGCCGCCTACGCCCATCGGCGAAATTTCCGCCGTGTTCAGGTTGGTCTGCCTCCGCACGAACACGCCGCGCGCCGTAAGTTCTTCGCTTACGCGGCGCAGTTTTTCTAAGAGCGCGGCCGCCGCGTTTTCTTCTCTTTGGCAAAGTTCCCGCCGTTTTTTTCCGTCCCCGAAAATCCGCAAAATTTTCCGCTCCTTTATTGTAACATATTTTTCGCGATTTTAAAAGTGTTTCCGCGCCTTTTCGCGCCGTTTTGAAAAATTATTTTGCTTTCAGAAAATTTTTCAGTTCCGCCGCGTTTCCTTCCAAGGCGCAGCGCGCCGCCGTTTTCCGCGCTTCCGCCGATAAAAACGCGTCCGCGTACAGCCGCGCCCCGCCGCAGGAAAACAGTTCGTTTTCCAGTTGCGCCGCTATGCCGCCCGTTTCGCCGCCGTACGCTTTGTAATACGCCGAAAACATTCCTAATTCCGTCAGCCGCTTCTGCACGTTTTCCGAAAGCAGATATTGTATGAACGCCGCGGCGGCTTCTCTTTTTTTCTCGTCCGTCCGCGCTTTCATCACGCCGATTTGCTGATACAAATCGTTATACCCGGGCAAAAACTCCGCGCGCACCTGCCTGTTTCTCGCCGCAAACCGATAAATATCCCTGCCCGTGCCCAGAAGATACTTTTTTTCTCCGTTTAAAAACGCCGCGTACGCCGCCACGCTTTCCGTAACGCCGCCGGAAAGTTTTTCGCCCGGAAAGGCGATCGCCGCGGCGGCTTCCGCCAGATTTTTTCCGCCCGAAGAAATCAGCGTGTTTTCCGCCGAAACGTCCGAAAAATCTCCGTTTTCCGTGTAAAGCGCGTAGACGTTCACGCACCACGGCACGGCGAACGCGGCTTTGCCCGTTCCCGCGCCGCGTCCCGCTTTCAGCGTTTTCGTAAATTCCGCGCTCAGCGGCATAAACGCCGCCGTATCCGCTTCCGCGCCGATGCCGAACGACAGCAAATCGGGCGTTTCGCCCTTTAAAAAAGCCGCTTGCAGCCCCTCCGCCGAATAGGAAGAAACCAGCACCGCAACGCCGCGGTTTTTCTTTCCGTACTCCGCGGCAACCCGCTTTAAAAACGCCGCGCGGGAGCCTTTTCCTCCCTCGAACGTATCCGTGTGCCACAGCGAAAGCACCGCCGGGCGATCGGCGCCGACGTTATTTTCTTGCCCGCCGCCGCGCGCACGCAGATACGGAAACGCGTAAAACGCCGATAAAAAACATATGGCAAAAAGCGCGCACCACCACAGCGCGCGCCCGAAAAATTTACGTGTTTTTTCCGGGAAAAGCTTCATCGGTTATTCCTATGCTTTTCCCGCGCGGATTATGCCGTTTCCGGCGCTTCCGCGGCGATTTTATAAAAACAATCCGTGCTTTCTTTTTTCATGCGGAACAAATCGGAAATCACCCAAGCCGCCGTAAATACGCCCAGAACGCACGTAAAGGCGATGATTGTCGGCGTATCCCAGGCGCCGCGCCCGAATTTTTCCGTCAGCGTGCCGCAGAAATTGAAGATCGCGTGCAGCGCCACGCAGAAAGATATGTTTTTCGTACGCAGCAGCGTGTAGGCGCACATGCCGCCGAGGAGGAACGAATACCCCGTTTGCAGCAACACCGCCCCCGGCGAGGACGTAAACAGATTTAACAGATGCGCCGCCGCGAAAATCGCGGAAGAAATCGCAACGGAAGCAAAAATCCGTTTTCCGTCGCCGCGACGATTTTCAAGCACCGTAAGAAACACCGCGCCGCGGAAGAGCGTTTCTTCGAACGCCGCCACGGCAACGCACTCCGCCGCGAACGTCAGGGCGTACCACGCCATTTTCGCCCCGGAATAATCCAGCGAAGAATTTTTAAAAATCAGCGACAGAACGGGCGGGTTGAGAAGAGCAACGAAAAAACACGGCAACGTGCGCAAAAACGCTTTTCCTCCGCATTTTCCGAAAACGCGCACGTTTAAATAACGCACGGCGAGCGCCGCCGCGGCGAAACCGAGCAGGCGCGATAAAATCGTATCCGCACTGTCCGAAAGAATCCGCATTTCCCGTTCGGAAAATTTTTCCGCCGTGCCGGGCGAAGCAAACAACGCGCGGTACAGCCACCCCTCGAAAAACATTTCGTACGCCGCAAGCATCAGAAGAAGCGCCGCGGCTGCCGCAAGACGCGCGCGATTTTTCCGCTTTTCATCCGCCTTTTGCTCCGACGTTTTTTCCGCGCCCGTTTCAGAATGGCTCATCTTCCTCTTTCCTCCGCAATTTCAGGCAGCGCCGCTCCGTATAAAACACCGCCGCCGCAACCGCCATCAAAAGCAGCGCCACCAGCTGCGAGGGCGATAAAAACGATACCACCGTGGCGCCGCGATCGTCCGCCCGCGCAAATTCTATGCAAAAACGCCACGCGCCGTACAACGCCAGATACAGCGGCAGACCGTACGTTTTTTTACGCAGCGCGCGGAAAAAGAAAATCGCGCCGAGCGCCAGCAAAAACAGCGCTTCGTACAGCTGCACGGGCACGGTATATTCCGTCCGCAACACCTCTCCGTTTACGGAAAGGGTTAAAAGCGGCACCGTAAAGGGCCTTTTTTCCGCGTACACTTTGCCGTGGCAGCACCCCGCGAACAAGCAGCCGAATCTGCCGAGAGCATGCGCCGCGCACACGCAGCACGCGGCGATATCCGCCACCGTAAAAAATTCCGTAAGATAGTAACGGGGATTTTCCGTCTTTTTAAACGCGATTTTTCCGCCGATAAAGTACACCAGTAGAAAGCACGCCGCGCCGCCCACGAATCCGCCGTAAAACGTCATGCCGCGCCAGGTGAAAACGCCCGTTTCCAGATAGTTGTAAAAACTTTGCGTAAGCACCGCGAAAAACCATCCGCCCGCCAGCGCGCACAACGTGCACGCCATCACCAAAGACTGCAATTTTTTCTTGATTCCGCGCTTATCCGCCAGATACGAAAACAGAAGAATCGCCGCCGCAACGCCCGCGGCAATCAGAATATCGTATAAAGTCAGCCCGAATATAATTTCGTAAGGATACAATGTTTTACTCTCCCTTCTTCCGTATCAGTAGGTAATCAGTTCGTCGAAGCATTTCACGGCAAACCGATCGGTCATTCCCGCGATGTAATCCAGCACGGCGCGCGCGTAAATCTGCCTGTTTTCCAGCGTGCCGTACACTTTTTCGTTCCGATACGACGCCTGTTTTTTCCAGCCCGCCTCGCGCGAAAAATCGTCGTCGCAGTACTTGAACAAATAATCGCAGAATTCGCTTACCAGCGTGGGATACGCCCGTTTTTTCTTTTCCAGCCCGCGCACGGGGTTTCCGCGATCGTAACAGGAATACAGCGTATAAAACAGCTCGCCTATCACAAGTTCCGCATAGCGGTTGAACGGCGCGAAACGCTTGTTTTTATAGATGTTTTCGTTGTTGAACGCCTTGATTTTCGTAAGCGTTTCCCCCATTTCTTCCGAAAAACAAATGCCTTTTTCCGGCGAAGAAACGGCGCAGACGTCTAAAATCATGTTGCTCATAATCGTGCTGGTGTTCACCGCTTCTCCGTTTTTCAAACCCACGATTTTCTGCAGTTTCGCAACGCTTGCCGGCGATAAAAAGCCAAGGTTCAGCGCGTCCTCGATATCTCTGCCCACATACGCGATTTTATCGGAAAGTTTTACCACGCACCCCTCGTAGGTGGCGGGCTGATATTTTCCGGGCGTAGTGAACTCATTCAGATCGATGAGTTCTTCGCGCGGCTTCACGCCGTTTTCGTCAACTTCGCCGCAGTGCGAAACGATGCCGTCGCGCACGGCGTAAGTGAGGTTTAAATTACGGTACACGTTTTCGTGATCGGGCAGCAGTTCGATTTTATCGGCGAGGTACAATCCGTTTTTTTCGTGCCAGAACGTTTCGCCGTTCAGATATTTATTATAAAGCTTGCCGATGATTCTTTCGCCGTGGTGCCCGAACGGCGCATGTCCCAGATCGTGCGCCATAGCGATGGCGCGGGTGAGCTCGTCGTTGAGTTTCAGCCGCTTCGCAATGGTATACGCCGCCGATTCCACGTGCAGCACGTGCTCCATCCGCGTGCAGATATGGTCGTTTTCGATGTTGTAAAACACCTGCGTTTTATGCTTCAGGCGGCGGTACGCCGTAGAGTGAAGCACCCGCGTGTAATCGCGCGCGAACGGCGAGCGCACCTCGCCTTTTTCGGAATACAGTCCGTTTTCGCGCCGCGTAAATTCTTCGTAGCGCGGATTGCGTTTATCCGCCGCCACTTCTTTAAAATCGGTTTTCGGCATCGTTTTTCCTCCCGGAAACAGCGTTTTTTTGCGTAATTTTACGCGTTTTTACGTTGTTTCCGACTCTATTTTAGCATAAAAAACGTAAAAATTCAACCGTACAAGCCCGAAAAACGCAAAAAAATCGCCGTTTTTCAGGCGATTTTTACGCTTTTTTGCGCTGTTTTTTACGTATTTCCGCACTTATTTAAAGAACGGAAATCCATTTTTCTTATATTCCTCTTCCGAAAAAGCGGTTACTTTATAGCCCAGCGCGCCCAGAACTTCCGCCGCTTTTTTTTCGTCGATTGCGTTTTCGGAAAGAATTTCGCAGCGGTTTTTCGCGTGCGACGAACTCACTTTTTTTACGTTGAAGTTTGCGCGGATCGCGTCGTTCACATGGCTTTCGCACATGCCGCACATCATGCCGTCTATCGTTAAAATTGTTTTTTTCATGGTTGTATCTCCTTTGCCCCCCGCGGGATTATTCGGCGCCTTTGAGGGCTTCCACCATATCGATTTTTTTATTTTTCTTCGCCACGAACAGACTGACTACCAGCGAAACGCAGAACGTTAAAAGCGTACTGATTAAAAACGTTTTCCGGCCCATCACCACGCGCATTTCGTATTCGGAAGCGAGCTCTTTCACCAGATAGCCGAGCGTGCCTGCGGCAAGCGGCAAACCGAGTATCACGCCGATTACCGTTACCCACATATTCTGCCCGATTAAAAGCCCGGCGATTTTTTTATCTTTGAAGCCCACCACTTTCAGCGTTGCCATTTCGCGGTAGCGTTCGGTGTAGCTCATTACGCCGAGATTGTACAAAACCACCACGCCCAGCACGATAGCCGCGGCAATCAGCACCGTTACCGACAAATTCAGCAGACTTGTAAACGTTTCGAACGATTCCACGATAGACTGCTTATCCTGTATTTCGAAATTCTTCGTCAGCGCGTCGTCGAGCAGAACGTTCTTTACGGCGGAGGTGTACAGACTGTCCGTTTTATAGCCCGTGACGCCGCACGCTTCGGCGTATGCGTTTGTGATTGCGACGCTTTCCGACGAAGAGTAAATAACGCCGTTGACTTTCAGCGTATATTCTTTATCGGTGCCGTACGGACTTATTGTAAACGTATCGCCCGCTTTTAATTTGTATTCGTCCGCGATGCGACGGCAGAGATACGCGCCGTCGTTCCGCAACGGAACAAGCGCGCCTTTTTTATCAAGAAACCGTACTTTATCGTGTTTAATATCGTAAATATCCAGCGAAACGCCCTTGTCGCCTATTTCCACGCCGACGGAGGCGCTGGCGTCCGCGGCGTATTTTTCCGCGATTTCCGCCACGGTTTCTTCGCTTGCAGAAGATACGTAAATGCGGCTGGAATAATTCATCGCCTTATCGTAATAATCGGTTAAAAACGCGTTCATCGTATCGTTCATGCCCAGCGCGCCCGCCATTAAAACGGTGCAGCCGATAATGCCGATAAGGCTCATCAGCGTGCGGGATTTGTGCCGCATGACGTCGCGCAGGTTCCAACGCGTGCCGAACGAAAACTTCTTCCACGCCTTCGTTTTTTCGATAGCGAGATTTTTCATCTTCTTCGGCGCGTACGGACGAAGCGCGTCCGCCGCCGTGCCGCGCAGCATGCTCTTTACCGAAAGAAAGCCGATGAGCGTGAGCGCAAACAAAACGGCAATCATCACTACGACGCAGAAAAACGGCATGTGCAGCTTCCAGTACGGCAGATCCATATACGTACCCATCATGCCCGAAGGATTCATAATGATATACGCGATTCCGTAGCCGAGCGCGATACCCAGCGCCGCGCCGACGATGCCGATGGCGAGCGCATACGAGGAATAATGCGCAAGAATCCGCTTGTTTTTATAGCCGAGCGCTTTCAGCGTGCCGATCTGCGTTTTTTCCTTCGCCGCGATACGGTGCATGGTAGTAATCATGGTAAGCACCGCGATGGCAAGGAACAGCACGGGCAGCACCGCGCCCATCGTCTGCCCTTCTTCGACTTCGCCGTGCGCTAAAGCGTAGGACGAGCTTTCTTCTTTGGACAAGATAAACATCGTTTTGCCGAGCGCGGCGTTTACCGCGTCGGAAAATTTTTGCTTCGTAAAATCGTCGAAATTATTTACGCGGACGTTGATCTGCGCGTATAACGGCGAAGGAAGCCCCGCGGATTCGCAGATTTTTTTGTACGCCGCGGGCGTTATGTAGGCGTAGCCGAACATTTTATAATCGGCCATCAACTGCGTGGAATCCTGTACGCACACCATATATTCGCCCGATTTGATAAGTCCCGCCACTTTGAATTCGAGCGGCTCGCTCACGCCCTGCACCGCGCCGAACGTGAGCGTATCGCCGACTTTTATTTCTTTTTCTTCGGCGAACTTATCGGAAACCCAGATTTTATCGGCAGCCGCTTTATCGTAAGCTTCGCCGTTCGTTACGTTGAAAAACGAAACGCTTTCGCTTTCCGTAACGGTGATTGCCGCGCGGGGAATTTTATCCTTGCCCGTTCCGTCTTTTTCCGTTTTGATTTTTTCGCCGTTTACCAAGGTAACGTCGGCGTTGACGGAAAAGAATCTTGCGGCGTCTTTCACGCCGTCGAGTTCTTTTATTTTCTGCAAATCATTCTCGGAAAACGTTGCGGTTACGCCGCCGGTTTTCGCGGAAGAAGAATAAATTTTATAATCGGCAAGCCCCGTTTCTTCGAACAGGCGGTTTGTGTTTTTTTCGATGGAAACCCATTCCATATTCGCGCCGACGAAAACGCCGAAGCCGAGCGCGATCATGATGATCATGGAAATGAACTGCGCTTTGTATTGCCCCATCGTGCGAAGCAGTTTTTTGAATAACATTGCCGCCTCCTTTTACCAGTCGACTTCGTCGGCGGAAAGCGGGTGTTCCTGCTCTTCGAAAAATTTGATTTTGCCGTTCTTCACGCGCACCACCACGTCTGCCATTTTTGCGATGTTCTGGTTGTGCGTTACGATGATAATCGTCTTTTTATAATCGCGCGCCATTTTTAAAAGCAATTTTAAAACCAGTACGCCCGTTTCGGAATCGAGCGCGCCCGTGGGCTCGTCGCAAAGAAGTATTTTGGGGTTTTTCGCAAGCGCGCGGGCGATGGAAACGCGCTGTTGTTCGCCGCCCGACAGTTCCGCGGGGAAGTTTTTCATATGATCGGCAAGCCCTACCGCCGAAATCATTTCCGCGGGATCGAGCGCGTTTTTCGAAAGCTCTTTTACCAGCGCGACGTTTTCGTACACCGTGAGCGTGGGAATGAGATTGTAAAACTGAAAGACGAAGCCAACCTTTTCCGCACGGTATTCCGCCAGCTCGTCGCCCGAAAGCTTCGAAATATCTCTGCCGTCTACCGTAATCGTGCCGCTTGTGGGAGAATCCAGCCCGCCCAGCAGGTTTAAAAGCGTGCTTTTGCCCGCGCCGCTGGGACCGAGCACCACGATGAACTTACCCTCTTCCAGCGATAAATTCACGCCGTCCAGCGCTTTCAGTTCGTGATCGCCGCTGGTATACACGCGCGTTACGTCTTTCATTTCCACTAAAGCCATACTCTCTTTCTCCTTTTTTTGTATATCTTCTTATATATCATAGGTTAGCAAAAGCTAACTACATGACGTGCAACCGTGTAAAAACAGCACGGCTGCACGGAAAATTCTTTTTCTCCCGGACCTTTGCGGGAAGTCCGGGAAAAGTGGTTAGCAACGGCTAACCGTAAGACAAAAAATAAACGGTTTTTTCGAACCTAAAAAAATTATAGCGCAAAAAAGCGGGAATGTCAAACGTTTGAACGGCGGTTTTTCAAGGTTTTTAAGAAAATTTTTCGGGCGAGCGTTATAAGCAGCTGTTTATCGGCAAACCGCCCCTTTTTGACGCTTTGCGCGGGAATCTTTTTCAGGGAAACAGGTTGCCGCCCTTTTGTTTGAAAATTTTGCGAATCGTAAATGCAGTTGCCCCTCACCACCTTGCTTCGCAAGGAGCCTCCCCCCAAGGGGAAGCCTTGACATAAGGAAAGGCTTCACATTTTTGCCGAAGAAAATGAAGTTCGCTGAATTTTTTTTCAGGCAAGGGGAAGCCGCAAAGCGGCTGACAATTTTTGCCGAAAAAATAAAGTTCTCTGTATTTTTTTCAGGCAAGAGGAAAAGCCGGGAACAAGGCGCAAATTTTGATTTCAACAGTTTGTAACAATCCGTTACGAAACGCGCGACGCCCGCCGCACATCTTGTTACACGAGAAACGAGCAGAATATCGTAAGCGCGATTAAAAACGCGAAATTGAACGCGGAAAACATAGCGAGGTACTTTCCCGCGGATTCGGGATAGCGCGACGTATATTCTTTCAGCGTGATAAGGCTGGCAAGCGAGGCGATGGGCGTGCCCGTGCCGCCGATATTCACGCCGAGAAGCAACGCTTTATAATTGCCCGTGAAACCGGAGAGCAGAATTGCCGAAGGGACGTTGGAAATACACTGACAGGACAGCACGGAAACAAGCAGAGTGTTTTTTGCAAGCAGTTCCGAAAGGAGATCGCGCACGGCGGAGATACGCGACATATTGCCGGAGAATATAAAAAAGAACACAAACGTAAACAAAAGCGCGTAGTCCACTTTTTTTAAGGCGGAACGATCGAGAACGAACACGCCGAGAGCGACGACGGCAAGTCCGATATAGTACGGCAGTATGCGGAACACCATTAAAACGGAAACCGCAAACAAGGCAAGATACGCAGCCAGTCGCGGCTTATTTAGCGTAACGGCTTCTTCGGGCAGCGAGAGAGATTCCGGCTTGACGAAAACGATACAGCAAAGCACGATGGCGAGCACGGAAAACGCAAACGGCGGAAGCATAATCAGCATAAATTCGCCCGTGGGAATATTGAATTTCCCGTACAGATATAAATTTTGCGGGTTGCCGAACGGAGTGAGCATGCCGCCGAGATTCGCCGCGATATTCTGCATGATAAACGTGAACGGCATATATTTTTGCTTTCCCGTGGAGGAAAGCGCAAGATAGCCGAGCGGCAAAAACGTGATGAGCGCCATATCGTTGGCGATAAGCATAGAGCCGACGAACGTAACGCAAACGAGCGCGATAACGCATGCGCGCGCGTTTTTGAATTTTTGCACGATGGCACGCGCGGCGATATAGAAAAATCGGATTCCTTTTAACGCGCACACCGCCGCCGACACGGAAAACAGACATGCAAGCGTTTTAAAATCAAAATAGCCGAGATATTCTTTATCCGGCGGAACGATGAACGATGTAACGAGAGCAAGACAAAACGCGATGCAACACACCGCGTTTTTTTTGACGAATTTCAGAAGTTTATTTTCGTTGTTTTGTGGATGTTCCGGTGGAAGTTCCGGCTGTTCTGCCGTTTGATTTTCGGTTTGCCGCTCTGTTGAGATTTCGCCCTCTTGCATTGTTTTTTTCCTTTGCGCTACGATTTTCACGGCATATTATACACCTTTTTTCGCCGTTTCGCAAGCAAAATAGAACATGGAAACGAAATTTTGTTTTTGAAGATAACCGCCCGCAATCCGTCGGGTTTAAGAAGCCGCCGCTTTTCTATTTTTCGAACTTCCCTTTTGTTTGAAAATTTTGCGAATCGTAAATGTAACCGCCCCTCATCAGTCGCTTTCAGCGACAGCTTCCCCCCAAGGGGAAGCCTCTGGAAGAGGCTGACCATTTTTGCCGAAAAAAATGAAGATTACTGAATTTTTTTCAGGCAAGGGAAAGCCGCAAGCGGCTGACAATTTTATGCGGGCAAGAACCGAAAATAAGGCTATATTACGCAAAGCGGGGCGGGCAGGCGGATTTCGCCGCACCGTTCGCCGATAGCACCGCCCTCTTTGACGGAAAATACAACGACGTTATCCGAAGTTTCGTTACAGCACAGAAGAAATTTTCCGAAAAGATTGAAATCTCGCGGAGAAATTCCGCCGCAGGCGACTTTCTGCAATACGGCGGGCATGCCGTTTGCGCCTGCACGCGCGCCCGAAATATCCAGCGTGAACAGGACGTTTTCGCCGCGAACGGAAACGTACAGCGTTTTTTCATCCGCCGACAGACGGATTGCCGCCGCGGTGGACGTTTTTTCCTCGCACGGAAGCGTCGCCGTGGCTTTTCTTATCAGCCGATTGCCGTCGAACGCAAACACGGTAACGGACGGGACCAGTTCGTTCACAGCGTACACGGTGCGCCCGTCTTTCGTGAGGACAAGATGGCGTACGCCGTAGCCGGCGGGCACCGTAGCGCGGGAAATTTCGTTTAAATTTCTGTCGTACACAAAAATACCGTCAAGCCCAAGATCGCAGCAGAATACGCGCGTTTTATCGCGCGAAAACGCCGCGAAATGCGTGTGCGGCATATCCTGCCGCGGCAGATTTACGCCCGCGCCCTCGTGCGGAACGCAGACATGGCAGTTTTTTACGACGTTGCCGCTTAAATAGTTGGCGATATACGTATCTCCGCCCGTCGCGGCGATATGACAGGCGCATTCGCCCATGGTGCTTTTTACTTCGGAAACGCCCGAAAAATCGGCGTTGCAGGAAAAATATCCGCTGCATTTTTCTTCGCCGCCGGGCCGAGCCGCGCCGCGCGCCGCCCGTGCGAGCGGATTGACGAAAGATTGCCCCTCGAACGGAGCGCGGAGAAGAATATGCAGTTTTCCGCCGTCCGCCGCCGCGAACATGGGTTTATCGCAGGGAAGATATGCCTTTTTTTCAAGCGCGCCGCTTTCTTGCAGCGCGTATTTATACACGCCGCCGCCCGCGCCTTTTTCGGCGCAGGCACAGATATATACCGTTTGCACCATGATTTTACCTCGTGAATTTTATACAGAAATCAAAGCATCGTCTGCGTGTCGTTCGGATCGCCGTTGCGCGCGAGATTGTATTCTTCCGACCAGTCTAAATCGCGATATTTTTCGCCGCGGGGATCGGTTTGAATCCATTCGGTGAGCATATCCAGCATTTCTTCCGTCCACGTGGCTCTGTCGATCTGCGCGGTGGTGAATTTGTTCTGCGCGATCATTTCGAAGCCGAAATCGTCTTTCACGTGCGTTTTCGCCGCGCCGTCTACCACTTCCGCCACGAGATGCGCGGGAATAAACAACACGCCGCCGCCCGCGCCGTACACGATGTCGCCGGGGAGAACCGTGGCTTTGCCGATGCGCGTGATACCGTTATAATCTTTCATGACGAAATCGCGGATGGGCGTGGGATCGATGCCGCGGTAGTACACCTGCACGCCCTCGACTTCTTTCATCTGCTGCGTATCGCGGATGCCGCCCCAGATGACGGCGCCGCCCGTTTTGGTTTTTGCTTTGATTGCGGTGGTGAGATTGCCGCCGATGAACGTGCCTTTATAAATTTTATCGTACATATCAGCAACCACGACGTCGCCCTCGACGAGGTTATCGATCACCCATTGATTATAGTTGCCTTTTCTGCCTTCCGCGGCGCCCGCGGCGAACATCGTTTCGTGCAGATCGGGGCGCGAGGGAACGAACGTGCAGGTTACCGCCCTGCCGATTAAAATGTGCCCGTCGTTATGAAGCGTTTTTAAATCGCCCTCGAACTGACTTTCGTACCCCTTTAAAAAAATGGGCTTCCATAATTCTTCCAGCGTCATTTTACGCATTTTTTCAAGGTATTTATCCGCGACTTTCGGTCTGCCGTCGGGAAGGCGTTCCCCTTTCCATTGCGGCGTTAAAGCGATAATCTGTTCTTTTTGATTGAATCGAATCATAATATTTTCCTCTTAGTTTTCGTAATCGATAATCTTGTCTTTCAATGCGGCGCGGCGTTTTTGCGGGGCTTGCGGCGCTTCGCCCGCCGCCGTTTTTGCGGCGTAACCGAACGCGACGACGAGCGAGCACGGCTTTTCCACGCCCGTGTTCTTACGCAGTTTTTCTTCGTTGAGCCAGCCGATGACGCAGCTATCCACCCCCGCGTTTTTCGCGCAAAGCGTAAGATATGCCGCCATCTGCCCGACGTCGTACTTCACAAACCGATCGTTGCCGTACTTTTCGCAGCGGATATTATCGGGCATGCTTTCGAAAAGCGCGACGAAAGCCGTTGCGCCGTTTAAAAATATGTTTTTGCCGCCATCCTGCAGACATTCGCGGATTTTTGCGTTGGTTTCGTCGGTATACGTTACGTAAAATTGCCACGGCTGCGTGTTTTTGGCACTGGGCGCGTTTAACGCTTCGCCGATGATTTTGTACAGCGTTTCTTTCGATACGCGTTTATCGGAAAAATTGCGGCAGGAGTACCTGCTTTTTACCACTTGCGAAAATTCCATAGATTTTTCCTCGCCGTTTTGCTTTTAAAGGCTCATGCCGCCGTCCGTTTTAATGTCCGCGCCCGTGATATACGAGCTATCCTCGCTTGCGAGAAACGCCACGATGCCCGCACATTCTTCTGGCTTGCCGAAACGCCCCGCGGGGATGCACGCTTCCACCTTTTTACGCGCTTCTTCATCGTTATAAACGCCCGCGTTACGCGGCGTGGCGATCGCGCCCGGGGAAACGTTGTTTACCGTAACGCCGAACGGCGCTTCGATTTTCGCCACGTTTTCCACAAAGCTCATCACCGCGCATTTGGTGGCGGCATAAACAGACAACTCGGGGTGGCGGCGGTGCTGATTTACGCTGCCGATCGCAATCACTCTGCCCCAGCCGTTCTTTTCCATGGCGGGGATATATTCCTGCATCAGGCGCACCGTGGATACGAAATTCACCTGCAACTGCTTCTGCATAAGCTCGGCGGTGATTTCGCGCCACGACTGCTTGTACTGCACGCTTGCGTTTAACACAAGCACGTCGATTTCGCCCGTGGCGGCTTTCAGCTTTTCGGCTGCGTCCGCTTCGGATAAATCGCCCACAACCGCCGCGTGCGCGCCGATTTCGCTTTGCACGCACTTCGCCTTTTCGAGATCGCCGCTGCAATGCACGATCACGTAAAACCCGTCTTTCACAAGCCGCGCCGCAATCGCTTTGCCGATGCCCTGCGTAGACCCCGTAACCAGCGCTTTTTTCATTTCAATACCTCTGTTTTTCCGTTTTCATTCAGCGTTACCGCATACGTTTTTCCGCCCGCCGTTACCTCGTATTCGCCTAAGAAGCCGCGGAATTTCACTTCGCCGTTTTTGCCGACTTCTGGCGTTTCGTCCGTCGTCCATACTTCTTTGATGAGATGATACAGTCGCTTGTAGGCGGGTTTTTCGCTCATATCGAAGCGGAGCAAGCCGCCGCGGAAATAATTTTCGCCGTCCGCCATGTTGCCGGGCGTGGTGAACGCCGCATAGCCGTCCGCTAAATTCCAGTATACGATTTGTTTTACGTTTTCGTGCGAGAACCACGCGGAGTACAGCCGTTCGAGAACGTCTGCCTGAGAAAGTTCGTCCGCTTCTTCCGCGGTGTATGCGGGAATGGTAACTTCGGTGATTTCGATCGGCTTTTTAAAGCGACCGTAGTTATCCATCGCCTTGAAAAGGTGCGGCAGATTGTAGCTTTTGCGCGTGGCATTGAAGTAATTTTCCGCGCGATGGAACATGTGATACTGCGCGCCGATCGCATCGATGCGGCAGCCTTTTAAAAGAAGATTTTCGATCATCATATAGTACGGATCGTACGCCACGGCGCGGGTTTCCCAGATCGAGCCGGTCCATTCGTTGATGCAAAGCTCGTTATGCGGGAAATATTCCGCGGCTTTTTTATAGCACCATTCCATATATTCGGGCGCAAGGTAGAAGTCTGTAATGCCGTTATCCCAGAACATTTCGTTGGTAACTTCGATGGTGGGAATTTTATCGGCGTAGCGCGAAGAAATTTCACGCATACGCTTTTCGAGATGCGCTTTTACTTCTTCGTTGCTCTTTCCCTTGAGCCATGCAGGGAAGAAATGATCGTAACAAAGCGCGTGTTCGCGCGGTTCGATACCGTGCTTTTCGCAAAATTCCACGCACAGATCGGCGGGCGGGCGACGATACATTTTTTCGGAATTTTTATCGTATCTCGTATGCCCTTCCGTCGGCTCGGTGGCGTCCCAGTAGAAAGGCACGGTTGCCATATTGAACAGCGCGGCGAGCTTTTCTTTGTACAGCTCGTTTTTGAGCTTATCGTCGGGAATTTCATCGAGCATGAACATGTTGCAACCGAAGCGGAATTTGTGATTTTTCAACTTCACATGCACTTTTTCGCCCGGTTTGAAAGGCGTTTTCAGCGTGAAATCGCCTTTGCGATTTTTTTCGATGCCGTCCTGAATACGCCTATTCGTTTCGTCGTTCGTTACTACAAGTTCGTTGATATCGTATGCCATTTTTTACCTCTTTTTTATTATAATTGTTTTTTCGCCGTTTTTCAAGCGATTTGTATAAAAATATTTTTGCCGTATAACCACCGGCTGCCCGTTGGTTTTACCAAGCGCTCTTTCGTGTCTGACGCGGGAATGATTGAAACAAACGATTCGTAAATGTTACGCCCCTCATCAGTCCGCTTTGCGGACAGCTTTCCCCCCAAGGGGAAGCCACAAAGCGGCTGACAATTTTTGCCGAAGAAAATGAAGGTACTGAATTTTCAGCAGGCAAGGGGAAGCCACAAGGTGGCTGACAATTCATTCCTTAAGGGAGGCGAGTATTTCCCGACGGAAATGCCTGAATTTGTCCTCTCTCGGCGCTTCGCGCCACTCTCCCCGAAGGGGAAAGCAAGGGCGCGCGATGATGAAACCGCGATGTGTAAAACGCCCAAGTTACAGCGCACATTAGAAGCAAGCAAGACAAGGAGCGTGCGGATTTCGCGCAGGGCGCTTACTGATAGTAAGCAACCAAGCGAAAACGCAAACGCGACGCAGTATTGCGCCGCTTATAATGCGCGCATGATTACGACCATTCGCGATCGTTCGACCACTCCTTATCCCACGCCGACGTATCGCTCCACGGCTTTTCGCAATCCGCTTTGCGGAATTTTTCCACAAGCTCTTCGTTCAGGCTCTCGATGCCGAGTCCCGGGGCGTCCGGCACCTGCATAAAGCCGTTTTTCAGGCGGATTTTCGGGTTGACGAGATCGAACCATTCGGGGTGATCCACCGAGTGGAATTCTACGGCAAGAACGTTTTTCATTGCCGCCGCCGAATGGACGGCCGCCATGAACGCAATCGGGCTTTCCGCCATGTGAATCGCCGCGGCTACGCCGTATTTTTCGCACAGCGCGCCCACCTTCTTCATCTCGCCGAATCCCCCCACCGTAAGCAAATCGGGATGCACCACGTTTACGCCCGCCTGCATGACTTTTTCGAAATTTTCCGCAAGATAAATGTCTTCGCCCGTGCAAAGCGGCACGCAGGAATTCTGCGCGAATTTTTTCAGATGCTCCGTCTTTTGCCACGGCGTTAAATCTTCCATCCACGCGATGTTGTACTTTTCGAGTCGGCGCGCAAAGCGAATCGCATCCTCTATCGCCACGTGCCCGAAATGATCGATGGCGAGCGGCACTTCGTAACCGATGACGTCGCGCACCTGCTTTACGTAATTTTCGAGATAATCGAGCCCTTTTTCGGTGATATGTATGCCCGTGGCGTAATGCGGGATAGTGAAAATCTGATAGTTTTTGCCGAACATCAACGATTTATCGATGCTGCCCGACTGGTGGCAGATGGCTTTCATGTTGTACTTTTTGAAATCTTCGATAAGCCCGACGGGCGCGTTCAGCGTGCCCGGTTCGTCGTACAAAAGCTCGATTCCGAGGTCCATTTTCAGGAACGTGAAGCCCTGTTCCATACGCTTTTTCAAGGCGTTGCCCATATCCGTGCCCGTATGTTTGCCGTCTACGTCGGTATCGCAGTAGATGCGCACTAAGTCGCGCCATTTGCCGCCGAGGAGCTGGTACACGGGCACGCCGTAAAATTTACCGATAATATCGTAAAGCGCCACTTCCACGCCCGATACGCCGCCGCCCTGACGGGAGTGTCCGCCGAACTGTCTGACGCGTTCGAACAGTTTTTCGACGTTGAGCGGATTTTCGCCGATCAGGCGGCTTTTGAGCATTTTTGCGTAAGTGGCGCTGGACGCGTCGCGCACTTCGCCGTAGCCCACGATATCGGTATTCGTGTAGATTTTCAGTAAAATCATGTGCTTGGGCAGTCCGTCGATATCCGCCACGCGAAGATCGGTGATTTTCAGATCGCCCGGTTTCATATTCTTGTACATTGTTAATTCTCCTTACAGGGATTCCTGCCGCAAACGCCGCGCTTATTTTACGCAACGGTTGCCGATTTGTTTGACTTTGTTACGCAAATATGATACCATAAAGAAAAAGCAATGTCATCAACAATATTATAATTTTTGCAAACAATGTTATGAAAAATAATTTCGGACGGGAGAGTAAAAGATGCCTGAAATCGGGAAAATTCTGAATAATTCGGGAACGACGGTGTGCCGTATGTTTATTTCGGAGGCGGCGCGGTGCAGAAACCGCTACCGCAACCACAAGCATACGGAATTTGAAATTTCGCTGATTTTAAAGGGCAACGGTCTTTACGATACCGAACGCGGCAGAGAAAACATCCGTCCCGGCGACGTGTTTATGTATTCGACGGGCGAGTACCATTGCATTACGGATATTTTCGGCGAGAGCGATGAGGACGGGATGCTGCTTCTGAATCTGCACTTTTCTCCGAATTTCGTGTGGAGCGCGGGAAACGATTATCTGAGCAACGGTTACCTCGGCGCGTTTTTCGAACGGGGAAAAGAAACTTCGGCGAAGCTGGACAGGCGCAACGCGCGCTTTTCAGACGTAACGGCGATGCTCGGCGCCATACGCGCGGAATTTTCGAACGGCGGCTACGGATACGAAGTGATGGTGAAAGCGAAACTTTTAGAACTGCTGGTACTGTTGCGGCGGGAGTTCTTTCCGTCTGCGGAAAACGGCGACGGAAAAAATTCGGCGTACGCGCTGCATGCGGGCGGAATAGAACGGGCGATAGATTTTATGGACAAAAATTTCGCGGGCGCCGTTACGCTGGAAGAAATCGCGCGGGAGGCGTATATGCCGCGCACGTATTTCTGCGCGGTGTTTAAAAAACTGAACGGCATGACGCCGTGGCAATACATCAATATCCGAAGAATCGACGAAGCTCTTGCGCTTTTAAAACATTCCGACGACACGGTATTGAAAATCGCCGTGCGTTGCGGATTCAACAACACGGCGAATTTCAACCGGATTTTTAAAAAAATTACGGGGCTTACGCCTGCCGAATACAGAAAAAGCCTGCAAAAATAAGCGGCAATACTTGTTTATGCCACAAAAAAAACGGATGCCGCTATCCGTTTTTTTCTTTATATCAAGATGAAATTAACGCGTTTTTGCGCCGAAAATCAGATGCGTTCGTCGCAATAGGCGCAGCGAAGCACGCCCTCGCCGTCTTTATATACGAGGCGGCGCAGCTCCTGTTCGCCCGTGGTGATGCAGCGAGGATTTTTGCAGATTGCGGAAGAATCTTCGTATTCGTTCTTCGGCTTCCTCCGATCGGGCAAGTCTTTTTCGGCAAGCAATTTTAAAATGAGCGCCATGCGCATGAGTCTGCCGCAACGCGTCTGTTCGAAATAGCAGGCGCGGGGATCGTCGTCTACCTTGACGGAAATTTCGTTTACGCGGGGCAGCGGGTGCATTACGATGGCATCCGGTTTCGCCGAACGCATTTTATCTTCCGTGAGAATATACACGTCTTTCAGGCGTTCGTATTCCTCTTCGCTTTCAAACCGCTCTTTCTGGATTCTCGTCATGTACAGGACGTCTACGGAGCCTATAGAATCTTCGAGCGAGCGGCTTTCCGTGCAGGGAATGCCTTTCTTTTCGATATATTCTTTTTTTACGTAATCGGGAAGGCGCAATTCTTCGGGAGAAACGAGCACGAACTTCACGCCCTTATAGCGCGACATCGCGCCGATGAGAGAGTGTACCGTTCTGCCGTATTTCAGATCGCCGCAGAAACCTACCGTAAGATTTTCGAAACAGCCTTTCTTTCTGCGGATGGTAAGCAGATCGGCAAGCGTCTGCGTGGGGTGATACCTGCCGCCGTCGCCCGCGTTGATGACGGGAACGAGCGAACGACGGATGGCGACGTCCGGCGCGCCCTCTTTCGGGTGGCGCATGGCGATGATATCCGCATAGCCCGAAACCACTTCGACGGTATCGGATACGCTTTCGCCTTTGGATGCGGAACTGAGGCCCGCCCCCGCAAAACCGAGCACGCTGCCGCCGAGAGAAAGCATTGCCGATTCGAAACTCAGCCGCGTGCGCGTGGACGGTTCGAAAAACAGCGTGGCAAGGCGTTTATGTTTGCATTTGTCTTGGTATTTTTCGGGGTTTGCCGCGATATCTTCGGCAACGGAAATGAGTTCGTCGATTTCCTCTGTGGTTAAATCGAGAATATTCAGTACGTTTCTCATATATGTAACGCCTCTTTTTTTACGCTTTGATCCAGCTTTCGTCCGACGGGTTGTTCCTGAACGCGATGAGCCGCTGCACGTCCTGCGGGCGGATATAATTTTCTTCCGCCGCGACTTTTGCGATTGTATCGAAATCGCAGAGGCTGACGTTTTTTACGCCCGCCGCCTGCAATCTTTCGACGCCCTTTTTCATGCCGTACGTGAAGATGCTTACGATGCCGAGCACTTCCGCGCCCGCTTCGCGCAATACGTCCACCACTTCGAGCACGCTGCCGCCCGTGGAAATCAGATCTTCCACCACGACGACTTTTTCGCCTTTTTCCAGTTTGCCTTCAATCTGATTCTGTCTGCCGTGATCTTTCGCGCCGGAACGCACGTAGCCCATCGGCATGCCGAGGATATGCGCAGTGATTGCCGCGTGCGCGATGCCCGCCGTAGACGTGCCCATCAGCACTTCCGCTTCGGGGTATTCGCTTCTTATGACGGCGGCAAGCGCGTTTTCCACGTCGTTTCTTACTTCCGGCGCGGTGAGCGTGAGGCGGTTATCGCAATAGACGGGACTTTTGATACCGCTTGCCCACGTGAACGGCTGTTCCGGACGGAAAAACACCGCCTTGATTTTCAGTAAATCTTTCGCTATCGTTTCTTTTACGTTCTGCATCGTTTTTATCTCCTTTTATCTGCCGAGAAATTCTTTCAGGCATCTTTCGTATGCCGCCTGCGGATCGGGCGCGGCGGTAATCGGGCGCCCCACTACAATGTAATCGGAACCGAGTTCGCGCGCTTTTTCCGGGGTGGCGATTCGTTTCTGGTCGCCTTTATCACCGTCTGCGAAACGCACGCCGGGCGTTACGGTAAGGAAACCGTTGCCGCAGATTTCGTGCACTTTTCCCGCTTCGAGCGGCGAGCAAACCACGCCGTCCAGCCCCGCGTTCTTCGCGTTGAGCGCATAGCTTTGCACAGTTTCTTCCATAGACGATCCGATGAGAAGTTCCTCGCGCAATGCTTTTTCGTCGGTGCTGGTAAGCTGCGTTACGGCGATGAGAAGCGGGCGGGTGCCGTCCTCGCGCGTTAAACCTTCCAGCGCGGCTTTCATCATTTCGCCCGCGCCCGCCGCGTGAAGATTGCACATATCCACGTTCAGCGAAGAAAGCACTTTCATCGCTTTTTTCACCGTGTTGGGAATATCGTGCAGTTTTAAATCGAGAAAGATTTTATGTCCGCGGTTTTTTATCTCCCGCACGACGGAAGGCCCTTCCGCGTAAAACAGTTCCATGCCGATTTTGACGAAAGGTTTCTTTTCGCCGAATTTATCGAGAAATTCCAGAGTTTCTTTTGCGCCCGCAAAATCGAGCGCGACGATTACGTCCTTAGCCATTGTGCGCCGCTCCTATAACGTCTTTTAAATTTTCTATGCCGTATTTTTCCATGACGGACGGAAGATTTTCCACGATTTTTTTGCTTGCGTACGGATCGACGAGATTCGCCGCGCCTACGCCCACCGCGCTTGCGCCCGCCAGCATCATTTCTATCGCGTCCTCCGCGGAAGATACGCCGCCGATGCCGATAATGGGGATTTTCACCGCTTCGTATACCTGATACACCATTCTGAGCGCGACGGGGAACAACGCTTTTCCAGAATACCCCGCGATTTTCCGCGCGATGATCGGCTTCTTCGTTTTCAGATCGATACGCATGCCCGTCATCGTGTTGATGAGGCTGATGCCGTCGGCGCCGCCCTCTTCGCAGGCTTTCGCGATTGCCGCGATATCGGTTACGTTGGGCGACAGCTTCATATAAATCGGCTTATCCGTTACCTCTTTCACCGCTTTCGCTACGGCGAAAACGTTTTCGCACGAAGTGCCGAGCGCAAGCCCGCCCGCCTTCACGTTGGGGCAACTGACGTTTACTTCCAGTATGCCTACCTGTTCCTCTTTGCCGAAGCGTTCGCACAGGCGGACGTATTCTTCCACGGAAAAGCCGCTGACGTTGGCGATGACTTTTTTATGAAAAAACTTTTTCATTTCCGGCAATTCGTGCGCGAGAACGTGTTCCATGCCGGGGTTCTGCAAACCGATGGAGTTGACGATTCCCGTATCGCTTTCCGCGATTCTCGGCGTAGGGTTGCCGAAGCGCGGTTCTACCGTAGTGCCCTTGAACGAGAACGTGCCGAGCACGTTGATATCGTAAATTTCGGAAAATTCTTTTCCGTAGCCGAACGTGCCGCTGGCGGGAATGACGGGATTATCGAGTTCCCAGCCGGACAAAGTTACTTTCGTATTCACCATATAATTTCGCTCCTTTGCAGGACGGGACCGTCCTTGCAGATTCTTTTCGCGCCGTTTTTCGTGAGGACGGAACAGCCCATGCACGCGCCGAAGCCGCAGCCCATGCGCTCTTCGAAGCTGTATTCGCCGTCCGTTTTTGCAATGCTTTCCAGCGCCCTGAACATGGGCATCGGACCGCAGGCGTAAAAATACGTGTAATCCAGCCGCGCGATGACGTCGGTTACAAAGCCTTTTTCGCCGAGGCTGCCGTCCGCCGTGGCAAGATACGTTTCCGCACCCAGCGCTTCGAATTTTTCTTTATAAAAAACTTCCGAAGCTTTATTGAAACCGAGCACGACCACGGGGGAAACGCCGCGTTTTATCAGTTCTTTGCAGAGTTTGTAAAGCGGTGGCACGCCTACGCCGCCGCCGACAAGAAGCGGGCGGCTGCCGCTTTTTTCGAGATTGTAGCCGTTGCCGAGTCCGACGAGCATATCCACCGTTTTGCCCGCCTGCATGCGGCTCATGATTTCCGTGCCCTTGCCCACTACTTTGAATACGAGCGTAAGCACGCCGTTTTCCGCGTCGCATACGGAAATCGGGCGGCGGAGATAGCAGCCGTCCACCGTGAGATTGACGAACTGCCCGGCGCCCGTGATTGCCGAAAAATCGCCGCGAAGCTTCATTTCGTATACGTTTTCGGCGATTTTTTCGTTGGAAACGATTTCGGGAAAGATCTGTTGCATGTTTTTTACCTCTTTTCTTTTTCTGTTCCGCCCGCCCCGCTATCGATCGTGGAAACGCACAGCGTGGTTTCTTCCAGCACGTCGAGCAGTACTTTTACCGTATCGAGGGCGGTGAACGTTGTGATGTTGTTTTCCGTGGCGATTTTACGGATTTTGTAGCCGTCGGTGTTTGCGCCGTTCTGCGCCACGTCGCTTGTATTCACCACGTAGGCGATGTGCCCCTGACGGAGCGCGCCCGGAATATCGTCGGAGCCGTCGCTGATTTTTTTCAGCTTTCTCGTACGGATGCCGTGCGTTTTCAGATAGTCCGCCGTGCCCGCCGTGGCTTCGATATTGAAGCCGAGATTGTAAAATCTTCGGACCAGCGGCAAAGCTTCCTCTTTATCTTTATCGCATACGGTAACGAACACCGTGCCGTAATTCTGCAGTTTCATTCCGGAAGCCTGCAACGCTTTGTACAAGGCGCGGTTAAGCTTATCGTCGTAGCCGATCGCTTCGCCCGTGGACTTCATTTCCGGCGAAAGGTAGGCGTCGAGCCCGCGGATTTTGCTGAACGAGAATACGGGAACTTTTACGTAATTTCTCTTCTTTTCTTCGGGATAAATCGAGAAAATCCCCTGTTCTTTCAGCGACTTGCCGAGGATGACTTCCGTGGCGATATCCGCAAGCGAAAAGCCCGTGGCTTTGGAAAGAAACGGTACGGTACGCGAGGAGCGCGGGTTGACTTCGATAATGTACACGCGCTCGTTTTTATCTACGATGAACTGAATGTTGTACAAGCCGACGATACCGACGGCAAGCCCCAGTTTGCGGGCGTACTGTAATATTATGCCCTTTACTTTATCGGATATACTGAACGGCGGATAAACGCTGATGCTGTCGCCGCTGTGCACGCCCGTGCGTTCCACCAGTTCCATAATACCCGGTACGAACACGTCGGTGCCGTCGCAGATGGCGTCTACTTCCACCTCTTTGCCGACGATGTATCTATCGACGAGCACGGGTTTATCTTCGCCGATTTCCACGGCGTTTTTCAGATATTTTCTTAAATCCGCCTCGTTCGATACGATCTGCATCGCTCTGCCGCCCAGCACGAACGACGGGCGCACGAGCACGGGATAGCCGATTTTTGCGGCTGCAGCGACGCCGTCGCGGATGTTGGTAACCGCCTTGCCTTCGGGCTTGGGAATGTTGAGTTTTTCCAGAAGTTTTTCGAATAAATCTCTGTCTTCCGCGTTGTCGATGGCGCGGCAATCGGTGCCGATGATTTTCACGCCGCGTTTTTCCAGCGATTCGGCAAGATTGATTGCCGTCTGTCCGCCGAGAGAAGCGATGACGCCGTACGGCTTTTCGAGATCGACTACGTTCATCACGTCCTCGGTTGTGAGCGGTTCGAAATACAGCTTATCGGACGTGGTGTAATCGGTGGAAACCGTTTCGGGATTGTTGTTTATTATGATCGCTTTATAGCCCGATTTTTTAATCGTCTGCACGGCGTGCACCGTGGAATAATCGAATTCCACGCCCTGCCCGATGCGGATAGGTCCCGCGCCGAGAACGATGATGCTCTTCGTGGTTTCGTCGCGGAAAGATTCGTTTTCTTCGGCGTTGTAGGTGGAATAATAATACGGAATATAGGCGTCGAATTCGGACGCGCAGGAATCGATTGCCTTGTAGGCGGGCAGAATACCGTGCGCTTTTCTGAACTCGGTTATCTCCTTTTCCGACATGTTCCAAAGGCGCGCCGCCGCCTTATCGGAAAATCCGTAACGCTTGCACTCTTTCAGTGCTTCCGCATCGGAAACGTGCTGTTTTGCGGAAAATTCCAGCCGCGTGATATGCAGAATTTTCGTAAGGAAAAATTTATCTATTTTCGTAAGATCTGCGATTTTTTCCACCTCTGCGCCGCGACGGAACAATTCAGCGATCATGAAGATACGATCGTCCGTGGCGTCCTGCACATAGGCGAAAAGTTCTTCCGTCGTCATTGCTTCCGCTTTTTTCAGGAACAGATGATCGGCGCCGATTTCCAGCGAACGCACCGCTTTCAGAAGGCTCTCTTCGAAATTTCTGCCCACGCTCATCACTTCGCCGGTGGCTTTCATCTGCGTGGAAAGTTTGTTGCTTGCCCCCGCGAATTTATCGAACGGAAACCGAGGCATTTTCGTTACGACGTAATCGAGCGCGGGTTCGAAGCTTGCGGGCGTGTTGGCAAGACGTATTTCATCCAGCGTGAGCCCGACGGCGATTTTTGCCGAAACGCGGGCGATGGGAAAGCCGCTTGCTTTGCTTGCCAGCGCGGACGAACGCGAAACGCGGGGGTTCACTTCGATAACGTAATAGCGGAACGAATCGGGATCAAGCGCGAACTGCACGTTACAGCCGCCTTCGATTTTCAGCGCGCGGATGATTTTCAGCGCGGCGTTGCGGAGCATCTGATATTCTTTGTTGGCAAGCGTCTGGCTGGGGCATACCACGATGGAATCGCCCGTATGCACGCCGACGGGATCGAGATTTTCCATATTGCATACGACGATGGCGGTATCGTTTTTATCGCGCATGACTTCGTATTCGATTTCTTTATACCCTTTTACGCTCTTTTCGATGAGCACTTCGCGCACGGGGGAAAGCTCCAACGCGTTTTCCATCATTTCGCGGAATTCCGCTTCGTTATCGGCAAATCCGCCGCCCGTGCCGCCGAGCGTGAACGCGGGACGAAGCACTACGGGATAGCCGATTTTTTCCGCCGCTTTTACCCCCTCTTCCACGCTGTGCGCGATTTCGGAAGGACAGACGGGTTCGCCGATTTCTTCGCATAATTTTTTAAATAAATCGCGGTCTTCCGCACGTTCGATGCTTTCGCTCTTCGTACCAAGAAGCTGCACGCGGCATTCTTTAAGCACCCCTTTCTTTTCCAGCTGCATGGCAAGATTCAGCCCCGTCTGCCCGCCGATGCTGGGGATAATCGCGTCCGGGCGTTCGTAACGGATGATTTTCGCCGTATATTCGAGGGTGAGCGGTTCCATATACACCTTGTCCGCAATCGACGTATCCGTCATGATTGTGGCGGGGTTGGAATTGCAAAGCACCACCTCGTACCCCTCTTCTTTCAGCGCGAGGCATGCCTGCGTGCCGGCGTAATCGAATTCCGCCGCCTGCCCGATGACGATCGGACCGCTTCCTATTACCATTATTTTTTTCAAATCGTTTCTTTTAGGCATACTGTTTCCTCCCGCCGGTTACTTTTTCGTGTGTTTTTGCATATTTTCGATGAATTCGTCGAACAGGTAGCCGCTGTCTTCGGGGCCCGGCGCGCTTTCGGGGTGGTACTGCACGGAAAACACGTTGTCCTGTTCGCAACGTAAGCCTTCCACCGTTCCGTCCAGCAGATTGATATGCGTAACGGTAAGATTCGTACCCGGAACCGAATCGGCATCGACGGCGTAGCTGTGATTCTGCGAAGTAATTTCTACTTTGCCCGTAAGAAGATTTTTAACGGGATGATTTCCGCCGCGATGCCCGAATTTCAGCTTATACGTTTTTGCCCCGTAGGCGAGCGCGATGATCTGATGACCGAGGCAGATGCCGAAAATCGGCAATTTTCCTTTCAGTTTTTTCACCAGAGAAATGACGGGAGCGGCGTCCTGCGGGTCGCCCGGTCCGTTGGAAAGGAACAGCCCGTCCGGCGCGAATTTTTCGATTTCTTCCGCCGTAACGTTGTACGGGAACACCGTAACGTCCGCCCCGCGGGCGTTCAGCGAACGGACGATGTTGAGCTTGATGCCGCAATCGACGGCAGCCACGCGGAATTTCGCGTTTTGCACGGGAGCGCGCCAGACTTCTTTCGTTGAAACGAGAGATACCGCGTCGTGCCGTACGCCCGCTTCGGCGATTTTTTTCAAGCCCTCTTCCGTGCAAACTTCCGCGCCGGTAAGGATACCCATGCGCGAGCCGTGATCGCGGATGCTGCGCGCAAGCTTGCGCGTATCGATACCTTCAACGGCGGGGATGCCGTAACGCGCCAGCTTTTCGGAAAGCGTTTCTTTGCTTCTGAAATTCGAAGGTTCGTCGTTATATTCCGACACGATCAACCCGCCGATCGTGGGAGTTTTCGTTTCGTCGTCCTCGTTGTTGACACCGTAATTGCCGATGAGCGGATACGTTGCCACGACGCCCTGAAACGTATAGGACGGATCGGAAACGATTTCCTGATACCCTACCATAGAGGTATTGAACACGATTTCGAGAACGCGTTCTTCGTTTGCCCCGAACCCGTAACCGAAATATTCGCTGCCGTCTTCGAGAATCAGTTTTCTGTTGAATTTTCTTGCCATACCGTTTTTCCTCCGCACACCGTAAGCAGGCATCTTCCGTAAACTTCCGCGCCGAAAAACGGAGTGCTCTTTCCTTTGGATAAAAATTTATCCGGGTTGATTTTGTATTTTTCGCCGATTTCGAATATCGTGTAATCGTCCTTTCGCATGGGGATGCCGAACCGTTTGCGCGGATTTACGCAAAGCAGTTCCGCAAGCTTTTCCGCCGTGATTTCGCCCGTTTTTACAAAGCGCGTATACAGCAGCGGAAACGCCGTTTCCAGACCGACGATGCCGAACGGGCTTGCTTCCAGCCCGCGCGATTTTTCTTCGGCGGAATGCGGCGCGTGATCGGTGGCGATGATATCGACGGTGCCGTCTTTTATGCCTTCGATCAACGCGGCGCGATCTTCTTCGCTGCCGAGCGGAGGATTCATTTTGAACCGCCCGTCCTCCTGCAAATCGTTTTCGGTAAGCAGAAGATAATGCGGCGCGGTTTCGCAGGTTACGTCCGCTCCGCGGCGCTTCGCCTCGCGGACGGCTTCCACGCTTTCCTTGGCGGAAACGTGGCAGACGTGGTATTTCACGCCCGTTTCTTCGGCAAGGCGCAAATCGCGCCGCACCTGCATATATTCGCTGGCGGGATCGATGCCCTTATGCCCGTGTTCCCGCGCGTATTTTCCCGCACGGATGCAGCCGCCGTGCAGCAGCGATTCGTCCTCGCAGTGCGCGGCAAGCACTTTGCCCGTCGCTTTGATTCTGATCATCGCTTCGCGCATCGTTTCTTCGGACTGAACGCCCTTTCCGTCATCCGAAAAGCCGCATACAAACGGAGCGAGAGCTTCTATATCCGATAATTTTTCGCCTTTTTCGCCCACGGTAACCGCGCCGTACGGGTAAACGCAGATTGCGGCGGTATGCCGTATCGGGCGAAGCTCTTCTTCAAGATGCGGAACGCTGTCCGGCACGGGATTGAGATTCGGCATGGAGCACACCGCCGTATAACCGCCGTGCGCCGCCGCCGCGGTGCCCGTTGCGACGGTTTCTTTATAAAAAAAGCCCGGCTCTCTGAGATGTACGTGCACGTCGCAAAGCCCGGGAAAAAGAACGATATTATCCGAAACAACGGGAACAAAAGAAGCTTCGCTGCGATAACGAGCGATGACAGCCTCTATTCTTTCCTGTATTCCGTAATTTTTTGTTTTTGCCATAAAAAAACCTTGCCGCCGCCGACAAGATTGCACTTAAAACATATTCCGCCGGTACAAGCGCGGAACGCAGAACGTTTCAGTTTCAAATCTTAACGGCATCTCTGTACCGATTTAAAAATTCTATATGTATTATACCCGCTTTCTTTTTGTTTGTCAAGCGAATCGACGGCGCTTTCCGGGGTTTTATTTTTTTAAAGCGATTCCGTGAATTTCGTCTGAGCGGAAAGCAAAAAACAACACGGCGGTTTACCGTGTTGTTGCCTAAACGCCGTGAAAGCGGAAACGACGAAGGCGCGGCAGAAAAATCCGCGCCGTTTTCTTGTTGTTTTTCGTATGGTTTTATGCACATTCGTCGGTTTGTTTTCCCGGCGGTTTCTTACCAGTGCGTCTGAACGCCGTTTTCGCGCAACAGATCCAGAAAATCGTTCAATTTGTTCCCGTCTTCGCGGACTTCTCCGATTTCGCAGTTGCGATCGATGGCATAACTTGCCAGAAAGCCCGCCGCTTCCCCCACCGACCACTCGACGGGATGCAGCCGATAACAGCCGCCCGTAAGATGCGTTGTGCCGATATTTTTGCATGCCGGAATCAGATTTTTGATTCTGACGGGAATCATCGCGCCGAGCGGAATCGTAAAGCGTTTGCTCGGTTTATAGAAAAACGAATGCGTTTTTGTTGTGATATGCAGATCGATGGGATAACTGCCCACGCCGACGCTATCGTAAAAATCGGGATTGCCGTCCGTTAAATCCTGTTCCCGCACCGTAAACTTCGCGCGGATTCTTCGGCTTTCGCGCACGTAATACGTTTTTGTCATGCCGTCGTCCGTCCCCGCGGATTCGGGTGAAGGCGCAAAAAACGGATACCCTTTTTTATCGCCGTTCGGAGCTTCCGTCTGCAACCAGTAAAAGAAACTTTTCGTGAGTTGTTTCGCAAGGTAGCGGTGCTCGTCCCGCCGGATATCGTCGAACGTGTTTCCGAAAAAATAATCGTTCTGCGGCCAGTTTAACATCGTAACGTCGTAAGGAGCGAAACCGTCTTTGAAATACGCGGAATTAACGATGCGACGATAGGTGAACAGACCGAACAATTTGTTGCCGTCCGCATCCGTTTCGCCGTTGAACATGCCGAAACGCTTCGCTTTCCCCGTAGAAGAATCGGGACCGTACATGCTGAAAACGGGATAACGATCGTACGGCATTATTTTTTTGACGAAGTAATCGTATTCTTCCGGTTTATCGATGACGTAATCGCCCGCGCGCCGGTTTTCGAACGCCATCGACCAGGTAACGGGCTGACGATCTTCGGGCATGTACCGTTCGCATGCCGACGGTTCCCCCGTCATTTCGCGGCTTTCCGCGCCGGTTACGTATTCGCAGCCGCTTTTATAAATCAGTTCGCCCTCGTCGTCGGCGTCGAGGAAGTATTTTCCCGTAACGCAGAACGTTTCGTTTTCCGTTTTAATCGTCAGCGAGCGGACGACGTCGCCGTCCGCTTTCGCCTCACGTAAATCGCAACGGTAAAAAATCTTCAGAGTGCCCGCGTCGAGATACGGCTGCAGCATATCGGTAAGCAGTTTCAGGGCAAGACGGGGCGGATGAGAAAGGCGCGATACGGTGGAGCCGCCGGGGCAGAAAAATTCCTTGTTTTTTAATTCTTCCGCAATCATGGGGTGGTTGCGGTAATAATTTCTTACGGCGTTGCGATACGAACGGTAGGTTGCCGAACAGCCCGTTTCCTCTATCCATCTGTGTTCGTCCGGCGGAACCGCCTGAGACGTAAGCTGACCGCCGATCCAGTCCGTTTTTTCGAAAAGCCCTACGCTTTTTCCCGATTTTGCCGCGGAATATGCGGCTATCGTTCCGCCGAGGCTGCCGCCGAAAATTACTACGTCGAAATACATCGTGTTCATCTCAGATCCTTCCCGAAATAATATGCGCCCAGCATTCCCGCCGCGTTGCCGCCTTTGGCGCGGCGTATATCGAAGGGAACGCCCGCGACAAACGCGTCAAACGTTTCTTTCATTCCGTCCGTTACGCCGCCGCCGAGAATACAGACGTCGAACGGACTGCTTTTTTCGATTTCTTTCAGCAGCGTACAAAGATATTTTTGTAATTTTTCCGCGATTTTGTTTGCCGCGGGGGTGCCCGCCGCGTATTCTTCGAAAATTTTATCTTTGCCTATCCCCGCCCGCGCCGCCATGCGGTTGATCGCGCGCCCGGAAAGATACTGTTCGGCGCAACCGCGTCTGCCGCAATTACACAAACGACCGTTTTTTACGACGGGCAGATGCCCGAACAACGCGTAATGATTGCTTTCGTCCGCTTTGATTTTTCCCCGCACGGCATACGCGCCGCCCACGCCGGAGCCTAATGTAAGCATTACGGCGTTCAGATTCTGCAGCGAATCGTCGAGAAAAACTTCGCCGAGGAGCGCCGCAAGCCCGTCGTTTAAAGCCACGCACGGCAGATTGTAGAGTTCCTTCACCCAGCGGACGATTTCGAACCCCGTGTAGCCGGGCAGATTATCGGTGGCGTAAATCACTTTTCCCGCGGCGCTGTCGATCGTGCCGGCGGAAGAAATACATACGGCGGAAACGTCGCCGTTCATGAGCTTATCGATTGCCGCGCGCAAAGACGAGATAACGCCTGCCCGTCCGTTATCGGTTACCGTAGGCGTCAACGCGCTTTCAAGAATTTTTCCGCCCGATATCAACGAACTTTTTACGTTGGTGGCGCCAAGATCAACACATAATTTCATATTTTAACCTTTCACGCTGCCGACGGTGAGTCCGCGCACGAAAAATTTCAGTACGAACGGATAAACGCACACAATCGGCAAAATACTTAAAATAATCATCGCGGAATCGATAAATTCTTTCTGCTGATACAATTTCTGATCGCCGAGAATATCCGGCGCGGTGTTGATGCGGTTGAGAATATACAGAGCGAGCGGATAATACTTTTCCGCGTTGATCAGATAAATCAGTGCCTGAAAATAGTTGTTCCAGTACGAAACCGCCGTAAACAGCCCTACGCTGGCAATGGACGGAACGGAAATCGGCAACAGAATGGAAGCGAGAATTCTGCCGTTGCCCGCGCCGTCGATACGGGCGGATTCTTCGATTTCCGCGGGAATGCCTTCCAGACCGCTTTTCAGAAGAATCATGTTATACACCTGCACCACGGAAGGCAGCACGAGCGCGAACGGCGTATTCAGAAGTCCCAGCGTTTTCACGACGAAGAAATTCGGAATGATGCCGCCCGAAAACAGCATAACGATGGTGAAAAACACCATAATAGCGCCGCGGAACGGCAAATCTTTTTTGCTGAGCGGATACGCCGCCATGAACATAACGGCTACCGACAGAATCGTGCCCGTGATCGTTACGCCCACCGATACGAAAAACGCGCGGAAAAACGCAAACGTGGAAAACACCTGTTTGTAATTGTAGAACGTCCGGCCTTTCGGCAGAATGAGAATCGCTTTTCCGTATGTGGAAAACGATTTGGATATGACGTTGAAAAACGGAACGATGCAAATTACGGCAATCAGCGTTAAAAGCGCGTAATTCGCTACGGTGAGCGAGGAAACCTTCCGCCGACGGTCTTTTTTTACTGCTGTATTTTCCATATCACCAAATCCCCTCCGACGTTACTTTTTTTGAAATCTTATTCGTAACGACGATAAGAATCAAAGAGATAATTCCGTTGAAGAACCCGACGGCGGTAGACAAGCCGTAGTTGCCCGCGTTTTCGCCGAGACTGATGCGGTATACGTACGTACCGATGATTTCGCCCGTTTTTCTTGTGGTGGAGGAAATCATAGTGTATACCTGTTCGAATCCCGCGTCCATCAGATACCCGACGCGGATAATCAGCATTACGATAATCGTGGGCATAATCATGGGAATCGTGATGCTGAACGCCTGTTTCAATTTTCCCGCGCCGTCAAGATCCGCCGCCTCGTACAGGTTGGCGTCGATTGCCATAATCGCGGAAATATACACGATGGAGCTGTAACCGATTTCTTTCCAGCCGGATAAAATCACCACCAGCCAGCGGAAAAAGCCCGGTTCGGCAAACCAGTTATAAGAAATGCCCAGAAGCGCGTTGACCGGTCCGTCTACGGAGAGCAGATTTTTGAAAATACCCGTTATCACTACCCAGGAAAGGAAATGCGGCAAAAATACCATACTCTGTACGAACGTGGAAAACGCCTTGTTTTTCACTTCGGCTATCATGACGGCGAGAAATACGGGCAACGGGAAAAGAAACACGATTTTCATCATACTGATGACGAGCGTATTTACGATGTACCTGTAAATTTCGGGATCGCTGAAAATTTTCGCAAAGTGCGCCATCGTCCAGTTGGCATGCGAAAACGCATCCAGCGGATTGGAATAACGGATGAAATTGATGTTATCCTTGAATCCGATTAAAAGCCCTGCCATCGGCAGATAAGAAAATATCAAAGCAAAAACAACGGCGGGTATAAGGAACAAATACAGTCCCCTATACTTCTTTAATTGTTTTTTCGTTACACTGTTCATACCCGTCTACCACATCTTCCGGTTTATTTGTTATAATACCATTCGTTAATCGCTTTGGTTGCTTTGCTTCCGCCGTCGTCTTTGAATTTTTTCAGGTACGTGGCAAGATTTCCCGTGCCTTTATCCGTTACCATCATTACATAGAACTGATCCTGCGCGTATAACTCGATGTTGCCGCGCGTAGAAGTATAATCGGCGATCGGCGGAGCGAAATCCACCACGTTGTATACGCCCACTTCGTCGGCGTCCTGCATCATCTCGCTCCAGGCGCGATAAAGTTCTTTCTGTTTCTTCACTCGGGCGAGCCAGTACTGCGTGTAAACGCTTTCGTTCGTGCCCGTGAGGTAATAGCTTGCCGTGTCTTTTTCGGAGAAATGGTCGGAAAGCGGCGCGTAGCCCGTGGACGGGTTGTACGTCCAGTGATAATTTTCCTGCCCGATGACGATATCTCGGAAATTATGCTTTTCCGCGGTATCGATGACTTTGGAATTCATCCAGTCGATCGCATAGCCCGCGTTTTCCGCCATATAGAACGGAATCGCCGTGATGTACGTATAACCGCTCTTTCTGTATACTTTTTCTTCGCCGTTTTTGTTTTCCAGCGCTCTTAAATACGCCAGCGTGTTTTCCTGCGTGGCGGCAGCCTGCGTGGAACTGATGATTTTATTCGATTCCAGCCCGGAAACGATTGCCGAAACGCTCCAGAGCGACGTGGAAATCGCCGCGGCTTTGCCCGAAGAAAATTTCAGAACGCAGTCGGCGGAAGCGTTGGTGGAAACGGAAGAATCGATCAGCCCTTCCGAATACAGTTTCGTCATGAAATCCACATATTCGCCGTATTGCGGCGCGTCCATATAGTAGCGGATTTCTTTTTTGCCGTCCACTTCGTATTCCTGCCAGTTACTGTAAATGCCGAACGCGGCGGAAACCGAATACACGAGCGGCGTATACATATCGAACGTTAAAGGAATCATGTTCGTTTGCGTTTTGATGGTTTTCAGAACGTTATACAGCTCGTCTTTCGTTGCCGGAACGGACAGATTCAGTTCGTTGAGAATATCCTGACGGAACACCATGGGATATTCGATATTGTCGCTGGAAGCGCGTTCGGGAATTCCGTAGATTTTTCCGTTTACCCGTACGACGTCCCACGATTCTTCGGAAATCGCGCTTTTGAGGTCCGCGCCGAATTTATCCAGCACGTCGTCGAGAGGCAACAGAACGTCCTGCGCCACCAGATCGGAAAACTGCGCGCTGGTAAGTTTTATCGCGTTGTATTGTTCGCGCGCCACCATCTGCGTGTTCAGCGAGGAAGAAGCGTTTGTGGAGGGAAGCTGCGAATAGTTTACGTGATACCCCGTAACTTCTTCCACCACCGCCGCGTTGCCGTCGGCATTCATCTCTTCGACGGTATACCCGGAATTCGGCATCAGTATGTTGAGAGCGATTTTATTGTTCAGATCGATATCCATATTGATTCCGTAATCTTCGTCGTTTTTCGAACAGGCCGCCAGCGACGAAAACGTCGCCGCGGCAAGCACTATTGCCAACATGTTTTTTAATCGGATTTTATTCATATTTTTCCTCCGTTTCTTTTCCTGAATATTTCCGCCGCAACCAGACATATCGCCGCAACGATACCCGTAAGTCCCGATGCCGCGCCCTTGCAGCCGGATTGCGTTGTTGCTGCATCGTCGGGCGTTTTATCCGGGGAAGGCGCGTTATCTCCGCCCGCGTTGCCGCCCTGATCGATTTGTTTTTCCGCCAGCAGAACGGCGTTGCTTACTTTCCGTTCCGCGCCGTCGGAAGGTTTGTTTCTGAGCTTCAGCCCCTCGCCGTCGGATAAATCCGCGAGGAACGCCGACGAGCCGCCGCCGTCCAGTTCCAGCGCGTATTTCGCGCCGAAATATGCGGCGAGTTCCGCTTCGCGTTTTACCGAACAGCCCGTGCTGTACGGCGCCTGTCTGCCGTCAAGCACGGAAAGAAACATCGTTCCGTCCTCTTTTACGCCGATAAACGTACGGGGCGTGCCCCATACGCTGCCCGCGTTATCCGAATGGACGTCGGTATTCACAACGCCGTTATCCACAAGCACGCTGTAGCCGCCGATCACCCACGGCATATCTTTGTAAGCGCCGTCCGGTTTGTTTACAAGCCTTATGTTTGTGCCGTAGGTAACGTTTTTATAGAAAAATTCCGAAATTTCGTTTTCGCCTTTGATTACCACGGCAAATTCGCCGGTATTCAGCGTAAGCGGTTTATCGTCGGTTACGCTGCCCTCCACCATGCGGGAGGAAACGGCGGCGGTAGGAAACTGCAGCACGTTTGGATCGGACGTTTTGAATTTATATTTTCCGCAAGCGGCAAGGCTTACGTTGTTTGCGGTAGTATATACGGAAAGTTTGCCTTCTTCCGGCGGCCTGTTGATTGCAAAAACGGGATAATACGCAACCGACGTTGCCGTCTGCACTTCGACGTACGGAGAATACTGCGTCATTCTTCCGACGACCGCTTTGCCGTTGTTATCGAAACCGAGGCAGTGTTTCGTTTCGAAACTGCCGATCGTATACACGACGCCGTCCATCACAAGGCTTTCCATATTCTGCCCCGAAGAGAGATCGAAATAATCTCCGTTCACGGCAAGCTTCACTTTCTTTCCCGTCTTTTTCGTATAATCCGCCGCGATGTCGCTCACGGTGGTTCTTACGATTTTTCCGGCGTCGTCTTTCACGTTGTGAATCACGAATTCGTACCAGGCGTTATCGGCGGAGGGATTGTATTCTCCGTAAAACAACGTCTGTTTTCCGTTATCTTCGTATTCGAACTTCCGGTACGTCAGCCCGTCGGTAACTATTTCCGTAACGGCTTTCGCGGGATTATCCGCCGAAACTTTCACGGACCGCGGAAAAAACGCGCCGCAAACAATCGCCGCCAGAGCAAGCGGAATAAAACAAGAAAATGTTTTTTTCATAATTTTATGGTCTCTTTGTCTGCTTTTTTTTGCACTACGGCGGTTTCCCGTCCGACGACGGGAAACCGTTTCTGTGCGTTGCGATTCAATTTTCGTTACGTTCAGATGCTTGCGAGATCGATTCCGAAGAAAGATATCTTCGCACCGATGGTTCTGTGCTTGTTGGCAAACGTTCTTGCCGTATCCGCTTCGCCTTTATTTACGTTCGGAAACGCCACGAGAATTTCGCCTTCGGCAAGATTCGCAAAGGCATGCGCCGCATAATTAGCGTTGCTTACGGCATCTTCGCCCGTAAAATTCTTTTCCGTATTGTACTCGGCGAATTTCTGCCGCACGTTGGTATCTCCGCTCAGCGCGCTGTGCGTTTCGTCCATATAATAGCCGTTCGCCGCATCGTAAATCTTCGTGATTTTACCCGTTGCGGCATTGACGACAAACGCATACCCGTAACCGTTGCCTTTCACCGTGCCCGTGTAGTTTTTGGAATAAACGTTGACATACCCTGCGGCGTTCGTCCAGGCGGCGTTCACGTTCACCGCAAGCGTTGCGGAATCGTTGCCGATGGTTACGTTGTTTTCGTTGATTGCCACCATGCCGACGGAAACGACTTTCGTACCGAACCCGGCGCGGAGATTACCGTTGGCAAACGTTCTTGCGGAATCCGCCGCGTTGTTGCCGTCGTTGGGGAACGCTACCAGCGTTTCGCCCTCGGCAAGGTGCGTAAACGCATACGTTACGTAATTCGCGGTGGTTAATCCGCCTTCCATCAGCGCGAACTTGATACGATGTCCGTCCGTAATCGTTTCGTCCATAGGATAGGTCAGCGCCGAATGCGCCGCATCCATATACGCGCCGCTGACGGCATCGTACGTTTTAATCAGTTTTCCATCGGCATCGAGCACTACGGCGATTCCGTTGCCGTTGGCTTTGATTTCGCCCTGATACGCTTTCGTGTATACCATCACGACGCCCGCCGCGTTGCTCCACGTTGTGTTTTTAAGCACTTTGAACTGCGCTTTCGCCGTGCCCGCGGTTACGGTTTTCATACCGAACGTATAACCGTCGACGGAAAACGTTTCGTTGATTTTTCTGTTGCCCAGAAGCAACGTATACGTGGCGTTGTTGTGCATGCCGTAACGAGGTGCGATTACCAGCGTTTCGCCGTCGCCGAGAGAAGCGAACGAAAGAGCGATGAAATTCTGCTGCGTAAGCGGCGTTTCCAGCGAAGAACCCGCCACGCCGGACGTATTTTCCGCATCGTAATATTTCGCGTTGGCGCCGTCGTAAATTCTTACGATTTTCGAAGAAGCGTCATCGATGACGAACGCCTGACCGTAAGCGCTGTCCGCCACCGTACCCGTAAATTCTTTCGTATAAATCACGAAATCAACTTTGGTGTAATCGGCAACGGTAACGTTCTGTTTGATAACGATATTTTCGATGCCTGTTTTCGCGGAGCCGATCGATACATTCGTAACGTTATCCGCCACGATGACTTTACGGGTAAAACGCGTGATGTTTCCGTTGGCGTCGGAAACGTTCATATCCACGGTGTATTCGCCGGACTGATCGCCGTTGTATCCGCCGATATTTTCGATATTGATCTGCAGATTCGTGATGTCGTCGGAAACGTCGAACGTACCGTTATCGTCGGAAACGGAAATGCCGCTTACCGCAAGCGCGCGCATATCGGCTTCCGTGGTGCCGAGGGCTACCGTAAGCGCGGGGCAATTTCTCACGATGGGCGCCTTATCGGCGTACGGCGTTAAAATGGTTTCCGGTTCGTCTTCCCAGTACAGCTGAACGGACGTGCCGTACTGATAAATCACGTTTTTATTGATGAACGAACGTCCGTCGTAATTGAAGCCCTGCCCCATCATGCCCGTCGTAACCACTACGGCAAAGCCGCCCGCGGGAATCGTCATGTATTTGTACGTATCGTTCGCTACGGAATATTCCACGTCGTCGTATACGAAACTCTTTGCCGTGGATCCCATGCGCTGAGGATGATCGATATTCATCAAAGCGCCGTTGGCACCGTCTCTGCCTTCGATGACCATGCCGTTTTTCGTAAGAATCGCGGCTTCTCCGCCGCCGCCCGCAATGCTGAGCACGACGCTGCTTTCGGAAGCGTTGTAAAATACGCCGTTTTTATAATCTTCGTACGTTGCGTCCGCGGTAAGCGTATAGAACAAATCGTGCGAGAATTTCATGATCGCGCCGTCTGTCCAGTTGGAATCGATGGCTTTTTCCGCTTTAAGAACAAGCGCGGAAGGCGCTTTCACCACTTTCACCGTGCGGGTGATTTCCGTTGTTTCGCCTTTGGAATTCGTTGCCTTATATTTTACGGTGTACGTGCCGACGGTATTCGCGTCGAATCCGCCGTCATCGGAAATCGTGGCTTTCAGATCGGAATCGTAATCGTCGGCAACCGTGATGCCCACCAGAAGATTGATTTCGTCTTCGGGCGTGCCCTGCGTGATTTCCAACGTTTCCATACCGCTTGCAATCGTGATTTTCGGTTTTGTAAACGTCTGTTCTCCGGGTTTCGGATCGTTGTTATCCGGCTTGTCGTTTCCGCAAGCCGCAACGCCCGTTGCCGTGCACAACGTAAGTGCGAATGCCAGTGCCGTAAACAGCAGTTTTTTGTGTCTCATAAATATTCCTCCATTATTTCTCGCGACGTTTTTCGCCGCTTATTTTTTTCTCATATCATTCGGACTTATTCGCCGCGCTTTTTTCCGCGCGCGCACACCGTTACGCCTGCCGCAACCAGCGTTATGAGCGCCGCGCCCGCGCCGAAAGAAGATTTGCATCCCTTCTTTTTTCCGTCGGCGTTATCTTCGTCCTTGCCGGGACCGACGGGATCGGGAACCGGATCAGGCGAAGGATTCTTCGCTTCGAGCATCGCCTGTTTTCTTTCCAGCAGCGAGGAAAGTTCGGAAAGTGATTCGCTCAGACGAGCCTGCGCGTACCCGCTTGCGAGTTTCCGCAAAGACGACGTTTTCGCAATATCTTTCACCGCCGTGCCGATGGCGCCGAGCTCTTCCGCCGTGCTATACGGCATGGAAAGAATGTTTCTGAATTTCGCTTCCAGCGCGGATTTCTGTTCCTCATTCATGCCGCCCGCGGGAATATACAACCGATCGGCGCGATCGAGCATCGTATCGAAATACGCTTTCAGTATTTTATCCGTCTGCGCGTGGGGCAACACCGCGGGCGCGGAATTATACCCCGCTTTCAAAACCTTCTGCACGTCGGCGTGCCCGATAATCTGCGTGGAACAGAAAATTGCGTAGCCGTCCGCGCCGCCGAGATACGAAGCTTCGATCTGATTGACGTTTTCGTAAGCGGGAAGTCCGCGGAAAGAACTTGCAAGCCCCGTATAATAATAGCACGAGCCGCCGGAAATCAGAATCATATCCGCCACGCCCTGCAATACGTCTACGGAAGAATCGTAATACGCCATCGGCGTGGCGATGTCTATCCAGCCGTTTGCAATCCATGTGCGCCAGTCCTGCTTTTTCTGTTCCAGCGTAGAAGTCGGAGAAGAGAACACCGCCGTGGAAAGAAGCAACGAACTTTCGCCTTTCACTTCTTTGTTCACTCTTTCCACAAAAGCATTTACCGCGTTTACGCGATAATCGCACCATTTTTTATAATTTTCTTCGGCGGCGGCATTGTAATTGGAATTCAATACCCATTTTCTGAACGCCGTAATCATGTCTTTTACGGAAGAAGAAGCGTTGAGTTTATCCGCCACGCCCACGGACGCCGCAAATTCCAGCATCGCGTTTTTCGTATATCCCGTGTCCTCTTTCTGCGTGGATACCGGGTAACGGATATAATCGAGATTCAGCCCTTTTATCAGCGGATTCTTTTCGACGAGTTCTTTATAATAGGCAATCAGGAAATCTCCCGTAGCTTTGTTGGAAGGATCGATGAATATGTATGCCCCGCCTTCTTTGCGCTGATAAATCGTTCCGTCGTCGTTGTATACAATCCAGTCCTCGTGTTCGCGAAGCAATCTGACGTCGGTGCTGAGCCCCACGTAGAAATCTTCCACCCAGGCATGCACTTCGATGCCGCGTTCTGCCGCCAGAGCGGTGAATGCGGATACATAATCTTTATACGTACCGTACGAAGCGGAAACAAAATCTTTATGATATTCCACGTAATCGGAACGGAACATGGAATAGCCGTTGAAAAACGTTTCCAGAAGAATGAGATTGATGCCCGTATCGCGATAAGTATCCAGCGTTTCCGTCAGCGCTTCCAGCGTTTTTTCGGTAGGACGATGCCACACGGCGCGCGCCGTAACGGGTTTGCTTTCGGCGGATAACGCCGTAAGTTCCTGCGCAACTCTTTCCGCTTTTAATTTTGCGGTGTTGTACGCCATCAGGGCGTTCGTTTTTTCCTGCGCGCTCCAGGTATTCTGCTCCGTCTTTGCTTCGATATCCTCTTTGAACGCGAGAAGCTTATCAAGCTCCGTCCGCGCTTTCTCTATTTTCCGGTTCGCCGCTTCGGTATCGATGTCGTACAACTGCGCAATTTTTTTCTGCGCCGCCGACAAAGCGTCCTCCACCGCGGCTTTCGTGCTTACGTAATAGCTGTTCAGCGACGTTGTAACATAATATGTTTTTTTCGACGAATCGAGCGACACCGTTGCGCCGAGCGGAATATTCGAGCGGATAAAATCTCTTCCTTTGCCGTGCCCGCTGATGACGTAGCCGCCCGCGGGAACAGAACCTACGTTCACGCCGCGTTCCACCACGGTGCCCGTGGCGTCTACCGCGACTTCGTAGCCGTACACGTTGGTGCCCGTGCCCGCGGAGCCGTTATAGCTCCAGCCGTCGTGATAGATAATCGTCTGATCCGTGCCGCGGTAAGCCGCAAAGGGAGAAGTAGCCGTTTCCATTCTTCCGGGGTTGGAATTGAATTCGTCGGTGCTGCTTTGCGAGTCGTAATAATCGTAATTATAAACGTAAGAAATCGCTTCGCCGCCGAAACGGATATAATCGAAGCCGACCATCGTGAGTTTATCCCCTGCGGAAAAACGCTGATTTTCCATCATGATTCCGCGGTAGCCCTCGCCGTAGGCGCTTAATACGAAGCCGTTATCGGGGATGAAAATTCCGGAAGCGTCGCCCTCGCCGAACGCGCGGAAATTTTGTACCACGAATTTTCCGCTGGTTTCGTCGTATACGGCAGCCATTTCCGTTCCGTATACGTTCGTTCCCGTTTTATCGCCGAAATCATAATCGTAATACACCACCATCGGCGCGCTTCTGTTGCCGTTGATGAGATCGATTGCCACGCGGCTTCCCGATTCGGATTCCACCGCTTTATCGGCAATCGCAATCGCCGTGCCGCCGAGTTCCACCACGTCGTTTACACGCAGCGCGTATGATTCCGACTTCGGCACGGACAAAACAAACCCGCCCACGGGGATGTAGGTTGTTCCGTCGCCCTCGGCGTTTATCGCCGTTACGCAATATTTACCGTCGCTGTTTTTTTCCACGGAATATTCGGTATAATCTCCCGTCCGCTTCGTTGTGGTATAAGGATAGGCGGCGGTGAAAATCACCGTCTGCGAGCCCGTCATAACGGAGGCATTCACCGTTTCGGAGGCGGACACCAGCGTGCCGTTTTCGGCGTTATCTTTATAGGTAACGGGGTTGCTTACGATGTTTTTGATTTCTATCGAGGAAGTAACGTTTTTAAGCGTAATGTTGTTTTTGCCCCAGTTGCCGCTTGTTTCCGCTGCCGAAGCGGAGCGCGGTTCCGCTGCCAGCATACCTCCCGTAAAGCACAAAACCGCCGCGGCAAACGCACAAATCAGTTTCGGATATTTTTTCTTCATCTTTATTCCTCCGTCCGTCTTTCCACCGTCAGCCCCACTTCGAACATTCTGTTCCAGGGCATATAGCATCGATCGATTTTATATTTTTCCGAAATTTCGGGGTAATTTTTCCCGATAAAATCTTCGAGAACGCTTTTCGTTTTTTCGCTTACTTTGCCCGTATATCCGTCCGCGTGAAAATAATCGCAGCCGATTTCCGGAAGATAGTTTTCGCAAAGGTATTTCCGCGCGTACGAACAGTATCCGACGTCCTCGTAAATGCGTTCCGCGGTGAATTTTTCGTGCGTTTTCGTATCGCCGAAAAATTTGCGGAAAATGCTTTGACAAATCGTTGTTCCCAGCGAATTCGACGAGGTGTTCCAGCCGGCATACCCCCACAGATTCAATAAGCCCACGCTTGCGGAAAGCCGCTTGCAAAACTCTATGTCGCCGCCGTTCACGTAGGCGATGTCCGCCACGGCAAAGCCTTTCCCTTCCGCTTTCGCTTCCGCGATTTTTTCGACGAACGCGGGAAGATTGCGCCGATCGTACGCTTCGCCGTATTGTTCGCCGGCGTTTTTCATTTCGCCTGCCGGAAGGTTGCAGAAAAGCAATATATCCGCGTCTTTCCGATTTTCGCAAAACGTTGCGCCCGCATTGACGATTTGTTTTTTTATGCTTTCTTCCACCGCGCGATCTTCGAATAAGGGAATCACTTTTTTACAGCTTTCGTCCGGGTAGACGGGGCATATTTTCGGCGAAATACCCTTGAAATCGCATACGGCGGCGGCAAGAAGAGTGAGCCCCGTTTCGTCCGCGCCCGGATAAATATCCGCCTGCAGACCTTTTTCGCGGATGAGTTTCCGGATTTCCGCCTGATCCGCCGCGGTGTAGCCGTACGGCGAGGAATCGTCCTGCGGAATAACGAATTTATCGATAATTTTTTCTTCGTACAGCGCAAGACATTTTTTCACGAGCGCGAGATTTACCTTTCTTCTCGCCAGATAATCGCCCAGATACTTGCCGCACGCCGCGCCCAGCGTCGCTTTCTTTTCTTCGTATTCCGCGGCGCCGACGACGCCTGCGGCGTATTTATGTTCGTTCTGCCCGTAAAGAAAAATTTCTCTGCCGCATGTTTCGTAATAGTCGGGCTCTTCGTCCGCACTAGAATACGACGGACAGCGCATAATCAGCGAAAACGCGTAAATTTTCAGCGCGGGATTGCTTTGTCTGATTTCTTCTAAGACGTTCAGCCGCCGCGTAAGCGTTTCTTCGCTGAAATGATGCAGCCGCGAAGGAACGATTCCCCCGTACAGCAACATATCCGCGGAAGCGAGGAGATAATCGGCGTCTTTACATTCGTTCAGAAGGAACGCACGGATTTTTTCGCTGTCGGCGGGAATTTTTTTCTTCCCCAGAATTTCCGTTGCCGGACGGACAAGCGTAAACGACGGGTTTTCTTCGCTTAAGAAGCCCGCGAACGCATAATTGCAAGGTCTTTCGTCTAACGGCAGATAAACTATTTTTTTCATCTTAAACTCAGATTTTTCACGAAACGCGCGGTGATTGCCGCGGGGCGCGTAATCGACGAACCTATCACCACGGCATACGGATTGATTTTGCTGATTTTTCTGATTTCTCCGCGTTCGAAAATGCCGCCCTCGGCGATTACTTTCGACTTTTTAATCGTTTTTACCACTTTTTTCATAAAGCCGATGTCCGGCAAACGGGCGTTTTTCGTTTCTTTCGTATAGCCGCGGAGCGTTGTGGAAATATAATCGAACCCCAGTTTTTCGGCGTTTTCCGCTTCTTCCGCCGTAGCGATATCCGCCATGATTTCCATATCCGGGCGCGTTTGCCGCACATAGGCTACCAACTCTTCCAGCGTTTCGCCGTTCGGGCGAGGGCGCAGCGTGGCGTCCATCGCGAGGCAATCGGCGGAAGTAGCCAGAACGAGATCGACTTCTTTTTTCGTCGGCGTGATATATATTTCGCTGTTTGCATAGCTTTGCTTCACCAAGCCGATGACGGGCACGTTTACGGTGTTTTTGATGCTTTCCACATCGTAATACAACGCGCGGATACCGCACGCGCCGCCCGCTACGGCGGCTTTCGCCATTAAATTCATTATCCCGTATCCGTATAAAGGTTCGTTTTCGCAAGCCTGACAGGATACAATCAATCCTCTATTCAACATAAGCCTCTTCTCTTTTTCGGAATTTTTTAAACGGCGTTTTCCTTTTTAACTGTTTATATTATATCACAGCGCGTTGCAAACGTCAAATATTTTTTCATAGTTTTTTTATTTTTTGAAAAATTATTTTTTCTTTTGCATAATAAAATATGAAAATATTTTCCCTCTTTCCTGCCTTTTGCCATTTCAAAAAGGTTCGGAAAGAAAAAATTTTTCTTTCCGAACCTTGTTTTGTCTTATAATTTTAAGTGTTCGTTTCTCTATATTTTTTTAAGAAACAACGTTTTGATTTCGAACTGTCGGAACGATAAGCAAGCAACGTCGCCCGTGGCGATAAGCCGTTTGTTTTCTTCCGTCATGTCGCATTCGTAAATTTCGTAATTGCCGTTCAGATACAAATTGCAATCCGTTCTCGTTCTTTCGCATTCGTATAAACGCACCGCGATTCCGTTGCGGTTTTCGGAAATTTTTACCGTTTCCGCGATAATGTTTTTTCTGTCGGCAAATTTTACGGGCGATATAAATTCCGCCGTGCAAGGTACGGGGCTGCGATTGAAGGCATACGCGGGAAGAATCACGGTTTCCGCGCAGAACCCGCCCTCGTGCGGCAAAATCGCATAATTGAAATATTTTACGCCGCTTTCGCCCGCAACGTCCGGGCGCTTCCCGCTTTTCAGAAGAGAAATTCCCACGGTGCCGCCGTCTGCGGAAATTCCGTATTTGCAGTCGTTAAAAAACGAAACGCCGAAACGCGGTTCGGAAAGATCCGACCACTTATGATTGCATACTTCGTACTTCGCCTGTTCTTCGCAGGTATTCCGCGTTGCAGGGCGGTTGATATAGCCGAATTGAATTTCGCTGCGCAATTCGTCGGACGCGACGTTTGTGGGGAACAGCGCTTTCACGAATTTATGGTCGTCGTTCCATTCCAGCTTGCTTTCAAACGAAATTACGGGCGTATGCGCATAAAACACGATGTCCTGCGTCAGCTTGCTTTTTCCCGCCAGCGTAAATTCCGTACGCAGACGGAGAAACAGCTTCCCGACGGAAACGAGCGCGGTTTTTCCTGCCGTCGTAACGCATTTTTTTCTTTCGTAGTCGGCGTCTACGTCCCAGTTATCCCATAAATACGGCACGTCCTCGTATACGCAGATATCGTTCAGCGGCGCCGCAGCGATTTCTCTGCCGTTCACCGACAGAGATTGTATCGCGCCGTTTTTTACGATAGCCGTACAGTACGGGGTTTCCGCTCTGCCCGTTTCTTCATCGAAAAAGAAGCTGCGCATTTTCGGCGCGACGACTTTTTTGCCGAAAGAAAACGGTTCGAAATCGTATAATTCCGCATATTTTTCGTTGCCGTCGAAATCCTTAAACGATTGCTCGCCGGAACAATCGTTCAGAATCACTTCTCGGCGAGCGGACGAAAGCGTATTCAGAAGCCGTTCGCCCCGGAAAAAACGATTTTCAAGCGCGGCGATCGCGCTTCTTTCCTGTTCCTTCGCCGTATCGTAGACTTCTTTAATACATGTTCCCGGCAGAATATCGTGAAATTGATTTAAAAGCAGGACGTCGTAACAACGATCGGTTTCGTCTTTTCCCGCAAAGTCGCCCGTCCCGGCGCAGATCAGTTCGGCGTCTTTCAGCGCGTTTTCCAGCGTACGGTTGAGCTTTTTCATATCGTGATTCGTCGTCAGCGTGCCGCGGTGCAGTTCGAGATACAATTCTCCCGCGTAACGCGGCAATTCTTCCGTTTCCAGTTTCTTCATAAACGCCGAAACGGACGTGTGTTCCGCTTTCGCGTACGGATAGGTTTCCGCCGTTCTCAACGCGTTTTCCACCATATCGGCGCTCGGTCCGCCGCCCCCGTCGCCGTAACCGTACGCCATCAGAACGTGTTCCGTCAGGTGCTTATTCAAACGCTTTTGTACCCGCGAAGAAATCGCTTCCGGATCGCCCGTCGTCTGAATGGTATTGAAATGCACGGTTACTTCGCTGCCGTCGATTCCCCGCCAGATAAACGAATCGTACGGGAAACGGTTCGTATCGTTCCACGAAAGTTTCGTTGTAAGGAAATACGGAACGCCGCAGCCGCGCAGTATCTGCGGCAGCGCCGCAGAATAACCGAATGTATCGGGCAACCAGAAAACGTCGGCGTCGTATCCGAATTTTTCTTTTAAATATCGCTTGCCGCGCACGAACTGACGAATCATCGATTCGCCGTCGGTGAGATTGCAATCGCATTCCACCCACGTAGCCCCGTTCGGTTCGAACCTGCCTTCTTTGACAAGCGCGCGGATTTCGCCGAACAATTCGGGGGAATCCTGTTCGATCCAGCTCATATACAGCGCAGACGACATAATGAAGCGGTACTGCGGATATTTTTTCAGCAAAGCAACCGCGTTTGCCGCCGTGCGCAACGCCTTCCGCCGCGCTTCGTCCACCGTCCAGAGCCACGCCGTATCAAGATGGCTGTGCCCCACCAGACCTACGTAAACGCCGTCGTCGGCGCCGGTATTTTTCAAGGACGAGAGAAATTCGCAGATGATTCCGCTTGCTTTTGCAAGTTCGTTGCGATCGGGCGAACGTTCGGGCAGAACGGTGAGCAGATCGAATAATTTTTCATAGGTTTTATACGCTTCGATTTTCCTTTTGTCGCCGTCGGGCATCATACGGAAATATGAAGTGAGCAGCGACAAATCGTCTACGAAGCGTTTTACCGTTTCATCGATTTCCGCGACATATATTCCGTTATAAACGCGCGCGGGGCGGTATCCGTTAATGGAAAACGTCTGTTTCTTTTCAAACGGCATGGTGCCGAAAAAGGTGTGGGAAGCATATGAATCCACCGTGATTTCCGAGGGCTTTTTTATCCCGCTTAAAGATACGTATTTGTGGCAACGGAAAATCGCGTCTTTTCCGTCCGGCAGATAATCTGCCATGCCGAACGGTTTGCCGTCTGCCGACAACAAGTGCTCCACGCCTCCGTTTTCCACGTACAGGTACGGATGAACGTACTTTTCCGGCTCATATGCGAAAGTAAATTTTCCGCAACCGAATTCTTCGCCCCAGACCTGCCCTTTTTCTATCTTTTTACCGTTCAGATATACGTTCTGTTCCGTCAGCGAAGAAACGACGTATTCCGAATACGCGTCTTTGAGTCTTACGATTTTCAGAACCAGCCTGTCCAGTTGTTTTAAATTCGTCATAGCGATTTTCCCCGATGGTTCAGATAGCTTTATCGGAAATCGTCAGCGCCACTTTCATGTTGCGCTCATCCGATTCCGCGCCGAGATCTTTATAAACCGTGGCGCACAGCACGTCTACGATGTACGACTGCGCGCAGACCGTAGCCATCGAGCCGCCCTCATACACGCCCTCTTTGCGGCAGGTAAGAAACAGATAATCGGCATATTTTGCCAGAGGCGATTTGTTGTAATTCGTAATCACCACAATCGGCGTGCCGTTTTTCTTTGCGATTTCGGCAAGATTGATAATATCTTTCGTAGCGCCGGAAACGCTGATTAAAATAAGAAGATCTTCCGCGTTCAGATTCGACGTGATGATCGTCTGCAGATGCGTATCGCCGGAATTATCCGCATTGATGCCCGTACGCGCCAGTTTCACTTTGAACATAGCGGGGGCAATCGAACTGTTGCCCACCCCGAAAATACAGATTTTTCTTGACGATATGATAAGTTTCGCCACGTCGGAACATTGTTTTGCGTCCAGCGCTTTGTACGTTTCCATAATCGCGTCCGTCATATCGTATACGATGTTTTTCATATAATCGGATTCGTCCGCGGCGTTGCCTCCGCCCGTTTCCTGACTGAGCGACAATTTGAAATCCTGAAATCCCCGATAATCGATTTTACGGCAGAACCGCAGAATCGTAGCTTCCGAAACGCCGAGCCGCATGGCAAGTTCCGTAATCGACATGTAAATAATTTCGTCTTTTTTCAATTTCATGATGCCGTCGATTACTTTCAGATCGGTTTTCGTTGCTACCGGTCGCATATTGTTGATTCTGTCGTATACTTTTCCTATCATATTTTCCAACTCCGATAAATTATTCTTTCTTCTTCCGTTTGTATATCGAGGCAAGCTTTTTCCGCGGCATACTTCAAAAACGAATTATCCGCCGCCGAAAAACGACAGGCGTTGAGTTTTTCCGCCGTTTTTTTTCGGTCGATTTCTCTTTTTCCCCGAAGCGAAAAATATAAATCCGCCTCGTACTTCATCGCCGAGAACAAGTCTTGCGTTTCTTCCAGAAAGCTATGCGGCGCTTTTTGTTTCAGGACCTCCAAAGCGTTTTCCATGCCCGCATACAGCGAATCGAGCGCGGCAAAATTGCCTTTTTCAAGAAGTTCTTTCACCGGATAACGTTTTTTAAAAATGTTGCTTTCGTTAAAGCGTACGAAAGTTTTCCCCGCGCGGGCGCACCCCTTAAAATACCCCGCCACGGCTTTTTTCAACGATTCTTCCGCGTCGTAGCCCTCGCTGTCCCACGCGTAATCCGCCATGGTGGCGAGGGGGATTTTATTGCACTCGTACAGCGAGGATAAATTCGCCGTGTAGCCTTTATGCGTTTTATATAAATACCTGCCGCGATTGTAAAGCGCGCCGAAATAAATACGCTTTTTCGGAGAAAAATCGTTCACGGGATAATTGTCCCATAAAATCGGTTCCCGCCCGAAACAATTTTTTACGATTTCGCCGTCCTCTTCCGTTATCGCTTCCGCCACGGTATTGTATCCCGTCCAGAATACTTCCGTTTCCGGCTGCAGATATTTTCGCAGCTCCTCTCTGTACGGCGTATCGAAATTCTGCATGTAATCGGTAGGACAGAACAGAAGCGGCGCGCTTTTCGGCAAGTCTTTCGCAAGCCGATTCGCCAGCGCAGCCTGCGCATGCGCCGGAGAATGATATATTTTCGCCTCTTCTTCGGTAAGCACGGGCTGAATATCATCCATCAGTAAAGCGAATTTATCTATGCCGCAAGCGGAAACGGCTTTGAGTTTTTGCAGTAAAATCAGGTAATCCTTATCGTCGGCATAACAAAAGTCTTTTCCGGGACTGACGGCAAAATAAAAATCGATAAAATTTTTATCCGCTTCTTCTCTGAGTTCTTTCAAAAGCGAAAGCGTCTGTCCGGGATAGTCGTCTCTCCATGCGTCGCGATGATACAAATCATCTTTCGGCGCGTAGATATACGCGTTCATTCTGATTTTTTTTAGAAACGACAATAAATCTTTTCGCTGTGCCTGCGTAAACGGCGTGCCGTAAAAGCCTTCGATTGCCGCGCGGAACGGGAAACAGGGATAATCTTTCAGATACACTTTACGGATTTTTCCGCTCTTGCGCTCTTTCGCGATTTCTTCTTCAAGATAATTTTTTGCGCGTTCGTTATAAAATTTCCCGATTACGTCGCCTTCGTCCGTAACGAAAAAAGAATATCCATCTTTCGGCAACGTTTTGTCGCGGGTGAGAACTACGCTGTTTACGGGGATTACCCGATCGATTGTATAAAAAATTTTTTTCATAATTATAGAAGAAAATTAAAAATTTCTTTCATTGTAATTGAAAATCGTAAAAAAGTCAAGCGTTTTGCGACAAATGTCGTTTTTTCTTAAAAAAACAAACCCGAACAAAGGTGTTCGGATTTGTTAGCAGATGGTGACCCCAACGGGACTTGAACCCATGTTACCACCGTGAAAGGGTGGTGTCTT
>UQPN01000016.1 GCA_900542935.1 uncultured Eubacteriales bacterium
CGTGCAAATCGGCGAAGAGGGCAAAACCACGGGCTACGTGGCGGAAGGACCGTACCTGTACGAAAAGGACGGCAATATTTCGCTGCTGTGGTCCACGTATACGAAAACGGGCTATTCCGTGTTCGAAAGCGTCAGTAAAAACGGAGTCCGCGGCGATTACGTCGCAAAAAGAAAAATTTTCGAAAAAGACGGCGGGCATTGCATGCGATTCACCGATTTGCAGGGGAAGTCGCATATCGTTTTGCATCAGCCGAACTTCGCGCCGATGGAAAGAATGAAAATCATCGACGAACCGTAAACGGCGCCGCCGGAAAAAACAAAAACAGAGGGAGAAAAATGAAAACATCGCTGAATTGTCTGCTTGCTTCCGTAGTCCTCGGCGCGGCGTGCTTCGGCGCCGCGGCGCCTCTCGCTTCGTCCGCGTTTTCCGCGGTGGCGGATTCGTCGTCGTTCGTTAAAACCGAACCGGACGAAAGATACAAACTGTACGGCGCGCCGTCCGTGATTCTTCGCCTGAAAAACGAGGAGGCTCTCGGCGAAATCGATCTTTCTTCCGACGAACGCCCCGCAAACGTTATTTTAACGCTGGACGACGGGATGAACGTGCTTTCTTCTTCCGGCGGCGTCATCGGTTCGTTCGCCGACGTGTTCGCGCAGATTTATCTCGCCGCGATTCCCGTGGCGGAAATCAAAACGCAGAGCGTGGCGGAAGCCTTCGTTTCGGCATACGAAAGCAACAAAATTTCGGATATCGCCGTGCTTTCCGATAACGCCGACGTGCTTTCTTACGTGCGCGGCGCCCTGCCGGGCATCCGCGGCATTTACGATTGCTCCGCAAAACCGCTTACGGATAAAAAGGAAATCGTAAAAACGTCGGGCGCCGCCATGGCAACCACGCTGATTCTTTCCTGCGAACAGAGCGATCTAAAAACCGTAACGTATTTCCAGAGCCGCATGAAAACGGTATGGACGGAACTTCCCGACGACGCCGACGCGTTCGACGTGAAAAACGCCGTGGCTTCGGGAACGTACGGACTGATTAAAAACGATTGTTCCGCAATTTTCAAAGCGTACGCATCCTATAAAGGCGGCAGTTTGAACGAGGGCGGAAAGTATATTCAGCCGTCCGTGGCGAGATACTCTCTGAATATCGCGCACCGCGGTCTGCCCGTAACCAGAGCGGAAAACACCGTCGAAGGCTGTAAAGCCGCCGTGGAAAGCGGCGCCACGCACATCGAAATCGACGCGCAACTTTCCAAGGATAATCAGATCGTCATCATGCACGACGCTAGCATCGCCCGCACAACCGATTACGAATCGGGCGCGCAGAACATTTCCGATATGACGCTGGAAGAAATACGGCGTTATAAAGTGTGCAAAACGATGAACGGCTACAAAACCGAGGCTTGCGAAATTCCCACGGCGGAAGATTTTTTCAAGGAATTCAAGGGCAAACCGGTGGTGTTCGTGTTCGAAATCAAGAACGCCGCGCCCGCGCTGGTAACGGAGCTGCGAAAACTGATAGAAACCTACGATTTCTGGGATCAGATTACGGTGATTTCTTTCAGCTCGACGGTTCTGGAATCCATGCGCGAAGTACTTCCCGAAGTGCCTGTGGCTTCGCTTTCCGGTTTCGCGCAGAGAAGTTTCGAAGAGGACAGCGCGTTTTACAACAAATATAACGCCGTTGCCGATATCACGCAGGGCAACCTCGGCGATTACACGTATTTCGAAAGCACGCTGAAAGACAGGGGCTACATGAGCTTTTGCTGGACAATCGGTTCGGCGCAGGATTGCATTTCCTTATCGTCCGCAGGCGAATTCGGGCTGACGAATAACGTGGCCGACGCGTTCGGCGCGTCTGTCTGCAAAATCGAAGGCAAGGCGGGGCAGAGCGCCGAAGCGGCGGAACTGAAAGCGGGCGGAAAAATCCGCCTGATCGCCACCACGTACGCAGGCGATACGGAGGAACAGGACGGCACGATTTTCGCCGTGAAAAAATACGAAGATCATGCCGAAGTTATCGCCGCATACGAAGAGGTGGAACGGGTTACGTATACGCGCGCTTTCCGCGTGGATTATCCGAAGCGGGAAGAGAAAAAAGGCGGTTGCAAATCTACCGTCGGCGGCGGCATTTTCGCCGCGCTCGTTTCGGCGGCGGCAATCGCGATTGCGGAAAAAAGAAAGAACGCGTAATTTCCGGCAAATCCGGTAAAACATAAAAACGCCCCCACGGCGGAACGGAATTTTTTCCGTTCCGCTCTCTTTTTACAAATAACGGACGTGAACCGCGACGGCGCTTTTCGCGGCGGAAAAATTTCGCGGCTGTATTTAAAAGCTATTGACATTCGCACGGAAAAGTCGTATAATGATAAACGCGTTCTCCCCGCAAGGCGGGAGAACGGACGGGAGCAGTGAAAAAATATGTCGGCTGAAAACGAAAAAAACGCCGTCGGCGAACAGAACCGGACGGACGGCGACAAATCGTCGGGCGCAAAACAGTTCCGCCCGGACGGCAAAAAAACGAAGGGAATTTTTCTGGACGCGGCTACGGTGCTTCTGGCGGCAATCATGTCCGCCCTCGGCTTTCACGTGTTCGTGTACCCCGCCGAATTTGCGCCCGCGGGCATGGACGGCGTCGCCACGATGCTGCAAAAAATCACGGGGCTCAACGCGGGCTGGTATATGCTTATGCTCAACGCGCCGCTTCTTATCGCCGCGCTGTTTGTGCTGAAAAAACGGTACGTTATCGGCACGCTGGCGTTCACCGTCTTAAATTCGCTGTTTCTGATTATTCTCAGAAAAATCGGCTTTTATCAGTATCATACGGAAACGGACAGATTTCTTCCCGCCATCTTTTCGGGCATCATTCTGGGCGCCAGAATGGGCATGCTGCTTCGCATCGGCATGTCTACGGGCGGGGTGGACATCGTGGCGTGCATGGTGCAGAAAAGCCGCCCGTACTTAAACGTGGAAAGGGTAATCGCCGTCATCTCTTACGCCATCATTTTCATTTCCTACGCAGTGTATCGTCAGTTGGACAGTATTCTGCTTTCGGTGGTGCAGATGTTCGTGTACGAACGCGTGGCGGCGGCGTTCATGAAAGATTCGCGCAACGCGGTGGAATTTAAAATCGTAACCAAACACCCCGAAGAAATCCGCGGCGAAATTCTGTACAATTTAAAACACGGCGCCACGGTGGTGGAAAGCAAGGGCATGTTTACGGAAAGCGACAGCGCGGTGATTTTTTCCGTGGTGAACCTGCGTCAGATACCCGAATTTTTAAACATACTCAAAAAATATCCGGATACGTTCGTATACTACACCGAAGTGGCGGGGGTATCGGGCAACTTCCGCCGCCGGCAGGACGAAGAGGCGAAATAAATTCAATCAACCGCCCGTCCGCGCGGCGGAAACGGGCTTATACTGCAGGAGAAAATAAAAAATGTCGATGGAAAAACGCGCAGGCAAGGCAAAAATTGCCGATTACGCCGTCATTGCGGCAATGGCTGTTTTAATGGCGCTCAATTACGATTTGTTCGTAGTGCAGAATAAATTCGCGCCGTCCGGCTTGAACGGCGTGGCTACGATGATCGATTATCTTACGGGCGGAAGAATGAATCTCGCCTATATGTCGCTGATTATCAATATGCCGCTTTGCATGCTGGCATACTTTCTCGTGGAAAAAGATTTCGCGCTGAAAACGGGCGCGTACTGCGTCATTTATTCGGGCGTATATCTACTGCTCAGCAAAACCAACGCGCTCGGCAGTTTCCGTTACGATGCCAGGGGCGCCGATACCATCTATCCCGTGCTTATTTCGGGCGTCATCAGCGGCTTTGCGTACGGAATGGCGTTCCGTCGCAACGGCTCCACGGGCGGTACCGACGTCATTTCCAAATTCGTCAATAAAAAGGTTCCTAACCTGAACTTCGTATGGGTACTGTTTGCGCTGAACGCCGTCGTGGCGATTTCTTCGTATTTCGTGTATACCGATATCAACCCGGAAACGGGCGCCGTAATCCGCAATTACAAGCCCGTGTGCATGTGCGTTCTGTACAGCTTCATCTCGTCGTTTATGGCAAACCGCAGTCTGCAGGGCGTGAAGTCGGCGTATAAATTTTTGATTATCACGCGGCACGCGGAAGAAATCGATAAGGAAATCGTGGAAAAACTCAAACACAGCGCCACAAAGATGATCGGCACGGGCGTGTACAGCAACACGGAACGCGACGTCATCATTTGCGTTGTCAGCCGGCATCAGATTGTGGATTTTGAAAATATCATCAAAAAGTATCCGGATACGTTCGCTTTTGTGGAAACGGTGAACGAAACCATCGGCAATTTTAAAAAAGTAAAGCGCCGTTCCGACGATACGTTCTATTACGTAGACGAAAATTAAAAATTTACATTTAATATAGGCTTCCCCTTGCCTGAAAGAAATTCAGTAAACTTCATTTCTTCGGCAAAAATTGTCAGCCACTTCGTGGCTTCCCCTTGGGGGGGCTTTTCTTGCCGAACTGCCGTTTAAGGCAGCTTCGGCAGCCTGCTGTCGCCGTTCGGCGACTGATGAGGGGCGTCGCCTGTTTTTGGATTTTCCGAATATTTTTGACAAAAAATTTTTGAAAATCAAGAGGCGCGACTTGTTTTCTATTTGAAAATTCTCAAAAAAATAGTTTAAATTATTGCAAAATAGGAATTACAGTGATATAATGTAGTTAATTAAGAATAAAAGGGGAAAAAGGTAATGAAAAAGCGTTTAGTCAATCTGATTGCGGCAATCGTAATGATTTTTTGCGGGCTGTTTGCTCTTTCCTCTTGCGATAACAAAACGGAAACGGGCGGCGGAAACGAAGAAGTCAGGCAAGGGCTGGAATACAAAACTCTTAACGTTGATGGCACAAACGTGTACGGAAAAGTGAGCAACGCTACGGAAACTTTTTCGTTTCTGGAAGAAATCACGGCAAACGGCGCGTCGAAGTTTATCGTGGCGCTCGATATTTACGGCGCGCAACAGGTGGCAACGAAAACGATTCCGCTTTCCGTGGGCGATAATACCGCCTACATAATGGAAACAATCGACGGCGAAACGGTGAAAATGTACACCGTAACGGTGCGCCGCCGTCCGCTTTATACCGTATCGTTTAATTCAGCGGGCGGCACGGAAGTGCAACCGCAGCGAGTGGAAGAAGATAGTTTTGCCGCCGAACCCGTCGCGCAGAGCAAAGCGGGGTATACGTTCGAAAAATGGAATTATGATTTTTCGAAACCGATCACGCAAAACACGTCGGTTGGCGCAGTATGGAAAGCCCATACCGATACGCCGTATAAAGTGCAGTACTATTGGGAAAACGCAAACGATAACGGATATACTTTGCACGAAACCGTCGATTTGCAGGGCGAAACGGATACTACCGCAACGGCGCAAATTAAATCCTACGAGCATTTTTCACATAAATCCACCGCAACCGACAGCGGCAATATTAACGGCAACGGCTCGCTGGTTTTAAAGGTGTACTATACTCGCGAAATGTTGACGGTAACATTCAACGGGTACGGAAATGAAACGGAAACAAAAAAGGTGAAATACGGCGGCAAGGTTACCGCGCCCGAATTTACGCGCACGGGGTACACGCAAAACGGCTGGGATCAACCGCTGCCCGAAACGATTTCGGAAAATCTTACACTTTCCGCCGAATGGAAAGTCAATCAATATACGCTGACGCTTGTGTTGGGCGGCGGATTTGAAAATAAAACGATTACGCAGGACTACGGCTCGGCGATTGAAGCGGAAACGCCCGAGCGGGAGGGGTATGATTTTAAAGAGTGGCGCGAAAGCGATAATTCTTGGGCGAACGTTGTTACCATTCCGGAAACAATGCCTGCAAAAAATATTACGGTTTACGCGACATGGAACGCGATTTTTGAGCTTTCCGAAAACGGAAATACAATCACGGGATTGACGAGCTACGGGCAAAATAAAACAAAGCTTGTTATTCCCGAAGCAATCGACGGCGTGAAGATTACAAATATTGAGAGCGGGGCTTTTCAGAATAGCCAAACTGTTTTTAACGAAAAAGACAATCTCAGATATATCGGCTCGAAAGATAACCTGTATCTTTTCTTGGTGAGAGCAAGCCAAAATCTTGAAAATTTTGAAATTGACAGCGGTTGTAAATATATCGGCGATCAGGCGTTTTATGAAGACGGCAGGCTTACCAGCATAGAAATACCTAACGGAGTAACTTCTATCGGCAAGGAAGCGTTTTATAAAAGCAGTAGGCTTACCAGTATAGAAATACCGAATGGCGTTACTTTCATCGGCGAAGCGGCGTTCCGTGAGTGTAGCGGACTTACAAGTATAACGATACCGAATAGCGTGACTTCTATCGGCAAGTCGGCGTTCGAAATGTGCAGCAAGCTTACGTATAACGTAAAAGAAAATTTAAAATATTTAGGCAATTCCGAAAATCGTTATCTTTATTTAGCCGGAACTACAAGCACGAGTATCACCGAGATGAAAATCGATAATAATTGCCGATTTATCGGTTATTCGGCGGTTAGCTGGTGCAGCGTACTTGCGAACATAACGATACCAGATAGCGTAACTTCTATCGACAATGGGGCGTTCTTCAATTGCAGCGGACTTACAAGCGTAACGATAGGCAATAGCGTGACGTCTATCGGTGGTGCGGCGTTCGGATATTGCAGCAGACTTACAAGCATAACGATAGGGAATAGCATAACGACTATTGGCGGTTCGGCGTTTTATGGTTGCACGCGGATGAAAACAGTTTATTATCGCGGCGCGGCGGAAGAATGGAATAAGCTTGCTATTGATAGCGATAACGACAAATTAACAAGCGCAACGCGATATTATTATAGCGAAACGAAGCCGGAAGTTGAAGGGAATTTTTGGCACTATAACGATAAGAACGAGATCGCAGAATGGTAAAATAATACTTTTATAAAAACTGCCGCGCGGAACAAAATCGCTCCGCGCGGCGCTCGTTTTTACGCATCTTTCATGTTTACGCCTCTTTCAGTTTTACGCATTCGCCCGTGGCGGTGCTCTGAAAAATTACAAAGCAGCCCTTCGCGCCGATAAACGGCGAAAGGGGAACAAACGCGCACGTTTCCGCAATATCTTCGGGCGGGTCGTCTTTGTCCGCCGCAGGGAAGGCATAGCAGATATAAAGCGGCGCCGCTTCTTCGTAAATCACGCCCACAAGGTATTCCGCCTTGTCGGGCTCTTTTATTTTCACCCATTCCGAACAGGGGAACGCCTCTTTCAATGTATCGTCTTTTTCGTGCGTTTTAAACAGCTCGTCAATCTCGTCTTTCACCGAGCGGTAGTATTCGTCGCCGTTTTCGTTAAGCGGCTTGCGTACGTTTTCAGCATTTTCATCTGTTGCAGCCGTTTGCCCCGCCTGCCCGCTTTCTGCCGCATTCTCAGCTGTAGCGCGCGCATTTTCATCACGTTTAAAAGTCGTTCCGCGTTCATCGTGTGCCTCCGTTTTAAAATAATCGCGTTCCGCAATGCTTTCGTCGTTGTAGCCGCTTTTATCGTCCTGTTCGTCGTCTTGTTCGTCGTATTCTTTCGCGCGGAAGTTTGCGTCCGCCGCGGCAATGCGAAAGTCGCCGTTTTCTTTCTCACCCGCGGCGGAAATCAACCGGTCGAAATCGTATTCGCGGTTGCCGCTTACGCCGTACGCAAGCGGCGTAACGCCGTTTTTCACAAGACAGATCACCGCGCAGAACCCTTCGGAAATATCCAGCTCCGATAGTAAATTGAACAGGCTTTTTCCGCGCAGCGGCAGCAATTCCGTACGCTCTTTCGCGTCGGCGATCAGGGCGTAATATTCGCCCGCGGCAAGAGGCGCAAACCCGATGACGGAAACTTCCACGGAAAGATTTTTGCCGTATTGTTCCGCTTTCACCACGCCGCCCGCCTGTTTGCCGTCGCCCGAAAAACCGGGGCGGATTTGCCGCAAAACGCACATTTTTTTGATAAAATTCATATTGTTTCACCCTCTTTTTTTCTTGTATTTTACTATAATTTCGGCGTAAAAACGTGCAAAATAAGCTCGAAAAACGCGTTTTTTCGGCGAAAATCACGCAAAAAACAGCCCGAAATACACATAAAATCACGGTAAAACAGCCAAAAAAACGCGGCCGAATGTAATTTTTTTGTAAACTTTTTCAACTGCGGAAAAATATTGCGCTTTTCGCCTTGACAAAATCGCGCGCGTTTTGTATAATCAATGTACAGAATGTGTAAATAAATTCTGTAAAGGAAATTTGTATGCAGGAAGATTTGCGGAAAGCGTTGATAAAATACAATAAAAAAACGTGGTGCAAAAGCGCGCTGCTCGGATTTTTCGTCGGGCTTGCCGTAATCGTTCCCGGCATCAGCGGTTCTACGGTGGCGATTATATTCAAATTGTACGACGCGTTTTTATACGCCGTTTCAAATCTGTTCCGGCAGTTTAAACGTTGCTTTTTCTTTTTGCTGCCCATTGCCATCGGCATCGTCATCGGGCTCGCCGTGGGATTTTTCACCGTGCAGAAAGCGCTGGAATACATACCGTTCGCCATCGTGGGCGGATTTGCCGGGCTGATGTGCGGCGCGTTTCCTGCCGTAAAAGACGAACTGAAAGGCGCGAAGCGCACGGGCGGGCGCGTGGCATTGTTTATTGCCGGCGTATGTATTCCCGTGGCGGCGGCGATTTGTTCCGTAGTGTTTTCGGGCGGCGCGGGCAAAGATCTTTCCGTGTGGTGGCGCATTGTTTTGTGTTTGCCCGTGGGCGCGGCAGTGGGGCTTACGCAGGTGGTGCCGGGGCTTTCCGCAAGCGCGATTTTAATGAGCATCGGGTATTTCACGCCGCTGGTGGAAAGCGTGCACGTTACCTACTGGAAAGCAAATCCGATGATATTTTTAACGTACGCGGCGCTGGGCATCGGGTTTTTAATCGGCATTTTCTTTTCTTCCGGCGCGCTGACGCGGGCGTTTCGGAAGGCTCGGCATACGGCGTATTCCATAATCGTGGGGCTTTCGCTCGGATCGATTATCGCCATGTTCTGCAACGTGGAAATTTTTGCCGTATATAAAACGTGGGCTGCAAACGGAATCGCGTGGAAAGATTTGTGGCTGGGCGTGGCGCTGTTTATTGCGGGCGCCGCCATATCGTATTTGCTGGTGCGTTACCAGCGCGGAAAAGACGCGGAAGCGAACGCGGCGAAAGCCGCCGAAGCTGCGGAAATATAGGTTAAAGGAGATACAGGAAATGAACAACAATCATGAAAAATTCAAAAAAGCTATGAAAACGGCGGGGTTGATTCTGCTTGCCGTAGGCATCGTATTCATCGTTATCGGCGCGGTAGATTTCGCGCAGGCGTTTAAAGGCGAGAACAGACCGGAAAAATTCTGGGCGTTTTTCGTGGGCTTTCCGCTGTTTGCCGTCGGCGCGATGTTTATGATGATCGGCTTCCATCGCGAAATCGTGAAGTATATGAAAGACGAAACGATGCCCGTTACGAAAGAGGTTGCGCAAGAATTGAAAGCCGCGCTGACGGAAGATGACGGCGCGAAAAAAACGGACGGCGGCGCGGAGAACGCGGCGAACGAACGGGAAAAGAAATAAAACGGCGCGAAAAAACAGGAAAGGCTTCCCCGAAAAAGGGAAGGTTTATGTTCCATAGGGAGAACAAAAACAAAAAGCGGACGCGCTGAAACGGACAAGTTAAAATTAAACAGAAAAAGAGTGATAAATTACCTGAAAAAGTGACGACAAAATGCTTCAAAACAGAATAAAGAGATGATTTTTATATGTTTTACATAGCATAGCGCGTTAAAACTTGAAAAATAAAGATTTTGTGCTATAATACATACAACAGTACTCGTATAGAGATACCGAAACATCAAGAACAAGGTAAAGAGGCAGAACAAAACAAATAAATTATTAAAACCAAAAACTCTCGACGGGAGGTAACCGCCTATGAATTACATTTAGTTTAAAAGCGCAGAGAAAGAACTTTTTCCTTGCGCTTTTTTGTTGCTTTTTAACTAATATAACGATATAAACGGAAATATTTCTACTTATCAACCGTTTTAAAAAATTGAAAAACAGGAGGTTTTAAACTATGAAAAAATTGCTTTTGTGCTTATTGTCGCTCGTTTGCGTTGTATGCTTGTTTGCTGCCTGCAACAGAGAGTGTTGCAAAAGGTAAATTAAAATAAAACGAAGTCCAAAGCGGTCAGATAATCAATGTGAGTTTGTATGTTTTGTTGAATAAGGGAGAGATTTATATTCCATAGGGAGAACAAAAACACAAAGCGGACGCGTTGAAACGGACAAGTTAAAATTAAATAGAAAAAGAACGATAGAATTATTTGAGCAACGAGTAACAATAACCCATTGTGAAATTGGATTATCAAGTGTATATTGTTATCAAAATTTTAGGGGCGATACGGAAAATGGTTATTCAACAGGACATTATGCGGCAGTAGGAGGAATAGTAGGATATACAAATGGAGGAAGGAGTTTTTAATGAGAAAAATACAGAATATTATATCAATATTTACTTTAACAATTTTATGTTTATCATCTGTTGGATGTTCAAAAGGTTGTTTTGCAAATGAACATAAGTGGCTATATGAAAAAATGAGTGAAATTCCTATTGAATACGAAGGATATTACTTTGAAAATATATATGGAACAGAGGAAGATGAATCTGCAGTAAGTCAGAATACTATAAAAGAGTATATTTTTAGAGGTAAAACATTAACTGTCGATGAATATACAATAATTTATGATGAAAACAAAATTGTTATAGATATAAATTTTATTGAACAAAGAAGTCAAGTTTCAAGTTATATCAATCATATATGGGATGAAAAGGGTAAAATTAGGACACATCAACCTTGGATTTCCGGGATACAGGTTTTTGATGATAAAATCTTTCTAAGTACTTGTGGCATAGAGACGCAAATGGCAGGTACAGCGAGAGGCGTAACTCCGTTCGTATTATACTATTATGACATAGATAATGATAAAATTTTATATTGTGGATTTTTTGCAGGGAAACAAAATGAATATGGGACATATGAAGGGTTCGTTCCAAGGTCTCCTATTCATTTAGTAATTAGAAAAGGATAAGGAGAGAAAAATATGACAACAAAGAACAAATATATCTCATTAGCAATGATAACAATATCAAACGCTGGACAAAGAAACGCAGAAATTTGCAACGATTTATCGCTACGACGGAAACGATACGGAATACGGAAGTTCATCGATCGTCAACGGCAAACACGAAACACACAAAATTGCGTTCGATCCGTCAGCGTTCGTGGAAATAACGAGCGTTGAAATCGTGCTTGCAAGCGGAGAGTAAAATTATCTCGTTTTTGTTATAATTGCTTTATCAAATAATGTTTTTGGCGGTCGTCGTTATGAAATTAAAAGCACTAAGCATTGTAGAAATTTATGATAACTGCGTGGGCGTGATACCTAACCCCGCGTGAAGAGTTTTCAGGTATAACGGGCGGTACGAAACCAACCGCACCGCCCATTCTATTCACTCACTTCCCTATGGAACATAAAGGAAGCCTTTCAAAATTATTATTTAAAATCGGAATAAAAGGTAACGTCCTTCGACTTGCGCCGAAGGACGTTACCTTATGATAAGGGGGAAAATGATGAGTAATTTCATGTAAACCGCCAAGGCTTTCGTTCGGTTCATCGCCGCTTCACTTGCTCTCGCTGTTTACGAGTATATTCTACAACATAAATAAAAAAAAGTAAAATATTTTTTCGAAGTTTTTTTAAAAAGTTTTTTTGTGGTTGATTGCGCAAAAAAATGAAAAAAAATAACATTTTTGCGCGAAAAAAGTCGAAGATTGCCGAAAGAGGCGTAGAAATGAAAATAATTCACGCTTTTCACGGCGAAAGTGCGTTTTGGCGGTATTTTCGCGACGAAAGTTTTTTCAGGCGGCATTTTAGCGTAAAACAACAAAAAATATGCGTCTTGCCGATTTTCTTTACGAAAATTCGGGTATAAAGATTGATAAATCAAAAAAAATATGATATGATATATCTACAAAGGTTAAAACGGGGGCGAAAAGGCTCCGGGAGAAAAAAGCAAAATGATGTATTATATATTTCTGGGATTGCTGCTGCTTTGCGCGTTGTTCGCGGGGTGGGCAAGCATGAAAGTGAATTCTACTTACAGCGCTTTCAGAAGCGTGGAATCGAGTTCGAAGATGACGGGATACGATACGGCGGTGCGGCTGCTCCGCGCGAACGACGTAGACGATATTACCGTGGAAAAGGTGAACGGCAATTTAACCGACCATTATAATCCTTCGAAAAAACTGGTGAATTTATCGGAGAGCACGTACGGCGATAATTCCGTGGCTTCGGTAGCCGTAGCCGCGCATGAAATCGGGCACGTGATGCAAAAAAAGAGCGGTTACACGCCGTATAAAATCCGCACGGCGCTGGTGCCGCTGGCAAACATCGGATCGTTTCTTGCCGTGCCGCTGGTGATTCTGGGTATTATTCTGGAATTTCTGGTGGTTTCCGTGGCGCCGGGGATAGGTTTCAACATAGCGATTGCCGGCGTAGTGGCATACGGGCTTTCCACGGCGTTTGCGCTGGTAACGCTGCCCGTGGAGCTGGACGCTTCGCGGCGGGCGAAAGCGATGCTGGTGGAAGAGGGGATTATCGACGAAGAGGAATTGTACGGCGCTTCGAAAGTTTTAAAGGCGGCGGCGATGACGTACGTTGCGGCGCTGGCTACGTCGCTGGTGTATTTTCTGCGGTTTTTGTGGTACGTGCTGATGTTGTTCGGCGGCGGCAAAAAGAAGAAATAAACGGTAAAACAGATTTTCGCTTCGGCGGCGGAAAGAGAAAAACTTGTCGGAAAAGCGCGAATATATGCGAAAAAAATAAAATATGTTCCGGAAAATGCGGGTTCGGCGTAAATTTTTGCGTTGCGCCCGTTCTTTTTTTATTTCCGCGTTCATAAAATAGCATACGAGCCACGGAAAAACGATGGTGGCAATACCGCGAAAAACACGTCTGATGGCTTCAAAAGGAGGTTGATGGTATGAACGAAGAAATCGAGTACGCCGAAATGCTGGAAATTCCCGTTTCCACCGTGTCCGTTACGGAAAAGCGCAGAAAGTTCCGCAAAAACAAGGGCGATCTCAAAGAAAAACTCATCTCTAAGGTGAACGACAGGGCGGCGGGCGCGACCGCGCCGCAGGAGGGCGCCGAAGCTTATAAAGAGGCGTATAAAAACGCGGACGCCGCTTATCCCGCGTATTCTTCCGATTTTTCCGGCGCGGCGGAAAGCGGTGCTTCGGAAACGGCGGCAGGCGCTTCGTTTGCGGCGGAAGGCGCCGCAGAGCCGTATTATTCCGCGTTTTCTACGGTAACCATCGGCAACGACAACCGCGGCGAAAATACGGAAAACGGCGCGTACGAAGCGGGCGCGCGTAAAAAAGGCGGTTTTGCGGGCCGGTTCGTCGCGTTTGAATTTGCCGCGGCGTGCGTACTGTGCGCCACGATTTTCATGACGAACGTATTTTTGCCGAAGAGCGGCATGAACGTGTTTTTCCGTTCGCTCAATCAGCCGAAGCAGGAAGCCCCAGCGGCGAAGAAATATTCCGATTTTACGCTGCGCAGCGTGGTGAACGATTTTGCGGAAGTGCCGCTTGTCGTTTCCGAAACGGGCGTGCTTAGCTTTAAAGGCAAGTGCTGCGTATACCCTGCGGTGGACGGAACGATTTCCGCCGTTACGCAGAACGAAAACGGCACGTACGACGTGAAAATTTCGCATACGGACGATTTTTACGGCATTATCAGCGGACTGAACGCGGTGTATTACGAAACGGGCTCTGCGGTGTACGCGAATATTCCCGTTGGCTATACGCGCGGCGAAAGCGACGTGCAGGTTACCATGTATGCGGGCGGGGAGATGCTGACGGGCTTTGCCGTTGACGAAGAAAACTGTCTGGTATGGGCGGAAAAGTAAAACGAACGCGCCGGCAAAAGCAACGCAGGCGGCAGGAGGGGGGAGCGTTCCGCGTTCACCCTCTTTTTTTGCTGGCGGGTGCGTACGCGTGTTTCAACCGCTCGCTGCCGCTGTACCTCGGCGCGGTGCTGGTGGCGCTGGAACACGAATGCGCGCATTCTCTGGCGGCGGCGAAGCTGGGCTTTTGCTTGAACCGCGTGGTGCTGATGCCGTACGGCGCCGTGATTACGGGAAATCTGGACGGCATTTCGTTTAAAGACGAAATCCGCGTAGCTGCCGCGGGGCCGCTGTGCAATTTATGCACGGCGCTGTTTTTCGCGGCGCTGTGGTGGTTGTTTCCGGATACTTACGCGTATACCGATACGGCGTTTTATCTTTCGCTGTTTATCGGCGCGGGCAATCTGTTGCCGTTTTATCCGCTGGACGGCGGGCGCGTTTTAAAATGCGCGCTGGCGACGCGAACGGGCGGTAAAACGGCGGAAAAAATTTGCAGGACGATCAGCGCGGTTGCCGCGGCGTTGCTTTTCATTGCGGCGACGGCGCTCGCTTTTTCGGGCGGCGGCGCGCTTTCTTTGTTTTTCTCGGCGGCGTTTCTGTTCTTCGGCGCGTTTTCTTCGGGCGGGAAGTACGAAAAAATCAGCCCCGATTACGCGGCGGCGTTTTCGCGCGGCATTGAGGTGAAACGAGCGGCGGCGGACGGGGCGATGACGCTGAAACGCGCGCTTGCGCTTTGCGAGAGCGGCAAATATCTGGTGCTGGAAGTGTATGCGGGCGGCGAAAGGATATTCGAAGCGGAAGAAAAAGAACTTTACGGCGCCGTTTCGGGGGAAAATTTGTATAAAACGCTGTCCGAAATATTTATAAAAGCGGAAAAAAGCGAAAAAAGAAGCTTTTATAGCCGCGAAAACGCAAAAAACGCGTGAAATGCAGGCGGAAAACGTTGCCAAAAAACGCGAAGCGTGGTATACTTGTTAATGGTACAAAAATCCCTTGTGAGCCTACCGCAAAAGCAAAGCAGGCCGTATTATTTTTTTTGAGCGCGGGCAAAGGATGACGACGAATGAAGAAAGAATGGTTTTTCGACAGATACTGCAAACATCTTATGGCGGCGCTTTTGGAGGACGGCGAGTTGGCGGAATTCGCCGCCGAAACGGAAAAAAACGGCGATCTGGTGGGCAACGTGTACAAGGGCAGAGTTACCAACGTGCTTTCGGGCATGCAGGCGGCGTTTGTTGCCTGCGGGCTGGAAAGAAATTGCTATTTATCCACCGACGAGGCGTTCACCGATTATTCGAAATACGACGGTTCGCCCGTAAAGCAGAGTTCTCTGAAACTGAAAGAGGGGGACGAAGTGGTGGTGCAGGTAACGAAGCCGCCGCGCGGGAACAAGGGCGCAAAAGTTACCACAAAGCTCTCGTTTGTGGGAAAACGGCTCATCTATCTGCCGAATACCGATTTTCTGGGCATATCGCGGAAAATCACGCACGAAGAAACGCGCGCCGTGCTTTTGAAAATAGCGGAAAAAATGCGCAAAAGCGCCGACGAGGGGTTCATCGTGCGCACGCAGGCGCCGTACGCTTCGAAAAAAGCGCTGGAAAAAGAAGCGGAGTATCTGAAAGGTTTGTACCAAGAGACGCTTGACAAGGCGAAAAACGCCAAAGTGGGCGAGCTTTTGTACCGCGACAGCGATTTGCCCGTGCGCGTCATGCGCGACAGCATCGGCGACGACGTGGCGCAGATGACGGTAGGCGACAGGGCGCTGTACGAAAAACTGGTGCGGCTGGCAAAACTCCGCGGGGATTTGTCGCCGAAAAAAATCGTGTATTGCGACGGGGAGAAAGCCATGTTCCGCCGCTTCGGCATCGATAAGCTGATGTACGAAGCCGTGAAGCCCAACGTTACCGTAAAAGGCGGGGGGTATCTGGTGATTCAGCAGACGGAAGCGATGACGGTGGTGGACGTGAACACGGGCAGCTACGTGGGCGATACCTCGCTGGAAGAAACGGCGTTTGCGGTGAATCTGGCGGCGGCGAAAGAGGTGGCGCGGCAGGTGCGGCTGAGAAACGTGGGCGGCATCGTGGTGGTGGACTTCATCGATATGGACGAGCCCGCGCACAAACAGGCGGTTACGGACGCGCTGACCGCCGCGCTCTCCCGCGATAAGGCGAAATGCCGCGTTTTGCCGATGAGCGAACTTTGTCTTTCGGAATTTACGCGGAAGCGGCTGGGAAGCGAGGTGCAGGCTTACTTTTTCAAGCCGTGCGAGCACTGCGATTCGCGCGGGTTTATTCAGGCGGACGTGTTTGTGGTATCGCGGCTGCGGGCGGACATCATGGATTTGTTCGCGGGCGGATACAAAGCCGTGGTGGCGGAACTCAACGAACAGCTGATGAAAAAAATTCTGCGCGAAGGCTGGCTGACGGAAGAAGTGAACGGCGTCTGGCGCGATAAGCGCGTGTATCTGATTCCGCACAAAACGTACGCGGACGGGCAGTTTACGGTGCGCGGCGATAATTCGGGCGTGCTCACATTGCCCGATAAGGCGCAGATGTTGTATTAAACGCGGCTGAAAAGGGCATAATCGCGCTGAAAATCATCGAAGAAAGGAAGAACGAAAACTATGAGAAAAACGAAAATCGTATGTACGATAGGTCCTGCGTGCGACAGCGAGGAAACACTGGAAAGCATGTGCCTTGCGGGCATGAACGTGGCGAGACTGAATTTTTCGCACGGCACGCACGAGGACTACGAAAAAAAAATTAAAAAAATAAAAAACGTGCGCGAAAAACTGCGCTATCCGCTGGCGATTATGCTGGATACCAAAGGTCCCGAATATCGCATACGCACGTTCAAAGACGGGAAGATCACGCTGAAAGAAGGCGACGAGTTTACGTTTACGGCAAAGCAGATCGAGGGCGACAACACCCGCGTGGCGGTTTCTTACCCAAACCTTGCGAAAGAGCTGAACGCGGGCGACAAAGTGCTTTTAAATAACGGGCTGATGATTTTCACCGTTACCGAAATCGACGGCGACGACGTTGTATGCCGTGTGGACGCGGGCGGCGTGCTTTCGGACAGAAAGAGCATGAGCTTCCCCGGCAAGGTGCTCAGTCAGGTGTATTTAAGCGAGCAGGATAAAAGCGATATTCTGTTCGGCGTAAAGCACGGCGTGGATTATATCGCGTGTTCGTTTGTTTCGCGCAAGCAGGATCTGACCGACGTGAAAAATTATCTGAAAGAAATCGGCGGCGAGGGGATAGACCTGATTGCGAAAATAGAAAACCGCGCGGGCGTGGACAACATCGAAGAGATCTGTTCGGAATGCGAAGGCATTATGATCGGTCGGGGCGATATGGGCGTGGAAATTCCGTACGAGGAACTGCCCGCCATTCAGAAAGTGCTGATTACCAAGTGCCGCCTGCTCGGGAAACGCGTGATTACCGCTACGGAGATGCTGGAATCGATGATTACGAATCCCCGCCCCACGCGCGCGGAGATTTCGGACGTGGCGAACGCCGTGTACGACGGCACTTCGGCTACGATGCTTTCGGGAGAATCGGCGGCGGGAAAATACCCCGTGCAGGCGGTGGCGGCGATGGCGAGAATCGCGGAGTACACGGAACGGGAAATCGATTACGTCTGCCGTTTCGAACGTTCGGATTTCCGCATCAAAAACACGGTGGACGCCATTTCCCACGCTACGTGCGGCATGGCGAACGACGTGCACGCGAAAGCGATTGTGGTGAACACGCTTTCCGGCAAAACGGCGCGCATGGTATCGAGGTTCCGCCCCGCGGCGGACATTGTGGGATTTACCACTTCGGAAAAAACGTGGCGGAAACTGGCGCTTTCCTGGGGAGTTACGCCGCAGCTTTCGCCCGTGTATGACGGAATCACTTCCATGTTTACCGCAACGGCGCAGGAAACGAAGAAACTGTTGGGGCTGAAAGCGGGAGATAAAATCGTTCTGACGGGCGGACTGACGGACGGCACTTCCGGCAACACCGATCTGGTGAAAATTCAGACGATGTAAATTTCTCCGGCACATCGGGACAATCGGAAATGTGCCGGGCGCTTCGGCCGCGTCGCCGCCCGAAGTATTTTTTGCGAAGGGCAGGTCTGACGGATAATTGACGGATAAAAATTCTTGCCGACAGGGGAAAGACGAAACCTGTTTTTAAAAAATTTTCCGCGCCTGCCGTTTGCCCTTGACAAGCGCCGGAAAACATGCTATAATAGGCTTGTCTTTGGGGCGAGGCGAAATTCCTCACCGGCAGTGATAGTCTGCGACAATCGATTTTTAACGAGCCGCCACGCGCGAGGGAAAAAGAGATTCTGAATCGGTGCGATTCCGATACCGACGGTATAGTCCGGATAGGAAAAGATAGTTTTATATTTTTTTTGTATTTTTTTCGCTGCCAAGGGCGTATCTTCCGGCAGCGATTTTTTTATTTCGGGAGGCTTTTGTACCATGAACAAAACAGAGGAAAAACAACGGAAGCAGCCGTTTTTTACGGCTTCCAGAATGGCGGCGATAGCGATTTTCGCGGCGATTTCGGGCGTTTTGTACGCCGTATCGTTTCCGATGCCCGTGGCGTTTGCGCCGTGGCTGGAATTCAACTTTTCGGACGTGCCCGTGCTGATCGGTTCGTTTGCGCTGGGCGCGCCGTCCGGGGCGATTATCGTGGCGCTGCGCACGCTGATTAAGATGCTGATTAAACCCACCACTTCGGCGTTTGTGGGCGAGGCGGCGGATATTTTATGCGGACTGGCGCTGGCGGTGCCCGCGGGGCTTTTTTATGAGAAAAAGAAAACGAAAGGCGGCGCGGCGCTGGCTTGCCTGATCGGCGGGCTGTGTTCGGTGGCGATGGGGGTGATAGCCAATCGGTTTATGATTATTCCCTGGTATGCGAAGCAGATGGGCATGAATACGCTTGTGAACATGCTGCTGGAGTTGTACCCCGCGTGCACGGAAGAAACGTTTTATAAGTTTTATCTGTGGCTTTCGGTGGCGCCGTTCAACGCGCTGCGCTGCCTGTTCGATTCGCTGATAACGTTTTCGGTGTATAAAAACGTTTCGGCGCTTCTGAAAAAAGCGGACGAAAAATTCGGAAAGAAAAATCCGACGGAAAAAATCGACGGCGAAATTGCGGAAAAAACGGTAGATAAAAAGCAGAATCCGCCGGTAGAGGAAGAAAAAAACAACGACGGAAACGAAAAACAGGCGTAAAAAAGCGAAAAATTCTTGCCAAATCGCCGCGCGGGTAGTATAATAAAGCTATGGCGAAATTTATCTCGGAAAGCGCGGAGCAGACGCGCGAATTTGCAAAAAACTACGCGGCGAAGCTTCGCGGCGGCGACGTGCTGCTGCTGGACGGCGAAATGGGAGCCGGCAAGACGGTGTTCGTGCAGGGGCTTGCCGCGGGACTTGGCATTTCGGAACAGCCCACGAGCCCGACGTACGCGTACATGAACGATTACGACGGCAGGCTGTTCCATTACGATTGCTACCGCATAGAAACGCCCGAACAGGCGGAGCGGCTGGGACTTGCCGATTACTTCGATATGGGCGGTATCTGCGTGGTGGAATGGTGGCGGAACATTGCGCCGCTGTTGCCCGGAAACTGCAAACGCGTTTCCATTAAAAAAATCGGCGAAAACGCCAGGGAGATAGAATTTTGAAAAATTATCTTGCGGCGGATACCGCTTCGAAATACTTATGCGCGGTGCTTTGCTACCGCGGAAAAAAATACGAATTTTTCAAAGACGACTGCGCGATGCGCCATTCTTCCGAATTGATGCCCGCGGCGGACAAGCTGTTTAAAGAAGCGGGCGCGACTCCCGCGGAGATGGATTTTTTCGCGTGTTCGGTGGGGGCGGGCTCGTTTACGGGCATCCGCATCGGCATTGCGACGATGAAAGGGTTTGCGCTTGCCGCGGGGAAAAAGATTCTGCCCGTAACCACCTTCGGTTGCGCGGCATATAATGGGAAAGGAAAGAAAATCCTCTGCCTTTGCGACGCGCTGCACACGCATTATTATGCCTGCGGCTATAACGAGGCGGGCGAAGTAACGTTGCCGCCTTCGTATATTCCGGAAGAGGAGCTGCGCGCGCTGGCGGCGCAGGGGTATGAACTGCGCACGCTGGAAAACACGGATTTCCTGCCCGCGGACCTGCCCTGCGTACGAATCGATCCCGCAAAGGCGCTTGCCGCCGAAGCGGAGAAGCTGGCGGAAAACGAAGAGAATTTCAAAGAGCCCGCCGCGCTGTATATACGGAAATGTCAGGCGGAGATCGAAAAGGACGAACGCGCCGCGAAACAGCTTGCAAACGGCGACGCCGGGGCGGAAAAATGAACGGGATTACCTACAGGCGGCTGACGAAAAAAGACGTTTCCGCCGTGGAAAAACTGGAGCGGGAGTGCTTTTCCGATCCGTGGTCGGAAGCCATGCTTACGGGAGCGTTCGATTCGGAATTTTTTATCGGGTTCGGTGCGTTCGACGGGGATACGCCCGTTGGTTACGCGCTTGCGACGGCGGTGTACGAGGACGCGGAGACGGACGACATCGCGGTGAAAGAAAGCTATCGGCGGCGCGGCATCGGCGGGGAGCTTCTGAAACTGGCGGAAAGCGAGGCGGAAAAACGCGGCGCGATCCGCGCGTATTTAGAAGTGCGCGTGGGCAACGCGGCGGCGATTGCCCTGTACGAGAGCAGGGGGTATAGAAAATTGCGCGTTCGCAGGAAGTATTACCCGGACGGCGAGGACGCGTTTGTGATGAGCAAACGGCTGTTTCCGCCCGAAGAGGCGAAGCGGGCGGAAGCGAACGGGGAGGCGCTGTGAATTGAGAAAAGAGGACGTTTCTTTTATCCGCAAAGGCGAGGGAAAAGATCTGGTGTTTCTGCACGGGTATCTTTCTTCGAAGGAAGCGTTCTTGCCGTTTCTCGATTATTTTTCGGGGCGGTACCGCGTTACGGCGTTTGATTTTTGCGGGTTCGGGCAGAGCGCGCCGCTTACGTCGCCGTTTTCGGTGAGCGATTACGCGGCGTGGACGGGCGAGGCGTTTCGTCTGCTGGGCATTGAAAAACCGTACTGTATCGCGCATTCGTTCGGGTGCAGGGTGGCGGTGAAAATGCAAGCGATTGCGCCTTTCGGAAAAGAGATTTTCGATAAAATGATTTTTACGGGGCCGGCGGGATTGTTGCCGCGGCGGACGTGGAAATACCGGCTGAAAGTGAAGGCGTACAGGGCGGTGAAAAAATGGTTTCCCGCGTTGGCGGAGCGGAAGTTCGGTAGCGAGGAATACAGAAGTCTTTCGCCCGTGATGAAAGAGAGCTATAAAAAGATAGTGAACGAAGATCTGCGCGGGGATATTGCGAAGTTTTCGCCGCGGGCGCTGGTGATCGAAGGAACGGAGGACGCCGTTACCACGGCGGCGGAAGCGGAAGAGTACGCGGCGATTCTGCCGCGGGGCGGATTGAAATATATCAAGGGCGGGCATTTTGCCTTTGCCGAAAACGCGGCGGATTTTACGTTGGCTGCGGAGGAGTTTTTCGGATGAGTGAGCTTTTGAGTAGAATAGCGGTAACGCTTTTGGCTACGGCGCTGTATTTCGCGGCGGGCATACGTATGCTGGGCGCGATGCAGCAGTGCTGCTATAAAAATGCGCGCTTCCGCGCCTGGCTGAAACGGCGGGAGAATTTGTGGTACAACCGTTTGTGCCTGCTGTTTTTAATGCTGACGTTGACGTGCGCGCTGTTTTCGCTGTGTTTTTCGTTTCTCGGCGCGGGCATGGCTAAAACGATTTCTTTGGTGCCGTTTACGTTTTTTTTGTTGCTGTTCTGCCTGACGGAATCGAAATCGCCCATGAAAGTGCCGTTCGTGCCCACGGGGCGCGTCAAGCGGCTGGCGGCGTTGCACGCGTTTGTGCTTGCCGTGGCGGTATATGCGATCGTCGCCGTGTTTTCGGCGCTGGAACAGGTGATTCCGGGCAGAATGTACCCGCTGTTTTCGTTGTTGCCCGTCTGCGCGGTGCCGCTGCTTCTGCCGCCGTTGTTCGAACTTTCCAACGCGGTTTCGTGCGCGTTTGAGTTGCCGAGAAACGCGAGATACGTGCGGCGCGCTTCCAAAAAGCTGAAAAAGGCGAGAGAGAACGGCTGCATCGTGATAGGGATTACCGGAAGTTACGGAAAAACGTCCGTGAAAAATATGCTTGCCGCGATTCTCGGCGAAAAATACCGCGTGTGCGCTACGCCGGAATCGTATAATACGCCGCTGGGCATAGCGAAAACGCTGGAAAGCAAAGAATTTGACGGCGCGGAAGTGTTCATCGCGGAGATGGGTGCGGCGAAAACGGGGGATATTAAAGAACTTTGCGATTTATTTCCTGTGGATTACGGCGTATTTACGGGGGTGTGCAGGCAACATTCGGAAACGTTCGGCGGCGTGGAAGAGATTTTTGCGGAAAAGAAGATTTTAATCGACCGCGCGGAAAAGAAAGCGATTTGCGGGGCGGAAGTGTATGCGGATTTCGGCGATAAGCTTTCGGCGGAAGAGATGAAAAAATGCGTATTCGTGCCCGCGGGGGCGGCGTCGGACGTGGGCGGATTTCCGCTGAAAACGTCGTTTGATTTGTCTTTGAACGTCGGCGGCAAGGTGGAAAAGCGGCGCGTGGAAATGCCCGTTCTCGGCAGAGGAGCGGCGGAAAACGCGGCGCTGGCGGCATACGCGGCGGCAGAGATCGGATTGAGCGCGGACGAGATTTTTAAGGGGCTGGCGCTGGCGAAACCGGTGCCGCACCGGTTGCAGCTCATCGAAGAAAACGGCGTGTACGTGCTGGACGACGGCTACAACGCCAGCGAAAAAAGCGCGGCGCAGGCGCTGGAAGTGCTGTCGGCGTTCGGCGGGCGAAAGTATGTGGTAACGCCGGGCATTGTGGAAACGGGGCTGGAAGATAAGGCGGTCAATCGTCCGCTGGGGGCGAAACTGGCGGCGTTCGACGGCGTGTTTATTCATGCGGGCGCCGAGGCGGTGAAAGAGGGATACCTGACGGCGGGCGGCAAGGAGGAGAATCTGCGTATTTACCGCACGCGCGACGAGGTGATTCCGCTGCTTGGCGAGCTGCTTGCGGAAGGCGACGCGGTGCTGTTTTTGAACGACGTGCCCGCAATATATTAACGCATTTGCATAATGCTTCGAGCGCGCACCTGAAGAGCGGCAATCAGGCGGCAATCATCAAATCTACCATTCGAAATACCAAAGCGGAAAAATTTTCAAAACGCGGAGGTATTTTTTTATGGTTCGTAACGTGGCGGTGTTTTTCGGCGGAAAATCGGCGGAGCGGGAAATTTCGGTGCTGACGGGCGTGCTTGCCCTGAAAACGATTGACCCGGCGCTGTTTCGCGCGGTGCCCGTGTATATTCATTCCGACGGCGATTTTTATACTTCGCCCGAAATGTTCTCTTTGGACGTTTTCAAAGAACAGCCGCTGCCGTTACATACGTTTTCGAAGTGCTTTTTTCAAAGCGGCGAATTGTTGATGGTTCCGCCGAAAAAACATCGGGCGAAATCGCGCGTGAAAATTTCCGTCGCGCTGAATTGCTGCCACGGCGGCGCGGGCGAAAACGGCGGAATCGCCGCGCTGTGCGAGTTGTATAACATTCCTTCCGCTTCGCCTTCCGTGGCGGCGTGCGCTTTAAGCATGGATAAGGAACTGACGAAACTGTTTCTCCGCGAAATCGGCGTGCCCGTGCTGCCGTATGTCGCGTTGAAACGGCAGGAGTACGTGCGGCGGGGCGAAGCTGCGTTTGACGAAGCGAAAAAACTGGGATTTCCGCTGATCGTAAAACCGGCATGTTCCGGCTCTTCGATAGGCATTGCGACGGTTTATGAAGAATCGGCGCTGAAAAAGGCGGCGGAAGAGGCGTTTTTGTACGGGGAAAAGTTAATATTCGAGCCGTATCTCGAAAACAAGGCGGACGTGAACTGCGCGGCGTACAGAAAGAAAGGCGAAATTATCGTGTCGCAGCCCGAAACGGCGTTTTCGGGCGGCGTGTACGGGTTTAAAGAAAAATATTTGCAGGATAAACAAAACGACGGGGGCAGCGGCGCGTTGAACGCGGAAATCGCGGAAAAAATCAAGGCGTACACGAGGGAAATTTACCGCAGGGCGGAAACGCTCGGCGTGATGCGCGCGGACTTTCTGGTAAGCGATGACGGCGTTTTTGCGGGAGAGATCAACGCCGTGCCCGGTTCTCTGGCGTATTATCTGTTCTGCGAGCGGCTGATCGACGGACGGAAGTTTTTGACCGACCTTCTGAACGAACCGTTTTTCGGTAATCGCAGGGAGCCGCTACTGCCGGAAACGGGGGTGCTGGCGGGCGTGCATACGGGAGGAAAGCGGGGCTTTGCCGGCGTGCGTTTATAAGCTGCGACGATTCCGCGCGCTGCGGAAAGCGGCAGTCGCGCGTCCGTGCGCCGCAGGAGGCGGAATGTATACAAATCTTCGGAATTCGTTTAAAAAGTGAAAATTTCACTTATTTTTCACTGTAAAGTGTTACGTTTCGCGATAAATGTGTTTATAATTAAAGCAGATCCGAAAAGCGGGCGGCGGTGTCTGCGGCGTTTTCGGACGGACGAAACGTACGGAGGGCGAAAAAATGAAGATACTTATTGTGGACGACGAGGAAATGATCCGCGGAGTGCTGCGTGAATACGTGGAATTCGAAGGGAACGAAGCGGACGAGGCTGCGGACGGCATGGAGGCGGTGAAAAAGTGCCGCGAAAACGATTACGACCTGATTCTGATGGACGTGATGATGCCGAAACTGGACGGTTTTTCCGCGGTGAAAGAAATCCGCAAGGATAAGGACGTGCCCGTGATTATGCTTTCCGCGCGCGGCGAAGAATACGACAAGCTGTTTGCGTTTGAAATCGGCGTGGACGATTACGTAACGAAGCCGTTTTCGCCCAAAGAGGTGATGGCGCGGATTCACGCCGTTACGAAGCGCAAGGCGGCGAAAAAGAAAGAGGACGAAAACCGCGTGCTGAAATTCGAAGGGTTGGAAATAGACATGGCGGGCAGAAACGTGTACGTGGACGGCGAAAAAGCGGTGCTCACCCCGAAAGAATACGAGCTTTTGTTTTATTTCGTGCGCAATCAGGGGTTGGCTTTGACGCGGGAAAAGTTGCTGTACGACGTGTGGGGATTCGATTTTTACGGGGACGACCGCACGGTGGATACGCACGTGAAAATGCTGCGCGGAAATTTAAAAGAATACAGAAAGTTTATCGTAACGCTCCGCGGACTCGGATATAAATTCGAAGTGCCCGCCGAACAGTAAAGCGTTCCGAAAAAAAGAAAAACGCCGCGGGAGATACGCGCGGCGGACGGGAAGCGAAAGATGCCGGAAAAGAGAAGGGCGGGAACGCCGCGAAACCCTAAGAAGGGCAAGGAAAAAAGAAGTATTTATTTCGTGCTGTGGGCGGTGTTCACGGCTTTTTCCTTATTGATCGTTTTGCTTTTCGGCGTATCGCAGAGCGTGGCGCTGAAACAATCGTACGAAAACGCGGCGATGAAAGAAACGTTTACGACGGGCAGCGCGGTGAAGGCGGAGTACGAGCGACTGGCGGACGGGTTCGGCGCGACGAGCGACCACGACGATTTTTTCCGCGCCGTTTCTTCGGAACGCAACGTTTGCGCGGCGCTGCTTGACGAGAACGGGGAGGTGATTTATCCCGTTTCCGGCGGCGACGTTATCAGCGACGGGGCGAAAGTCGCGGCGAAAGATCTGATACAGAAACTGAAAAACGGCGGGGCGCAGGGAGGAAACGTTTTCGAACTGGGCAAGACGGACGCGGAAGGCGTATACGTGGGCGTAACGAACGACGGGTATCTGCTGGTGTGCCGCAGGCTGGATATCAACAGCGCGATGATGCGGCAGCTGAACGGCAGAACGGTGTTGATTGCGGTGTTTGTGCTGGTGCTTTCGTTTGTGATTTCGGCGACGGTTTCGGGTTTCCTCGTGCGGCCTCTGGCGGAGATGACGGAAAAGGCGAAGCGGCTGGCGGCGGGAGATTTTTCGGTGGATTTCCGCGGACAATCTTCGTACGGAGCGGAAACGGACGCGCTGGCGGAAACGCTGAACTTCGCGCGCGACGAAATTTCCAAAGCCGATTCGATGCAGAAAGAACTGATTGCCAACGTTTCGCACGATTTCAAAACGCCTCTGACGATGATTAAGGCGTACGCTTCGATGATACAGGAAATTTCGGGCGGCGACCCCGTGAAGCGCGAAAAGCACGCGCAGGTGATTATCGACGAAGCCGACCGGCTGACGGAACTGGTAACGGACGTTCTGGACCTTTCGAAAATTTCTTCGGGCGTGAACGAAATTAAAAGAGAGACGTTCGATTTATCGGCGTTTACGGCGCATGTGCTGGAAAAATTCGGGTATCTTGCGGAAACGCAGGGGTATGTGTTCGAAACGCATATCGAACGCGGACTTTACACCGATGCGGACCGCGTGAAAATAGGACAGGTGATTTATAACCTTGTGGGCAACGCCGTGAATTATACGGGCGCGGACAAGCGGGTAATCGTGGCGTTGCGGCGGGAAGAAAACGAGATTCTGTTTTCGGTGAAAGATACGGGCGCGGGCGTGAAAAAAGAAGAACTGCGCGATATCTGGAACAGGTATTACCGTTCGAAAGAGGCGCATAAACGCCCCGTGAAAGGTTCCGGGTTGGGGCTTTCGATTGTGCAGACGGTGCTGGAAAAGCACGGGTTCCGTTACGGAGTAAATTCGGAAGAGGGAAAAGGCTGCGAATTTTACGTGCTGTTTCCGCTGCTGTGATAAAGAAGTTTCCGGCTGTCGGAACGGCGGGCGGAAGAAACTTTGTAACCGTGTTTTTTTGCCGCCGCGGAATATTACCGTCGGTGCGGACAGACGAATTTAAGAGACTCCGGGAAAATCCGTTACGAAACGGGTGAAACCCGTTGATTTTTTTTACGTTTTTTGTTATACTGATTGCACAGCGTTATTTATGCGGAGAAATTTATGGCGACAGGTATGTTCACCGATAAGGTGAAAATCACAATCAAAGCGGGCGACGGCGGCGACGGAATGAATTCGTTCAAAGCTTTTAAAGGCAAGCCCGCGTGCGGGCCCGACGGCGGCGACGGCGGCAAGGGCGGCGATATCTATTTTGTGGGCGACAAGGACATGACCGACCTTTTTCCGTTCCGTTTCAAATCGAAATTCGAGGCGGGCAACGGCGAACGCGGCGGCACGAACCGTTGCAGCGGCAAGGGCGGCGCGGACGTGGAAATCGCGGTGCCGCTCGGCACGCTGGTGAAGGACGGAGAGACGGGTAAAATCGTTTGCGACGTGTTTTCGGACGGCGAAAAAATTCTTGTGGCGCGCGGCGGCAACGGCGGCAAAGGCAACGTACGCTTTACCACGGCGCGGCGGCATGCGCCCAATTTCGCGCAGAAAGGCGAGCGCGCTTTTCCGCATACCGTGATTCTGGAAATGAAAGTGATAGCGGACGTGGGGCTTGTGGGCTTCCCGAACGTGGGAAAGAGCACGCTGCTTTCGAAGATTTCGGCGGCGAAACCGAAGATTGCCAACTATCATTTCACCACGCTTTCCCCCAACCTCGGCGTGGTGCGTTATTACGACGATACGTTTGTGGCGGCGGATATTCCGGGGCTTATCGAGGGCGCCGCGAAGGGCGCGGGGCTGGGACACGACTTTTTAAAGCACATCGAACGCACGCGTATGCTGTGCCACGTGGTGGATATTTCCGGCTGCGAGGGGCGCGACCCGATAGAAGATTTCAGGCAGATTAACGCGGAACTGAAAGAATACAGCGAGAAGCTTGCGGGGCTTACGCAGGTGGTGGCGTGCAACAAGTGCGACGTGCCGGGCGCGAAAGAAAACCTTGCGGCGTTTAAGAAAAAATTCGGCAGAAAGTATAAAATTTTTCCGATTACGGCGGTATCGGGCGAGGGAACGGAAGCTTTGATTTCGGGGATTTTCGAAATTTTGAAAACGCTGCCGCCCGTGCAGCCCGTGCCGGTGGAAGAAGAGTTCGAATACGCTTCCGGCGGCGAGCTGACCTACGAAATCGTACGCGACGAGAACGGCGCGTTTGTGGTGATCGGCGGGCTGATCGATATGCTTTGCCGCAACGTGGTGCTGAACAATCCCGATTCCATGCAGTATTTTCAGAAAGTGCTTCGGCTTCGCGGCGTGATTTCCGCTTTGAAAGAGGCGGGCTGCAAAGAGGGAGATACCGTGTCGATCGGGGACGTGGAATTTGACTTTGTGGAATAAATACGCATTCGTTTGCGCGCATTATAAGCGGCGCAATACTGCGTCGCGTTTGCTCATTTACGATTTGTAAAATCGCGGCGGTCGTACTCGATAAATCTCGCAATCTGCACCATTCTCCGAATGCTTGGCGCACGTGGTTGCGCCCGTACTCGCGCTTCTTGTCTTGCTTGCTTCTGATGTGCGCTGTAACTGGGGCGTTTAAAATAAGGCAATAAATCAGCCCCCCTTTTTCATTTTTTCTCTTGGGGGGAGAAAAACACGAAAATTTTGTCAGCCTCGGCTCAAGGATTCCCCTTGGGGGGGGGAAAGCTGTCAACGAAGTTGACTGATGAGGAGCAGTTTCAAATTCGATATAGTTTTTTACGGCAGAAAACAAAAAGCAACTTTTTTCAACAAACAAAGGAAAAACAACAATATGATTACAAGAGAAACGATTACAAGTAAACAAAGAAGCAAAATGAAGGCGATGGCGTCCACCGTTTCGCCGATTGCGCAGATAGGCAAGGGCGGAATTACCGACAATCTTTTAAAAACGCTTTCCGACGCGCTGGAAGCGCGCGAGCTGATTAAGGTGAACGTGCTGGAAACGGCGGACGACGACGCGGTGAATCTTGCCGAAAACGTAGCCGACCTTCTGGGGGCGATTCCCGTGGCGGTGATCGGCAGAAAAGCGATTTTCTATCGGCGTTCTTCGCGCGACGGGTTTGTTCATCTTGAATTTTAAACGGCGTTTTGCGTTTAAGTTTTCGGAAATCGCATTATAAATATAGTGAAATTTTTATGCGTTGCCGAAAAGTGCGGCAAAAAGGCGGAGATGAAATGTCGGAAGAAATGAAAAAAGAAGAAAATAAATCGTGCGGCGGCTGCGAAAAACAATGCGGCGGTGCGGGTAAGGAAGAAGTCGTTTGCGAAAGCACGCAGAATACGGAAACGGCGGGAAACGAAAAGAATTCGTGCTGCGGCAAAAAGCAGGCGGACGGAACATGCGAAAAACACGAGGAGTGCGCTGACGCGGAGATGAAAAACGAAAAAGGCGAGAAATGCGAAAAGAAGAAGAAACTTTTCGCCGAAATCGACGAGCTGAAAAAAGAGGCGGAAGAAAACAAGCGTAAATGGTACGCCGTTACCGCCGAATACGAAAATTATCGCAGACGTACGGAAAAACAGTCGGCTACGCGCTATGCGGAGGGCAGAAACGACGTGGTGGCTGCGCTGTTCCCCGTGGGGGATAATCTGGAACGCGCCCTGTCTTCGTGCAAGGACGAGCAGACGAAAAAAGGCTTGGAAATGGTGCTGAAAAGCTTTGAAAAAGTGCTGGCGGACGAGGGCATAGAAGCGATAGATCCGACGGGAAAAGCGTTTTCCGCCGACGAAGCGGAGGCGATTATGGCTGTGCCCGCCGAGAACGGCGAAGAGAGCGGCACCGTGAAGCAGGTATATTTGAAAGGGTATAAAAAAGGCGATAAAGTGCTTCGTTACGCGCAGGTGATCGTGGTTTCCTGATTGCGTTTGTATTGCAGCGCGGCTTGCGTAAAGATTTAAAAAGGCTGTAAAAATCAACAAAAAAGTTAGACTGTAAATCTATCCGTAAAAGATAGATTTACAGTCTTTTTCAATTTTTGACGCCGAATGACCTATATCGTCATGACCTCTGTCGTCTGTTGCGCCGACGCTTTTTCCGTCGGGAAAAGTAGGAAAAACAGAGAAAAAACCGCTCCGAACAGTCCGCCGCAAAGCAGATTATGTAGCCAAGGCAGGTTAGTCAAATTTCAAACGCCAAGGCAACAGTCCGTTGCAAGGCGGGCGATGTTTCCAAGGCAGGTTAGTCGAATTTTAAACGTCAAGGCAACAGTCCGTTACGAAACACGCTGTGCGTGTGCCCGGAAACGCATACGACGTTTTTCGCAAGTCGATTTTTCCCGTTTGCCGTCGGATTTTCATATATGCGGGCAGGGGCACTTGCGCCAAGCCGCATAAAAGCCGGAAATAGCCGCGTGCGCCGTAAAATAAAAACCCCGCGGCGATTTCCGAAAAAACGCAACGGGGGAATTTTTAAAAACGATAGGGGAGTAGTGCAAGCGATTTACAGCGAAAATTCGTCGAACGGTTTGCCCGTAGCCAGATCTATCCAGACGAAGCGCCCGCCTTGCAGCAGAACGAACGAATGCGGCGAATTTTCTTTGGGCAGCGATACCGATCCGCAATTTAAATAATACGCGCCGTTTTCAAGCTTTTTATGGCACGGCACGTGAAAATGCCCGTTCAAAAGCACGTCGCCGGCGTTTAAAAGCGGCGGATTTTCCGCCGAATACAAATGTCCGTGCGTTAAAAACAAATCCGAAAACTTTTCGCCGTTTTCATCGCCGTAGACATAAGGAAACAGCGCGTAATCGGCAAGACAGGGGAAGGGCAGCACCATCTGATCCACTTCCGCTTCGCAATTGCCGCGTACGCAGACGATTTTGTCTTTCACGGCGGAAAGCAGTTTTACCACCTTTTTCGTATCGTATTCTTCGGGCAGATCGTTGCGCGGACCGTGATAGAGCAAATCGCCCAGAAGAAGCAGCTTGTCCGCCCCCGCTTTTTCGGCTGCGGCAAGGAATTTTTCGCACCATTTCGCCGAACCGTGAATATCGGATGCAATCGCATAAATTTTATCAGCCATAATCTTATTCCTTATTGCAGTATAATGTTTTTGCAGAGATTTTTGCGCGAGGCGAGAAATACGCGGCTTTTGCGCAGGGAATTTACAAATCGTAAATGACCAAGCAAAAACGTAAGTATGACAAAGCATCGCACAAAAAGAATGCAAAATATTAAAAAATGAATTTGAAAATGTTAAATTCCTCGTTAAGAACCGACGCGTCGCCTGCGGAAAAGCGTTCGAGCGCGGCGGGGAGCGCCTCTTCGGAGGACTGATTAAACGTAAATTCGGAATAATTCACCGCTTTGTTCAAAAGCACGTTGATGGCGCCCGAAACGTAATCGCGGTTATCGGAAACGCATTTTACGGACACGTCGTTTTTCATGGCGTTTTCGAGATTTACGGCAAGGCTTTTTTCCGTTCGGGAGCAAAATACCGCCGTGGCGCCGCGGCGCGTGAGCGAAAACACGCGCGAAGGTTCGCTTTTGTTGGAAAACGCGAAGTATACCGCCGCGTCCGCCAGCATGCCGCCCGTGATGCGGAGAAGATTTTCCTTCAGCGTATCGTCGTACGGGAACGTGTAGTAGATGCCGCATTTTTTGGCGAGCGCAAGCCGTTCGGGGTTGTTATCCGCAAGAACGGGCACAACTCTGTGCCAGATTAAAATCTGACACAATACGTTGGCGTACAATCCGCCGCCGACGACGAGTACATGCCGCCCGACGTCCGCGCCCGTTTCGTCCGCGATTTTTTCCGCGGTTGCCACGGCGTCGATTAAAAACGCCGCGTCGTCGGAAACGGAAGGGGGCAGAACGTAAGCTTCCTGCGCGGAAACATAGGCGAAATCGCGGTAGTAGCCGTCGCGGGTTTCGCCCGCGATATCGATTCCGCTTTCCGTTTCGTCGTTATCCACGCAGTCGGCAAGATAAACGCGGTCGCCCTTATTGAAATAGGCGTCGGCGCCCGTTTCCACCACCTGCCCCACGGCGTATCTGCCGGGAACGACGGGGTATTTTACTTTTTGCGCGCCCGAATATACAGCCGCGTCGGCTTCGGATAAAAGCGCGCGGGTGATTTTCACTTTGGCGTAGCCTTCGGCGGGGGGAGGAGTTTCCCTATCCGCGCGGGTTAAGTTTTTAGGGGAAAGTAATTGCCAGATTTTCATAAGAATACCTTGATTTGCACGGCGTAAAAGCGCCTGCATATTGATAGTATAGCTTATTCGGGCGAAATTTGCAACTATTTTTCGTAAATTCGTGCAAAAACAGTTGACGAAGAGAAGAAAAAACGCTATAATTGAAAAGCATCTGATACAGGAAAGCACTTTTGAGCGAGGTGAGAGATTATGAAATCCGATATTCATCCTAAATATCACGAAGTAACGGTTGTCTGCGCCTGCGGTGCCACATTCAAGACGGGAACCACGAAAGAGGGAGACGTTCTTAAAGTGGATATTTGCAGCAGTTGCCACCCCTTCTTTACGGGCAAGCAGAAACTGGTTGATACCGGCGGACGTATCGATAAATTCAAGAAAAGATACGGTATGTAAGGAAAAAGAAGAAACGGGCTTTAAGGTGCTACTCATCTTAAAGCCCTTTTTTCCGTTGCTTTGTGTTCCGGAAAACGCGGCGCGTTTGTCAAGCGGCGCGGGCGGCGGCCGGAACAGGCGCTAATCGATTAAAAATAAGGAAACTTTCGGACATTGAAAAAACATACGAAAAAGACAAACCGCACGTATATCGGCGGGCAGGCGGTGCTGGAAGGCGTGATGATGCGCGGTAAAACTTCCATGGTTACCGCCGTGCGCGATCCGCGAGGCAAAATTCAGGTGGAAAGCGAGCGGCTGGCTCCGCCCGAAAAGCGCAACAAATTTCTGCGCCTGCCGCTGGTGCGCGGCGTGGTTGCGTTTATCTCTTCTTTAATCGTGGGCAATAAAGTGCTGCTGCGCAGCGCCGCCGTTGCCGAAGAAGAGGACGAAACGCCTTCGAAAGCCGAAAAATGGCTGGCGGAAAAGCACAAGATAGATTTAAGCGGCATTTTCAATTTTATTTCCGTGCTTCTCGGCATTGTTCTTGCCGTGGGGCTGTTTGTGGCGTTGCCGCAATGGGTAACGGGGCTGACGAATTTAAGCCGCACGGAACACGGCGGCATTTTGTTCAACCTTGCGGAAGGCGGCGTGCGCATCGGTATTTTTATTTTGTATCTTGTGCTGATTTCGCTGGTGCCGTCGCTCAAGCGCGTATTTATGTGCCACGGGGCGGAACATAAGACGATTACGGCGTACGAACAAGGGCTGGAACTCAATGTGGAAAACGTGCGCGGCTGTTCGCGCTTGCACGACAGATGCGGTACCACCTTCTTGTTTCTGGTGATGCTGGTGAGCATTCTTGTGTTTTCGCTGGCGAATTCGCTGGTGAGCGGATGGCTGTACGTGGGCAACAAAAAAATAGACGCAGTGCTGCGTTTTTGCTTCAAGCTGCTGCTTTTGCCGCTGGTGGCGGGCGTTTCGTACGAAATTCTGCGCGCGCTTTCGAAAACGGACGGGAAAATCATGACGATTTTCAAGGCGCCGGGGATGCTGTTGCAATTTTTGACGACGCGCGAGCCGGAGGACGGCATGATAGAATGCGCCATTGAGGCGTTCCGGCGCGTGCTTCTGATGGATTCCGACGAGAGCGTGCCCGAAACTTCGTTTGCGGTGGCGGGGGAGATGAGCAAACTGCTTGCCGCCACGAAAAAGCGGTTTGCGCGCGCAAATATCGACGGCGAGGAGGCGGAATGGATTTTCGCGCTGACGCTGGGGATTCGGAAAAGCGCGGTGAGCAGCGAGGAAAGGCTGCTGAAAAGCGAACAGGTGCGCGAAATTCTGGATATGGCGGACGAACGCCTGACGGGCAGACCGCTGTGGTATATTGTGGGCAACACCGATTTTTACGGCTACGAACTTTCGGTAGACGAAAGAGTGCTGATTCCGCGCCCGGAAACGGAAGGGCTTACGCGGCTGGCGCTTTCTTCGGCGGAGCCGGGCGACAAGGTGCTGGATTTGTGCACGGGCAGCGGCGCGATTGCGATTGCGCTGAAAAAAGAGAGCGACAAGAAAAACATGAAGCTGCAGGTTACGGCGTGCGACGTTTCGGCAGACGCGCTGGAAGTGGCGAAAAACAACGCCGCGAAATGCAAGGCGGAAGTGAAGTTCGTGCAGTCCGATTTGTTCTCGCGCCTGCGCGGGCGGTTCAATTTAATCGTTTCCAACCCGCCGTATATCCCGACGGACGTGATTCCCACGCTGGAAAGAGAGGTGAAAGACCACGAGCCGCATCTGGCGCTGGACGGAGGAAAGGACGGTCTGGATTTTTACCGCAGAATCGCAAACGAAGCGGGAAAGTATATGGAAAAGGGCGGCTCGCTTCTGATGGAAGTGGGGATCGACGAGGCGCAGGCCGTTGTGAAGTTGTTTAAATACTGCGATTATTCGATGATTTCAAAGGACGATTTCGGCGTGGACAGATACGTGAAAATCGTATTTTAAGGCGGGAAGGACGGGAAAACAAGCGGAATGATAGATAAACTGGATAAAATCAAAGAAAGATTCGAATTTTTGAACGACGAACTTTCGAAAGCGGAAGTGTGCTCCGACGCGGAAAAATACGGAAAATATTCGAAGGAACGCGCCGAACTGGAAGAGACGGCGGAAACGTACGGAAAATATCTCGCCGCGGAAAAGGAAATGAACGACGCGTTTTCTCTGGCGGAAGAGGAAGTGGATAAGGAGATGAAAGATCTGCTGCTTGCCGAGGGGTACGAATGCAAGGAAAAACTTGCCGCGCTGAAAGAGGAATTGAAAATTCTGCTGCTGCCAAAAGACGAGAACGACGAAAAAAGCTGCGTTCTGGAAATCCGTGCGGGGGCGGGCGGCGAAGAAGCGGCGCTGTTTGCGGCGGTGCTCTGCCGTATGTACGCGGGATATTGCGCGCGCAAGCGATTGAAAATAGAAGCGGTGGACGTTTCTTCCACCGAGCTGGGCGGCGTGAAAGAAGCCGTGTATCAGGTTTCCGGCAAGGGCGCGTACAAGCTGTTGAAATACGAAAGCGGCGTGCACAGAGTGCAGCGCGTGCCCGAAACGGAAACGCAGGGGCGGATTCACACTTCCACCGCCACGGTGGCGGTGTTGCCCGAAGCGGAGGACGTGGAGGTGGAAATCAACGATAAGGACGTACGTATCGATATTTTCCATTCCGGCGGCGCAGGCGGGCAGAACGTGAACAAGGTGGCGAGCGCGGTGCGGCTGACGCACTTCCCCACGGGCATTGTGGTAACGTGCCAGGACGAGCGTTCGCAGCTGAAAAACAAGGAGCGCGCGTTTCAGGTGCTGCGTTCGAGATTGTACGATTTATACCGCGGCAAGGCGGGCAGAGAACGCGAGGAAAGCCGGCGTTCGCTGGTTGGCTCCGGCGACAGAAGCGAACGTATCCGTACGTACAATTATCCGCAATCGCGCATAACCGATCACCGGATAGGGTTCAGCGTGTACGATATGGAAAAATTTCTGGCGGGCGACCTCGACGAGATGGTGCAGGCGCTTGCCATTGCCGACAGAGAGATGCTGCTCGCTTCGGAAAATTAAACCGGGCGGATGCGTTTTTTCGCGATAGCGCCGCGGCGGCAACAGGGCTTTCGGACTGAGCGGCGGCGGTAAAAACGGGTATCGGTAAGAGAAATGCAGAAATTTGTCGGACAAAAATCGACTTATGAAAGTCGATTTTTTGATTTTTTCGGAAAAAAGTTGCGAAAGTTACAAAAAATTTTCGCTGAAAGCCTTGAAATTAACGGGAAAATCTGTTAAAATATATATACCTCGAAAAAACGTTGCCGCTCCGGCGCGGCGCGAAAGACGCGGAACGCGGCGGGCGACGGAACGCGGGGAAAAAGAACTAATTTTTTCAGGGAGGATTTTGCACAATGATTAAAGTAATTTACGGCGCGAAGGGTACGGGCAAAACCAAGCAGATGATCGACGCGGCGAACGAGGCGGTAAAAACTGCGAAGGGACACCTTGTGTTTATTACCGATACGAAACGCGGCATGTACGATCTGGAACGCGAAGTGAGATTCATCGACGTAACCGATTTCGACGTGGCGGGCGAAGCGGCGCTGTGCGGCTTTATCAAGGGCGTGATTGCGGGCAATCATGATAACGAATACATTTACATCGACGGCGTGATGCGCATCGCCGGCAAAAAGGCTTCGGAACTCGGCGCGTTTTTCTATATGCTGGATAAGGCGGCGGAAGAGAACAATCTGACGGTTACCGTTTCGATTTCGGCGGCGAAGGAAGATTTGCCCGACTTTATTCTGAAGTATCTTTAAGCTTTAAGCTTGGCGGCGCGTTTAACGGAGGCGGTTTCGGCAAAACTTGCTTTTGCCCGTCGGTTTGCGCGCGTACTTTTTGCGCGCGGCGCGGAACATGCTTTTAAAAGCGCGCGACGGAAAAGATTTTTATAGAACCTGCCGTTCGGACTTTCCTTCGGGAAAGTCCGGATGCGGTTTTTCATTCAACTGATTTGAACGGCGGCGCGCGGCGCGGTTTAAAAACTTTCGGAAGGTGTTTTTTTATGCAATTTATCGGAACGAGATCGGGGGAGAGGGTATCGGCGCCGGAAGCGGTGTATAACGGATTATCGGCGGGCGGCGGTTTGTACGTGCCCGTATCTTTTCCGCTTGTGGGAAAAGCCGAACGGGAAAAAATGGAGGATATGAGCTACGCCGAACGCGCGAAGTATATCCTTTCGCTGTATTTCGGCGAATTCGGCGACGAATTTTTAACGTCCGTTTCGGAAAGCGCGTTGAAGGGCTTCGAAGGAAAAGACGAAGTGCCGCTGGTGAAAATCGACGACGGACGGTACGTGCTGGAACTTTTCCGCGGACAGACGTGTTCCGTAAAAGACCTTTCCGTAAACATTTTCGCGCCGCTTTTCAAAGAGGCGAAAAAACGGTTGAACAAGACGGAAAAAACGCTGATTCTGGCGGCGACGTCGGGCAATACGGGCGTTTCTCTGATTGATAATTTCAAGGACGACGAGGACGTTTACGTGGCGGCGTTCTACCCGGAAGAGGGGCTTTCCAAAATGCAGCGACTCAACCTTACGGTGATGAGCGGCGAGCGGGTGTACGTGGCGGGCGTTTCCGATAATTTCGACGTGTGCCAGCATCTGGCGCACAGGATTCTCTGTTCGGAAAAATTCGGCGGAGAACTGAAAAAACGCGCGATCTACGCGGCGGGCGGCAATTCTTCGAACGTAGCGCGGCTGATTCCCGAAATCGTCTGGTATTTTTCGGCGTATGCCGACCTTTGTTCTTCCGGGCAGATCGAGGACGGCGAGGAAGTGGATTTTTCGGTGGCTTCCGGCAATCTGAACGCGGCGGTGGCGGGGTGGTACGCCAAAAAGATGGGCTTGCCCGTCCGCAAGCTGTTTGTGCCGTTCAACCGTAACAAAGCCGCGCTGGATTTGTTTACGAAGGGCGCGTTGAACGAGGATAAATCGTTCCGCCGCACGATGGCGAAGGGGCTGGACGTTGCCGTGCCGCTGAACGCGGAACGGCTGGTGTTTGAACTGAGCGGCAGAAACGCCGCAAGCACGGCGGAGCGGATGCGGACGCTGGACGATACGGGCGTTTTAAGCCTGACGGAAAGCGAGCGCGCGGCGCTTGTAAAGGATTTTTATGCCGAATACGCTTCGGAGGACGAACTGCTGGAAACTTCGTATTCGATTTTCGAAGAATACGGCTACGTAACCGACGTGGAAACGGGCGTTGCGGCGGCGGTTACCGATAAGTACCGCGCGGAGAACGAGGATGACGAAACGCCGCTGGTGCTGGCGGCTACCGTGAACCCGTTCAAATGTCCGCAGGACGTATTGTACTGTATTTCGGGCAACGACGTGAAAGACAGTTATAAGGGAGTGAAGCGGCTGAATCTTTTAACGGCGATGAAACCGCCGAAGTTTGTTACGGAACTGCGGTATATCGAGCCGCGGTTCAAGGACGTGCTGCCCGCGGAGGGAAAGCGGCTGACGGCGGCGTTGCTGGATTTCGTGGACGGAAATTTCGTGCCAGAAACGAAAAAGAAACGTTAATGGGAAAAAAGCGGCGCGGAGTCTGCGGCAGGAAGCGGACGTCCGCACCGTTTTTTATGTTGAAAACGGCTGATTTTATGCGCGGATCGGGGCGAAAAACGCTTATGGATTTGTGAAAAACGTGATAAAATCGGTGTTTTTAGGTGTATTTATCGCTTTTATGTGTAAAAAAGGGCTTGCAAAGTTGCGTTTTTTGCATAAAAGTGGTACAATATTCTGTGAAAAACGGCGGCGGGCAAGTTTTTGCGCGCGGCGCGTTTTAAAGGACAAGGAAACGAAATGTTCGGTTACGTGCGGGCGGATACGCCGTATCTTTATATTAAGGACGAAACTTTGTACAAGGCGGCGTATTGCGGCGTGTGCAAAGGCATCGGGTTATCCTGCGGCATGCTTGCCCGGATGGGACTTTCGTACGACGTTACGTTTTTTTCCGTTTTATTGCACAATATAAGCGGAGAGGACCTCGAAATAGAAGAATCGCGCTGCGTGGCGCATTGCCTGGGCAGAAAGCGCAAGATGGCGAAGGCGGACGAAATGACGAAAACGCTGGGCGCGCTGAACACGATTCTCGCTTATCTGAAATACGACGACGACGTGCAGGACGAGAAAAAGGGCAAAGGTAAGCGGCTCTGGTTTAAAAAAGGGTATCGCCGCGCGAAGCGCGATTATCCCGAACTGTTTAAAATTGTTACGGGAGATCTGAGCAGGCAGAAAGAAGCGGAAAAGGACGGCGGCACGGAAAGCGTGGATTTTGCGGCGGACGCAACCGCGCTGATGCTGGCGGACGTTTCCGATTATATTCTGAAAGACAAAGCCACCGCATGTACGCGCAACCTGTTTTACGCTTTGGGCAAGTGGATTTATCTTACGGACGCGCTGGACGATTACGATAAGGATGTGAAAAGCGGCGCGTATAACGTATTTTACAGGGCGTTTAAAGAAAAGAACGGCAAGGAACTTCTGGAAAAGCACGGTAACGACGCGGACTATATATTCAACAGTCTGTTTTACGACATACGCGAAAACGCGGCGGGCATCCGGTTTTATTTCAACCGCGATTTAACCGACAACGTGTTGCTTCGCGGGTTGCCGGCAAAGACGAAAGAGATAAAAAACAAACTGATTGCGGCGGCGGATAAAAAATGCAAAGGCTGCAAGAAGACGAAACAAAACGTTTGAGAAAAAAAGGAAGGAAGAAAAACATGAACGAGTATTACCGCTTTTTCAATCTGGACGAAACGGCGACGGACGAAGAGATCGAAGCCAGATATAAGGAATTGAAAAAGAAGTACGAAGAGGACCGCTGGCTGGACGGCGAGGCGGGGAACGAGGGCGCGCAGAATCTGACGAAACTTGAAACGGCGTACGCCGAAATCAAGGCTTCGCGCGCGCAGAAAGAAACGGACGGTTCGAGTTCCGCGCTGGAAGAAGTGGCGAATCTGCTGCGCGAAAACAAGCTGAACGAGGCGCAGGCGAAACTGGATTCGTTTAACGAGAGAAATGCCGAGTGGCATTATTTGCAGTCGTGTATCTTCTATAAGAAAAACTGGTTTAACGACAGCAAAAAACAGCTGGAAATCGCCATGGAGCTGGATAAGGACAACAAGAAGTACCGCGAGGCGTACGGCAAGCTGAACGCGAAGAACGATTACGAAAAACGTTCCGCGAAAAACGAAACGGAAAGCGCGCCCGCGTACGACGAAGGGCAGCAGATGGGAGGAAACGCCTGCACGCAGTGCATTTCCTGCTGCTATACCTATCTTTGCGTGGATTGTTTGTTTTCGCTTTGCTGCGGGTGCAGATAAAGCGCGGAAAAAACGCGGTTGAAAATGAGGAAAAATTCGAAGGAAATCGCACTGTCGGCGGTGGCTTGCGCTCTCGGAACGCTGGGCTTAACCGTCGGCACGTTATATTCGCCGATGCTCTTCACGGGGTATCTTTTCGCATGCCTTTGCATGATGCTGCCGTTATCGCGCGGCTACTTCAAGGGCGCGGCGCTTTGCTATGCCGCGATTAACGTACTTACGCTGCTTTTCAACGGTTTTAATTTTTTCGATACGCTGCCGTTTACGATGTTTTTCGGGCTGCACCCTCTGGTGAACGAGTGGCAGGCGCGCCTGCATGAGGCGAAAGCGAAAACCGCGGGAAAAGCGGCTTGCGGCGGCGGGGAAACGGGAGAAAAAGACGAAAAAAACGGCGCGGCGGACGGAGAATACGCGACGCGGTGTGAAAAAACGCCGGACGACGGAACGACGGAAAAACGACAAGACGGCGGACAGGTCTGCGCTTCGAGCGGCAAAACGGAAGAATTCGTTTTCGATTTTTCTCAGCCGGTAATCCCGGAAAAAACGCGACGGGACGGAAAGAACCGAACGAAAAAGACGGGCGGAAAAAAGCGTTTTGTCGCGGCGGACGTGCCGTTTCTGCTTCTGAAAATCGTGTGGTTTGACGCGGCGATGTTTTTCGTCTGGAAGATCGTGTTTTCGGCTCAGACGGCGATACCGTTTATCGACGAGCATATTGTTCTTGCGATAACGCTGGGCGGAAGCGCGTTTTTCATCGTGTACGACCTGATTATGTTCCGCTTGCGCAGAAGCGTGAATTATCTGATAAAAAAATACGTCGGAAAAAAATGAAATACAATAAAATTCGCGTTCGCGCGCGCTATGGGTGGGCGAAATGATTGAAAAGAACGATATTTTAACGGGAAAAGTGCAGTCTTTCGGGAGCGACGGCGAGGGCGTCGTCTGTGCGGAAGGGTGCGTTTTTTTCGTGCCGTATGCGCTGCCGGGCGAAGAAATTTCGTTTAAGGCGCTGAAAATCAAGGGAAATACCGGCTACGGTAAAATAGAAAAGGTGATTGTCCCCGCGAAAGGACGGGTACAGCCGAAGTGCCCCGTGTTTTATACGTGCGGCGGGTGTCAGTTGCAGCACGCGGACTACGAAACGCAGCGGGAGTTCAAGCGGGAAAAAGTGAAAAACGCGTTGTGCAAAATCGGCGGGGTAGAGGCGGAAGTTTCGCCCGTTGTGGCATGCGAAAGCGAATACGGATACCGGAATAAACTGCAGATTCCCGTGGGGGTGGACGCAAACGGGCACACGGCGCTGGGATTTTATGCGGAGCGCAGTCATCGGCTGGTGCCTGCGGAAAAATGTTATATTCACCCCGCGTGGGCGGAAGATCTGATGGCGGCGTTCAGGGAATACATAGCCGTTTCGGGAGCGAAAGGGTATGACGAACGGACGAAAAAAGGGCTTTTGCGGCATCTGGTGGCGCGGGAGATTGACGGAAAATTGTTGGTTACCGTGGTGGCGACGGCGAGAAAACTTCCGTGCGAGGCGTGGCTGACGGGGAGGTTACAGAAATTATTTCCCGGCTGCGGCGTGTATGTGAACGTGAATACGGGCGAAACCAACGTGATTTTCGGCGACAGATTTTATCTGTTGTGCGGCGCCGCGCGGCTGGAAGGGCGCACGGGCGGAATCGCGTACGAGGCGGGTGCGGAAACGTTTGTGCAGGTGAATCCGGAAATACGCGAAAAATTGTACGAACGGGCGATGGAGGCGTGTTTTGCGGGCGGCGCGGATACGGTGATAGACGCGTATTCGGGCGGCGGATTGATGACGGCGATGGCGGCGAAGCGGTGCAAACGCGCGTACGGGGTGGAGCTGAATAAAGAGGCTTCGGCGTGCGCGGAGGCGCTGAAAGCGAAAAACGGGTTGCAAAATATGACGAATATCTGCGGCGACGCGGCTGCGGAAGTGCCTGCGATTATGGATCGGGAACGGGCGTTATGGCAGAAAGAGTCTGCGGGGAAAGCGGTTTCTTCGCCGCACGGCTACGGTGAAAAGGTGGCGCTGATACTGGATCCGCCGCGCGCCGGGGTGGCGCGGAGCGTGTTGCAGGCGATTTTAAAATCGGGCATCGAACGGTTTGTAATGATCAGCTGCAATCCGGCGACGTTGGCGCGGGACCTTGGAATTTTAACGGGAACGCTGCGCGAGGAAAACGGCGTTCTGGTGAAAGTTCCGGCGGCGGAAACGGGAGAAACGACGGCGAAAGAGAGCGGAAAATTTTTTGACGGCGAATTGTCCGACGGCGCGAAGGAATTAACCGACGGCGAATTGTCCGACGGCGCCGGAGAGAGAGAAATAACGGCGTATTATAAAATCGAAAGCGTTGAACCGTTTGATATGTTTCCGCAAACGAAGCACGTCGAGACGTTGGTTTGCTTGTCCAAAAAATCAGAAAAACATATCAGCATTGACGTTGAATTCGGAGAAAGTGACGGGCAAATATCGCTTAAAAAACTTCAAAAAGAGTTAAACGAGCAAAAACATAAAAAGAAAACGACTTATAAAGATATTCAAAAGTGGGTAGAAGAGAACTACGGATTTAAGGTACATACGGCTTACATTGCCGAGGTAAAACGCGATTTGGGTTTACCTATGTACGACGCGCCGAACGCGGTAGAAGAATTGAAACGCCCGCGTTCTCACCCGACGGCAGAAATGTCGGACGCGATCAAAGCCGCATTAAAACATTTTGAAATAATTTAAAAATAGAATGAACTCGGATTTATTCTCCGGGTTCTTTTTTATAGAGTATCTGTTTCGATTGAAAAAATCCGTTAAATATCGTATAATAGAATATAAGAACAAGCAGGGAGAAATTATCATGTCGATTAAAGGGTATCGTATCCTTTCGTTGGAAGCGAATACAATATATGAACAGGAACAGTCAAACGGCGTAGATATCGGGTATAAAATGCCCGAAAAGAAAAATTACGCCTATTTTTGCTTGTTCAATAACGTATTGGATTACTCGCTTGATTTAATCGAACTTGAAAAGTGCTATGAAAAAAAATACAGGAAAAAATTTTATTTCGAGGACAAATATAAAAACAAATACACCCTTGCAGTAATCAACTTAAAGTTTACATACAATTATAAAAATGAAAACGATAAAAAAGAAACTAAAAATCTTAAAGAACTAAGAGAGCATTTTTACGAACAAGGTTTTAATCTTGGCGGAGTGCGTTACGTTCGATACAAGAGAAGCAGCGGAAGTTCGCGTCAAGGGAAATGTTTGTTTATCAGCGAAAAATTGCTTAAACATATGTCAGAATGGGGCGAATGCGGATTAAAGCCTACGGAAGATTTGGCGTCGTGGGAAGCATATAAATCGTTGTCGCTCAGTTCTCTTAAAGACGTGATAAAAATTCCGCTTAACGGTATATTGTTTATCTCCGATTGTAAAAGCGAATTTTTAGAAGAAGTCGTATGCGTGGAAGAAAAAGACGGTTTACAAGCAACCGCAAAAGAAACATTGATTACAAACGATATCTGGGACGGAGAAAGTTTGCTTGACGAAAGTTTGTTTAAGGGTGATTATGCGACAAAGCATATGCTACTTCTTCGTAATAAATTTTTTAAGTCTTGCGGATTTAAGACCGGACTTCAAAAATGGTTTCGGGATAAAGGGATATCTTTAGAAGATTTGAAAAAGCGCGGTTTTATAACGCTTGCCACGGATATAAATCAAATCGTTATGGTAACGACGCCAAACAGTATGAAATTTCTGAAGTTTATGCAAGGCGGGTTTACGGAAAATAACGTTCGTAAGTGGGCGGATAAGGTTGATTGCACGTTTGGCGTAGTTAAATATGATAAATACACGAAGTTTTTCGACGGAAAGATGGTTCAAAGCAGTTATCAGTTTATCAACACGTTAGGTTTAACCGAAGCGCAGGCGGAAGAATTATTAAAACCGAGTAAAGACTATTTGACGACTATCAGAAACGATTACGATTTTATGCGTTATCATTTCAGCGATGTATCTAAAAGAGAAAAGATTAAAGATGATGAAACCGAATACGAAGAAATATCCGACGGTCTTGCCGAGCGAAGCGAAGTAATTTTTACACTGATGAAGATTAACCGCGGGTTTAAGGATACTTTAATTTATAATAATTTCAGAAACAAAGTAATCGAATCGCAAAAAAATAAATTTAAGCAAGGGCATATTCTTTTACCCGGGACGAACGCAACCTTGTTCGGAAACGGACCAGAAATGCTGATGGCATTATCCGGCGAGTTCGATATAAATAATACAAAAAATACGGCGAAAGTTTTAAACATAGGTGAAATAGCCTGTAAAAAGTTCGGACACGGTGAAAAATTAGTATGCGCCCGCTCTCCCCATATCACGATGGGGAATTTGTACGGCGTAACAAATAATTTATCGGGTGATATTTGGAATTATTTCGATTTAGGAGAAAACATCGTTTGCGTGAATGCGATCGGAGAAAACATACAGCAACGATTAAACGGCTGCGATTACGATTCCGACGCAATGCTTATTACGAACGATAAGTTAATTGTAGAAACTGCCTTTAAGCAAAAAGATTTATTCAAAGTACCCGTATGCGGAATTAAGTCGGGAAAAAGTAAAAAGCAAACGCTTGCCGAATTGGACCACTCTACGAGTGAAAATAAAATCGGAAACATTGTAAATTTGTCGCAAAAATTAAACAGCATTTTGTGGGATAAACTCAATCACGGAGAATGCTCTGAAAATATACAGAATATTTATAAAGACATATGCAAACTTGCCGTACTTTCGGGAATTGAAATAGATAAAGCCAAGAGAGCCTACGATAACGTCAGGGTATCGAAAGAAATTGATATAATCGCAAAAAAATACAATGCCGGCGCTCCGGAATTTTTCCAAGAAATCGTCCGTTCCGATTCAAAACGCGAAAAAAGGCATACGTTTTACGACGCCCCCATGGAATACGTCTATAAGAACGTAAAAGGAATTGACTATCGAGTGGGTAAAGATAAACAAAAAACGTATATTGCAATTTCGGATATGCTAAAAGAGCCTGAAACGAAAAGTACTTCCACGGTTTATGACAAAAAAAGAAAGATCATAAACGCTTGCGAGGAATATGAACAAAAATTAAAATTATTGTATCAAGGTTTAAGGCTCGCCGATGAGGACGAAAAAGACATAATCTACGAAAAGATACGGCAAACAAAGGAAGAGCGTAATGAACAAGTGAAAGAACTGCTTTCGGAAGAATACGTTTTATACCTGGTTATAAAAGATTACGAAAAAGAAGAACGGGAAAATTGGCATATTTATGCACCGCTGCTGGAAAGCGAACTTTTTAAGAAAATGTTAAAAGCAAGCAAAGAAAAAATGCCGCAGGTCGTTCAAAAAGGCGACGGCGAATACGATTTATACGGACTAAAATTCACAAAAATCAATTAAAACTCCATAATTATTACCTTTTATAGAATTCTACCCATTATATTGTAATATAATGGGTAATTTTTTTGCAGTAGTTCTCGTTATACTCACCCTATCGGACAAGGGTGCAGACTTAATCTATTTTACGGAGGATTTGCCGATGGCAAAAACGGAACAGATTACTACAAAAACTAAAATCGCAGGTTACGAAAAAGAAGTCGCACAATTAGAGCAGTTAAAAGATTTTCTGCATAACGCGGGCAAATATGCCGATTGCGGCGTACATATTCCAAAAGGCGTTCTGCTTTACGGTTATCCCGGCGTCGGGAAAACCGTAATGGCAAAATCGATTGCCGATGAAAATATCAACATAATCGAATTGCGTGCGGCGGATTGCACAAGAGATAATTCGGAAGAATTTATTCAGGAAGCATTTGCGCAGGCAAAGAAAATGAAACCGTGTCTTTTATTGATTGACGAATTCGATAAAATTGCAGGACTTCGCGACGAGTATTATATTGCAATGAACGATAAGGCGATGAAAATTCTTCTTCAGGAACTCGATTCGTTAAAAGACGAGAACGGCGTGTTGGTCGTTGCAACCTGTAACGATATTCGCAGGCTTGGTCCGGCGCTCGTGCGTTCCGGAAGATTTGACAGAATTTTCGAAATCGGGTTACCGTCACTTGACGACAGAAAGAAAATTTTAAGTCTGTATTTCGACAGAATAAAAATGCCGAAAAATCTTGACGTGGATTACGTTGCAAGAGTAACTTCTGGATATTCTGGGGCGCAACTCGAATGTCTTGTGAACGAATCCGGTATTCTCGCTATCGAAAGAAAACGATCGGATATCGACTTCGACTGTTTTCAAACAGCCATGAATCGTCTTGCTTTTCACGGCGTTGAAGGCGAAATTAAAGACAGCGAAAAACATTTGGTGGCAGTACACGAAGCGGGACACGCGATTGTGGCGTTATACTTAAAACCGGACAAGGTGTCGACTGCAACGATCATTCCTCAAGGGCAATCGAGAGGACACACTCGTATGATTTACGACGAGGAGATATGCTGCTCCGAAAACAACGACGGCATAGACGACGTTGCAATTGCTCTCGGCGGAAGAGTAGCCGAAATAATAGAGTTCGGCGAGGCTTCGTGCGGATGCTCAAACGATATGAGGCAAGCGATAATGAGCCTTAATTTTATGATAACGGAAGGCGGGAAATTCGGTTATGAATACTTGCTTGATTATTCTCGGTGCGGAGTAATTTCGGATTCGCAAGGCGAAAAAGTGGTTGCAAAACGCGTTGAGATATTGAACGAAACGCACGAAAAAGTTAAAAATATTATTTCGGAGCATAAAGGGGTATTCGATAAAATTGTAGAAGCGTTAGAAACAAAACATCTGTTAAGCCGCGAAGAACTGTTGAAAATGGTGGCTTAATCAATGTGCCGGCGGGCTTATAAAGAGCCTGCCGGCTTTCACTTATAAAGTGGCACAATTATTTTTCGGGAGAATACGAATGAAAAACTTTATTTATTGTACAACCACGGCTAAGGGCGAACAATCGTTTTATTTGACGGCGCAAGGAACAAAATACTTTCTCTTTGCGCAAGCATATAGAAGAAGTAATAAAGAAGTTTTTGAACAAAGAATTTCTTTATACGACTTAAGAAAACTTAAAAAACATTGCAGTTACAGCGTAAGGCATACTGCAGAAAAGTTGCCCGTTTATATTCGATATATTGAGCAGGAATACGGCGTTTTAATCATGGAAAAGACAAAACGTAAAAATTTAAATCGTCAAGACAAGAAACGATTTGGGGATGATGATTATTTTAATGGGGAGACGGCGTAAATGATAGGTGCAATTATAGGCGATATCGTTGGTAGCCGGTTTGAATTTAAGGAACATTATGGAAAAGATTTTGCGTTGTTTGCCGACGGGTGTCGATTTACGGATGATACTTTAATGACTCTTGCAGTGGCAAGAGCGTTGCTACTTAGTAAAAGTAATTACGATGATTTGAGCGAATTAACCGTTCAGGTTATGAAAGATATAGCAAAGCCCTACCCTCGAATCGGGTGGGGAAATATGTTTTATAAATGGTTGTTTGAAAAAAGCAAACCTTATTATAGTTACGGAAACGGTGCCGGAATGCGAATAAGCCCCGTCGGCTGGGTTGCGGAATCGGAAGAGGCAGTGAAAAATCTCTCAAGAAAGGTTACGGAAATTTCGCATAATCATCCCGACGGAATAAAGGGCGCGGAAGCGATTGCTATGGCGGTATATCTTGCAAGAACAGGCAAAGATAAGGGTTATATTCGTGAAAGAATGAGCGAGTATTATCCAAAGTTAAAAGATAAAAACTTTGCTATTAAATGGTTGATGAGAAATTACGGTTATGACGATTGGGGAGCTTGGGTGACTTGTGAAGGAAGTATTCCGCACGCTATTGTTGCGTTTTTAGACGGGGAAAACTTTGAAGACGTTATCCGAAGCGCCGTAGGAATCGGCGGCGATTCTGATACAATCGGCGCGATGGCAGGAAGCATTGCCGAAGCATATTACGGTGTGCCTTACGAATTAGAAGAAAAAGCTTTAAGTTATTTGCCCGAAGATTTGCAAGGCTTGTGTCACGCTTTTAGAACGATTAAAAAAGAGAGAGTTGTCAGATAAAAATCAAAGTCGTAAAAATCAAAGTTAATTACATGATAACTCAAATTGTCAAATAAGACAACTAAACGGTTGATTTTTGACAATAGATCTGTTAATCTATTGTTGTAAGCGGAGGTAAACTATGGATATTCAACAAAGAATAGACGAATTGATGAAACAAAACAATATTGATACATATATAACTTTATTGCGTAAAATTTTTAAGTGTTCGGTGCGCGACGAATCAAAAACAGACGTTCAATGGGCAACGAATCAAAAATCTAATTTTACAAACATGCTAAAAGGGAAACGTCCCTTTACGGTGGAAATGATTTTAGGATTGGAACATGTTTTAAACACTTCTATGGACAGTATAATAAACGACCTACCCTATAAGGAACGATATCAACCGAGAGGGTTGGAATATACCGTAGCGTGCGACGACTTTAGCGAGTATCTGAAACTTGACGGAGAAACGGACGATGAAGCCGTAAATATTTTAAGGAATACAGACGAATACAACAAAAGTTTACTCGATTATATTATTAAATATCGCTCTGTAAACGGCATTCGTTTTCTATGCGAAAAGCATAATTTTTTCTTTAATCCGATGAACAACATGTTCAATGCCGATTCTTCAATGCCGATAATTTGTGGGAATTACGACTCGGCGCCGATGGAAATAGCAAAATTACTTGCGGAAAAAGAAGAGGCAGATTTATTTATAGAAATATTTGATCCTTTTTATGAAACAAGTCGCTATGTGGATACGGACAGATATTTATACAACAAAAAGGAATTTGTCCGAACTGTTTTAACGTCGGGAAAAGTACTGCAAAAAATGTTATCAAGTAAAGAGATACCTATAAAAGACGCTAATAGGGGGGTGGTTTCGTACGGCTACGATTTCGACGACGTGAGTTTTATAAATCCGCTGCTAAGGTTGCTGTTGCAAGAAGCGATAAATCAAGGCAATTATACATATATAAAACAAATCGTAGACTTCGGTCGCGATTTTAACAAAAAGCAATTGCAGTTTATACATGAACGTCTATCGGAAAAACAGTTGAAAAATATCCGCGTGGACGATAGCGGATATTTGTCGGACGGAAGAACAAAAATCGGGAATTTACTTGTTTACTGCGAACCGATCGACCCCACCCTTCCCGATCGGATAAAAATTTTATTAAACGACTTGACGGCTCAAAAAGAGGAGTTGGAACTTCTTCCCGAAATCGATTACGACGGCGGAGTTCATAAGAGCTTTAAGATAGTAGATAACAAGTACGTATTGAAAAAATCTTCAAATAATCCGGTTGAGTACGAGATGCTGCGATATATGGGGAGTAAAGGTTTTTCAAAAGTTCCCGAATTTTACGAAACGAAAGACGGAGTAGATAGATTCGGTTATATCCAAGGTGAAACGTTCAAATACAAGCAAGGAAGAACTAACGAAAAATTAAACTCTTTGATCTGTTTTCTGAAAGAATTTCATGGTATATGCGTACAAAAATTAGGTAAAGGACAAGTGTATCTGCACGGTAAATACGATAACGAGGATATTGTATACGACGGCGAAAACGTAAAGGCGGTTATCAATTGGGATAATTGCTATATAGGAAATCCATATGAAGATTTAGTCGAAATTATATTTGAATGGACAGATATAAGCAGTTATATCAGGCGTAACGATCGTGTATTGCGATCTATCCGAGAAATTTTAAAAATTTATCGCGGCGATGAAACTTCCGAAAGCGATTTTGCGCAAATCATGAAAGACTGTCTGGAAAAGAAACTTGAAAGAATAGATAAATCGGCAAATAATTACAGTTGGTGGTATGAAACGATTAAACACGCAGAAACGTTTGTCGATTTATATGAGAGCGAGTTAAACAATCTTTAATTACAAAGGGGTAAATTATGAAAATTAAAAAAATTATTTCTATGTTACTATGCTCATCATTGTGCATGGCTGTATTACTTACGACTGTCGCTTGCACCGAAACAAAAAACGATACAGAAACGGTGCCTGTGACGGATATGCTCGGAGAAACGATAACGGTAAAGAAAAATCCTAAAAAAGTCGCCTGTGCTTCGAGGACGACATATGATCTTTTGATAGCGTTCGGTCTCGGCGATTGTATCGACGGCGCATATTACGCATTACTCGAAAACGAATGGGCGGCAGTTTTTGATGAAAAAGCAAACGAAAGATATTCGCTTGCTTATGAAGAAAGCTATGAAACGTATATTGCGCGAGGCGTCGACATAGTTTTTGCACCCGAAAAATACGTGGCAGACGGATTGAAAGAACACGGGATCAAGGCCTTGAACGTAAGTTTATACGGCAATCCCGATTTCGGCGGTTACGTGTATTTCTTTGCCGATCTGGTAAAACAAATCTGGGATAGCGAGGAAATAACAAGAAGGGTTGATTCATGGAAAGCAAAAATGCAATCGACGATTGAGGAAATCCAAGCCGAACTTGCAAAACATAACGATAAACAACGGACCGTATATTACGTGCGAGGCGATAAAAATAAGGGCGTAGGATACACTGATCAGGTTGGTTCGTTTACCGAATATGCTTATAAAGTATTGGGAATGAAGCCGTTGAACGATCGATTCAAATCAAACAGACCGTCGGCGGAAGAAATATGCGCTCAAAATCCCGACGTCTTTGTCGTCGGAGGAATATATCAAAGAAAATTGATCAACGCTTTACAAGAAGAACCGTATAAGCATCTCGACGCAGTGAAAAATAATCGGATTTTCAACATTCCGATCGGACTTACGATGTTTGAACAGTTATCCGTGTTTTCTCCCGTTTTTCTTTGCGATCAGGCAAATAAACTTTATCCCGAATATTTTGATTACGACGTCAAAAAGCAAATTCGGGATTTGAGTAAAGAATTTTTCGGCGCAGAACTTACGGATTCGGAAGCACAGAACATGCTCGACGGTTTAAGCAGGGAGGGAAATTCTCTTGTCTGATCGAATGAAACAGAAAATGACGGGCGTATATTTTACGCTCGTCGGCATAACTCTTATTATTATATTTGTTTTGGCGTTAACCGTCGGAAGATATAAAATTTCTGTGGTCGTTTTTTTCAAAATGTTGTTTGGCAGCGAAGGCTATGAAATAGAACGCAGCGTTGTGCTGAACTTGCGTCTGCCGAGAACGATTATTGCCGCACTGACGGGAACGGCGTTGAGCGTTTCAGGCTTATTGTATCAGGAAACTTTTCAAAACAGATTAGTTTCACCGGATTTACTCGGAGTATCTTCCGGTGCGGGCGTCGGTGCGGCTTTGGCTATCGTTATCGGAGCGTCATCTGTTTTTGTAAGTTTCTTCGCCTTCGTCTTCGGCGTTTTTACGGTGCTTGCAACTACTTTCGTCGCAAAGTCTTTCAAAAATAAATCATCGATGGCATTAACTCTTTCGGGAATTATCGTCGGCGGATTTATGGGAGCGGTGTTATCTTTCATTAAATATCTTGCAGATGCGGAAACTACCCTTGCAAGCATAACTTTTTGGCTGATGGGTTCTTTTGAACAATCTACCATGGCGGACGTTTACGTTTTGTTACCCATTGTCATAATTTGTTCTATCGTTATCTTATCAATCGGTTGGCGAGTTAACATTGTCGCTTTAGGGCGAGAAGAAGCGCAAACCAAAGGAATAAATTACAGACTTTACAGGGCGATAATTATTATCGTGGCTACCCTTCTTACCGCAAGTTCAGTTGCTTTCTCCGGTACTATCGGTTGGATAGGGCTGGTAGTGCCGCATATAGTAAGGCTTACGGTAGGGAGAGATACGAAAAAAGCAATTCCCATGTGCATGCTGTTCGGGGCAACGTTTATGATAATAGCAGATATTTTATCTCGCGTGTTTACGGCTGCCGAAGTTCCGCTATCGGCGGTAACGGGATTTTTCGGCACAATCGTTTTCGTCGTATTGCTATTTATAAGGAGGGATTCGATTCGTGAAAACGATTGACGTAAAAAATATTTCTTTCAGGTATCGGAAGAAGGACCGGCCGGTATTAAACGACGTGAGTTTTTCTTGCGAAAAAGGCACGGTTAACGTTTTGATCGGTCTGAACGGATCTGGAAAAACAACTCTCATAAAAATCATTGCCGGCTTGTTGGAAAACTATAGCGGAGAGGTAATCGTTGAAGATGAAAACTTACAATCTCTATCTATAAGCGAACGCTCGAAGAAAATGGCTTATGTTTCGCAAAAATCCGGATTTATCGATGATTTTTCGGTAGAGGAATACTTATTGTTCGGTACGGTGAACAATATGAAGTTTTATCAGTCCCCGAAGGATGAAGAAAAAAGAAACGTATTAAATTGTGCAATGCAGTTCGAAATTACTCACCTACTTGATAAAAAGTTGTCCGAAATAAGCGGCGGTGAAAGACAAATTGTTGCTATTTGCGCGGCGATTGTTCAGAATACAAACCTAATTGTGCTGGATGAGCCGACGTCGGCGCTCGATATTAAAAATCAACACGCCGTTCTTTCTATAATCAAGAAAATTGCAAAAGAGCAAGAAAAGACTTTTATTTTATCTTCGCACAATCCTAATCACGCGTTATATTTAGACAGCAACGTATTGTTACTCAAAAACGGGACGATCGTTGCACAAGGACAAGCCGACGATATTGTAAATGTTGAAACGTTAAAAACAATATACGGCGAAGATATTTGCTACGCTTCGGATTTGGAATATAAAGAAATATCTTTTAAGGATTGATAAAGAGAGAGAAAGAAATGAAATATTTATCATTCGATATCGAATGTTGCGACGGTCGACATATCTGCGAATTCGGGTATGTAGTGGTAGATGAAAAATTTAATGTTTTGGAAAGAGATTGTATTACGATGAATCCGGAATATAAATTCGCTCTTACGGGAAGAGAGCATGAAAAAGACATTTTACTTGCCTACCCCGAAGAAATTTATTATAATAGTCCGACTTTCGATTATTATTACACAAAAATCAAAGATCTTTTAACTATGCCCGATTGTAAGATTATAGGATTTTCGCTTTATCACGACTCGGTTTTTTTGGCTACGGCTTGTGAACATTACGACAGAGAGCCGATAAAATTTGAATATTACGATTTTCAGAAACTTTATCAAGGTTATATGAAATCGAAAAAAAGTGCTTCTGTTGAGAGTATGACAAAAGAACTTGGCATAACAGACATAAAATTACATAAAAGCGATGACGACGCGTGGGCGGTAATCAGAGGCTTACAGGTTATAGGTGAAAAAGAAAGATTATCGCTTGTCGATACAATTAATACGCTAAAAAAATGCAATAAAAACTATCATGCGGAGCAAGCAATCGAGCGCAATCGTACGTTGGTAGAAAAAGCCAAAAACGGTAATATCTCGGCTCAAAATAAAATAATGAAAGGTTTTATTCATAAACTAAAAATAAAGAATTTGAATAAAAACGATGATTTTACAGGAAAAAACATCTGCATAAGTTCCAATTTTCAAAAGGCGCATTTTAATGGATTTCTTGGTATAATTCAACGTTTATACGAATACGGCGCAAATTATACTGGAAAAGCGAGCGAATGTGATGTTTTTATTGAATATCAGCAATCGGGAATTGAAGATCCGAGATATTTAAGCGTGATGAGGACAATAGAAACCGAAAATAGATATATACGAATTTTATCTTTGGATGAGGGGCTTAAAGCGCTAAACTTGGTATTGGAAAATTTAAGTAAAATCGATCATGTAAACGGAAAGGCTTACATAGAAAGAAATAAACAACGCAAGGAAAAAGGAAGAATACATAATTTTATCGATAAAACAAATATACCTACAACGATAGGAGATATTCTTAAATCGAAAGGTGTAAATTTTTAATACTTTACAAAAAGCACTCTGTATGAGAAATTTCAAATACGGAGTGCTTTTATTTTGGAAACATATAAGGGGGATTCAGTGAAAAATTATCGTTTGAATAATCCGCCGTAGACGGAGAAAAACTTTGTTACGAAACAAGAGAAAAATATAACAATTCAGGCAAAGTGTAGCCCACTATACTTCGATTCCGAAGTAGTGGGCTCTGCGAGGCTGTGAGTCCATAGAAATAAACGGTCGGCAGAGAAAATTTCTACACACTTTGCCTGAGAAAAAATTACAAATTTAAGGAGGAAAACCACCATTTCATTTATCGTATGTCATATGCAAAAATTTCATAAGAACGACGTTGCTCTCGTCGAGCGAGAAAACGAACGGGACGAGAATTATATCTCGGACAATCCGCAGATTGACCGCGCCCGAACAAAAGATAATTATCGACTCGTTAGTAGCTACGGTACATACACGGAGTTCATAAACAATCGCTTACGCGAATTAAATTTGTCCCCGCGTAAAGACGCGGTAGTGATGAATTCTTTCGTCGTGGGTTCGGATAAAACTTTTTTCGATAAACTTAGCAAAATGCAACGATATATCTTTTTCGAGAACTGCGCAAAATTTTTCGCGGAACGCTACGGAGAGGAAAATATAATTTCGGCGGTCGTGCATTTGGATGAAACCACGCCGCACATGCACTTAAATCTTATGCCGATTACTTCCAACGGCAGACTATGCAGTAAGCAACTGTTCGATAAACCGCAGTTACAAAAATTGCAAACGGATTTTTACGAAGAAGTCGGAAAGAAATACGGCTTGCACCGCGGCAAAGAAGGCAGTCAGCGTAAACATCTTTCCACCGCCGAGTTCAAAGCGAAAAAGATAATCGAACAAGCCGAGGCAATACGGCACGAAAATCAAGTTTACGCGGACGCGCTCGAAGAAGCGAAAAGCGGAGAATATTCTCGGAACAAAAGCAAACTGAAACAGCAAGCGATTGCCGCTGTTGCAGAAAACGCCGATTTGAAAAAGCGGCTGGATAAATCTATGAGTGAAACGCTCGAATACGCGAAAAAGGCGGAAGCCTTAGAACGACAGAAAGACACAGACAGCCATTATGCCCGTATAGGTAAAACGCTTGCAAAAAACAATCCGAAAGAATACGAGCGTATTGTCTGCGGCAATCCGAAAACAATCAGAAACTTTTTCGATTCCGTTCTTTCTCTATTCACGCCGGAAGTAACGAGACGAATTCCGCGGCTTCAACAGATAGAAGCGGAACTCGAAGAAGAACGCAAAAAACAAGAAAAACAAAGCAAGAACGATAGTTATAACGGCAAGTAAAAAATTTGTTATTTGATTTTTTATTTCAAACATTTGTAATTACCTTCCCGGCAAAT
>UQPN01000017.1 GCA_900542935.1 uncultured Eubacteriales bacterium
CAGGCCGAGGGTCCGGTGCAGGTTCGCTCGTCGCTTATTCGCTCGGCATTACGGATTTGGACCCCCTTCATTTCGACTTGCTGTTTGAACGCTTCCTGAATCCGGAACGCGTCTCCATGCCTGACTTTGACGTCGACTTTTGTCAGTACAACCGAGACCGTACGATTGACTACGTCAAGCGAACCTACGGTGTGGATGCCGTGAGTCAGATTGCAACGTTCGGCACTTTGGGGGCCAAGGCGGTTGTGCGTGATGTGGGGCGTGCACTAGACGTCCCATATATGAAGACGGATGCGCTTGCGAAGCTTATCCCCATGCAGCCGGGGCGGAACATTTCTCTCGACGATGCAATTGCCGAGGTGCCGGAATTCAAAGAGGCAATTGAACGCGATGACGAATATAAAGAAATCATTCGACTTGCCAAACCCTTGGAAGGTCTGACTCGGAACCTCGGTATGCATGCCGGCGGCGTGCTGATTGCACCAGGGAAGCTCACGGATTTTTGTCCGCTCTACAACTCCGACGGGCGTCCCGAAAACACTATCAGTCAGTTCGACAAGAAGGACGTGGAAAACGTTGGTCTTGTGAAGTTTGACTTCTTGGGGCTCACTACACTTTCGATTCTTGCCAAAGCAGTAGAGATCATCGACAAGCTCTATCCAGAGCAGCATTTTGAACTTGAACGTATTCCGGTTGACGATGCGGCGACTTATGAACTCTTCCAGCAAGCCAATACGGCCGCAGTGTTCCAGTTTGAATCGGATGGCATGCGAGGACTTTTGAAACAGGCGCGTCCAGATCGACTAGAAGACTTGGTGGCTTTGAATGCACTTTACCGTCCGGGCCCAATGGACCTGATTCCGTCCTATATCGATCGAAAATTTGGGCGGGAAAAGGTTGAATACCTTGACGACCGGATGGAACCGGTCCTTAAGGAAACCTACGGCATCATGGTCTATCAGGAACAGGTGATGCGTGTGGCTCAGGTGGTGGGCGGTTACTCATTGGGCGGTGCAGATTTGCTGCGCCGCGCAATGGGTAAAAAGAATGTCGAAGAGATGAAGCGCCAGCGCGCTGTTTTTATTAAGGGTGCAGGAGAAAGAGGTGTAAAGGAATCGGTTGCCACCGAGATCTTCGACTTGATGGAAAAGTTTGCGGGCTACGGTTTTAATAAGTCCCACGCCGCAGCTTATTCTTATGTCGCATACCAGACGGCATATCTCAAGGTTCATCACACAGCGGCATTCTTTGCTGCCAACTTGTGCATGGTGATGGACGACGGTGACAAGATGAAGGCACTGATCGATGACGCTCGAGCAAACGGTGTGGACTTCAGACTGCCGGACGTGAATGTGAGCGAATGGTTCTTCTCCGTGCCGACAGAAAACGTCATTCAGCTTGGTCTTGGTGCGATTAAAGGTATCAACCGTGCTTTAGTTGAAGCAATTGTGTCCGAGCGCGAAGCGAATGGACCATTTGAAGATATTTTTGACTTTGCTGCTCGTGTAGAAGGTGTCAATTATCGCATCTTTGAAAGCATGGTACGTGCAGGAGCGTTTGATTCCACAGATGCAGATCGAGGCAGGCTTTTCAGCAACATTAGTAATGCATTGCAAGGTGGCGCCGCTGTACGTCAAAGCGCTGGTCAAGACAGTCTTTTCGGCGGAGAGGAGACTAAAAAGATCGTCAATTGGGTAGAGGGCGAACAGTGGTCTTTCCGTCGAAATCTAGAAGAAGAGATGACGGCATTCGGCTTCTCACTTTCCGGTCATTTCTTTGATGAATATAAGGACGACCTCCGGGCAATCGGATGCATGCCTCTTGATGAGCTTCAGGTCAGCAAAGAGAACGTTTGCGTCGGCGGGGTTATATCTTCTATTCGTCAAATCAATGGAAAACGCGGTGTAATGGGTGTTGTCGGCATTGACGATGGGACACACAGTATAGAGTTTTTCGCATTTTCGGATCTTTGGGCAACACTGAAGACTTGGATTGCGCCCAAGATGGCTGTTTGGGTCAAGGGACGGCCAAAATATGATGATTTTTCTAAGAAGGTGACAATCTATCCAGAAGAAATTATGTCAGCAGATGATGCTGTTTTCGCTGCCGCTCATGTTATCCAACGTCCTGCAGGTGCTTTTCAACCTGTCGGACATATTCGTCGTGTCTAATTTCGGCAGCGCCAACTCTCTCGGTTCCGTCGGCTCCACGTCCACGCTCGTGGTACTGTTCACGGGCTTTTTAATCGGCATGGGCAGCGGCGTGAACGCGCTCACCGCGCATTTCATCGGCTCGAAAAGCGATAAAGATCTGCGAGAAACCATACACACTTCCGCCATCGTCTGTCTGATTACGGGCGCCGTGTTATGCGTAATTTTATTTTGTTCCGCAAATCTTCTGTTGCGGCTGGTAGATACGAAGCCGGTATTTATCGGCGGCGCCACGCAATACCTTAAAATTTATGCGTTCGGCATGCCCGCGCTTGCTCTTTACAACTTCGGCAACGGCGTTTTAAGCGCGGCGGGCGATACCAAGCGTCCTCTTATTTATCTTGCCGTCGCCGGCGTCTTCAACATCCTTTTAAACCTGTTTTTCGTCATCGTCTGCAAACTGGACGTCGCGGGCGTCGCAATCGCCAGCATCGCTTCGCAGTATATTTCCGCTATCCTTATTTTTATTTCGCTTCTGAAAAATAAAGGCGGCGCTTCCGTACGCTGGAAGTATCTGAAAATCACCCCCGAAAAAGCGAAAAAAATTCTCGGACTCGGCTTGCCGTCGGGTTTCCAGAATTCTATCTTCTCCATCGCGAATCTGTTTATCCAGAAAGCGGTGAACTACTTCGACGAAACGTTTTTCAACGGCAACACCGCCGCCGCGAACGCCGACGCGCTCATCTACGATCTGCTTGCCGCCTACTACACGGCTTGTTCCTCGTTCATGGGGCAGAACTTCGGCGCGGGCAAAAAAGACAGAATGCGCGCAAGTTACCGCATCTCGCTCATTTATTCGTTCGGCACGGGGCTGATCGCGGGCGGCTTGCTTCTCACGTTCGGCAGACAATTTTTAAGCATTTTCACGAAGAATCCCGCCGAAATCGAAGACGGCATGCAGCGGCTCGTCGTCATGGGCGCTTCTTACGCCGTTTCGTCGTTTATGGACTGCACCATCGCCGCCTCCCGCGGACTGGGCAAGAGTTTCGTGCCCACCGTCATCGTGATTTCCGGTTCGTGCGTGTTCCGCGTGGCGTGGATTTACACGGTATTCGAACATTTCCATACCGTCGCCTCGCTGTATCTTCTGTACCCCTGCTCGTGGATTTTAACGGCAATCGCGGAAATCATCTATTACATCATCACGTACAAAAAGATTTCGAAACGCCTCGACGAAAAACAACGGGAAGAACAAACCGAAATTCGGGAAAGCGTGTAGTTACGCCCTTTTTTTCCGCCGGCATAAAAGCGCCTCAACCCGTCCGATAACGTGCGTAAAGCGCTTGACATTCCGCACATATATCGCGCATATATGTTAATCATCCGCACAATCATAGAAGGAACCCTGCCGCCGGGCAGGAACAAAAAACGCTCATTGCTTATCGTCGGTTCTTTGAAGATAAGTTCATGAGCGCTTTATTTTATTCTCAGACAAAACGCCGAAAGGATAAACATAGTTCCGCAAATTTATCCTGTTTTTCTTACGAATATTCGTACACCAGATTTTCCGGCAACATCGGCATGGTATCCCCCGCGTCCGCAAAAGCCCTGCCGCGCAGCTTTCCGTTATAATCCACTATTTTGTATTCGCCTTTGATGGGACATATATCCCCGCCTCGCAGTATCATTTGTATTCAGTATACCCAGGATGACAAAATTTATACCGTCCTTTAATCGGGCTTTTCCTCCGCCGTATCGCCCCGAAAAAATGGCGCGGCTTGCGAAAAAACAATTAAAAAATCCGATTCAATGCCCGCCGTTTTCCCGAACCGCCCTCACCCAAACGCGCGCAATCCGCCGCCCGACATTTCAACAAACAATAAAAAAGCGCCTCGGATCCGGCCGAAGAAAAACGCTTTCCGGAAATTTCCGGAAAGCGTTTTCAATGCAAAATTTTAATTTCGTCCGTTGCTGCTGTCCATATCCAGCAAATCCTGATACCGCGTCGTATACTTGGTTACGGCGTTTTCCGTGTTGTAATCGGCAAGCATTCTTTCCTGCACAATCGTACTGCTTTCGTCCAGTTTCGATTTCACGGAGTCGTAGAAATATCTTGCGAACGTATCTTCTTTATATTCGCCGTTTTCCATATTCGCTTCCGCAAAAATCTCGTCCGCCGTGCCGTACACGTTGCCTGCTTCGTACACATAGTTGCAGTACATGATGTGCCAGCCGTAATCGGTAAGGCATACGGTATACGTGCCTACGCCGCCCGCCACGGCTTCTTTCGCCGCATACGCGAATTCTTTCACGAACGTTTTGTCGCACGAGGGCGTTACCGTATAGCCGATATAGCTGTTCAGCATACCGGGGTCGGTGCCGTACGCAAATACCAGCTCGTTCACCGCCGTTACCGCCTTATACTGCTTCGATTCCGTATCCGCGAAATACGTTCCGAGGTCTACGCCCGTTCCGACGTCCGCCTTTCCTTTCAGCAGCATGAAATCCTGCCAGTCGAAATCGTTCTTCGCGTTAGCCGAAGGCGTTCTCTTGTACGTGGTAAGCGCCGTCGCGGGAGTCGTTACCCCCAGCATCGTTTCCAGCACGTTGTTCACGAACGGCAGAATCGTCTTATCCTTGCTCACGTTCACGCTCTTGATTTTCCCGTCCGCCGAAGTTACCACGCTGCCGTCGAACGCAATCGAAGAAGCGTAATGCGTCGCCGTTTTGTAGCGCTTCGTGTTGCCCGTGTATTTATTGAAGAAGTACCACTTGCCGTCCTTTTCTTCCGCATAGTTCGAAGCGTCGTCGTTCGAAAACCAGCCGGTACGCTGATCTTTGGCGATAATCTTATCCGCCGCTTTCGCGCGCTCCGCGTAGTACGTTTCCATACGCGCCGCTTTTTCCTCGTCCGTCGTCGCCTTGTCCGCGTCGTTCTTGTAAGCGGAAATGCGCTGCGTCTCCGTCGCCGAGAAAGGCAACAGAATATTGTACACGTAGCCGTAGCGATATTTTCCTGCCTCGCGCGCCGCTTTTTCGGGCGCGTAAAGCACGAATTTCGTTGCCGAAAGCGAACCGATATCCGATTCGAAATCGCTCAGCGATTCGTCGTATTTCTTCTTCTGCGCGGCAAGCTCTTCTTCATACAGCTTCTTCACCTTATCCGCCGTCAGCGAAGCGCCCGCCTTTTCGTCCACCGCGTCCGAAAACTTCGAAATCATCGATTGTTCCAGCTGCGATAAAAGCTCTACGTAGAAATAATCCAGCTTCATGAAATCCGTCGTTTCCGTCGTCTCGCTCGAAATCAGTCCGTTCGAAACAAGATTCGTGATAAACTGATTGTACGCGGCGCGGCGCGAATATCTCGTGGAGTTTTTCTGCTTTTCGTATTCCCCGCACGAATCGGGCGTGTTATACCCCGTGTAAATGTCGTAATTTTCCGTGTAATAATCGTCTTTTTCCGTGTTGATTCCGGTCGGCAGCGTACGCGCGCTGTCCGCGCCCGTAATCCCGTCCGCAGACGTGTCGTCCGAAGAACGCATAAACGAAGTTTCCGAAGAATCCAGCGAAGAATTCACGGCTTTCTTCAAAGAGTACACCGCGCGGTCGTATCCGTTGTCGCCCTCCGCGGCGGTTCCGCCGTCCGTCAGGAAGTATTTCAGCGTTAAAATCTGCGCGCGTTTTTCTTCCTCCACGTCTTTCAGCTCGTCTTTCTGCGCCGCGATGTAATCGTTGTATCCCTGCACCGAATATCCGTCCGCGTCCAGGAAATACGCCATCGAATACTGCACGGTAATCTTCCGCGCCACCAGCGTTTCCGCCAGCTTGTTGAACGTATCTTTGTACGTGGCGCCGTTCTGCACCGAAGAATAGCCGGAAGAAAGAAACGCCGAAATCAGATCGCGCTTGTAAATTTTGCCGTTGCTTTCGCTCACCACGTCTTTATACGCGGCATACTTTCCGCCTTCGGCGAAATCTTTTTCTTTCGTGATGTTCACTTCGGCGATCACGCGCGACATATCCGCTTCGTTGTCCGTTCCTATCAGGGAATCGCACCCCGCGGCAGCTCCCGCAAACGCAAGGCACAAAAGCGCCGCAGCCGTATTTCTCACCGTTTTTCCAAATTGTTTTTTAGAGTTCATTTTTTCACTCCGTATGGCGTTGAAACTTCGTCTTCGCTTTTTCGCCGTAAAACGCGCAAAAAACGCCAAGACGTATTTATAGTCATTTTCTATTATAACCTCTTTCGGCGCAAAATGCAACCGTTTTTTCATAAAATTTCGATGCAATCGGATGAAAATCACGTAAAATTCCCGATTTTTTCCGTTCCGCCCGCTTTGCCGCGGCGGCAACGCCCCGTTTTTTCTCCGTCAGCCGCCCTGCAAAGCAAATTTCAGAAATTTCGTCATCTCCGCCATCACTTCCACGGGCTGCCCCGCAATCGCGAATTCTATCACGGGCGCCACCGACATGTTCAGCCTGATTCTCCCCGCGTATTTTTCCATCGCCGCCTGCACTCCTTTCGCGCCCAGCTTTTCCATACCGGAAAATTCCAGCGAACCGAATTTTTTCGCCGCGCAGATTTTTTTCACGCCCAGCCGCGAAGCGTACGCCTTCATCGCCGCAATCACCAGAAGGTTCACCACCGCCGCGGGCGGGTCGCCGTATACTTCTTTCAACGAAGAATAAACGCGCTTGTAATCGGCAACCGAACGTATCTCCGCAATCTGCTTGTACGTATCCAGCCTGCCCGCCGAAGATTCCACGTATTTTTCGGGAATATACGCGTCCGTGCGCACGTCCAGCTCCACTTCCTCTTCCGTTTCGCCCGTCAGTTCCTCTTTTAAAAGTTTCGCGTACAGCTCGTAGCCCACTTTATCCATATGCCCGTGCTGTTCCGCGCCCAGCACGTTTCCCGCGCCGCGGATTTCCAGATCCCGCATCGCCAGCTTGTAGCCGCTGCCCAGCTCGGTAAACTGCATAATGGCTTTCAGTCGCTCGGCGGCGTTCTCCGTCATCACCCGCTCCGCCTTATATGTAAAGTACGCGTGCGCAAGGCGCGAGCCGCGCCCCACTCTTCCCCGCAGCTGATACAGCTGCGAAATGCCCAGCCGTTCGGAATCGATGACGATCAGCGTGTTCGCGTTCGGCAGGTCGATGCCGTTTTCGATAATCGTGGTGGTAACAAGCACGTTGCTTTTGCCGGAATAAAAATCGTACACGTTGTTTTCCAGCACGGTCTTGTCCATTCTCCCGTGCGCCACCGAAATCCTCGCTTCGGGCACGATCGCCGCCACTTTCGCCGCAAACGTATAAATGCTTTCCACGCGGTTGTACAAAATAAACACCTGCCCGTCCCGCGATAATTCCCTGATGCACGCGTCGCGGATCAGCGTTTCCGTCTCTTCCGCCACATACGTCTGCACCGGAAGTCGCTCGCGCGGCGCCGTGCGTATCGTCGAAATGTCCCGTATTCCGGTCAAAGACATATGCAATGTTCTCGGAATGGGCGTCGCCGTCATCGTCAGGCAGTCGATATTGTTGCGCAGATGTTTTATTTTTTCCTTGTGTTCCACGCCGAATCGCTGTTCCTCGTCCAGAATCAGCAGCCCCAGGTCTTTGAATTTCACGTCCGCCGACAACAGCCTGTGCGTGCCTATCACGAAGTCTATGGAACCGTCCGCCAGCCCGTCCAGCGTGGCTTTCGTTTCTTTCGGCGTAGCGAAACGGTTGAGTACGGCAATCTTCACCCCGAACGGTTCGAAGCGTTTCAGCGCGGTATCGTAATGCTGATTGCAAAGCACCGTGCCGGGGCACATCAGCGCCGCCTGTTTGCCGCCCAGTATACAAAGATACGCCGCGCGGAACGCCACTTCGGTTTTTCCGAAACCCACGTCGCCGCACAGCAGACGATCCATCACCTTTCCGCTGCACATATCCGCCTTGATTTCCGCCACGCTGTCCGCCTGGTCGGGCGTCAGCTCGTAGGGAAACGCCTCTTCGAATTCGCTCATGAACGCCTGATTTTCGGGAAACGCATACCCGCGGTTTTCCGCGCGCGCCGCATACAGCGCTTTCAAATCGAACGCCATTTTCTTTATGGAGGCTTTCACGCGCGCCTTCACCCGTTCGAATTCCGCTCCGCCTATCTTGCTCAGCGGCGGATGATCCCCGCCAACGTATTTCGAAAGCGAGTCCATATTCTCCACGGGCACGTACAGCGTGTCGCCGTCCTTGTATTCGAGCGCGACGTATTCTTTCGTGCCGTCGGTCGTTTCTATCTTTTTCGTACCGATCACGCGCCCCACGCCGTGCGTTTCGTGCACCGCGTAGTCGCCCACTTCGGGCGCCGTAAACAAATCGCCGCGGCGGCGCTTCACCCGCTTCTGCTCCACGGGCTTCGTGTACAAATCGCCCGTGCCTATCGCCACAAACTTCGCCTCGTGCAGAATAAAGCCTTTATCCAGCGCCTCGCTCGTCAGCCCCACCGCGTGCAGCGCGTCGAAATCGGCGGTCGGCTCCGTGGGCACGTACGCGTCCGAAAGCGTTTCGCTCATTTTCGCCAGACGGTTTTCGTTCCCGCAGAACAGTACCGCGCGATACCCGCCTTTCAGCCAGTTTTTAAGGTCGGTGATCAGCTGCGGCGCCGCGTTCAGATACCGGCTGACGGGCGTTACGCGGAAATTGAAAATTTTCAGCGGCGTAAAGAAAAACGGATTCCCCGTAAACGTCTGCACCGCCGCGAGCCGGAATTTTTTCAGCCCGTCGTAAAACGCCTGCTTTTCCGTCAGCTGCCCGTGCGAAAAGCTTAAAACTTCCCCGCCCGCTTTCAGTCTGGAATACCTCTCTTCGAACTCCTTGTAAATCGCCTCGCACTTATCCCGCAGCGTCTTGCTTTCGTCAAACACGATCACCGCGTTTCCGGGCAGCAAATCGAATATCGTCCCGCTGTTTCCAAGCAGCGGCAACAAAAATTCCTCGGCGGAAAGAGCTTCGCATCCGCGCGTTTTCCCGTCCTCTTCCGCCTGTTCCAGCCCCGAAAGCAGTTCGGAAACAATCGTATTCGCCCGCACGTAACTCTCGCGCGTCGTAAACTCCGCCAGACTCTCCCGCAGCACCTCTTTCACGCCCGCGATTTCGTCTTTTGCGATAAAGCAATCGGCGGCGGGCAGAATCGCAAGACGGGTTTTCGGCTCCAGCCGATTGCCCGTTTCCATATCGTACGGCTTGATTTTTTCCACTTCGTCGCCGAAGAAGTCCACGCGCACAGGGTTCTCTTCGCCCACGGGAAAAATGTCTAAAATATCGCCGCGCAGCGCGTACGCCCCCTTGCTTTCCACCTCGGAAACGCGCGCGTAACCCATATTCGCAAGCCTCAAAGTCAACGCCGAAAAATCCGCCTCTTTTCCCTCTTCCAGCACCAGAACGGGCAGTTTTTTCGGGAACGGCTGCAACAGCGCGTCAATCTCCGCCGCCACAACGCGGCAGCCGTTTATCAGCGCGTATTCGCCCTCGATCCGCCGGAACATCGCGTCTTTCGAAAGCGCTTTGCGGTAAGAAAGCACCTCGTCTTTCGCCGTAATCACCGCGGCTTTCTCCCCGGACAAAACGGAAATATTTTCCGCCGCCGCACGCGCGGAAACGGCGTCCGCCGTAACGTATAAAACGGGCAAGCCGATGACGGAAGCCAGCAGATATTTCACCGCCGAAGAAACGCCGAAAGCCGCCGCGGGCGTACCGCGACGGACTTCTTCCGTAAATCTCTCGTAATCGCCGCCGATTTTGGCGGCATTGAAAAATCCCTGTTTCAATCTCTTACTCTTCCTATATTTTACAGGTTTGCTTTTAATTTGTTTTTCCGGCAAAAATTTCCGGTCTTATTTCCGACTTCCCTTCCGGCAGGCTTCGCCTGTTTCATAACGGATTGTTACAAACCGATTCAAATTTTATTTATTGCCTTTTTTATATCCCTTGCTTTCCCCTTTGGGTTTAGCCTTGTTGCGTTACCGTCAGGCAATCTCGGCAAGTAGAGTGCGCGAAACGACAAATCTTGCTTTCCCCTTTAGGGAAAGTGGCGAGCCTTTGCGAGCCGATAGAGGTCAAATTAAATTCCGCCTTACGTCAAGGCTTCCCCTTGCCTGCAAAAAATTTCGCCCCGACCTCGCCCCCGCAGAAAGGTGTGCCGCTCTGCGCTTATCCGTTAAACTTATTCATCACGTCCTCGATCTTCATACCGCCCGCAAACGCAATCGCCGCGTCCGCCGCCCTGCCGCACGCTTCCGAAAACAGCTCGTAATCGTCCTTGCGGATTTCCGAAAGCACGTAATCGATGATGGGGATATTCACCGCCGCGTCGCGGATGCCTATCCTGATCCGCGGAAAGTTCGTCCAGCCCGTTTCGCCGATTACCGAGCGCATCCCGTTGTGCGTGCCCGCGCTTCCTTCGGGGCGGATGCGGATTTTCCCTTTCGGCAAATCGTAATCGTCGTAAATCACGGCAACGTGTTCGGGCGGCACTTTGTATTTTGCAGCCAACTGCTTCACCGCGCGCCCGGAATTGTTCATATACGTAACGGGGCGGGCGATAATCACCTTTTCGCCGCCGATAAACGCCTCGGCTACCGAGGCTTCGCACTCCTTCTTTTTAAATTTCACGTCCAGCTTTTCCGCCGCGTCGCCCGCCGCGATAAAGCCCATGTTATGAAACGTTTTTTCGTATTTCTTTTCGGGATTTCCCAGCCCCACTATCAGATACATCTTATTTTATTCTCCAACGCTTCAAAGAAAACAACCGCCGCCCCCGGCATGCGCGCCCGGACGGCGCGCGGATAAAAGACGGCGACGGCGTATTCTCTTTCGTTTTACAGCCGGATAAAAACCGAACGTTTCTATCCTATCAGTCGTACAGCTTCGACATCGGTTTATCGAGGTACACGTTTTCGATTGCCGCCGCGAAAATATCCGCCACGGTAAGCACTTCGAATTTTTCTCTCATCTTCTCTTCGGGGAGATGAATGGTATCCAGCATCACAAGCTTCGTAATCGGCGATTTTTCCAGCCGTTCCACCGCGGGCCCGGAAAGCACCGCGTGCGTGCACGCCGCATAAATTTCGGTAGCGCCGAGGTCTTTCAAAGCCTGCGCGCCCTGGCAGATGGTGCCGGCGGTATCGATCATATCGTCCACCATAAAGCAGCGCTTGCCTTTCACGTCGCCGATGATGTTCATAACTTCCATCACGTTCGCCTTGGGGCGGCGCTTATCGATGATGGCGATGGGCACGCCGAATTTTTCGGCAACTTTTCTCGCGCGCTTCACGCTGCCCATATCGGGCGACACCACCACGTCGATGTTGCCCTCTTTCGCAAAATGATTGTAAATCGTGGGACCGCCCAGAAGGTTGTCCACGGGAATATCGAAGAATCCCTGAATCTGTTCCGCGTGCAAATCCATCGTAAGAACGCGGTCGGCGCCCGCCGCCGTAATCAGATTCGCCACCAGTTTCGCCGTAATGGGATCTCTGGAACGCGCTTTTCTGTCCTGACGCGCATAGCCGAAGTAGGGAATCACCGCCGTGATACGTCCCGCGCTGGCGCGTTTCGCCGCGTCGATCATAATCAGCAGTTCCATTAAGTTATCGTTCACGGGCGAGCAGGTAGACTGAATAATGAACAAATCTCTGCCGCGCACCGTTTCTTCGATGTGTACGCTGATTTCGCCGTCGGAAAACGTGGTTACTTCGATGCCGCCAAGCTCGGTATTAAGCTTTTTCGCAATCGCTTGCGCCAAAGGTAAGTTCGAGTTTCCCGAAAACAACTTGATTTCGTTACCGTGAGTTATCATTTTGTATATTACCTCTTTTCTCTCCGCAGAAAAATTCTCCCGCCGCCGGCTTTCCCGCCGGATCGCGTTCGTATTCCCCCGCGAAGTTTTTTTAACAAATCATAAAAACAGCCCGGTTCTTCCCTCTTTTTATATATCATACATTATTTCGCCGCTTTCGTCAACCGATTTGACGGCGGCTTACGATTTTCTTCTCAATTTTGTGAAAATTGTTCGTTTTCGGCAAGTTTTTTCCGTTGCTCCGCCCTTTCTTCTTTCTCCGCCTTCAGCCGCGCCCGCAACGCGGTGAAAAATTCCGTCAGAATCTCCGAACACTCCTCTTCCAGTACCCCGCCGCGCACTTCCGTCGTATGGTTTAAAAGATTCGCCGCCGCCAGTTCTCCCGTCAGCGAACGCCCCTTCTGCTCCTTCGCGCCGAAATACAGTTTGTCCACGCGCGCGTTCAGCGCCGCCCCCATACACATCGGGCACGGCTCTAAGGTAACGTACAGTTCGCACCCTTCGGGCAACCGCCACGAATGAAATTTCCGGCACGCGCCGTCAATCGCCATCATCTCCGCGTGCGCGCTGGCAAGCTGCTTTTTCAGCCGACGGTTATATCCCTTCGCCACCACCTTGTTTTCGTAAACGACCACCGCCCCGATGGGCACTTCGCCCTCTTTCAGCCCTTTCTTCGCCTGACGGAGCGCCGCCAGCATGAATTTTTCTTCCCTGTTTCTCTTTTTGCTCATAGTCCTGCCTTTTTCTTTCCGCGCTACCTTGTCGCGCGCTTCACCGAGTACGATAAATCCGCAATCGCGTTTTTACATTTGCGCACGATATCTTTCAGTTCTGCCGCGCCCAGCGGGTGCGCCGCATCTTCCCGCCCCGCTTCCACCGTGAACGCGGGAATGCCCGCCTTTTCGACGCACCAGTCCTTGTATCCGCCCGCGCTGCCTTCCGCCTCGCCGAGAGGATACCCCGTAGAAAAGGAAAGCGACTTCGCCAGCGCGTAATCGCGGTACGCGCGCATGCCTTTCTGACGAAACCTCCAGTAAATTTCTTCGCCCTTCGTGTGAAACGAAACGGTGTAATCGGGCTTTACCTCCTCGGTAAACGCTTTCAGCGCCTGCGTTTCCGGTTCGGAAAACGGCGCCTTTCCCACGTAATTTTCGCTGCCCGGCACAAACACATTGCTTTTTCCCGTCCCCCAGCCGGCCGCAAAGTTCACGTTCAGATCCACGCCTCTGCCGTTGGCTTTCCAAAGCGAAAAATCTTTGTTTCCGCCGTTGAAAGCAAGCAGCTCCGCCCGTTTTTCTTTCGGCGCGGAAACTAGCCCTTTCGCCGAAAGCATCGCGCCGTCGGGGTTTGCCAGCGGAACAAACCATACGCTGCCGCAAACGCCGCCGCGGCGGAAGTGTTCGAACGCAAGATAACTTGTGATAAATTCTCTGCCGTGCATCGCGTACTGAACGATTCCCGCGGGCGCGCCGTGTCCGAGTTTTATCGCATAAATTTCCCTGCCGAAAAAGCTTCTGCCTATCACCCGTTTTTCGCCGGGCGAAGAACGGAAAAAACTTTGCACATCTTTCAATACGTTCATACCCGCAACATATGCGCATATTCAAAAATGTGTGTCTTAATCCCGCTTTCCCTTGGAACTTTTACCTCATTCAAAGCCTTCCCCTTGCCTGCATAAAATTTTGCTCACAAAATTTTCTTCGGCAAAAATGTGAAGCCTATCCTTGCGTCAAGGCTTCCCCTCGGGCAGGCTTCGCCTGTTTCGTTATGCCGGCATTATCCTTGCTTTCCCCTTTGGGGAAAGTGGCAAGCCTTTGCGAGCCGATAGAGGTCAATCTGAAATTTTGCCTTTGATACCGCCTTCCCCTCGGGCAGGCTTCGCCTGTCTCATAACGGATTGTTTCTTATCGTTTACATTTTCAGTCTTTGCCTTTGGTATAGGTTTCCCCTCGGGGGGGGGCTTGCGAAACAAGGCGGTGAAGAAAAGATTTCTTTCATTTTTTGTTTGAAAAATCGCTCCGCAAAATTTTTTCAAACAAAGGGGCAGTATGCAAACGAACAAAGACTCAAAAGAGAACGACTCAAAAGAGAACGGCACGCCAAAGTATTGCGCCCGTTTATCAGGCGCTTTCCCCGCTATTTATGGTAAACGGAACCGGCATTTATCATAAACGCCCGGTACACCTGTTCGCACAGCACCACACGCATCAGCTGATGCGGCAAAGTCATATCCGAAAACGAAAGCTTAAAATCCGCCTCCCGTTTCACCTCCGCCGCTAGCCCGCACGAAGAGCCGATTAAAAACGTAATCTCTTTCCCCTCGTCCGTCAGTTTCTTTACAAGCGCGGCAAACCCTTCGCTGGAAAGCTTTTCGCCCTCCACCGCCAGCGCGATCACATACCCGCGGCACGCGGCAAGAATTTCCTTCGCTTCCTCTTCTATCGTCGCGCGCTCGGCAAGTTCTTTCATCTCCACGGCGGCAAACCGCGAAAGCCGCTTTACGTATTCCGCCACCGCTTCGCGCCAGAAACTTTCTTTCAGCTTTCCTACCGCCACAATGCGTATTTTCTGCATCGTATTTCTCTCCGTTCCTTACGCCAGCAGCGCCGCTATCCAATTCATCGCGCAAAGAACGATTCCCGTCAGCGCGCACAGCACAAACCCTTTCGCGTCCGCTTTCGGTTTCGCCATTTCCGCCGTCTGCATTTCTTCACGTTTTTCGGGCACCGCCCCGTCGATGTTCTTATCGAAGAACAAAAGGAAAATAATCGAACTTGCCAGCAGCACGCCGAACGCAATCACCAGCCCCAGCGGCAGCCCCTGCACGCCGCACGCCTCTAAAATCAGAATCAGCGCGTTGTTCACGAAATGCGATACCACGGTGGGCAGAATACTGCCGGAACGCAGCGCGATCAGCGCGAAACACGCCCCGCAGATAAACTGATAAATCGTCTGCGCGGGGCTCTGATGATACAGCGCAAACAAGCCCGCGCTTGCAAGCACGGCGGCAACGTTCCCGAACTTCTTCATGCCGTGAAACACAATCCCGCGGAAAAACAGCTCTTCGAGGCACGCGGGCAGCACGGCGATGAAAAGCAGCGCGGGAATGATTTTCGCTCCGCTCATCGAAGGCACGGCGGGCGAAGCGGGCGTATAGCCGAACCTTTCCAGCCATTTTAAAAACAGCCCGTTCACCGAAGAGAGAGATAACAGCCCCAGCTGCAACGTAATCGCTATGCAGAAATAAATCGCCCGCGGCTTTTTCGCCACAGCTTTCACGCTTGTTTCCGTGCGCGAAAAATACGTGAACGCCGTAACCGCAAACGCCGCCTGCGGAATAAAATAAGAAAAATACAAAAACCAGTCCTTGCTTTCGTATCCCTCCTTCAGTCCGCCGCAAAGTCGCGCCGCAAACAGAAACAGTAACGTAAAAACGTACTGCGCCACAATCGCCACGGAAAAACTTAAACCGGAAGATTTTTCTTCGTTCAGCCCCGTAAACAGTTTTTTCGTTTTTTTGAAATAAGTGCGTTTCATACGTATTATTATAGCATTTTTTTTGCAATTAGAAAAGCAAATAACGGTTAAAAAGCATAAAAACAGCGCAAAAAATCGGTGAAATTGCGTGCAAAACCACCCCGAAATCGTTGTTTTCGGCTTGATTTTTCACTTCTTTTATGCTATAATAACCTGAAATCACACGAAAACCGGGAGTTTTTCATTCGAAAATGCGCAGATTCAAGTCTTTTAAAAGCACGCTTATCGCCTCGTTCGGCGGCTACGTGGTGCAGGGCATCGTAAATACGTTCGTACCGCTTTTGTTCATCACGTTTCAGAACGAATACGGCATACCGCTTTCGAAAATCACCGCGCTGATTACCATCAACTTTTTACTGCAGCTTTGCGTAGACCTCGCCTCGGCGTTTTTCATCGACAAAATCGGCTACCGCGCCTGCGCGTTTTTCGCAAACGCTTTCGCCGCGCTGGGGCTTGTGCTGCTCACGATTCTGCCGCGCGTTCTGCCCGATCCGTTTGTCGGCTTATTGCTTTCCGTACTCTTTTACGCCATCGGCGGCGGACTATTGGAAGTGGTGGTAAGCCCCATCGTGGAAGCGTGCCCCTCTAAGCACAAAGCAAAAACGATGAGTCTTCTGCATTCGTTCTACTGCTGGGGCAGCGTGGGCGTGATTTCGCTTTCCGCGCTGTTTTTCGCCGTGGCAGGCACGCAGCACTGGCGCGTTTTAACGCTGGTATGGGCGATACTTCCCGCCGCGAACGCCGTTTTGTTTTTGTTCGTGCCGCTCGCATCGCTTTCCGAAGACGGCGCGCCTTCGATGCGCATTTCCGAGCTTTTGAAAAGCAAGCCGTTTTGGCTTTTCTTCTTCATCATCTTAGGCGCGGGCGCGGCGGAATCCGCCGTGGCGCAATGGGCTTCCGCGTTTGCCGAAAAAGGCTTGGGCGTATCCAAAACGCTGGGCGATTTGTTCGGACCGGCGCTCTTTGGCGTAACCATGGGCGTTTCGCGTCTTTTGTACGGCAAATCCGGAGAGAAAATCGATTTGAAAAAAGCCATGACGGCAAGCGGCGTACTGTGCGTGATTTCTTACCTTATCATCGCGTTTTCGCCCTCGGCGGTACTGTCGCTGTTCGGCATGGCTCTCTGCGGATTTTCGGTGGGACTGATGTGGCCGGGCACGTATTCGCTGGCGGCGGCAGGCATTAAAAACGGCGGCAACGCAATGTTTTCCTTCCTCGCCCTCGGCGGCGACATCGGCTGCACAAGCGGACCTTCCGTGGCGGGATACATATCGGGATTGTTCGGCGACGATTTAAAAATCGGATTCCTGTTCGCCGCGATTTTCCCGCTGATGTTAACGCTGCTGCTGATTTTTTCGGGCAGAAAGAAAAAAAGCGCAAGCGAAAAAACGGAAGAACGACAAATTTGAAACGGCGCAAAATCGCCGTAACCGCCGCCGTGCGGAGCCGCCGCTCCGCACGGCGCTTTTTTGTTTTGAAATTTCCTTTACATTTTTTTTTAAACATAGTATAATAAAATCGTAATTTTTAACAGGAGCTTTTTATATGAACGGTACGCAGACAGTGGAATTTTACGAAAAAGCAGCCGACGAAAGCGGACATCTGTATTTTGCCCGTTACGATATTTCCGACGGCGACAATCGGCCGTACTTTCCTCACTTTCACGACAGCCCGGAATTTATCCTTGTGCGCGAGGGAACCTACCTTGTGCACGTCGGCGCGCAGGAACGCCTTCTGCACGCGGGCGAAATCGCGTTTGTCGATTCGTTCGTTCCGCATTTCTACCGCACGGCGGGCAAAGCCGCGGTATACGCCCTCGTCATCGATAAAAACCTCTTTTCCGTCGAAACGCTCTCCTCGCGCGTGTTTCCGCCGTTTCCCGCCGTTTCCGCCGAAAATTTTGCCGTAATCATGCGCTATTTCGACGCCTGCGCCCCCTATATTTCCGCAAACCGACAGACGAAATGCGGCTTTTCCGATATGTTCGCGGGGCTTTTGTACGAATTCTGCCCCTCGCAGGAACGCAAGGAAAACAAGACGGCGCGCGCGTTTTCGGAAGTCTTAAGATACCTGAACGAGCACTACCGCGAGGAAATCACCTTATCTTCGCTTGCCGCCCGCTTTTCGTACGCCGAAAATTATTTTTCCGCGCTGTTCAACGATTTCACGGGCATGTCTTTGCGGGAATACGTCAACCGCCGCCGCATCGCCGAAGTGCTGCGCTTAAAAGCGAAAAATCCCGCCGCGTCCCTCTTCGCCCTCGCGCTGGACTGCGGCTACGTCAGCGAAAAAACTTTCTACCGCGCGCTTGCGAAATATGGTAAGAAATGACAGTATTTTTGCAACTTTCGGGGTTGCACCGGCATTTTTTACGTAGTATAATGTAGCCATGAAAAACGAAAACGCCGCCGGCTGCGGCACAAAAAAACAATTTAAAGTCGCCGTTATCGGCTGCGGCAGAATTTCCGTAATGCACTTCGACGGCATCGCGCGTTCGCCGCTTGCGCAGCTTGTCGCCTGTTGCGACATACGCCCCGGACGGGCGGAAACCGCCGCGAAAAAATACGGCTGCAAAGCGTATGCTTCTTACGAAGAGATGATAGACGCCGAACGCCCGGACGCGGTACATATCTGCCTGCCGCACTATCTGCACGCCCCCGCGGCGCAATACGCGATTTCGCGCGGCGTGAACGTACTCACCGAAAAGCCGATGACGATTTCGCTTGCGGACGCCGAAAAAACGGTGGCTATGGCGAAAGAAAAAGGCGTGCGTTATCACGTGATTTTCCAGTGCCGCTACAACGCCGCCTCAAAGCTTGTGAAAATGCGTGCCGAAGAGGGCGCACGCGGCGGAAAGCTTGGAAAACTTTTATGCGCTTCTTCGTTTCTTACGTGGTCGAGAAGCGACGAATATTATTCGGAAAGCGACTGGAAAGGCACTTGGGATAAAGAAGGCGGCGGCGTGGTGATCGATCAGGCGATTCATTCGATCGACCTCGTGAACTGGATTGTAAATTCGCCCGTGAAACGCGTTTCCGTTTCGATGGCGAACCGCGGGCATAACATCGTGAAAGTGGAAGATTCGGCGGACGGTCTGATCGAATACGAAAACGGCGTAAAATACTGCTTCTTCTGCACGAACAACTTCTGCACGGACGAGCCCATCGAAATCAAGCTGGTGTTCGAACGCGGCACGGCGGTATTTTCCTACGACGAAGCGCTGATTACCTACGCGGACGGCTCCCCCGCCGAACGCGTGGAAAAAGATAAAAATCTGCAGGCGGTGGAAGGCGGCAAAGATTACTGGGGCTTCCGCCACGCGGAACAGATCGCAAAATTTTACGAAGCGCTGGCGGGAAAACGCGCCCCCGAACTGACGGGCGAAGAAGTTTTGAAAACCCACCGCCTGATATGCGCGATTTACGAGGACGGCAAAAAACATTTTACGGCAAACACGTAAACGCAACGAAAACAAGGAGATAAAATTATGATAAAACTCGGCACCATGGTAAGATTTTCGCACGAAACGCAAGGACTCGGCGAACTGAAAACCGCGTTTGAAAACGTGAAAAAATACGGCTTGCCTACCTGCCAGCTCTGCTGCTGGGATATGAGCAAATTCACCGACGAAAACGCGGCGGGCATCCGCGAAATCGTAAAGGAAACGGGCGTGGAAATTTCCGCGCTCTGGTGCGGCTGGGAAGTTGCCCCCACGTGGGATTTCATCGACGGATACCACACCATCGGGCTGGTGCCCATCGCCTACCGCGCGCGCCGCGTGCAAAATTTAAAAGACGGCTCCGATTTCGCAAAAAAAATCGGCGTGAAATACGTGGCTACGCACGTGGGATTTCTGCCCGAAAATCAGAAAACGGACGAATATACCGCCGTGGTGGAAGCCATACGCGAAGTTGCCCTGCACTGCAAAGAAAACGGGCAGTATTTCTTATTTGAAACGGGACAGGAAACGCCCGTAACGCTGCGCCGTACCATCGAACGCGTGGGCACGGGAAATCTCGGCATCAATCTCGATCCCGCCAACCTCCTCTTATACGGCAAAGGCAACCCCTGCGACGCGCTGGACGTATTCGGCGACTACGTGATGGGCGTGCACGCGAAAGACGGAGAATACCCCACCGACGGCGACCGGCTGGGCGAGGAAAAACGCATCGGCGACGGCAGAGTGAACTTTCCTCTGCTGATCAGGAAGCTGAAAGAACACGGCTACGACGGCGCGATTACCATCGAACGCGAAATTTCGGGCGAACAACAGGTGCGGGACGTTCTGTACGCAAAAAAATTTCTGGAGGATATTATCCATGACTGAAAACAACGAAAAAACTTTAAAAGTGGCTTTAATCGGTATCGGCCGCATGGGCTATTGGCATTATTGCTGTTACGACGATATTCCGGGCGCCGAAATCATCGCCGTGTGCGACGTGTGCGCGGATATGGCAAAGGAAAAAGTCGAAAAGCACGCCGCGGAAAAATCCGTTTCTTCCGCCGCCGTCCCCCGCGTTTACGCAAATCTTGACGAACTATTGCAAAACGAAACGCCGGACGCGGTTGATATCTGCACGCCGAGCTATATGCACGCGGACATGGCGGTAAAGTGCCTCGAAAAGGGTATCAACGTGCTTTGCGAAAAACCGATGACGCTTTGCGAAGCGGACGCGGCGCGCGTGCTGGCGGCGGAAAAAAAGAGCGGCAAAAAATTCATGGCGGCGCACGTGGTGCGTTACATGGCACCGTACGTGTATCTTAAAAAAGCCGTCGAAAGCGGCAGAAACGGCAAACTGCTGCGGCTGGATATGAAGCGCCTTTCCGCTATCCCCCGCTGGAGCTGGGAGGACTGGATGCGCAACGAAAAATTAAGCGGCGGCGTAGGGCTGGATCTTTCGGTGCACGATCTCGATTTCGTGTTTTCTCTGCTGGGCGCGCCGAAGAGCATGAACGCCGTATACCGCCCGATTCGGAATAACAGCACTTACATTTTAAGCACGCTGCAATACGACGGCATCACGGTTACCTGCGAGGGCACGTGGTATAATGCCGAAACGTTCCCCTTCCGCTCGGACTATCTTGCCGTATTCGAAAACGGCTTCATCCGCAGCGAAGCGGGCACGATTACGGAAAACGGAGCCGTTGTCGAACTTTCCGACGCGGCGAGCGCCGAAGAAAAAAAGGACCTCGGCATCAACATTTCCGGCGACAACGCTTATGCGGAAGAAATCGCCTACTTCTTAAACTGCGTGAGAAACAACCTGCCCGTAACGTACGTTACGCCCGAAAGCTCGGAGCAGACGGTACGTCTGACGGAAGAGCTTATCAAAAACGCGAAAATCGTATAAAAGCGGCGACGAGCCGAAAAAAAAGAAAAGCCGCCGTAAGCGGGGCGAATCAGCTAGACGTTCGTCAAATCCGCTCAACTTAATGCAAATAAACCGAAACGCACGTTTCCGCGTGCGTTTTTGCTTGCTTTTTTTCGCAAAGTCTGTTATAATACGCTTTACCGCATCCTATGGGTGCTTTTTATATATAATATAAAAAAACTTCCGGAGGAAAAACCTTGCAGGTAAAATTATCCGATCATTTTCATTATCCCACGCTGTTGAAATTCGTGTTTCCAAGCGTTTGTATGATGGTTTTTACGTCGATTTACGGCGTTGTGGACGGGCTGTTTGTTTCTAATTTCGCGGGAAAAACGCCCTTTGCCGCCATCAATCTGATTATGCCCTTTTTGATGATTATGGGCGCAGTGGGCTTCATGCTGGGCGCGGGCGGCAGCGCCATCGTTTCGCGTACGTTCGGCGAGGGCGAAAACGAAAAAGCGTGTTCGTATTTCTCCTTTCTGGTGGCGTTTACGTTTTGTATCGGCGTTGTTCTCGCGCTGATCGGATTCGCGGTGCTTCCTTCCGTGGCAAGGTTGTTGAAAGCCGAGGGATATTTGTACGTGTACGGCGTGCAATACGCGCGCATCATCCTCATCGGCGTGCCGTTCTGGATGCTGCAAACCATGTTTCAGACGTTTTTCATCACCGCCGAAAAGCCGCATCTCGGTTTCGTCGTTACGGTAATTTCGGGAGTATGCAACATGGCGGGCGACGCGCTTCTGGTGGGCGCGCTGGGGCTCGGCGTAAAAGGCGCGGCGTGGGCTACCGTTCTTTCGCAGGCGGCGGGCGCGATTATCCCCGTGATTTACTTCGCCCGCAAAAACAAAAGTCTGCTGCATTTCTGTAAAACGCGTTTTTACGGCAAAGTGCTTTTGGAATCGTGCTCGAACGGTTCTTCGGAATTCGTCAGCAACGTTTCTTCTTCGCTGGTGGGCATGCTGTTCAATTTTCAGCTGCTGAAACTGGCGGGCGAAAACGGCGTTTCGGCGTACGGCGTTTTAATGTACGTCAACTTCATTTACGTGGCGATTTTTCTCGGCTACTCCATCGGCGTGGCGCCCGTTGTGGGCTATCATTACGGCGCGAAAAATCATGACGAACTCAAAAATCTGTTTAAAAAAAGCCTTATTTTAATGGCGGTTGCGGGCGTGGTGCTCACCGCGCTTGCCGAAGCGCTTGCCGCGCCGCTTTCGAAGCTGTTCGTGGGGTACGACGCCGAATTGTACGAACTTACGAAGCACGCGTTTTACGTTTACAGCCTCTGCTTCGTGTTCACGGGCGTGAATATTTTCGGTTCCGGCTTCTTCACCGCGCTTTCCAACGGAAAAGTTTCGGCGATTATTTCGTTTTTGCGCACCGTGGTGTTTCAGGTGGCGGCGGTGCTGCTTCTGCCGCAAATCATAGGCGGCGTCGGCGGCGTGTGGTGGTCGGTAGCGGTGGCGGAAGTTCTTTCTTTCGCCGTTACCGTGTTTTGCTTCCTGCGTTACCGCAAAAAATACGATTACGTTTAACCGACTATCATGAAACAAAAAAACGACAAAACATCAACTCTTTCCCCCGCATTTCCGGGCGCCGTTTCTTTAACGCCCGTCGCACGAGTGCAAAGCGATTTCAAAGAAAAATTCGGCGTGCCCCGTCAGAGCGGCAGAGCGGAAACGATTGCCGACGCGGTGCTTCTGCCGCCGTTCAACGTGCAAGAAAGCGTGCGCGGCATCGAACAATTTTCGCATCTCTGGCTGATTTTCGGGTTCTCCCTGAACCCCTCGTTCGGCGCGGAATCTGCCGCGAAAAACTTTTCTCCGCTCGTGCGCCCGCCGCGGCTGGGCGGTAACGAAAAAGTAGGCGTATTCGCCAGCCGTTCCCCTTTCCGCCCCAACGGGCTGGGGCTTTCCTGCGTGAAACTTTTAAAGGTGATTTACCCGGAAAGCGGCGGCGTGATTCTGCGCGTTTCCGGCGCCGACCTTGTGGACGGCACCCCCGTATACGACGTAAAACCGTACCTGCCCGCGGCGGACAAAATCGAAACGGCGACGGGCGGCTTTTCCGACGAGCATGCGCGCGATTTTCTGCATGTCTGCTTTCCGCCGGAGTTGCTTGAAAAAATTCCGGAAAACAAGCGCGACGGGCTGATTGCCTGCCTTGCGGACGATCCCCGTCCCGCCTACCAGAACGATCCCGCGCGCGTGTACGGCATGAAATTTGCCGATTTCGACGTGCGTTTCACTATCGGCGGCAATACGCTTACGGTGTGCGCCGTGGAAAAAATCGGATAAAAATTCCGGAAAAAACGCCCTTTCCGGATTGACGGAAAGGGCGCCTTTTTGATGCTTTCATTATTTTACCGCCGTAAGATATCGGCTTGCGGTATTTTTTCAAACAGAAAAACTTAAACTCTTCTTAAAATCGCCTGCGCAATCCGCCGATGCCCCGCCGCGGCGGGGTGCAGAGAATCGCCGCTTTGTTTATTGAAGTATAATTCCGCGTGCTTTTCGTTTATCGGAAGCAGTCCGCTTTCCCGATACAAATCGATCAGTTCAACAGCCCATATATCCGCCGCCTTCCGAATCGCCTCAACGTATTCTTCGAAATACACGCCGATGCGGTTAGCATACAGTTCGTCCGGCTGAACGTTATCGCCGCCGAAAAAGGCATACGCGCGATGCAGCGGCGTAAGCAAGATAATCCGCTTATCGGGATAGTCGTTTTTAATCTGCGCGAAAAAGCGATTCAGGCGCCCTTTAAACGTCTCCTCGCCGAATACGAACTCCCGCTTTTTGCGCACGGCATAACGCGCAGGCTGATTTTTCGCGTCGTATTCGCACACTATGTTTTCCGCATGCTCCGTGAAAAATTCGCCCAAAGGCACGCCTTCGTTGAAATCGTTGGTGCCGATGCACACAAACAGAACGTCGAAATCGTCGCCGACTTCTTTGCGCATTGTTTCAAGCTGCGAAAACAGCCCGCAGGAAGTAGCGCCGTTTACGCCGAACCCGTACGTCTGCGCCCCCGTTTCTTCCGCGATATACTCTATGTATCTTTTATCGGTTGCAACGCCCTCGGTAATGCTGTCGCCCAAAAAACATAATCTGTCCGTACGCCGAATCATCTTTTCGCTTCCCCTGCAAATTTTTTATCATTATAGCACAAAACCATGTGTTTGTCAACAGTTTCCGGCTTTTCGTAAAATTTAAAAAATCTTACGCGTTTCCGCTTCTACCGTCTTGATACAACGCCGCCGAACAAAGAATAACCCCGCGCCGCAAACTTTTTGTTAAAAATCCCGCGGAAAAATTACCGCGGGAAACCGAATATCATATTGAATATAAGGTTACGAAACAAACCCGTCTACGCTGTGCGCCACGTAATTGAGGTGGTCGCCCACACGTTCGAGATTAGAAACCAGATTGATGAACACGGGGTTGTTTTCCGCATTGCACTCGCCGCGCTGCATTCTGTCGATATGGTCGGCAATCAAACTGCGGCGCATATTGTCCACGCGATCCTCCGTTTCGTCCGATTCGTTCATGATGTTATATTCTTTCATCAGTACGATACGTTTTACAAGCGAATACTGTTCCTGCAGCAGGGCATACATTTCGGAAAGTTTCGTGCCCACTACGGGAGAAAACGTAAGGTTTTCGTTGATGGTCTTGCGCGTATATTTCGTTAAATTATCGGCAAGCTCCGAAATTCTCACAATGTCCCCCACGTTGTTGTGCAGGGCGCTGATTTTCTTTTCGTCCTCGAGAGAAGGTCCCGCGGCGGAAACTTTCACCAGATAATCGCTGATGGATTTGCTTAAATCTGCAATCTTCTCGTTGTTTGCCGCCACATTTTCCACGGTAGATACGTCCCGACGGATAAACCCGTTGAACGCAGTTGCGAGAGACGCCATCGCCATATCCGCCATACGGAACGTTTCTTTCTTCAGCTGCGAAATGGCAAGCGCGGGCGAATTCAGGAATCGTTTATCCATATATACAAACTTCGCGCCGCTTTCCGTTTCCTCGGCTTTTTCTTCCGTTTTCGTTTCGGGAACGATCAGCATGGCAAGTTTCACAAGCACGTTCGTAAACGGCAGGAACATCAACGTGCACAGCACGTTGAAGAAGGTGTGGAACATGGCGATCTGCGTTTCCGGGGAAGAGAACCAGCGTTCGAACGTCTTTTGCTGAAACTGCGGGAAAATCAGCAGCACTACCATGAAAAGAACGGCGCCGATGACGTTGAACAGCAGGTGAATGATACTTGCGCGACGCGCGTTTACGCTTGTTCCTATCGAGGAAATCAGCGCCGTAACGCAGCTGCCGATATTGCTGCCGAGAATCACGTACAGTACCGCGTTTCCGCCGCCGCCCACAATCAGCCCTTGCATCGCCATCGCGATGATAATCGTTGTTACCGCGCTGGATGACTGAATCAACGCCGTGAACGCAACGCCGATAAACAGAAGAAAAACCGGATTCGTTGCCTTAGAAAGCACGGTTTCAAGCGCTGCGTGAATCATTTCGCCTTCCATTGCGCCGCTCATCACGTCCAGCCCCACAAAAACGATGCCGAGCCCCGCCAGAGCGATACCCGCAAGCCGCACCTTATCCTTTTTCGAAAACATGTTCATTGCCATGCCCGCAAACGCAAACGCCATAAAGAAAACGTTGAGGTTAAATGCCTGCAACGCCACGATCTGCGCCGTGATCGTCGTGCCGATGTTCGCGCCCATGATGATCGTTGCGGCTTGTTTTAAAGACATAATGCCCGTATTCACAAACCCGATCACCATCACCGTAGTGATGGCGGAACTCTGTACTACCGCCGTGGCGGCCGCGCCTAAGCCCACGCCCACCAGTTTTTTATCGGACGTTTTATTGAACAGCCTTTTCAGCCCGTTGCCCGCCAGCTTTTCCATATTGTCGGAAAGCAACTTAAATCCGAGCAGAAATACGCCGCAGCCCGCAAGAATGGTGATAACCGAATAAACGTAATCCATAAAATTTTTTAATTTTCCTCCGTGCGAACCTTTCCGCACGCACTTTTGTACCCGTTTGCCTTTATTTGTATCCTACTACGCCTGTATCCTTTTCCCCGCCGGGCTTATCGGCGCGGTTTTTACCGCCGTTCTTCCGACTCGTCCGTTCGCTCGCCTGACGCGAAACGGTTCGGCGTTTGCCCGCTTCCCCGCATTTTAATTATACCATACTCGCGCCTTGCCGCAAAGATACAATCATAAATTTTCATAATTCTTTTTATAAATTTTATTTTTTTTCATTTTTTGTTGCTTTTGTATCAAGAATGTATCAGGATAGTGAAAAAAACGTTGTTCCCCGCGAAAAACTCAAAAAAATTTTTCGGTTTGCCGCGCTTTCCTTTACAACGGAGAAAAAGTGTGATACAATAGAATTACACTTAACATCAGTCGGTGCGTATTTTCGCGAGCATTACGCTCGGCGCGCCGAAGCGGAGGAAAATATGTATTATGAAATTGAAAACGCCGAGCTGAAAGTGGGCGTCGAAACGAAAGGCGCGCAGTTAAAATCCATCCGTTCGAAAAAGACGGACACGGAATATCTCTGGCAAGGCGACGAGGAATTCTGGAAAGGCAGAGCGTACAATCTGTTTCCCATCGTCGGCAGAGCTTACAAAAACAAGTACGATTACGAGGGAAAAACTTACGAAACGCGCCCGCACGGCATCGCGCGCGACAACGAATTTGTTTTAGCCGACCGCACGGCAACGAAGCTTTCGTTTGCGCTGACGTACACCGAAGCGACGCTGAAAATCTACCCGTGCAAATTTATCTTTTACGTAATTTATGAAATTTTCGGGGCAAATTTAAAAGTTTCCTACCGCGTACAAAATCTCGAACAAAAAGAAATCGCATTCTGCCTCGGCGGACATCCCGGCTTCAACGTGCCCTTCCATCCCTCCGGCGACTTCGAAGATTACTTCCTTGAATTCTCCGAAAAAACGGCAATCAAGCAGTGTTTGACGGCGCCGTCGAAACTGATGTCGGGCGAAGTCGTTCCTTTCTCTTTGCATGCGAATAACCGCGTCCCCCTTACGCACGATCTTTTCAAAGACGACGCCGTGATTTTTGCGAATACCTGCCGCGAAGTTTCGTTGAAACGCAAGCGTTCGAAACGCTATTTAACGCTGCGCTATCCCGATTTCCGCTACCTCGGCGTATGGCAGACGCCGGATTCGCAGGCGCCGTTCGTATGCCTCGAACCGTGGACGTCGCTGCCCGCCACCGACGGGAAACGCTACGACCTTTTCACGAAAGACGACGCGCTGCATCTCGCGGCGGAATCCGCGTACGAAACGGCGTGGACGCTGGAACTGCACGAATAACCGAAAACCGATCCGTTCGCTAAACCATATCGAAAAAAACGATTAACTCCCTTGCAACGCTTTTCGTCGCAAGGGAGTTTTATTCGCGATAAAATTGTTGGACTGCGCCAAGAATTTCCCCGCTACAAAAGCGGAGCAATTTTTTAAACTAATTTGCGCCCCATCAATACGCCCATCACCGACGCCATCATTAAGCCTCTCGTCCAGCCGCTGGAATCGCCGAGGCAGTGCAGTCCGCGGATATTCGTATTGAAATTCGTATCCATCTTGATACGGTTGCTGTAAAACTTCAGCTCGGGCGAATACAGCAGCGTTTCCGCCGAAGCAAATCCCGGCAGCACGTAATCTACCGACTGCATGAAATTGATGATGTTAATCATCGTGCGATACGGCATTGCGGCGGTGATGTCGCCCGCCACCGCGTCTTTCAGCGTGGGGCGCACGTTCGAGCGCGAAAGCTCTTTGTCCCACGTGCGCTTGCCGTCTAAAATATCGCCGAACCGCTGTACAAGGATATGCCCCGCGCCCAGCATGTTGGTCAGCTCGCCGATTTTCTGCGCGTACGCGATCGGCTGATTGAACGGATACGAGAAATTATGCGAACACAAAATGGAAACGTTCGTGTTCTCCGTTTTTAAATCTTTATACGAGTGTCCGTTCACCACGGCAAGATTGTTATCGTAATTTTCCTGCGATACGAAACCGCCGGGGTTCTGACAGAACGTACGCACCTTATTTTTGAAAGGTTTCGGGTAGCCGATCAGCTTGGATTCGTACAAAACCTTGTTCACCGTTTCCATCACTTCGTTTCTTACTTCCACGCGCACGCCGATATCCACCGTGGAGGGCACGTGTTCCACGCCGTAAATTTCGCAGATTTTCTCCAGCCATTCCGCACCTCGTCTGCCCGTAGCCACCACCACGTCGTCGGCAAACACTTCCTGCGAATCGGTGCCGTTCCACTTTTCGATTTCCACGCCCTTGCACACGCCGTCGCCCATAATCAGCGTGTTGCACTGGTATTCGAACATGATTTCGACGCCGTGTTCCAGAAGGTAACGTTCGATGGAAAGATAAATGTTCTGCGCCTTTTCTGTACCCATATGGCGGATGGGGCAGTCCACCAGCTTCAAGCCGGCCTGAATCGTACGCTTTCTGATTTCTTTCACTTCTTCCGATACGTTCAGACCTTCGATGTGTTCGTCCGCGCCGAATTCAAGGTAAATTTTATCGGCGTAATCGATGGTCTCCTGCGCCAGCTCTTCGCCGATCAGAAGCGGCAAATCGCCGCCCACTTCCGCCGAAAGCGAAAGCTTGCCGTCCGAAAACGCGCCCGCACCCGAAAAACCCGTGGTGATATGGCAGAACGGCTTGCAGTTCATGCACTTGCCCGTTACGTTTTTCGGGCATCTTCTGTTTTCCACGGATTTGCCCTTTTCTACGATAAGGATGCTTTTTTTGCTGCCTTTGCGCAACATTTCCAGCGCGGTGAAAATACCCGCCGGTCCCGCACCGATAATAACGACGTCTTTTTTCATAACTGTTCTGCCTCCGAGTACACAACTTTTTACTTTTTTCGCCGGTTTTTTCCGCTTTTTTCGCCCGCGCCGCATCGAATCGCGTTCGATTGCACGCGCGCGCCCTGACGGAAAACAAGACAAAAGACCCGACTTTCGCATTATATCACGCTTTTCGGGTCTTGTCAAGGTTATTCGCCCTGTTTTCGTATTTTTCAAACGGTTTTTCCGCAACGGACTCTTCCGCCGTTTCCGCGGCGACAGCATCCGCCCGAAGCGGCGGCATCGTTCACTGCGCCGTCTGTAAGCCGGGCAAAGATTGTTCCGTTTCCGTAGCGGCTTCTTCCGCGGCTGCAGCGTCTGCCGCCGTCGGCACGTTTTTCGCCGCCTCGCGCGCGGCGCGCTTTTCGTTGTTTTTATACAACACTTCCAGCTTATAGGAATTATATCTCAATATAAAATAGGACGGCAGATTGCAAAGCATATTGATAATCGCCACGGGCAGCGCAAGCGAGAAAAGCAACGCGCGCGGCGTTAAAAACAGCACCGCATACCCGGCGAACGCCGAAACGAGATGAATCGCTTCTCCGTAGCACAGTTCCAGAAAATATTTATCGAGGTAAGCGTTATCCTGCGGTCGTGCGATTTCGTTTTTCGAAAAGCCCGTAAACCTGCCCCATTCGGGAATTTTGTCTTTCCACTTGCGGATTTTAATCGTTTCGCAAAACTTCTTCTCGCCAGCGCCTACCGTAAACACCGCCTTTTTGTGGTTAAACCATTTTCCGGGCAACACACGGCGGATAAACAGAGCCAGAAGCGCGTCGATAGCAATCGCCAGCGCCACCGCGTAAAACGTATACAGCACGCCCGCGCCGAGCGATACGCCGATAACGCCGAACACTCCTTCGGAAAGAGCAGCGTTCAGTATGGCAAGCACCGTAAGCGCCACGGAAATCACCCACACAAACAACATTTATCTTCGTTTCCTCCCGTCTTTGTTTCTTCCGCGCTTTCTTCTTCGTGGTAGGCAAGCGGAACGCCGTACACCTCTTCGTATTTCGCCTTATACAGCGCAAACGTATCCTCTTTCATTTTTTCCGCCGCCTGCTTTTCGCTCAGCGTTTTATCCGGGTACACGGGCGGCATCACGTGCAGCGTATAATGCTGCAACGGATAGTTGTGCTCGTCCAGTTTCGTTTCGTCGTCTTTCATCGTAACGAACGTCGGCAAAACGGGCACGCCCGCGCGCACCGCGATTTTAAACGCGCCGATTTTAAACGGACGAGGCTTTCTGTAATTCCACCACATGCCCTGTTCCGGGTAGATGAGCACCGCTTCGCCGCGCCTCAGAAGCGTATCCGCAGCAGACATAAAATTCACCATCGTGCGGCGGTTGGAAGAAAGCGGCAGCGTATTGCAGTTGCGGAACAAAAAGCCGAACAACCCGCCGAACCCCGTGTAATTTCCCTCGCGGATAACTTTATACAGCCGCTTCTTTTTCAGGCTATTTTGTATGCAATGATACAAAATATAATTATCGGGAATACCGAAATGGTTGCAGGTAATCACCGCGCCCGTGTCTTTGAGCAGACGGAGATTTTCTCCGCCCTCCATGCCGTCAATCACCACGGCGCCTTCTTTAATCATCTTTTCGAAGAACTTTCTGCCCATTTTGTTGGCGATCGCCGTTTTGATTTTGCTGGAAAGTTTCTTTCCGAGATAATCCACGTCCTCCGGTCGCAGTTCCGGCGAGGGCGGATCGTTTTCCACGTCTTTATCGAACCACCCCTTGCGCTCGTACTCGTCGATTTTTCTCAAAACCTCTTTTCTGTCCTCGGATACTATCGAAAGATCCATTTGTCTGCCGCCTTTTATCGTATTTTTATGCGTTTTTAACGTATTTTTTAAAATAATTCTCTTCGCTTGCAATTTCCTTTTCGCAAAGCGCCAACAGTCCCGCCTCGCACGCGGCGTCGTTTTGTTTTTCCTCTTCGCCGTAATCGCGGAGGAAACCCTTCAGAAGCTCGTAAAATTCCGTTCTTTCCGCGCTTTCCCAAAAATATTCCTGATACAGAATATCATCGTAATGCCACGGCTTCATCGTAAGGTTGTAATGAATGATTTTCGGATCTTTCAGCCGCTGCGTTTCGCCGCCCACGGGCATCGCGTTCCACTCGTCGGCAAGAAATTTCACTCTGCCCTTGCAAATCACGTTCAGATAATCCTGATCCTGCGCCACGACGAATTTATATTTTTTCAGCAGCGCGGAAAATTTACCGTAAAAATCTTCGTCTCTCAACGCCTTTAAATTTAAAAGCAAGACGCCCGCGTTGAAATAATTTTCCGCGTCGATGCCAAGCACGTGCTTCGTGTATTCCTGGAATACGGGCACCGCGCCCACGGCGCCGTCGGGCACGCCCGCCACGTAGTTATCGCCGAGCTCCGTATCGAAATATTCCGCCAGATCGCACCGTACCGCAATGTCGCTGTCCAGATAAATCGCCTTATCGTATTCGGGAAACATCATCGCAATGAAAATGCGGAAATACGTCGCGCACGAATAATAATCGCGCAGGTGCAATTCTTCGGAAAGCACAGCCAGCCGATCGGTAACGTCCACGAAATACACTTTGAAATTTTCGCTTTCGAATTTCTTGATTTTATCGCTTCCGTCGTCGCTCACGCCCGCGTGCAGCACGTAAATTCTGTATTCGTCGTCGGAAGACGAATGTTCTTTGATCGATTGCAGCGTTACCGCAAGAAAAGGAACGTATTTATCGTCCGCCGCAAAAAATACGGGGATAACTTTCTTCGCTTTTTTTTCGTTTGTCATTGTTTTTATACCTCATTGTATTCGTATCGATTTCGGAAAGCTCGGTTGCGCGTTTTATCCGGATTTTTATTTTTTTCCGCGCCTTCGCCTCTTCCGTTATCTATTTTAATACATGCGACAAAAAAAGACAACCTACTGTGCATCCCCTTTTCTCTACTAAATTTTTTGCCTCTCTACTCACGGTAGAATTACTGTTTTTTATCAAAAACAAGCTATTTTTTGCATTTTTACGGCAATTTACGCCTGCTTTTTCTTTCCGACAAAAAAATCCCGACTGCAAAAAATCGCTACAAAAAGAAAAAATCCTCTTCCGGGAAGAGTCTTTTTTTGCGTATCTACCGTGGGTAGAATATGTTTTTTTACTTATATCGCCGCCGTTTCGTTCCGCATGCGGCCGTGCCGCGCCCTTACGCCGATTCTCCGTTTTGCGCAAAATAAGCGATTACCCCGTTTACGATTGCGCCGGCAACCTCCTTTTTAAATTCGTCGGAAGTTAAAAGCGCTTCGTCTTTCGGGTTGGAAAGAAATCCGCATTCCACCAGCGCCGAAGGATATTCGCTGCAGGAAAGCATGAAAAAATCGCCCGTGGCTTTCGTACGCTTCGGCACGCCCCTGCCGCCGTAAAGTTTATTGAACGAAATCTGCAACGATTCGGCGAGATTCGCCCCTTCTTCGCTGCCTTTCAGATAAAACGCCTGCCCCCCGCGCGAAAACGAAGAGGGATAATAATTCTGATGTATCGAAATCACGGCGGAGGGGCGCGCTTCGTAAATGATATCGCGGCGTTTTAGCATATCGCGTTTTTTAAACCCTTTCGCGGTGGTACCGTACAGCCCTTCCGCCGTTTTTCTCGTCAGCACGACTTCGAATCCCGCCTCGCGGAATTTTTCCGCCGTCAGATACGTAATATCCAGATTCAGCTCGCTTTCCTTCACGCCCGTGGTTTTCCCCGTAACGCCGCCGTCTATTCCGCCGTGCCCCGCGTCCAGCACGATTTTTGCGTTTGTTACCGCCATCGCCGCCGCAGGCGCAACAAGATTGCGCAGACAAAGATAAAACGCGGCGATTTCCGGCAGGACAAGCGCCGCGCACAGGACAGAATAAATTTTTTTACGATGGATACCCGTCTTTCGCGTCATACCCTATCGTATGCGGCTGCAAGCGTCGTTTATACGTTTTCCGGCGTTTTTAACTCGATTTTTCCCTGCGATTTATCCGAAAGTTTTTCGGCGTCGGCGCTCTGCGTTTCCGATTCCTTTCCCGTCTTTTTCCTTTCGAGCGCTTCCCGCGCCGCTTCCGCAAAAAACGAACCGTCCGCCGCCGGCACCGCAAACGAACAATTTTCCGCTTCCGCCAGAAGCTCCGCGCGGATTTTTCCGCACGCGACCGCGCTCACCGCAATGCTTTCCGCCCCCGCGGCAATCATCGTTTTAAAATCGGCCGCCGTTTGCACGCCCGTAACTTCCAGCATGCAGGTATCTTTTAAAAACGTGCGCAGTTCCTCTGCCCCCGCGAAAAAAGGCACCGACAAATATTTCGCGCCGTAGTCCGCCGCAAGCCCGGCGATTTTCTTCCACGCCGCTTTATCCGTGCGTGCGGCAACATTTTCCGGCAACGCCACGGTAACGGGGCGTTTTTTCACCGCCTTGCATACCTTTTTTATCTCCCGCTTCGTTTCGCCCGTTTTTCCCGCCTGCACTGCGGAGGGCGATAAAATCAGCGTGATTCTTCCCGCGCCGTCGCGCAAAGCCCGCTTCGCTTCGTACCGTTTCACCTGCCACGAAGTTTCGCCGTTTCCGCCCACAATCGCGTCAACCGCGGCTCCGCCCGCCGACGCGTTTCTTGCCGCCGCCACCTTGTTCGAAGGAACGCGCAAAGCAAGCGCTTTCACGCCGCGCGCCGCCTCCGCGCACTTTGAAATTTCCGTCGCAGAAAGATCTTCCGGCGGCAGAATCACCGTCTTTTTCAATGCCGCCAGCACTTCGTCCACACGCTTTTTGCGTTTAAAAACGCAATATTCTTCCGCCTCCGCCGGCGAAAGCACAATGCTTGCGCCCGTAAAAGCCGTGCCGCGCGCCCCCGCCGCCGTAGCCGAAGCCGTAGCCGTTCTTGCACCCGCCGTTTTTTCCTCCGCCGCTCCCGCGTTTTTCAACAAATTTTCCATATCGACCTGATTATGCGGCAAAATACGTGCGATTATTCCTTTTTTTGCCAAATTGTGAAAGAACTTTTGCGTTACAATGGTACCATGGCACGTTATGATTTTCGCTTATACTGTTGTATTTCTGCCGCGCAAAGCAATCTCGCGCTCGGGTTCTGGGCAATGGCGGGCTTGTTCTGCGCGTGTTTTTTTCTGATTCACCTGTTCCGCTGGGCCGCGGCATACTTTTTAGCGTACAAACGCGGCGAAAAACGACATATTCCGCCGCCCGCGCCGCCGCAGAAACCGCCCGAAAAGAAACCCCGCCCCGCCGAAAAACAGCCGGAAAAAATTTATTATATCGTAGAAAAAAAGAAAAAGCGGGAAAGTCCGAAATACTCCGAGCCGAAAGAATTCCGCTTCAAGTAATTTCGTCTTTCCCGCCGGCAGGCAGCCCCGTTTTCGCCGCGTTGCCTCTTTACGACAGTCTTTTTACGTCGCTCTTACGACGGCTGTATCGCGCGCTTAATCTTCGTATTTTTCAAGATTTCCGCCGTCCGCCCACAGCCGTTCGAGGTGGTAAAACAGCCGCGTTTCGTCCTGCATGATATGCACGATCACGTCGCCGTAATCGAGTACCGACCATCTTCCGTCGCGCATGCCCTCTTCCCGCACGGGAGAAAGCGAAAATTGCTTTTCCATCTGTTCTTCCACATACTCGCCCATCGCGCGCACCTGCGTGGAAGAAGTTCCGCTTGCAATTACGAAATAATCGCACAGCGACGATTTTTCGCGCACGTACACCGTGGCGATATCTTTCGCCTTTTTTGCGGAAAGCGCTAAGCAGATTGCCTGCGCAAGTTCTTTGCTGGTGGCTTCGTTCGCGTTTTTCTTTTCTTCGTTTTCCATATCCTTAGCTCCTGTTCGTTGTTTTTATTTCTTTTCGCCCGCAATTTTCCGTTCGGCGTCCTCGTATGCTTCGCGGGTAAGCGGATAAATTTCGCCGCCTCGATCTTCCAGATGGCAAAGCGTTTCCCTCAGCGCTTCGAACGTCGTAAAATCCAGCGAATTTTCCTCGGCATAAAACAGTTTACGAAGCTCCTTCACCCCGGGATAGTCCCTGCCGTCCTCCACCATATCGGCAAGAAAAATCAACTGTTCCAAAAGACTCATTCCCGCTCTGCCGCTGGTATGATAGCGTATGGCGTTTAAAATTTCTTCGTCCGTAATTCCGTAGGCATGTTCCGCCGCATATGCGCCCGTAAACTGATGCAGAACAGGCTCCGGCACGGGGCGGGGCACACCGTCCGGCAACGCAAATCCGTCCAGTATCGGGGAGGAAAGCGGCAGATTTTTCGCGCAGTCGTGAAACAGCGCCGCGGTAATCGCCTGCCGTTCGGGCAGATGCAACCCCGCGGCTTTTTTCGCCGCGGCAACCGCCACGCGCAAAGAATGTTCCCGCCGCGAAGGCTTTTCCGCAGCAAGCGCTTCGTGCGCGTTCGGTATTTCGTACAGCCTGTGCGCCCTGATGTATTCCGCCACGGCGGCGCCGCAAAGAGCGGAAGTATCGTCGCCCGCGGCGGCTTTTACGCGCGCTTCGGTGGAAGAAACCGAAGTAGCCTTGTAATTCACCGTTTCGAAACGTTTTTTAAACCGCGCGAAAAACTTCGCCTGTTCCTCTTCCCGCCACTTCTCGCTTTCTTCCGCACGGTCGCACACGGCAAGATCGGCGTATCTAAGGATCTCTTCCGGGTTTTTCCACGTGGGAAAATCCCGCAGCATATCCGTCCCCACCAGAAAATACAGCGTATCTTCGGGATAGGTTTCGGCAAAATGCCGGCAGGTAAGGTACGTGTAACTCACCCCCCCGCGGGAAATTTCGTAATCGGAAACAATCGCCTGCGGCACGTTTTTAAACGCTTCTTTCAGCATCGCCGTGCGGTGCGCGTCGTCGGCAAGCACTCTGCCCCGTTTATGCGGCGGCACGTACGCGGGCAACACAAACACGCGATCGAGCTTAAGCGACGAAATCGCCGCCTTCACCAAAGCGATATGTTCGATATGCACCGGATCGAACGATCCGCCGAAAATGCCCGTTCTCATTGCCCGTTTTTACTCCTCGTTCCGTCGTACGTTTTCGCGGCGTTTTATACATTATACCGCATTTTCCGAAATTTTTCAAGTTTATACGCGCGCTTTTCGGGCAAAAATATACTTATGAAAAATTATATGAAAAAAAGCGCCGAAATTTCGCACGTCTTTTTTACTTTCTCTTTCTCGTTTTTCTTGTTTTTGTGCTTTTTCCGATACTTGCGACTGTCCGTCGTCCTCTCCGTCCTGTTCGCGCTTGCCGCCGCCTGCTGCGCCGCCGCGCTTCTTGCCGCGCTTCTCGGCAGAAAGCGCCGGAAATCTTTATTTTCGCTGCGTGCGGAAAAAGAAAAAAACGCGCTGGCGCTGTATCTTTCCGTCGTTTCCGCAAAAGACGTCGCGCAATTTTTCAAAACGGCTTTCCCCGCGCGTTTTTCCGCCCTGCCGTACGCTCTCCCTTCCGTCGGCGAAAATTTATTTTACGCGCACCTGCCGCCGCAAGCCGGAACGGAAGGAAAAAGCGGCGCCGACTGTTTTTTCTCTTTCTCCGCAAAACCTTTCGGCACGGAAAAAAGCGAAACGCTGTTGCGCGCCCTCGGCAACGCGTCCGGGTTTTCCGTGCCGCAACCGGACGAAAATAAAAAATATGCCGCGCGCGCAACGCTGTACTGCCTTGCCGCAGACGAAGAAGCCTCCGCGCTTTTAAACCGTTTCGGCGTGCAATGCGTTACGATTGACGAAATTTTCGAACAGGCGAAAACCAACGCCGCGTTGCCGGAAACCGTAACCGCCCTTGCCTCCGAAAAAAAGCCCCGCGACTTCCGATTTTGCAAAATCGGCAAAAAAACAGCCCGCGGTCTGCTTGTTTCCGCCGGGATTCTGCTTTTCACGTCATTGTTTTCGCCCTTTCCGTACTACTACCGCGCCATGGGGCTGATTCTTCTCGCGCTCTCGCTCGCCGTGCGGTTGCTTGCCGTGCGCGCACAGCCGCCGCAATTCCGCGGCAAAACCGCTCCGCCGGATGAGGACGCCCCCGCAAACTCGACGCCCGCGGGGACCGACTGATTTTATAGTTCCCGAATCGCTTTGCCGATATTTCCGGAAATTATCGTGGCGGTAAGCGCATACTCGCTTACCTCTTTCGCCGCAATTTCCGCCGCCCTGCCCGCAAGATACGCGCCCGCGTACGCCGCGTCGAACAAACTTGCCCCGCTCGCCGCAATCGAAACAATCAATCCCGAAAGCGTATCGCCGCTGCCGCCTTTCGCCTGTCCGGAATTTCCCGTAGCGTTGAAAACCGCGCGATTTCCATCGCAAATCAACGTTTTCGCTCCCGAAGCGCCTTTCAGAAGCACCGCCACGCCATTTCGCGCGGCGTATTTTTTCGCTTCTTCCACGGCAAGTTCGCCGTCGTTTTTCAGCAGTTCGCGCATATCCTTTCCCGTCAGACGCGCAAATTCCGCAGGATGCGGCGTAATCAGCACGGCGCTTTTTTTCGAGCGGAACAACTCCGCGGCTCCCCGCACGCCGTACGTTGCCGCAATCGAATTCAATCCGTCGGCGTCCAGCAGCAATTTTCCGTCGTAATTTTTCAGCAGATACGCAATTACTTTCGCCGCGGATTTCGTATTTCCCATACCCATCCCCGCGGCAATCGCGTCGTATTGCAAAATATTTCGCAATCTTTTTCCGTCAAGTTTCCATTCGCCGCCGCGGCACGCGGAAAACGTCAGCGCCTCCGGTACTCTGCCTGTTAAACAAAGCCGCAATTTTTCGGGCACGAACAGCGCCGTATACCCCGCGCCTCCGCACAGCGCGGCTTGCGCCGCAAGCACCGCCGCCCCGCCGTAACGCATGCACCCCGCCGCTATCGCCGCTCTTCCGTAATCTCCTTTGTTCGAAACGGCTTTTCTCGGCGGCAAAGCCGCTTTGATATCCGCCGCATTCAGAACGCGTATCCCGTCAGAAACGCAATTTTCTCCCTTCATCCGCCCGCCTCCGTTTTCTTGCGCCGCATTTTCAGGCGGCTTTTCCCGCCGCACGATACGGCGCCGCCGCGTACGCTTTTATCACGTACGCATTTTAATAATTTCCGCCGCCGAATACAGTTTCTCCTCGCCGCCGACAAGCACGCGCAGCCTGCCGCACTCGTCCGCGCCTAAAATCCGCGCGATAAAACTGCCGCTTTCCGTAACCAGCACCATATTTTCGCCGACAAACCCGAACCGCGCGAGATACTCCCCGAAAATCCGCTTGTAGGTTTCCTCGTTTCCGGAACATAAGTCGGCGTAATTTTTCAACAGATTTTCAATCAACCGCGCGCGCCATTTTTTCACGTTCTGTTTTTCGTCCGTTTCCAGCCATACGGAAGTCGCCGTGTTTTTCAGCTCTTCGGGCAAATCGTTTACGATATTCAGCCCGATGCCGCACACGCAGCAGATATCTTTATGCTTTCCGTCCGCGTCGCCCGCCGCCGGCTCCGAAAACGTATTTTCCGTTAAAATGCCGCAGATTTTTTTCCCGTTTACGAAAACGTCGTTCGGCCACTTGATTTTCGCCTTTAATCCGCCCTCTTCCAGCGTTCTGCACACCGCGGCGCACGTTCCCGCCATAATCAGAAAAGATTTTTCCGCGGGAAAATTCGGGTAATACAACAACGACGAAAGGTATACCCCGCCCTTTTCCGAGGAAAACGATCTGCCTTTCGTGCCTTTGCCTCCGCTCTGTTTTCCCGCCGTAACAATCAGGTTTTCGCCGTATTTCTTCATTTGATCCGCGTATTCCTGCGTGGAAACTATCCGCGAAAATTTTTTGATTTTTATCCGATCGATGTTCATTGCGTCAGTCATCCTCTCCGTTGCGGTATTTATCCGTCGCCGCCTTTGCCGTTTCTCCGTCGAACCCGCGCGAAATCAGCCGCCTGTACAATGCGGCAAGCGTTTTCCGATCCGCCGTTTTTCCCCGCATGTATTTTTCCGCAATCGCTTCCGCCGCCCGCGCTTCGTCCGGAGCGTCGTCCCGTTCCTCGCTCTCCGCCGCTTCGTCTATTTCCGAAAACGCCGCCTCGATCTCCGCTTCGGCAATCCCCTTGCCGAGAAGCTCGTACTTAATCAGCCTCCGCCCCTTGCGTTTTCCCGCGGAAAGCGCATACGTTTTCGCGTACGCCGTATCGTTGATAAACCCGTACGAACGCATCTTTTCAATCACGTAATTTTCCACCGTAGGCAAGTAGCCCTTGCCCTGCAGAAATTTGCGCACGTCCTTTTCCGTTTTCGCGCAGGCGGAAATATGCGTCAGCGCTTTATCCAGCGCAGTATTCTTTTCGCTTTCGCCCTGCAATTCGTCCAGCCGTTTTTCGTCGATCTCCTGCCCGGCTTTCAATCGGTTTTTCACCGCCGTTTCCAGCGTAATGCCGCAATAAAATCTGCCGTCCACGTACACGTTGCAACGCCGTTTATCTTTGATTTGCGGCGTAATCGCCGTTATTTCGCCCAAAATCGTTTTCTCCGTTCTTCCGCAATTTTTTCCGCGCCGATACAGGCGCGGCGCTCCCGCGTTGTCTTTCTCTTCCTGCCATAGTATAGCCGTTTTTTCAAAAAAAGTCAACCGCGCGGCGGCAACCGCGGCAAATCGTGCGAAATTTTTTGCGCTTTTAGCGGATTTTTCGATATTTCTCTGCGTTTATGCGTTTTTTTCGTTTACTTTTCGGCGGAAACGTGATACAATTAACGGGTGTTTGAAAAACCCGGCAAACCTTTCGGTTGTCGCCGGACGGGAGGCATTATTTTATGGAAAACTATATTCGCGTAAACGAAACCACGGGGCAACAGGAATACGTCATCGATTTCGACGGCGTAACGGCGCAACTTCCCATCCTTCCCCTGCCAAGCGGCGTTAAAATCTGCTTTTTCAACCTGCACGGTAACGTGCTTTTAACGGAAAAATGCGCTCGGCTGCTCACCGATAAAATCGGCGACTGCGAAGTATTGATCACCGCCGAATCGAAAGGTTTGCAGCTCACCCACTGCGTGGCGCGCAATATGGGCATGCCTTTCTACGCCGTAGCCCGCAAGAGCAAAAAACTGTACATGCAGGACGGCATCGACGTACCCATCGCCTCCTCCATCACCACGGGCAAAGAACAGCGCCTGTATTTATCCCGCCACGACGTAGAACTCATCAAGGGCAAAAAAGTGTGCATCGTAGACGACGTGGTTTCCACGGGCGCGTCGCTTGCGGGGCTGGAAGCGCTTGTCGAAAAAGCGGGCGGCATCGTTTACAAAAAGGCGTTCGTGCTTGCCGAAGGCGAAGCGGCAAAACGCCCCGACGTGCTTTATCTGAATACCATTCCCGTCATTACGGACTGATTTAAAAACAATTAAAATAAAACTCTTTGAAAAGGCTGACGGTTTGTCCGCAAGCATTTTCAAAGAGTTTTTTTATCGCGCTTTTTTCCGCCTACTCCTTCGCCCAGCCGAGGCAGCGGCGCACCGCGTCGCGCCATTTTTCCAGCCGCTTTTCACGGATTTCATTTTCCATGGCGGGCGAATATTTTCTGTCTGCCAGCCAGAGTTTTTTCAGTTCTTTTCTGTCTTTCCATACTCCCGCGCCCAAGCCCGCCAGATACGCCGCGCCCAGCACCGTGGTTTCGCGGATTTCGGGCGTTACCACCTTTTTATCCGCTATATCCGCCTGAAACTGCATCAGAAATTTATCCCGCGAAGCGCCGCCGTCCGCTTTCAGGCTTTTTAACGTCATTCCCGTGTCTTTTTCCATGGCAAAAATCAGCTCCGCCGACTGAAACGCAATGGATTCCTGCGCCGCGCGGATAATATGTTCGCGCCGCGTGCCGCGCGTAATGCCCACCAGCACGCCGCGGGCGTACATATCCCAGTACGGCGCACCCATGCCCGTAAACGCCGGCACCAGATACACGCCGCCCGTATCGGGCACTTTGCCCGCATAATATTCCGCGTCCTTGCTTTCTGCGAAAAATCGCATTTCATCGCGCAGCCACTGAATCACCGCGCCGCCGATAAACACGCTGCCCTCCAGCGCGTATTGCGCCGGTTCGCCTTTCAGCGTCGCCGCCACGGTGGTAAGCAGCCCGTTTTTGCTTTCCGCGGGCGTTTCGCCCGTGTTCATCAGCAAAAAGCATCCCGTACCGTAAGTATTCTTCGCTTCCCCCGCCTGAAAACAGCACTGCCCGAACAGCGCCGACTGCTGATCTCCCGCCACACCGAACACGGGAATTTCCACGCCTCCCACGGGCGCATAGCCGTACAGCTCTCCCGAACTTTTTACTTCGGGCAGCATCTCGCGCGGAATATGAAAAAGTTCCAGCAGCTCGTCGTCCCAGTCCAGCGTATGAATATTGAAAAGCATTGTCCGCGCGGCGTTCGTGCGATCGGTCGCATGCACTTTTCCGCCCGTCAGCTTCCATACCAGATAGCTGTCCACCGTGCCGAATAACAGTTCTCCCCGCTTCGCGCGCTCGCGCTTCGGGTCCGCCCTGTCCAGAATCCATTCCGCTTTCGAAGCCGAAAAATACGCGTCGGGGATCAGCCCCGTCTTTTTCCGTATCATTTCGCCCGCGCCCGATTTTACGATTTCCTCAATCCTTTCCGCCGTACGGCGGCACTGCCAGACGATGGCGTTATACACTGGTTTGCCCGTGGCTTTTTCCCACACGATCGCCGTTTCGCGCTGGTTGGTAATGCCTATCGCCGCAATTTCTTCCGCACCCACGCCGCTTTTTGCCAGCACTTCCATCATAATGCCGTACTGGCTGCCCCATATATCCGTCGGGTCGTGTTCCACCCAGCCTTCGCGCGGATAAAGCTGCGGAAATTCTCTGTTTAAAATGCAGACGATTTTTCCCTCCTCGCTCACAAGCGCCGCGCGCGAAGACGTCGTTCCCTGATCCAAAGCAAGTATGTATTTCATTTTCCCTCTCCGATACTTCGTTTTTTGTTTAACATTTATCCATCGGAAAGCGCATATGCGGTTTGCCGCAATCGTTGCGTTTCCGCGTTTTTTTCGGGTATATTCTTCGCTCCCCTACCCAAAGGAGTTCTTTTTTTTATATGCGCGACGCGAGATATGCGGCGCCGCTCATACGTCGGATGACGGCGGTATGTGCCGGAAGAACGGCTTTTTTGCGCGAAAAACGTCGTATTTTGCGTTTTCGACAAACGCCCTTTTCCGCATACGGCATTTTCTTACAAAATCCCGCAAATTTCCCCTTTCGTTTTTTTTCGTATGGCAAACGGGGCATACGAATCAAAAAAGCCACCCGCCGCGCACGCGACGTTACGTCCGCACGATTCGCGCCCGATCGCCCGCCCGTCGGCGTCGTCCGTGCGCCGCCTCGGCAAGCCGCCGCAATCGCACGTCGCGCGCAACTCGTTTTTCGCCGTGCGAACCGGATACTTCGCGCCGCGCCATAAACAAGCGCGCCCCGTTTAAAGATAATCCGCCCGCAGTAAAACGGATGGATTGAATTACAAACGATTTATTTCGTCAGCCCGCAAGCCTTTAAAAATCTTCCGAACGCGGCTTTGCCCTGTTCGTCGTGCTTGAATACGGCGGTATTATCCAGAATGTTTTCGCATACGTTTTCCACATACGCGGTTACGATTTTTTCCGCTTTTTCTTCGCTGTTTTTCGTGCCGTGCTTTGCCAGCAAAGAATGAATCATCTCCGTATGAATCTGCATATCCTCGGCGATTTCCGTATTTTCGCCCGTGAGAAACTTCCGCACTTCTTTCAGCTGGCGATGCAATCTTCCGGGAAGAATAAATCTGCCCATCGCCTCTATCAGCCCGATAGATTCGCTCTTGATATTATGATATTCTTTATGCGCGTGGAAAATTCCGTCCGGATACCGCTCGTCGCAGCGGTTGTTGCGCAGCAGCAGATACACTTCGTATCCCTCCGCCGTCTTTCTTGCAATGGGCGAAAGCGTGTTGTGCGGCGCGTCCGTTTTCGCAATGATGCCCACCCGCTCGTCGGAATAATTCGTCCACACGTTTAAAACGTTGGCGACGGCGCGGCAAAGCGTCTCTTTGTCGCTGCCGGTAAATAAAATCACGCTGTTGTACCAGTCGGGCAGATATACGCTCACGTCGCCTTCCGTTACGGCGATTTTTTCGCCCCGCGCGCACTCGAACATCGGGAAAACGTGCTTGCCGCCCTGAAAATGTTCGTGCGCCAGAATGCTGCCTCCCACAATGGGCAGAGGCGCGTTCGAACCGATGCAGTAGTCGGGCGCGTAATCCACGAAATCCAGCAGCTTGCGCGTCGTCTTTTCCGTCAGTTCCATGGGGGTATGGGTAAGATTGATTGCAATTCCGTGCTGATAAAAATACGCGTACGGCGAAAACTGCCAGAACCACTTTTCGCCCGCCAGCGTCAGGGGCACCGTGCGCATATTGCGCCGCGTTCTGCCCTGCCCCACATAGCCCACGTTCTCTTTGCAAAGCATGCACTTCGGATAGCCGGAAGAAACGTTTCTCAGCTTCGCCGTCAGCTTGTTATTCTTTTCCGGCTTGCTTAAATTCACGGTGATTTCGATGGGAATCCGCGTGGTCGAGGTTTTCCAGTACTCGTTTTTCGCAATCGCCGAAGCCTTCACGTAATCGTTTTTCACGCCCAGGTCGTACAGCATGTCAAATGCCGCCGCGGGCGATTTTTCGTGCAATTCGTCGAATTTCGCAATCACCTCCGAAGGGCGCGGCGAAAGCATATCCAAAATATCGGAAGTAAAAAATTCTTCCTCGCCCTCGCCGATAATGCCGTTTTCCAGCGCGTAATCCGCCAACGGCTTCACGATTTCGTCCGGGCAGGTAAGCGCGGCGATTCTCTTTTCGTTCACCCAGCAGGGCTTGATTTCGTTTAAATTGAATTTCGTCATCAGCAGGTTAGAAACGTACGTTTCGTCCGCTTCGTGCAACCCCAGATGAATTTTGGCATACGCGATTAAATCGCTGAGATCCTGATTAATCATTGTTTCCGCCTTTCCGCTCCGCGTTCTTTACAGTTTCGAAACGGTAATGCCGTCCTCGATCGAAGTTTCGTAGAACGACGCGCGATACCCGATCGCGTCGAAATACGCCTTATCCACATGGCGGATAAATCCTTCCACCGCCGATTTTTTTACAATGGAAATAGTGCAGCCGCCGAACCCCGCGCCGATCATACGCGAACCGAGGCAACCCGCCTCCTTCCGCGCCAGAGCGGACAGCATATCCAACTCCTTACCCGTTACTTCGTACAAATCGCGCAACGAATAATGGCTTTCGTTTAAGAGTCTGCCCAGTTCCGCTATATCCCCGCGTTTTAAAGCGTCCACCGCCTCGGTAACGCGCGCGCACTCCGTAACCACGTGCTCCGCACGCTTTGCCACCACGCCCGAAAGCAGATATTTCACTTCGTTGAAATCCTCTACGGAAAGTTCCGCCAGCGCGTTGATTTTTTTCACTTCCTGTATCTTTTTCAGCGCTACTTCCACTTCGTGGCGGCGTACGTTATACTTGCTTTCCACCAGATTGTGCGGCTTGTTGCAGTTCGCCACCACAATGCAGTAATCTCCCAGCCGCAAAGGCACGTATTCGTAATCCAGCGTGGCGCAATCCAGCAAAATCGCATGGTCTTTCTTGCCCATCGCCGAAGCGAACTGATCCATAATGCCGCAATTCACGCCCGCGTACTTGTTTTCCGCGCGCTGCGAAATCAGCGCCAGCTGCACTTTATCGTACTTTACGCCCGCGTATTCCGAAAGCGCCACCGCCGTGGAAACTTCTATCGCAGCCGAAGAAGAAAGCCCGCTGCCGAAAGGAACGGTGCAATCGTACAACAGGTCGCAGCCTACCAGCGGCGTGCCGCTTTCCTGTAAAAAGTACGCAACGCCCGCCTGATAATTGCCCCATTTCAGCGACTTGTATTCGCCGATTTTATCGATGTCAAGCTCTACTACCTGCTTGAAATCGGAAGCCGCCACGCGGATAACGTTTTCGCCGTTTTTGCGGGCGTATACGTTACAGCGCAGATTGAGCGCCGCGGGAAACACCTTGCCTCCGCAGTAATCCACATGCTCGCCGATCACGTTGATTCGTCCCGCAGCCGTAAATAAATCCTGCGGAGCGGCGCGATATAAGCTTTCAAACAGTCCGATAGCTTCGTTGCGTTCCATCTTTACCTCTTGCCTCCGTATCTGAGAGAATTTTTAACAAAATTTCGAAATTTATTTTCATTTTCGCATATAAATTATATCATAACAAAAAAGAAAAGTCAATGATAACGCTGCGTTTTTTCAATGTTTTCCCTCGAAAAAAAAGGATGTTTTTCTTTGCCCTCTTCCGTGCGTTGCCGCCCCGCGTTTTTAATCGGAAAAACGAAAAAAATCGTCGCAAAAAAAACGAGCGCCCGCGAAACGCCCTCCGTTTCGTCCTGCGCACGTTTTTTAATCTTCTCCGAGATAAACGAATCTCGGCACTTTCCGTCCGTCCTTTTCAACAAGTTCGTTCCACATCGCCGCCGGACGGATCCACAGCTTCCCTTCGCCGTACAACGCACGGTATACCGTATACTCTTCCAACGTTTCCGAATGCGTCGCCGTACCGATTACTTCGTATTCTTTGCCTTTGAAATGGCGATATCTGCCCGGTTTTACCATATTATCATTTTCCCTCTTTTTTCTCGTTTTCCTGCGCCTTGTTTTCCTGTGCCTCGTTTTCTTGCGCCTTGTTTTCCTGCGCCTTGGCGCGCGCTTCGTGCCGCGCGGAAAGTTTTTTGTACGCATACGAACAGGCTATTCCCAGTACCAGAAGTACGCCGAACACGATGGCGGAAACCACGTAATTTTCCTGCATCAGCTCATGACCGCACCAGGTGGACGCCACTACCGACGGGATTCGGGCAAGCATGATCACCAGAATCGATGAAAAGGCGCCGTCGTTGGAAATCGCCGCCATCCAGGTAAAAATATCTTTGGGCATTCCCGGCAGAAAGTTCATCAGGAATAAAAAAACGTTGCGTTTTTTCTTATCTTTCAGCATCGCCGCCGAGCGCATTTTTTCGGGGGAAATAAACAGTCCCACCAGTTTCGTGCCGTACTTTTTCCCCAACAGAAAAATAATCAGCGTGCCTATCAGAGATCCCGCCATGCACCACAGCGCGCCCCACCAGGTTCCGAACGCATAGCCGCCCGCCACCTGCAGCGGGCCGCCCGGAATCAGTCTGAACGCCGTCATCACCACGCGCAGCCCGATAAAAATGAGAATACTGCTTGTGCCGAATCCGTCTATCCACTCTTTGAACCCCTGCGGATCTTTCAAAAGATTTACTACCGCCAGGCCTACAAACACGTAAAACAGGACGTAGAAAACCACCATCACCGCCAGAGCGATCGCCGCCGCGATGCGCTTCTTTTTCGCGCCCTCCAGCTCGTTTTCTCGCTCCCGTACCGCCGATTTCAACGCCGAAAATTTATTTTTTATCCCCTCGCCGAGCCGCGCGAAAAAGCCGCGCTTTTTTTCGGGCGCAGCCGTTTCGTCCTTCTCTTCGTCCGCGGTAATTTCCTTATCGCAGCGTACCGCCGCACCCGCTTCCTCCGCGTCGCGATTTCCGCCCCGCACGGCTTCCGTTTCCGTTTCTGCGACGGCGGTAATATTTTCGTCGATTTTTTCGGCCATAAGTAAATTCCTTAAACAAAAAAGAGCCGCACTCCGTAAAACTATCGGAAAAATGCGGCTGAAAAAGCTGATTTTTTTCGAAAAACCTTCTACAATTTACAGCGCCTGAACGTTGATGGCGCGCAATTTGTTCGGGTTCTTGGGATCCGTTTCCGTTTCGTAGGAAACTTTCTGCCCTTCTTTCAGGCTTCTGTATCCATCGGCCTTGATTGCGGAGTAATGCACGAATACGTCGTCGCCGCCTTCATCGCCGGCGATAAACCCGTAACCTTTCTCCGAATTGAACCATTTCACCGTACCTTGACTCATCCTTAGGGTCCTCCTCTCAAAAGTTATCCAAAACGTAACCCGTCGAAAACAAACGCCTATCAAGCCTCTCGGCGCGGTCTAATCCCGAATACATGTATATTATAACACATATTTTTACGAATTGCAATAATTTTAACAAATATTTTCGAAAAATTATTCAAAACGAGCAATTTTTCAAATTTTTTATTTTTTCACGGCACACGCCGCGCCGAAAAAAACGCGGCGTTGCAAAATTTTACGGCGCGCACGGAAACCACACGCGCATATCGTTTTCGCCTCGATTGCCCCACGCGAAGTACGGGATCAGTTTCAGCGTAACTTTTTTCGTTTTCGGCGCGAAGAACGAATACAGCGTATCTTCGGGCAACGCCGCCGCGGCGGGCAACAAAACTTCCGCCGCGTAGGGCAGATTTTCATTCGCGATCACTTCCGCCTTTTTCAAAGCTTCTTCGCAACAGTCCGCACGCACCGCCGCAATCGGAAACGCATGATCCGCACCTTCCGCGCAAAGCACCAGCGGACCGTACGTGAACGCCGCCTTTCCCCCGTTCTCGAACACGCGCGCGTCGGCATGCACCGCCCGCACCCGCGGCGCAAAATCAATCTCGATTACGTCGCCGCCGAAAACGCCGTCGTAAATCAGAAACCCGTCGCGCTCGTTTGCAAACTTTTCGTCGCACCATTCGGGTTTTCTCACGCGCAACGTCAACTTTTTGCCGAGCGAATCCACCGTAAGCCGCACCTTTCCGTTGTAAGGCAACCCCGACTGCACCCGAATTTTCGCCCGACCGCAATCAAGGCAAGAAGAAATCGGCTGCGCCAACGTCACCGAATTTTCGCCGTTGTTCTCGCCGCCGTACCAGAGAAACCCGCCGAGCCGCGCGATAAAGCGGCACAAATTCGGCGGGCAGCACGAACAGTAGAAAAGTTTTACGCGCGAAGCGATCGGCGCGGCTTCACGCCAACCCGAAAAAGCCGCGTTGTACCGCGTTTTATCAAGCTGCATTTCCAAAGGATTCACGTAGAAAAACTCATCGCCGGAAAGCGATTCCCCCGCCAAAATCCCGTTGTACAGCGCGCGCTCGAACGCGGCGGCGTATTTCGCCTTGCCCGTAAGACAAAACATTTTTTCCGAAAACAACGCCATGGCGATCGCCGCGCACGTTTCCGCGTAGGCGGAATAATTAATAAGATCGTATGCGCACGAAAACCGCTCGCCGATATGCACGCTGCCCACGCCGCCCGTGATATACATTTTTTGCCGCGTAATATCTTCGAAAAGCGTTTCCGCCGCGGCTTTCAAAGCTTCGTCGCCGTCTTCTTTCGCAAGATCCGCCATTGCCGTATACAGATATAGCGCGCGCACAGCATGACCTTCCGCTTCTTTCTGTTCGCGAGCCGGCTTCGCGCTCTGCGAGTATTCTGGCGCGCCGTTATTCGCTTCTTTTTCAGCCCTTTTGCCGCGCTCGTTTACGAAAAACCGCGCCAGCTCCAGGTATTTTTCCCGCTTCGTGGCACTATAAAGCCGCAAAAGCGCAAGCTCGATCTCTTCGTGACCGGGCGTTGTAAACCCCGCATCTTTGCTTGATACAAACCGCAGACGGATATAATCCGCATACTTTTCCGAAACTTTTAAAAGGCGATCGTCGCCGAGATTTTCATACGCCGCCGCAGCCACTTCGAAAATATGCCCCGCGCAATACAGCTCGTGATCGCCCCGATCGGAAAATATATGCTCGGGGCGGTACGTTTGAAAGAACGAATTGAAATACCCGCACGGCATCTGATTTTTCACGATATTTTTCACCGCGGTTTCGTAGCGTTCGCGAATAAACCCGTCGTCTTTTTCCGCCAGCACGTAAGCCGCCGCTTCCAACCACTTCGCCACGTCGGAATCCCACGGCGCAAGCCACTCGTTTTTCATTTCTTCGTTTTTCTTACATTCCAGAGCCGCAAAACGGCTTTGAAACTGCCCCGCAACGCTTTTCATCGTTACTTCCGCATTGATTTCCATGCGTTTTTTCCAGAACCCTTCGGTGATTTTCGATTGTTTCAACGAATACGAAAACATATTTTTCCCTCGTTTTTTTTATTTTCTCGGCTGCCCCGCCGCAATTTGCGTATTCATTATAGCGCGTTTTTTAAGCTTTTGCAATATCCCCCGTCACCGAAAAGTATGCAAATATCACCGTTTTTCTTTTGATTTGCTTGCGCTTTTTTAAAAAATGCTGTATACTTATTTTGAAAAATCCGAGCTTTTCGGGGGGGGGCAAAGCCATGCAAAACGAAGAAAAATACTATCTCGATTTAAACGCGCCGCCGCTGTATTGCTGTTCCGCCATGCGGAAATTCGGCGAAGGCGAACGCCACGTAACGCGCACCGCAAGCTACGCCGTGCTGATTTTAATGTTCGGCGGCGTTTTACGATTTGAAGAAAACGGCGAAAAACGCGAACTGCGCGCGGGAGAATACTATATTCAGCGCGAAAGGCTGCAGCAGACGGGCTGTATGCAAAGCGATACGCCCGAGTATTTTTACATTCATTTTACGGGGGCGAGATACAAAACCGCGCGGGAATTTTTGCCCGACAAAACGGAAAATTCTGCAATTTTCACCCGCCCCGCCGAAAGCGAACCCGCCGACGAAAACGCAAACGCCAACGCGTATGCAAGCGAGAAACTACCGCTTTACGGCACGTTTTCGGCGAATAAAATCAAGCCGTATATCGAAAAATTGACTTTGCTCGGCTTTCACGCTTCGCAAACGGCGTATACGGGCGTATTTTACGAAATTTTAAGCGAGCTGAATTTGCCGCCCGTGAACGCGGCGGAAAAAATCAGGCGCTACATTATTGAAAATTATCAAAAAAAGCTTCTGCTCGACGAGCTTTGCAAAACGTTTTACCGCAGCAAAAACCGCCTGATCGAAGCTTTTAAAAAAGCATACGGAACAACGCCGTATGCCTATCACACCGAATATCGCCTGATGCAAGCCGAACAATCGCTTCGCGCCACCGATCTGCCGCTTGCCGCGATTGCGGAAAATTCGGGGTACGAAAGCTATATGCTTTTTTACAAGGCGTTTTTAAAACGCTTCCGCCTTTCACCTTCGGAATATCGGAAAAAATATACGTAAATTTACCCGCGCCGCGCCGCAAAAACGTAGCTACGACCGCCGCGAGTTTCCTTTTTGTAAATGAGCAAGGGCGCACGGAAAACGACACAGTATTGCGAAGTTTATGGCGCGCCCACGCACGCGCAAGAAACGAGCAAGACAAGAAGTTTGAGTACGTCCGCCGCGAGTTTACTATTCGTAAATGAGCAAGGGCGCACGGAAAACGACGCAGTATTGCGAAGTTTATGGCGCGTGCGAATTTATTAAAAGGCGTATTCGATATAATCAATCCCGCCGCCCGGCAGTACCTCCGCCACGTCAAACCTCGCGTTCGGCTCTTTTCCCGTTTCCATCCAGTAGTACGCGGCGATTTTGCGGTATTTTTCCCGCTTCTTCGTTCCCACCGCCTCGGCGGGCGTTCCGTAAGAATCCGAACTGCGCGTTTTCACTTCGATAAACGCAATTTCGCCCAGCGCCTTGTCCTCCGCGATAATATCCGCTTCGCCGAACGGCGTTACGTAATTCGTCTTTAAAATTTTCAGCCCGCGCGCTTTTAAAAACTCCGCCACGCGCTTTTCGCCGCCTCGCCCTAAAGCTTTTTTGTAAACGTCCTGCGATGAAAAGGACACAACCCAACCTCCTTGATCGCCGCGATGTGCGCCGCCGTGCCGTACCCCTTGTTTTTTTCGAACCCGTACGCGGGGAAAGCCTCGGCAAGCTTATCCATCAGGGCGTCTCTGTACACTTTCGCGATGATGCTCGCCGCGCCGATCGAATACGAAAGCGCGTCGCCGTGAACCACGCTTTGCTGCGGAAAAGGAATATCCAGCGTCATATTCCCGTCGGTCAGCACCGCGTCCGGCGTGATTTTCAACGCAAGCAGCGCTTCGCGCATGCCCTTTCTTGTGGCTTGCAAAATATTGATTTCGTCGATTTCTTCGTTCGAAATTTCCGTAATCGCGTACGCGAGCGCGCGCTCCTTAATCAGCTCCGATAATTGTTCCCTGCGTTTTGCAGATAATTTTTTGCTGTCGTCCACGCCCTCTATCAGAAGTTCGGGCGAAAGCGGCATAATCACCGCCGCGCACACCACGGGCCCCGCCAGCGGACCGCGCCCCACTTCGTCCGCTCCGGCGATATATTTCGCTCCGTTTTTTTCAAGCGCGCGCTCGCAGAAAAGTTTGCTATCAAAATCGTACGGCTTTTTCATTCGTTTTTCCTCCGCCCGCCGCTTAAAATTTCACGTCCGCAAAATCGGACGGATTTTCCAGACAAATTTTCCCAAGCCGCCCTTTTCTGAAATCGTCGATCACCGCCCGCGCGCCGCGTTCGTAATCGAATTCGCCGCCGCGCAGAATAAATCCGCGCCGCCTGCACGCCGTTTCCAGCATCTCCACGGCTTCGCGGGTGCGTTCTTCCTCGTCCGCCGTTTTGTCCGTTTCCGCATTATTCCCGCCGCAATCGATACCGTAGCGCTCCTGCAGCGCGGCGGGATAATTCGCTTTCAGTTCCTTTAAAAGCTCCAGCGCAACGTTCGCGATATCCAGAATATCGTCGTTCAGACTGCCGATATACGCAAGATGCCGCGCCAGATACTGCGTTTTGCAGGAAGGCGGCATCGTTCCGGGCGTGTCCAGCAAATCGAAATCGGCGCATTTAATCCAGCGCACGTCGCGCGTAACGCCCGCGATATCTCCCGTCTTCGCGCGTTTCGCCCCGCCCAGCAGATTCACCACCGTGCTTTTCCCCGTGTTCGGAATTCCCACCACGGTATAACGAAAACGCCGGGTAACGCCCTTGCTTTCGGCGCGTTCCCGTTTCTCTTTCGTCAGTATCTGCAAGCGCTTTTCCAGTACGCGCCGCGAAGCGCCGTTCACGGCGGAAATTGCCACGCAGGGCTTCCCCTGCGCCTCTATCATTGCCGCGAACTTTTCGCTTTTCCCGTCCGACAAGTCGCTTTTATTCAGAACGTACAATACGGGTTTCCCCGCGAAAATCTCCGGCAGTTTCGGGTTGTACGTGGCAATCGGCGCGCGGGAATCCAGCACGCAGATCACGCCGTCGCACAGCGCGCGTTTTTCTTCCATATCGCGCATCGCCTTTTTCATATGTCCCGGAAACCATTGTATCAGCTTCGCCATGTGTTACCTCTTCAATAAATCGGGGCGTTTTTCCTTCGTGAGTTTCATCGCCTCCCGCCGCCGCCATTCGTCCACTTTCGCGTGGTCGCCCGAAGAAAGCACCTCCGGCACGCACAGCCCCTTGTATTCCTTGGGGCGGGTATACTGCGGGTATTCCAGAAGATTATCCGAAAAGCTTTCGTCCACCAGCGAAGACGTGCTGATTACGCCGTCCACATAGCGGCACACGCAATCGCAAAGCACCATCGCCGGCAGCTCGCCGCCCGTCAGCACATAATCGCCGATAGAAATTTCCTCGTCGATAAAAAGGTCGATCACGCGCTGATCCACCCCCTCGTAATGTCCGCACAAAAGCACCAGCCTCTCGTAGGAAAGCAGCGAAAACACCTTCTGCTGCACCAGCGTTTCGCCCTTGGGCGAAAGATAAATGCGCCGCGCCTCGTGGCGGGGGTCCACCGCTTCGATGGCGCTGCCGATGGGCTGGGGCATCATCACCATGCCCGCGCCGCCGCCAAACGGATAATCGTCGCATTTCAGATGCTTGTCCTCGGTGTAATCGCGGATGTTCACCACGTTGATTTCCACTTTTCCCTGCTTCTGCGCCCTGCCTAAAATGCTTTCGTTCAGCGCGGAAAACATTTCGGGAAACAGCGTCAAAATATCGATTCTCATAGCCGTTTTTCCTTAAAATCTTACAAAATCGCGTCCACGAACGCCGCCGAATCGAATTTTTCCAGATCTCCGATTTTTTCGCCCACGCCCGCGTACAGTACCGGCAACGAAAGTTCGTCCGCCAGCGAGAACACAAATCCGCCTTTCGCCGTTCCGTCCAGCTTTGTGATGATCAGCCCGTCCAAGCCCACGGCGTCGTCGAACGTTTTCGCCTGAGAAAGCGCGTTCTGCCCCGTCGTAGCGTCCAGAACCAGCAGTTTCAGAAAATCCGCGTCCGGATATTCGCGTTCCACCACGCGGCTCATTTTTTCAAGTTCTTTCATCAGATTGTCTTTCACGTGCAATCTGCCCGCGGTATCGATAATCAGAACGTCCGTTTTCTTCGCTTTCGCGCTGGACGCCGCGTCAAACACCACCGCGGAAGGGTCGCTACCCTCTTCATGCCGCACGATGCGCACTTTCGCGCGGTCCGCCCACACGGAAAGCTGTTCCGCCGCCGCCGCGCGGAAGGTATCCGCCGCCGACAGCATCACCTTTTTACCCTCATTGACATAGCGGGCCGCCAGCTTGCCGATCGAGGTCGTCTTGCCGACACCGTTGACGCCGATTACCAGAATGACCGCCGGCTTGCCGTCCGTATTCAGCGGCTGGTTGTCGAGCATGTTGTCGGTCAGCACCTCGCGGAGCAGGTCGCGCAGCTCGTCCGCCGTGGTGGTCTTGCGCAGCTTGGCGCGCTTTTCGACCTCAGCGACGATTTTCGCCGCCGTGGATGCACCGACGTCCGACAGGATGAGTGCTTCTTCCAGTTCCTCGAGCAGATCATCATCCACCTTGACAAATGCCGCGAACACGCTGTCCAACGAGTGGTTCACCGCATCCGATGTTTTCTTTAAGCCCTGCTTAATTTTATCAAAAAATTCCATGCTTATCTCCTTATATTTCTTGCAAATCAGGAATCAGTAATTATTTACCGTAGTAGTTGATACGCCAGTTCTCCCAGTCTGTGCGGTCAATCCGCTCACCCCAGAGAACATAGCCGCGCGCATGTCCCCAGTGCCGAAACTCGACCGGATGCCGTGCCGCATAGCCGTCTGTCGTAAGAGAGCCGTTCGGCAATCGTCTTTCCACATCCAGCCGGTACGGATATTTTTCGCTTCGCATATCCATTGCCGCAATTCTCCATTTTCCATTCTCAATTTTCCATTACTTAATGGTATTTTTGAGCCGTTTTTCCGCCTCAGCCAGATTGAGCATCAGCATTTTGGAAACGCCCTGCTCCTGCATGGTCACGCCGTAGAGCATATCTGCTTCTTCCATTGTACCACGTCTGTGGGTAATTACAATAAATTGTGTCGAATCTGTCAGGCGGCGAATGTATTTTGCAAACCGCTGCACGTTTACATCATCGAGCGCGGCTTCGATCTCATCAAGCACGCAAAACGGCGTAGGCCGCAGCTTGAGGATCGCAAAGTACAGCGCAATGGCGACAAACGCCTTTTCACCGCCAGAGAGCAGCGTAATCGTGTTAACCGCCTTGCCCGGCGGAGACACGCGGATGTCGATACCGCAGTTCAGGATATCCGAGGTATCGGCAAGCTGCAGTTCGGCATGTCCGCCGCCGAAGATCTCGCGGAAGGTATCGCGGAAGTACACATTCAGCTTGGCGAACTCGGACGCGAAAATCTCCTTCATGCTGACGGTCAGCTGCTCGATGACCTTGCGCAGATCGCCACTGTATTGCTGCGCCTCATGGATGATGCCCACGAATTCAGCGATGGCCTTGCGCGTGTTCGGGCGGATGCCCTCAT
>UQPN01000018.1 GCA_900542935.1 uncultured Eubacteriales bacterium
AGTTTTCGGATTTGAATCTATGCCCAATTAACAACCGTCAGGGAATTGTAATTGATGGTGAAGGTTCAAAGGTTATTTGCAAAGACTAATTTGAAAATTCCGATTTTTAGAGATGAAAAAGATTGAAATTGTCCGACACACTATCGAAAATCGGCTCAAAAACGAGATTTTGTCGTACACTCACCAAACAACAATAAAACGAACCTTGATGAAAATTCAAAGTTCGTTTTGTTTTTACAAGAGATTATTTCGGACTAAAAATCAAACTATAAATAGCATTTCCACGTTCAACCGAGTGTTCTAAGCACTCGGTTTTTCTATGCCGTCCGTGCCGAAACCCGTTTTCGCAGCGGCTCACTGCCAGTCCACCAAAGTTACCGCTCCCGTACGTGAATCGATTTCTATTTCGATTTTATATCCGCCAAGACGGCTTACCGCAAGTTTATATTTGTAAAACGAATTTTTCAGATTCTTCGTAAATTCAAGGTCTTTTTCAAAATTTTTGATGTAGGCGCCCCCCGTCGCTTCCGACGAAGCGCAATTCGCCGAATAGTATTCCAGAGCAATCGTTTTCGCCTGCGTTTCCGAAATTTTCGTCTGTTTTTTCGCCGCCCCCGTCGCCGTGCCGATAACGCCTCCCGTTACGGCGCCCGCCACAACGATTGCGGAAACCAGCGAAATCAGAAGCGCCCGCACCGACGAACGTATTCTGTGCCGTTTTCTTGCTTTTTTTACCTGTTCCGCGTCTGCGTCCTCTAAAATATCTTCCGGCGCAAGGCAGACGTTTTCCCCGTCCGCGCCGTCCGAAGGCGAAGCGCTTTTCGCTTTATCCTTTTCCGCCGCTTCGAGAATTTCTCCCAATTTTCTCGCTTTGGCAATCTCTTCTTCCACGTAAACGCGTTCCTCTTCGCTCGCCGTGCCGTTCATGTATTTTTCGTACAACGTTTCGAAACTCATTGTTTCCTCTCCAGAATATTTTTCATATTTTCGCGCGCCCTGTATAAAAGCACCTTCACGTAATCTTCCGTTTTTCCCGTAACGCCCGCAATGTCTTTGATGCGCAGTTCTTCGAAGTAGAACAGCAACACCGCCTCTTTTTGCGTATCCGGCAGCAATGCTATCGCCCGGTACAGCGCTTTGTACCTCTCGTCCCTGATAATTTTATCAACGGCGTTTTCGCTTTCGTCTTTCATGCTTTCGTCAATCGCGGCATACCGTTTCCGATGTTTCAGCATATCGAAACACACGTTCCGGCAAACCTTCATCAGCCACGGCTTAAAACTTTTTATTTCGCCGTCGCCGCCTCGCAACGCCTTGAAAAACGCCGTTGATACCGCGTCCTCCGCCAAAGCTTTGTTTCCCGATAAAGACAGGACGTAGAGCAGCGCGTCGTTATAATATTTTACAAACAACTCCTCCACTACGTCGTTTTTCATTTTCAGTCGTTAAGCTCCTTTTCCGCGGAAAGTATTTTTCCCGTTTTTGCGTCTATCAGATATTCGAATTCGTATTCGGGCGTTTCGAATTCCACTTCGTATACGTATGCGCCTTTTATTATTTTCAGCTTCGCTTCCTTCTTCAGCATATCGCTTTGCGTTATTCCCGAATGCGCCGAAGCAATTTCAATCGCCGCGTCCGCCCCGATATATTCGGCGCCGTCCGAAGGAAGTTGTATTACCCCGTCGATTTTTCGTTCGATAATCGCGCCGCTTACGGCATTCATCTCGTATTCATACTCCGTACCGCCCGCGGAGAATTCGATTTCATAGATATGCACGCCGTTGTCTTTATCGAATTTCGCCTTGGTAAACGTCGCGTTTTCCGCAGAAACTCCGCTGTCCGCCACCGCGATTTCTTTCGCGCGCTCCACGGAAATATACGAAAGAGAAACATCCGACGGTACGGGAACGATAACGCTGAAATCGTCGATTTCCAACGTATATATTTCCCCCGTGGCGGCAATCAGCTCGTATTCGTAATCGCTTTCGCCGTAAGAAAATTCCACTTCGTACAAATACATGCCGTCGTCGAAATCGAAGTCCGTTTCAAGTTCCCTGACGTCCGTTTCCGCATATCCGGCGTGCTGCAAAGCAATTTCTTTCGCGCGGGCTTCGCCGATATAATTCGCGTCCGGAGCCGAAGGTGCGGCGGGCAAATCGTCTTTCGCCACGTTCTGTCCGTTCACCGAAAGTTTTACGATATCCCCCGTGTCGCCGTCGATGCGATAAGCGTATTTCACGTTTCCGCATACAAATTCCACGTAATAATACCTGCCGCCGTCTTTCTCTTCCGCGCTTACTTTCTGCGTCGTTACGACGTTTTCCGTCACACCCGAATGCATAAGCGCAATCGATTCCGCCTGCGCTCTTGTAATATTGAAATTTTTCTCGCCGTTGTTATTCGTTTCGCACGCCGTAAATCCGCACAGGAAGAGCGCGCCGGCAAATGCGCCTGCCGTAAGTTGTTTCATTTTGTTTTTCATGTTTTTCATTGTTTTTCATACTCCTTGTTTTCGTATTTTTTCGCTTTGCGCTTCAAGTACTTGCACTTATAAGACGTCCGGATACGAAAAAGGTTACAAAAAACGCGAAAAAAAATTTTTTTTCGTAAAAAACGCCGCGGCATGCCGCATGCCGGCTCATATACCGATTATATTGAATTTTAGCGGAAAAGTCAACGGAAAACGAGCCCGTTCAATCGGGAAATTCAATCGGGAAGTTCTTTTGCGAACGAATGCGTCGACGCGGCGTTTTCGCAGGCATAAAAAATTTCCCGGCTTTCGTCGGGAAAAAAACACCGTTTCGGAAGCTTGTTTTCATGCGCCTCAAACGGATCGCGGATTGCCGCCTGCCCTATCGGCGGCGTCGCCGGTTCCCGTTGCCGACGTCGGCGAAAACATCGGCGCGGAAATCTCCGCCGCCGTCGCGCCCTCCTCCGTACAGAGCGCAGTCTTATCATCGCATATATAGTTAACGAATACCCTCCGGAAAAATCTTTTCCGGAGGGCGTTTATCTCTGTCGCAAACAAAAAACGAAACTTATTTCCCAATCGCAGGCAGCGTTATCGCCGTCGTACCGAAATCGTAAAATTTCGTATTTTCTTTATTCCCGCTCGAATCTTCAACGCTGACGTACGCCACCAAGCCGTTCACGATTTTCAATTCTACTTTCACGTAATCGGCAGAAGAACCGCCCGTAAGGAAATAATCGTTTGTGCGTATTCCTTCGCCGGCGTACACGTAAGATTTTTTCGTTTCGTCGTACGTAAATTCCGCAAAAAATTTCGCAAAATTCGGGCACAGGCACGAATAATTCAAAAGCACAGGCATTCCGTCGCGCATATAATATCCTTCCGGCCACTCCGCAACTTGCCCGCCGGACATTCCCATATATTTGCCGTCAGCGTTTTTGTAAAGATACATATCTTCATCGTGAGTATCCTTTTCCCCGAAAAAGCCGGAAGTACCCGTAGATTTTTGAACCAAGTAAATGTTTATAGAATCATAATATGCAAGAGCCGTAAAATTACTATACGAAGCGGGGTTAAACGCTTTCGCCCAACCTGCCGCGTCAACTTTTTCCGATTCCAGCGCCTCAAAATTCGTATCCGCCGTTAACACCACGCCCGGTTTCTTTTCTTCGAATTCGGGCAATTCCACAACCGTCGTACCGAAATCGTAAAATTTCGTAGTTTTTCTGTTGTCCGGTTCTCCGTCATTTGTTACGTCTATGTATGCCAGCAACCCGTTCACTATTTTTAATCGCACGCTCGAATACGTAGAATAATTCCCCTCGGCGAAATAAGCGTTTGTTTTCAGACCTCCCTCATATTCGTAAACGCCGCTCGATTCATTATAGCTGAAGTTCCAAAAATTATTCGAAAAATCGGGACACATGCAGGAATAATTCATCGTAATGGGAATGTCGTTCCGGATAAACACGCTCGCACACGTCCTTTCGGTCTTGCCGTCCGACATTTTATACGCGCCGTCCGCCCCTATGTAGCAATACAGTTCGTAAGAACCTATCTTCAGAAATCCGCCTGCTTCGGTTGCTTTCTGTACGGCATAAGAATTCGTCGTTCTGTAAGCAGTATAAGAGGTAAAATTCTTATACGAAGCGTAGTTAAACGCTTTTATCCACCCCGCCTCATCAACTTTTTCCGACTTCAGCGCCTCAAAATCCGTATCCGCCGTTAACACCACGCCCGGTTTCTTATCGTCATCCTTCTTTTCGTCGTCCTTTTCACCCTCGTCTTTCTTATCTTCGGCGGGTTTGCCCATTTTTTCCGGCAACGAAATCGAAGTGGAACCTATATCATAATACGAAGCTTTCGTTTCCATAACGACTTTCTCGTCGCCTTCGCCGGACTCGGTTTTCATGATATATCCCGCGAATAAGCCGTTCGCGATTTTAATCGTCGCCGTGCCCTGTCCTTCCACTTCATATAAGTAACCTTTTGCGGTTTCATCGTAAGTAACTTTATCGAAAGCAACCGTTTGACCAAGCTGACTTACGGGAGTAATCCCCATTTCGCCCGAAATCATATACTCGTACTCGGAATGATTTTCCATATCGTACGCGCTTTCGGAAATTTTCGCGCCGTTTTTATAATTTATGCCGTACGCCGCCCAGACTTCGTTGGTTTTCGCAAAGAAAATATCGTGTTGCTCGTTTTCGTCCGTGCTCTTCTTCTGATACGTCGAATAGTACGCCTTATCCCCGACAAACTTATACACAAGTCTGCCTTCTGTGGTAACGCCGGCTTGCGTACTTTTATCTTCTTCTTTCATCGAGAAATTCGTAAATTTCGAAACGTCGAACGCCGCTTTCCACGCCGCTTCGTCTTTCACCTGTTCCGACTTCACCGCCGCAATATCGGTGTTGCCGTCAATTTTGTCGCCCTTGCCGTCGGTTTTACCGCACGCGGAAAACGCCGAAACGCACAGTGCCGCCGAAAGAGCGCACACGCCGAATTTTTTGAAAAAACCACCTGATTTCATATTGTTTTCTCCTTCTTTTCGCTGCGTTTCGGCTTGTTTTAACTTATCCGATTATCTGTCAGGATAAGTTAAAACAAGGGGCGCGCCCCGCGAAAAAATAAATTTTTTATAACTTTATTATATCATCGCCGCACAAAACAGGCAAGCGATTTCACCTTGTTTTCACAAGTTTTTTTCAATTTTTTTTCTTTTTTTTTGCCTGCATAAAACAGTCAGCCTCTTCATGCTTTCCCCTCAGGGGGAAGGTGCCGGGCAACAGCGAGGCGAATGAGGGGCGCAACTTGTTTTCTGTTTGAAAATTTTCAAACAATAAGGCATCCGCCCCCTTTTTTCCCCTTTCGGGCAGGCTTCGTCTGTTTCGTAGCGGATTGCAGCTTATCGTTTATATTTTAAATTTATGTCTTAATATAGGCTTCCCCATGCTTTTTGCTACCGCAAAGACAGCAAAAATAGTCCGCCTCTTCATGCCTTCCCCTCGGGGGGAAGGTGCCGAGCAGCAGCGAGGCGAATGAGGGGCGCAACTTGTTTTCTGTTTGAAAATTTTCAAACAAAAAGGCAGCCGCCCTTTTTTTTCCTCAACGGCAAAAAGCAATTACGCCGTCAGACATAAAAACCGCCGTTGACGGGCACGTCCGCCCCGTTAACATATTCGCTTTCAATCAGCCCCGTTACCGCGTTCGCCACGTCCTCCGGCTTACCGATTCTTCCCAGCGGAATCTCCTCCCGCAGCGCTTCCATATCATCCGCCGTAAGCCGCGCGTTCATCGTCGTATCGATCACTCCGGGCGAAACGCAATTCACGCGGATTCCCGAATACCCCAGCTCTTTTGCCAAAGCTTTCGTCAGCGCAATCAACGCGCCCTTCGTAGCCGAATACGCGCTTTCGCAGCTTCCCCCCGCTTCTCCCCACACCGAAGAAACGTTTACGATGCACCCGCACTGCTCGGAAATCATCTTTTTCGCCGCCTCCCGCGCGCACAGAAACGCCCCGCGCACGTTCACGGCGTACAGCTCGTCCAGCATCTCCGCGGAAGTATCCTGCAACTGCGCCGCAACGGCAATGCCCGCATTGTTCACCAATACGTCCACATGTCGCAGCACCGAGAAAAACGCTACGATTTCCGCCTCGTTTCTCACGTCCGCCTTCACGGGAATCACGCCTTCGCCCTGCGCCGCGGCAGCCGACTTCTCGTCTTTCGAATACAGCGCGTACACCCTGTACCCTTTCTTTTTCAGCGCCAGAGAAATCCCCAGACCTATTCCCCGCACGCCGCCCGTAACCACAGCGATTTTTTCTCTTTCGTACTTCTTTTCTTCTTCCATACTCCGCCGCCTTTTCTACCGCGCCCTTGCCGCCGCTCAGCTTAAAAACACAATCAGCTTAAAAACACAAACTGCCCGCCGCGGCAATCCACCGTAACCCGCGAGCCCGCCGAAATTTTGCCCAGCAGAATCTCTTCCGACAATCTGTCCTCGATTTTCCGCTGCACCACGCGTTTCAGCTCCCGCGCGCCCAGTTCCGGTTCATAGCCCTCTTCCGCCAGCTGCCGTTTCGCCTCGTCCGTTACGCACAAAACAATCCCGCGCTGCTCTAAAAGCCGCGCCGCCAAAGAATCCAGCAGCTTCCCGCCGATTCTCTCCACGTCCGCCAAAGACAACCGATGAAACACAATCACGTCGTCCAGACGGTTTAAAAATTCCGGACGGAATCTCTCTTTCAACGCCGCCGTAATTCTGTCTTTCATCTCCGCGTACGCCCGCCGCTCCGCCGCGCTTTCTTCCGTGCCGTTTTGTGCGTTCGTACCGCCCATACCCCCATTGTTTTCGCTTCCGTACCCGCCGTACGCACTCTGATTTCCGCCGCCCGGATACCCGTTTTCCCTGCCGAACCCAAGCGTGCCGGCACGCACCGTATCCGGCTTTTCCGCCGCCCCCACGTTGCTTGTCAGAATCACCACGGCGTTTTTAAAACTCACCGTCCGCCCCTTGTTGTCCGTCAGCCTGCCGTCGTCCAGAAGCTGCAGCAAAAGATTAAAAACGTCCGGATGCGCTTTTTCAATCTCATCGAACAACACCACGCAGTACGGCTTCGTCCGCACCTTCTCCGTCAGCTGCCCCGCCTTCAAATCGTCGTACCCCACGTACCCCGGCGCCGCCCCGATCAGCTTCGAAACGGACGATTTTTCCATATATTCGCTCATATCGAGTCGTATCATCTGCTCTTCCGAACCGAACAACGTCTCGGCAAGCGCCTTGCACAAATCGGTTTTACCCACGCCCGTCGGTCCCACGAAGATAAACGAACCGATCGGTCTTGACGGATCTTTCAGCCCCGCCCTTGCCCGACGGATCGCCCTCGCCACGGCGGAAACCGCTTCGTTCTGCCCCACGATTCGCTTGTGCAGGTCCTCTTCGAGGCGCATGAGTTTTTCGCCCTCCGCCTGCGTGATTTTCGTCAGAGGAATTTTTGTTTTCGCGCTGATAATCGCGGCAATCTGTTCTTTACCCAGCACATACCTGCCGTCCGCGCCGATTTTCATCTCGCTCACGCGCCGTTCGTTTTCCGCCCGTTCTTCCAGCTCCCGCTTCTCTTTCAGCGCCGTCGTCGCCCGCGCGAAATCCCCGCGCGCCATATACAGCCTGCGTTCCTGTTCCTTTTCTTCCGCCTTTTTTTCTATCTCCGCCGTCTCTTCGCCGCCGCCTTTTACGATACGCGCCCGCGAAGCCGCCTCGTCGATTAAATCAATCGCCTTATCCGGCAGGTATCTGTCCGTTACGTACCGCATGGAAAGCGTTACGGCGGCCTCTATCGCCTCGTCGGAAATGCGCAGCCCGTGATGCTTTTCGTAACGCGGGCGCAACCCTTTCAGAATACCGATCGCCGCGTCTTTCGACGGCTCCTCCACCATAATGGGGGTAAACCTGCGTTCCAGCGCGCCGTCTTTTTCGATGTATTTCCGGTACTCTTCTATCGTGGTGGCGCCCACAATCTGCATCTCGCCGCGCGCAAGAAGCGGCTTTAAAATATTCGCTGCGTCCATCGTATTTTCCGAAGAAGCCCCCGCGCCCACCAGCGTGTGAATTTCGTCGATAAACAAAAGAATATCCCCGTCGTCCGTAACCGCCTGCATCAGATCTTTCAGCCGCTCTTCGAATTCGCCGCGATACTTCGCCCCCGCCAGCATCCCGGCAAGATCCACGGAAAACACTTTTTTATTGAACAGCTGTTCCGGCACGTTTCCCGCCGCAATCAACTGCGCCAGCCCTTCCGCAATCGCGCTTTTTCCCACGCCCGGCTCGCCGATCAGCACGGGATTGTTCTTCGAACGGCGGCACAGTACCTGCACCAGCTTTTCTATCTCTTTTTCTCTGCCGATTACCGGGTCAAGCTTGCCTTTTCTCGCCCGCTCCGTCAAATCCACGCCGAACCGCATTAACTTTTCGTCCGCAAACAGACTCTCCCCCGAAGCTTTTGCCGCGCCGCCCTTTTTCGTGCCGACCGAATCGTTCCCGACGTCGCCGAACGCGTCCGTTCCCTCGTCCCGTCCGTTAAACGCCGTGCCGCCGAAGCGATAGTCCGCCCCGGAATCGCCTTTCGTATACCCGTTGCCCGCGGCATATCCTTTGTTTTCGCCCGAAGCGTCGCTCCCTTCCTCGCCGGAAGAAAGCCCGCTGCGCTCTCCTCGTGAAAGGTTAGTCCCCCCCCCTTCAGAGGAATCAAACCTTTCGCGCTCTCCTCGTGAAAGGTTAGTCCCCCCCTCTTCAGAGGGAACTAACCTTTCGCGCAGAACCTCGGTAACCCGCCGTTTCATTTCGGCGGTATCCACGCCCAACAGGCGCAAAATTTTCACGGCAAAACAATTTTCCTGTTCCAGTACGGCAAGCAGAAAATGCGCCGTACCCGCTTTTTCTCCCGATTTCGAAGCCAGCTGCACCGCACGCAGAAACATTTCTTTCGTCCGCGGCGTCAACCCCTGCGCGCGCGTATTTTTATCAAGATTGCGAATAAACGCCTCGGAATATTTCGTAAACGAAATCTTTTCCGTCAGCACGCGGTACGCCACGCATGCGGGCATCGATAAAAAGGCATAAATCAGATGTTCGCTGCCGATGTAAGTAACGCCGTTCTGCACGGAAACGTCGTTCGCCACACCCATCGCCTGTTTTAAATTCGCCGTCATTTTTTCTCTGTAATCCATATTCTGCACCTTTTGTCCGGGCACCGCCCGCTCCGATGATATTCACAAAATCGCCTTGCGAAAACGATTTCCCCGTATTCTCAGCCTTATTTGTGTATAAACCTCATCTATTTTTATGCCCGCACGCCGCGGAATCGTTCCTGCCCCTCTCGGCTTTGCCCGTTCCAACGCCACGGCTGTCTTTCGTTCCTTTCTCGGTTTTTCTTTCTGTAGAAGCGCTCTGCGCAATTCTCCTTTTCTCGGCTTCCCCCTTCGGGGAAGCTGTCTACGCAATTCGCCCTTTCCCGGCTTCCCTCTTCGGGGAAGCTGTCTGCGCAAGCAGACTGAAGAGGTCTGCCACCATCAACGCCCTCCGCGCAGCTACAATGATACGCGCCGCTCCGCCTTATATCCCGTCAGCCCGGCTTTTCTCACAAAGCGCGGACAACCAGCTCCGGCAGCACCTTTCCCACGATCTCCGCGCGCCGGATATTGCATTCTTCCTCGCCGCCCGTTACGCGGTTGCCGCGGCGGAACGAAAGCGGGCGCATATTATACAGAAAATTCACCAAAGACACCGAATCCGTCGTTTCGAAGTAATCCAGCGCGATTCCGAGGCGCACGTCCAGAATTTTTTCCGAATACTCCTCCCACGGCAGCACTGCGCAGTTTAAAAGCGTTCCGTACGCACGCAGGCACCTGTCTTTCAGCTTCGCGCCCCCCTCTTTTTTCATCCGTTCGCGGTGCCGTATTTCCAGCTCCGTCAAAGAAAGCGCCACTTCTTCCATATGCGATAATACGTCCTCTTCCGAAAGTCCCAGCGTGCGCTCGTTGCTCACCTGATACGAATACCCTTCCGCCCCGGAACCTTCGCCGAAAAATCCGCGCACCGTCAGCCCGTTTTTTCGCAAATTCGGCAGAATCTCTCTAATCACGCCGTCTTTCGAAAGTCCGGGCAAAAACATCATCACCGAAGCCCGCAGCCCCGTACCCAAATTGCTCGGGCAAGCCGTCAGATACCCCAGCTTTTCGTCGAACGCAAACGGCAGCTCCGCGGAAAGCGCGTCGTCTATCCCGCTCAGACGGTCGTACGCCTTGTACAAATCGTACCCTTTCACGATATACTGTTCGCGCAGATGGTCCTCTTCGTTCGCCATCACCGAAATTTCGTCGTCCCGCAGCGCGTTTTCGTCGAAACACACAAACGCCGCGCCGCTCTTTTTTCCCGCCAGCGCAGGCGAAATCAGGTGCTTTTCCACCAGAAGCTCCGCGTCGTCGCGCGAAATTCTGCCTATATCGTACTCACGGAAGTTATCCAGCTTCTTCAGCGCCCGCCGCACAAGCCCCACAATCTCCCGCGCGTTTTCGTCCGATAATAAATGAGGAAAGTAATATCCGCGCACGTTTCTCGCCAGCCGTATCCGCGTGGAAGTTACCGTTTTCTGCAAATATTCGGGGGTTCCCGTATTCATCGCAACCTCTCCTTTCCCGCGCCGCGCGCGACGGATTTCCCGTTCCTTTCCGTGCCGAAAATCGTCAGCTGTTCCGCTTCTCCGTACCCCGCAAAATTTCCGTTCCGCGTCGGCGCCGACGGCGTTTCCGCGGACGTTCCCGCCGGACTTTTTCCCCGGTGCGGCTCGTCGCCCTGCATCGCAAACACGCTCTCTTTAATTTCTTCAAACAGGTATCGGTAACACTCCGGGCAGCCGAGCAGTTTCGTCTTGTAATACTCTCTCGCCCCGGTTCCGCAAAAAGGACATCTCCGCTCTTTCTTTTCTCCCCGCGCGTCGTCGGCGCCGCCTTCGTCCCGCTTCGATTTCGGTTCGAAAGAAATTTCGGGAAACAGCCGCGCAAAACAAGCGGAACAATAATATTCGCGCACGGTTTTCCCGTCCGCCTCCCGCTCGTGCATTTTCACGGCTCTGTTTTTTCTGCAAACGCAACACAGCATTGTCTTACCCGTTCCCCGAACCTCGCATAATTCCGGTTTCCGCGCCGTATAAAACCGCGCTTTTTCCGTTACTCAAAACGTTTCGTTTCCTCTTGCCGCCGCTTAAGCGGATCTTTCCTTGTCCGCTTCCTCCGCGCTTTTTAAAAGCTCGTTTCCGTCGGTGCCGCCGTAAAGCGCCTTCTGCCTCGCCCGCGCGCGCCGCAGGCAGAACCATAACGTTTCCGCCACCTGCAAAGGAATACCCAACAGGAAAATAAACCATAAATCGCCCGCGCCCGCGGTCCCGTTGTTTTTCGAAATCACAAGCGACGTTAAAAACGTACTTAAAATCACGCCCCATATCAACACCGTAATCGAAACGAAACGGGTTGTACGCTGCCTGAACGCCGCGGCAAACACGGCAAGCATCGCCGCGTTCGCGGGAATCGCATATACGAAAACAAGCCACCACGCACCGTGCGCGGAGGCAAAAATTTTCATCGCCACAAACGTCGCCGTGGCAATCAGCCATATCAGCGCGCTGGAAATCAGAAGCACCATCACCCGCATAAAGGTATTCGAGGCGCGTTCTTTGGGGCTTTCGCCCACCAGATCGTTCACGCTCACGCCGAACAACTCGGCAAGCCGCATCAGCACCAGCACGTCCGGAACGCCGTTTCCCGATTCCCATTTGGAAACGGATTTATCGGAGTAATTTATCTTCCGGGCAAGCTCCGCCTGCGTAATGCCCGCATTCCTGCGGTAGGCGGCGATATTCTTTCCGATTCGCTTATAAACATCCTCTTCTTTTTCCATAAAAATATCATAACATTTTTTTCCGTTTTCGTCAAGCGACTATGCCTTTATTTTCCCCGAAAGCCGCAAAAATACGTAAAAAAACGGCGTTTTCTGCCGTTTTTTCACATTAGTATATTTCGCATTTCAAATTCAACCGGGTTACAACGCGCTGCAAAAGCGAGCAGAACAAGGAAAGCGCGGATTTTGCGCCGCGATTTTACAAATCGTAAACGAGCAAGCACCCGTCGGGTGTTTCGTAACGGACTGTCGCAATCCCGACAATAACCGCTGATTCGCCTTGGCTTTCCGATAACGCGATGCTTTTCAAGCGCGCGTCTCCGTTTCAAAAACAAGCAAGACGCGAAGCGCGAGCACCCTTCGGGTGTTTCGTAGCGGACTGCCGCGTTATCGTTATATTTTAATTTCCGCCTTATTTACTTCGCCAAAGTTACACGCGCTTGGAGAGTAGCGCAGATTGCGAGCTTTATCGAGTACGACCGCCGCGATTTTACAAATCGTAAATGAGCAAGGGCGCACGCAGATGAAACCGAAAGATGCGCCGCTATACAAGTGCGCATTAGTTTAGTAAGCGCGGGCAAAAATCACCATATGCTCCGCCTTTTCGCCGCACACCGCGCACTTTTCCGCGGTTTCTCCCTCGGCGTAAACGCGTGCCGTAGCGGCGGTCTGTTCCTTGATTTTATCTTCGCAGCAACGCTTTCCGCACCAGCCCGCTTTCACGAAATTGCCGCCTTCCACGCCCGCGAGAATGCCCGCCACGTCGTCCGCATACACAATCCGCTTATCCCGCCGCGCGCGCGCGCTTTCCAGCATATCTTTCTGCACGTTTTCCAGCAGCGCCGTTACCACGCTTTCCGCATTTTCCAGCGCATATTCCGCTTTCTCGTGCGTGTCGCGCCGTACGCAAACCATCTTTCCGTTTTCGATGTCGCGCGGACCGAGTTCCAACCGCACGGGCACGCCTTTCATTTCCCATTCGTTGAACTTCCAGCCGGGCGAGTTGTCCGAATCGTCCAGTTTCACTCTTACGCCCGCCGCCGCAAGCCTCTTTTCCACCTCGCGGCACTTATCCAGAACGCCCGCCTTATGCGCCGCCACAGGCACAATCACGCACTGAATCGGCGCCACCACGGGCGGCAGCACCAGCCCGCGTTCGTCGCCGTGCGTCATGATAATCCCGCCGATCATTCTCGTGGAAGTGCCCCAGGACGTCGTATACGCCGCCTTCTGCACCCCGTCCGCGTCCAGAAACTTAATGTTGAACGCGTTCGCGAAGTTCTGACCGAGATAATGCGAAGTCCCCGCCTGCAAGCTCTTTCCGTCGTGCATCATCGCTTCCATGCCGTACGTGGCAACCGCGCCCGCAAACTTTTCCTTTTCCGTTTTTTTGCCCGTAATCACGGGAATCGCAAGACAGTTTTCCGCAAATTCTTTGTACACGCCAAGCATGCGCATCGTCATTTCTTCCGCTTCTTCCGCGGTGGCGTGCGCCGTATGCCCCTCCTGCCACAAAAATTCGCTCGTTCTTAAAAACGGCCGCGTGGTTTTCTCCCACCGCATTACGTTGCACCACTGATTGATTTTCATCGGCAGATCGCGGTAAGACTGAATCCATTTCGAATACATGCTTCCGATAATCGTTTCGGAAGTGGGGCGGATGACAAGCGGCTCCGCAAGCGTTTCGCCGCCGCCCACCGTTACTACGGCAACTTCGGGTGCAAAGCCCTCCACATGCTCGGCTTCCTTCGTGAAAAAGCTCATGGGAATCAGCAGCGGAAAATACGCGTTCTCCACGCCCTGCGCCTTGAAGCGCTTGTCCATCTCGCGCTGAATGTTTTCCCAGATCGCATACGCGTACGGGCGGATCACCATCGTCCCCTTTACGGGGCCGTAATCCACCATTTTCGTCTTTAACACCACGTCGGTGTACCACTGCGGAAAGTCCTTTTCGATGTCGGCAATCTGACCGACGAACTGCGAATCTTTAGCCATAAATAAAAAACCTCTTTAACCCTTGTTTTCCCGTCCGTTCTTCCGTACGGGAACGCCTCTGCGTCCTGCGCATGCGCGCAAATTTTTCAAAACTATAAATTATTATACACTATCCGCGCATATTTTTCAACCGTTTTTACATAGCCGCACAAAAATAACCGCGAATTTCGCCTGCACCGCCCGACTTTCCCCCTACTTTTTCCTCGCTCTCCCCTTTGGGCGTTCCCTCGCCGGGTTGCCGCCGTCAGGCAATCCCGGCGAGTAGAGCGGCGCAAAACCACCGCTACTCTTGCTTTCCCCTGTTCGCTTTTTTCTCTGATAAGAACAGCGCGAAAAAGCCTTCCACTTGGGGGGAAGGTGGCAAGGCATTGCCTTGCCGGATGAGGGGCAGCAGCATATCCCCTCAGCCGAATATCCTCGCCGCCTCATCTCCTCTCGGTCGCATATTCCCCCGTCGTTCTCCAACCGCCCGCACGATATATTATGTCGGCGCGATATATTACGTTATACGATATATTACGCCGCGGTAATTCCCAGCGCCGCAAGTCCCGCCGAAATTTCTCCGTCCGGCGCGTAGCTCGCCGCCACGCTTTTGCAACCGTCCGCCGTCGTAATGCCGACGCCGTGAATACACTTACCCGATACGGGCCAGCAAATCTGTGCGCTCGTCAGCTTAATCGCCTCGCTGCGCCACAAAAACCGCGTCCGCGTGGTCTGCATAATGCCTTTGCCGTACGTTTTCGCCGTACCGTCGGCAGCCGCCGTCAGACACACCCGCCCGTACTCCGTACCGCCGTAATCCAGCATCGCCCCCAAAAGACACTCCGAAGCGGAAGCCGTTCCCGCGTCCGCCAGCACGTACGCTTTCCCGTCCTCGCCGAAATATGCGGAATAATCGTTCCGCTTCGCGTCGAACACGTACGTTTTTCCGTCGCGGTACACCGCTTTCGCCGCCGCGGGAGTTTTTCCCGTCGCGTTTTTGCAGAAATACGAAACGATCGAACGCAGAATTTCCATATCCCCGCCGCCGTTGCCGCGCAAATCCAGCACAAGATTTTTCTTTCCGTCCGCCGAAAATCTTTTCATCGCCCCGTCGAATTCCGCCGCCGCGTTGCCGTTGAACTGCGTCAGGCGGATATACGCCGTATCTTCCGGCAACGCCCGCAAAACAAACGCCCCGCCGTCCGCAAAACGCTTTTCCGTTTCCGTCGCGTCGGCGCCGGGATACACGTATGCCGCCGACGAAGAACGGTACGTAACGTAATGTTCCGTAAACGAGGCCTTGTGCAGCTTCACGACGCGCTTGTTATCCTCTCCGTACGGGTAGCGCGTTTCTTCCACGTAAAATTCTTCGCCAGCCGCGTATTTCGCCGCGAATTCCATAAACGCCGAAAGCGAAACGCACGCCGTCATCGAATCCGCCGTCGCGCCGTACCCCGTAATCCTGCTGCCGTCCGCAATTCCGGCAGCCTCTGCGGGAGAGCCTCCCGCCGTGCGCGAAACGGTCAGCATGCCCGCCTGTTCCGCCGTGGCGGAAACGAAATACATGCCCAGCCCGCTGTATTGCCCCGCCGATTTCTTCACGGCTTCGTCGTTCTCGTCCGCCGTCATGTACGCGGAATACCTGTCCAGAAGCGAATTTACGCCGCCGAACACGCCCGCGTAAAATTCTTCGTCGGAAATCTCGTACAGATAATCTTTCTGTATGCGTTCTTTCGCCCACAGCAAAGAATTGATTTCTTTCGGCAGCGTGGCTTTATGAGTGAAAAAGCCGCCGAAAAACGCGCAGAACAGCGCCAGAACGCACGCCGCGATCCGCGCAGGTTTCTTTTTGAAAAACGATTTGAATTTTCCGCCTTTCCCGCCCGATTCGTTGCTCTGCTCCGCTTTCGTCGCGCTTTTAAAAATTTGTTCCGGCTTTGTTGTTTCCGTCGTCTGTTCGTCTTTCCGTTTCGGTTTCTCGGTTTCCATACTTCTCCCTTTTCGTCCTGATTTTATCCCGTATCTCCGTGCAATGCTTATTTAATACCGCCCTTTCGCAGCTTCCCTTGCCTCATCGTGCTTGCGCACAATGAGGCAAAAATTGTCAGCCTTGTTCCAAGGCTTCCCCTCGGGGGGAGGCTCCTTGCGAAGCAAGGTGGTGAGGGGCGTAACTTATTCAGTATTGACATTTTTTATCGAAAATTTTCATCAAGGGGCGTAACTAACTTGTTTTCCGTAATCTCTCAATGCAATCGTTAAATACGTTGCACCCTTGCTTTCCCCTTTGGGCAGGCTTCGCCTGTTTCATAACGGATTGCAGCGTATCGTTTCTATTTTTAATTTTTGCCTTTGATGCAATCTCTTGCTTTCCCCTTTGGGCAGGCTTCGCCTGTTTCATAACGGATTGTAGCGTATCGTTTATATTTTTAATTTTTGCCTTTGATGCAATCTCTTGCTTTCCCCTTTTTCGCTTTTTCTCCTGATGGTGAAAAAGCGAAAAAACCTACGGTAGCGGGGAAAGTGGCGAGCTTTTGCGAGCCGATAGAGGTCTCACAATCAAATTCCCTCTCTTCCCGCAGTTTCTCATTCATCGACAATTCCCTAAAACCCGCCTTTTTTCGCCCGTCTTTTCGCAACTTCACTTTTTCGAAAGTTTGTATATTATTATAAGTATGCGAAAAGTTACCGCGTCGGGAAACAGTCGGATATTCAGCCCGGTTGCCTTTTCTATTTTGTCCAGACGGTATAAAAGCGTATTGCGGTGCATATATAAAGCTCTGGAAGTCTCGCTCACGTTCAGCGAAGTGCTCAGAAATTTCTCCGCCGTCAGAAGCATTTCCTCGTCGTCGAATACTTCGCGGATCTGTTCTTCCGTAATGTCGCTCAGAAATTCGTCCAGCCGCGATTTCGGCACTTCTTCCAGCAGCTTCACCAGCATGTATTCCTTATACGAATGCACGCCTTCACCGCCCGAAAACACTTCGGCGTAACGCAGCGCCGTTACCGCGCGCGAATAGGAAAGCTGCAAATCGTGAAATCCCCCCGTTACCGATCCCGCGCCGATACATACCCGCGCGCCCAGCTCTTCCGTCAGAAATCCCGCCAGAAATCCCGCGTATTCCGCGGGCGAGGAATATTCTTCCGAAGGCTCCGCCGCTTTTACGAACGCGAAGTTCTTATCGTCGAATTTCACAACGCAGTCCTCTTTCGCGTCGGCGTACTGCTTCAAAAGCGCTTCCGTTTCGGGGTAGGCTTTCGTGAATCTGATCGCCAGCACGAAACACGGTATTTCTTTCACGCCGAATTTCACCGCGTATTTATACGCGTCCGTCTGCGAATATTCGCCGAGCAGCATTTTTTTCAGATACTCTCCCTGCGATACGGCGTTTTTTTCCGCAAACGAAGCAAGATAAGCGGGCAGCAGCGCGGCGTAATTCTTCTCCGCTTTCGAAGCTCCGTCCAGAACGCCCGTATACGTTTCCCCCGCGAAAGAAAAGCGAAAATAAGTATGCTTTCCGTCGGAACGCGGCCCCGAAGAACACGCCTCGTTTTTTTCGGCGGAACTCTCTTCTCTGAAACCCAGCCTTACCCCCAGTTTTTCCGATACGTCGGTTACGATTTTTTCCAGTTCGTTCATACATTCTGCTCCTTCGGTTTGCGTCGCTTGCGCTAAGGATAATTATACAACTTTCCGCGAAAAATTTCAAGGGTTTTCGCCCCTGTTTTTTCGTTCACGCGTCCTTTTATATAATTTTCTTTGTTTCTTTCCCTTTTCCGGGCGCTTTTCCGCTATTATTTTTCTTCGTTTTCCGCGGCGCCGCAAGCCGCTTTCGAAGCGAAAAAAGTTTAAAATTTATCGTTTTTTTCAGCTCTTATCATTGACAAAACAAAAGAATTATGGTATAATATTTCCGAAAGTAAAAAAAGGACGGGCGACGGCTGATTTTTAAACGTTTCACTCCTCCCCTGATTGCTTTTTATTGACTGCGTTATAGAAGAAATTTTTTTTAGGAGACTTTTTTATTATGAGTAAAAATTACCCCGAAAAAGAAGTAAACGTGAACGATTTGAGCGGTGAAGAACTCGGTGCCCTCGCTTCGGACGAAACGGAACCCGAAGCCCCCAAGCGCATTTTCAGCCGTATCCTTGCGCTGCTTCTTGCGCTCGCTCCCATCGCGCTGGTGTGTTTTCTGCCTGTTACGCTGCTTTTAAAAGCGGAAGTCGCGGGAAACAGCACTTTGGTTTTCACCAACGAAACCACTCTTCTGAAAGTGTTCATGAACCTCTTCAAAAAAGACGGTCTGGCAGAACTTTATAAAGCGATCGGCACGGTAACGGCAGGCGGTCAGCAGATCAACCTCGCACAGTCCGCTCCCGCAACGATCTCCAAATTTCAGGGAATCAAATTTCTTCCTTACTTAAACAACTACGATAAGCACACGATGCTTTACAGTATGTTCCTCTACGTAATTCCCGTAGTGTTCGTACTCAATATCGTCTTTATGCTTGTGGGCGTGTGCTCCGGTAAAAAAGCTCCCGCAATGGTACGCACCATCGCTTACATGAACCTTATCGCGTTCGGCGGTTATGCGCTTATTACGCTGTGGCTCTCCTCCATGTACAGTTTCGAAACTTCCGCGGCGGGCGCAATGAAGAACAAGCTCCTTTTCGATTACACGGTGCTCGGCATTGCCGGCGGTTCGCTTCTTCTCTACGTGATTTACTCGTTCGTAAAGAACAAGGGCAAAGCGGTTGTTCCGTTTATCCTCTTCCTTCTTACGGCGGCTTTCGCAGGCGTATACGGCTATGCTTACCTGCATTACAATAAAGACGGCTCCATGCTGAACAACCTCACCGCTCTGATGGGCGATAACACGAAGTTCTTCATCAAGAATCATACGTGGGGCGGCTTCTATAAATGGGCGATCATCGCGGCGTTCTCGTTCATCGTTCTGGCGTTCTACTTCTCTACCGCGCGTCTGCCGATGAAAAAGGGCTACGGATTCGATATTTTCCGCAACGTCATCAATCTGATTATGGCGGGCATCATCGTTGCCGTGTGCTTCATCGATTTCGGCTTTACGAAGGGCGTAAACGAAAAGACTTTGCTCGGCAACGCAAAATGGTTTGCCGTTGCCGCCGCGGGAATCGCGCTTGTTCAGCTGATTCTCTGCATCATCACGAAATCCGTATTAAAACGCAAAGCGGAACAACAGGAGTACGAGGAATCGGAAGCAGAAGAAGCGGCAGAAGAAGAAACTGCTCAGCCCGCGGCTCCCGCCGAAGAACCCGCTCCGGCACCTGTTCCCGCCCCTGCCCCCGCACCCGCCCCTGCTCCCGTATATGCAAACGGTTATACGGCTCCCGTAGCGCCCATCGCTCCCATGCCCGTATACGTTCCCGTATATGCGCCCGCGTCGGCTGCCGTAGCGGCTCCAGCTCCCGCGCCCGCCCCCGTGGAAGCGGTTCCGGCTCCTGCCCCCGTGGTAGAGGAAGAGCAGCTTGTCATTCCCAACTTCTCTTCGTTCCGGGAAGAAGAAGCGGAACCCGAAGTTACGCCCGTTGCTCCCGCGCCCGCCCCTGCCCCCGCAGCGGCTCCGGCACCTGCGGCGCCCGCAACGAACAGCTACTACACCACGCAGACGTTCGATCCGTTCATCGCTTCTCTTACGGATAAAGAAAGAGAGCAGTTCACGAATCTGTTCGTTCTGAAATACAACGGCGCGATGAGCAACATTCCCGATTACGCAGTAGGCGGCAACAACGACGACTTCTTCCGCAAGATATTCATCTACCTCGGTCAGTACAGAGATCGTATTCCCGACGGCTTGCTTGCGAAGATGTATAAGTTCGCCGTCAGAAAGTAAAGTTGTAACGAAAATTTCAAGCGCGTCCGCTTTTGCGGGCGCGCTTCTTTTTTCAAAAAGGTGTTAAAAATCGGGCAAAATATGTATAAAATCGCCCCTGAATATGTTAAAAAACAAAGGTTTTTTGTAAGAAAAACCCTTGTTTTTTAATAAATTCGGCTTATTTTACACTGTTTTTACGCCTTATTTTACGTTATTTCTCCCCGAAAACGCGCTTGATTACGGCAATTTCCGGCTGAATTCTGCTTTTATACAACATTAAATCGGTCATAAATTCGGGATCGATCAAATGAAAATTCTTTTTGATTTCCTCTTCCACGATTTTCGCCGCGGGCGACAATTTTTCGTCGTACATTACGTAATGGCGGCGTTCCTCTATATCGAACCAGATTCTGCCGCGCGGAAAATCGTTGAACGCATATTCCGCATATCGCCCCTCCGCCGCGGTTTTCGAAAGTTCTTCCCACGCTTTTTTGTGGCTGTATTTATAATTGAGTCCGTCCTCGTCTTTCGTGATTTTTTCAACGATGCGTTTGCCGCCGCATTTCACAAATCTGCCTTTATCGCAAATAAAATCGGCGTTTTCGCCTTTAAAGCAAATCCAGAACACGCCTGTTTCGATTTGCAGCGTTTTTTCTTTATCGTTCATACTTCTTTCGTACCTTTTTATTCAATCTTTAATTTTTACCGTAACGGTAAGCGTGCCGTTTGCGGAAACCGTGCAGGTTTCGCTGAGGCTGTTTACAAGGTATAATCCTCTGCCGTTTTCCGACATAACGTCGGCACAGCGGCAATCCTTAGGCGGCGCATACGGCGGCAAAGACGTGATTTTCAGTTCGCACAGCGAACCTTTCACCCGCCATTCCACTTCCGCGTTCCCGCTTTCCGTATAGCGGATGGCGTTGGTTACCAGCTCGCTGACGGCAAGTTTTGCCTTGAAAATGCCCTCGTCGCCCGCGCCGTTTTCTTTTAAAAACGCGGCAAGTTCGCCAAGGGCGCTATGCAGTTGTTCGAACGTTCCGATTTGCAGCGGCATCGCTTCGTTCCCCTCACGCTTCTTTTAATCCGTCTTTCAGTTTTGCAAGCACTTTTCTTTCCAGCCGGGAAACGAACATCTGCGAAACGCCGAGGCGCTTTGCGGTTTCGCTCTGCGAAAGACCTTCGAAAAACCTGCAGTCGACCAGCTGTTTTTCCGTATCGCCCAGCGCTTTCATGGCGCTTTTGAGCGCCTCGCGGTTTTCGAAATGTTCGTACGTGGCGTCGTTATCGGGCAGAACGGCGTATAACGAATTTTCGTTTTCGTCGTCGCCCTTTGCCATGGTGGAATCCAGCGAAACGGCGTTCCCCACTTCCAGCGCGCGCACTACCTCTTCCTCCGAAACGGAAAGCGCGGCGGCAATCTCTTTTACGGCGGGTTTCTTGCCTGTTTTACCCTCGTAATCGGCGCAGAAAGCGCGCACTTTGGCGTGTATTTCGCTTAATCGCCGCGGCAATTTTACCATTCGCGCTTTATCGCGGAAATAATTTTTGATTTCGCCCGTAATCGTGGGGGTAATGAACGTGGTGAACTGCATGTTCAGATCGGGGTTGAAGCGATCGATGCCGCGCAGAAGCGCCAGCGACGCCACCTGTTTCAGATCGTCGTAATCCACGCCGCGCCCCGTAAATTTTTTAGCGAGTATATCCGCTATGTACAGATATTTTTCGGCGATTTCGTTTCTCAGTTTCACGTCGCCCGTTTCTCTGTATCTGCGGAACAATTCGTCCTCTTTCTTTTCCATTTTACTCTTCCGAAATGATATTTTCCGCGCTCAGGCGTAAAACGTAATGGCGGTAACCGTTTCGCCGTTCCGCGTTACGTTGTTTTCCGCCACCAACGCCGAAAGAAGCGCAAACGAGATTTCGTCGTCCGCCGAGCCGGCTTCTTTGGCGTTTCCGCCTTGTTCCAGCCCGGAAAGCGCGCATTTTATTTTTCCGTTTTCCGCAAAGAAAAAGCTGACTCTTGCGCGGGCGTAGCCGTTGCGTTTTAAAATCAGCAGTCCTTCGGTAACGCACACTTTAATATCTTCCGTATAATCGACGTCCAGCCCGGAAACCGCGCATACGCCGCCCGTGGCAAGGCGCACGGTGGTGAGAAAATCGCTGACGAGCGGCAATTCCATGGCAAATTCGCCGCCTTTCGTTTGGGTATTCAAAGAAGAATCGCGTTCCATTTTTATTTAATCTCCATAATGCTGTCGAGCGAGCAGATGAGAAATAATTTTTTGATTTTCGGTTTGAGATTTTTCAGCGACATTTTATAACCGTCCGTTTTCACCCGCTTCAAAATTTTAACGAAGGTGCCGAGCGTGGTGCTGTCGATAAAATCGAGATTTTCGCAATCGAACATCACGTTTGAAGGGCTTTCGGCGTATGCCGCGATAACGCCTTCGTAAAACGCTTCGGCGTTGCCGGAATCCACTTCGCCGGAAAGCGCAACGGTAAGGCAGCCGTTTTCTCTGCCGAGTACTTTCATCTCTTCCATTTTCGTTTTCTCCTGTAACTATACTAAAAATGCGTTGATCATGCCGCCCGCCGCAACGGACACAAGATACGTGATACCGATTAAGGCAAGATTTCGCTTCCATTGTTTCGTGTTTTTTAAAAGCACCACGAAGCCCAGCCCCGCGTTGGCGCAAAGCCCCGCCACGCACGAGCCGAACAAAATTCCGCCCTTTAAAAAACACTGCGTTATTACTACGCTGGAAGCGCAGTTGGGGATGAGCCCCACAAGCGCCGCGATAAACGGCTGCGCCGCCGCGCCGCGCTGCATAAACGCGATGAATCTTTCTTCCGTTACGGCGTATATGATGGCGCCGAGCACGAAATTGACGATGAATATAAACGCCGCCACCTGCAACGAATGCAGAATAGGGTGCAGAAAATACGTTTTCCACGGGTGGCGATCGTCGTGATCTCTGCCGCAGGAGGTACATTCTTCCTCGTCCGCGAGGTCTTCTTTGCGGAAGAAATATTCGTGCGAATCGCTTACCCCGGCTTCCGGATTGACGCGCATATCCGCGCCTTCCGCAAGCAACGGCTGCGACGACTTTTTGCGAAACAAGAACATCAAGCCGTCGACGAGATACCCCACCGCCACGCCGATGCCCATTTTTGCGATAATGAGCGGCAATAATTGCTCCGCCGCGCCCTCCGACAAAAGGATAACGAACGCTTCGTCGCTGGTGGAAAGAAAAATCGCGAGCAAGGTACCTACGGTGATATACTTCTGTTCGAACAGTTTTGCCGCCATGACGGAAAATCCGCACTGCGGCACCAGCCCCGTAGCCGCGCCGATTAAAGGACCGAATCCGCCGCGCAGACGCGAATGTTCGCGGCTTAAATTCGTTTTATGTTCCAGCAGTTCTATGATGACATAGATAAGCACGAGAAACGGGAACAATTTCAGCGTATCGATCAACGAATCAAGAAACACGTCAAGCATGCGCTTTGCCCTCCGCATTGTTTTTCGCATCCGGCTCGCGGTTTTCCGCCACGGCGGAAAGGGGTATGGAAGCTTTGGCGTTCAGCGTTAAATCGGCAAAATCGCCGTGCAGATAGCGAATCAGCCCCTCGGAAGCGATCATTGCCGCGTTATCGGTGCAGTAGCGCTTTTCGGGAAGAACGAGGCGCAAGCCGTTTTTCCGGCAGGCTTCGGAAAGTTTCTGTCGCAAATAGCCGTTGGCGATGACGCCGCCTCCCGCCGTTACCGTTTTTACGCGCTTTTCTTTCGCCGCCGCAATCGTCTTTTTTATCATCACGTCTACCGCGGCTTTCTGAAAAGACGCCGCCACGTCCGCTTTGACGATTTCTTCGCCTTTCTGCTCTTTCGTATGGCAGTAATTGATGACGGCGGTTTTTAAGCCGCTGTACGAAAAATCGTAGCCGCCGCCCCCTTTGAACATCTGCGGAAACGGGATATTCGCCGTGCCACCCTCGGCACATTTCTGAATATTCGGTCCTCCCGGATAGGGCAAGCCCAAAACGCGCGCCGCCTTATCGAAAGCTTCGCCCGCCGCGTCGTCTTTCGTGCCGCCGAGATAGGAAAATTCCGTTTCGGACCGCGCGTATAAAATGGCGGTGTGTCCGCCGCTTGCCAGAAGCGTTACGAACGGCGGCTTCAAAGCGGGATCGGCAAGGTATGCCGCGGCAAGATGCCCGCGGATATGATTAACGGCGATGAGCGGTTTTTGCAACGTGTAAGCGTATGCCTTTGCAAACGACACGCCTACGAGCAGCGCGCCGAGCAGTCCCGCGCCGTAAGTTACCGCCACCGCGTCGATCTCTTCGGGCTTGATATGCGCCTTTTCGATTGCCGCCGCCACCACTTTATCTACGGCGACGACGTGCGCGCGCGAAGCGATTTCCGGCACTACGCCGCCGTATTCCGCCTGCACGGAAGCGGACGAAGCGATTTCGTCGGACAAAATTTTTCTGCCGCGAATAATCGCCGCCGCCGTTTCGTCGCAGGACGATTCTATGCCGAGTATCATCGGTTCTTTTTTAGTTTCCGCAGCAAGAATCGCCATTGTTTTTGTATTGCCTCTTTGAAATTTGAATTTTTGCGTTTAAAAACGGAGTAACCGGTTATGTTACCGCCCCTTTGATGAGAATAGTTTAACTCGGAAATAATTGTAACTGCCCCTCATCAGTCGGCTTTGCCGACAGCTTTCCCCCCAAGGGGAAGCCTGTATTTATTGCCTGAATAGACGCGCACATCAGAAACAAGCAAGACGCGAAGCCTGCGGATTTTGCGCCGCGAGTTTACTATGCGTAAATGAGCAAGCAAAAACGTAAAGGCGACAAAGTATTGCGCCGTTTATAATGCGCGCATTACACGGTGCGTTTGAGGTAGTCGATGATAAACCCTTGTATATCCCCGTCCATCACCGCCTGAATGTCGCCTTTTTCGTAGCCCGTGCGGTGGTCTTTCGCCATGGTGTAGGGGCAGAACACGTACGAACGAATCTGCGAACCCCACTCGATTTTCTTTACGTCGCCTTTCATGGCGTCCGCTTCCGCCTGACGTTCTTCGATTTTCTTTTCGAGCAGTTTGGAACGAAGCATGTTGAAGCACATTTCCTTGTTCTGCAACTGCGAACGCTCGTTCTGGCACTGCACCACGATGCCCGTGGGGAAGTGCGTGATTCGCACGGCGGAAGCCACTTTGTTTACGTTTTGCCCGCCGGCGCCGCCCGAATGATAAATATCGATGCGGATATCGTCGTCTTTGATTTCCACTTCGTTATCGTCCTCTACTTCGGGCATGACTTCGAGGGAGCAGAACGAAGTGTGGCGACGTTTGTTGGCGTCGAACGGGGAAATGCGCACCAGACGATGCACGCCCATTTCCGCCTTTAAATACCCGTACGCGTTTTCACCTTCCACGCGGAAATCAACGCTTTTGATGCCCGCTTCGTCGCCCGCTTCGCGATCGAGCTCGTACACTTTGAAGCCCATTTTTTCGCAGTAGCGGTTGTACATACGGTATAACATCGAACACCAGTCGCACGCTTCCGTGCCGCCCGCGCCCGCGTGCAGCGTTAAAAGAGCGTTATGCGAATCGTACGGTCCCCTTAAAATGGCGCGGATGCGCATATCTTCGATATCTTTATCGGCGGTGGAAAGCATCGAATCCAGCTCGGAAATCAGGCTTTCGTCGCCCGTTTCTTCGATGAGATCGATCACTTCTTCGGCATCGGAAAGCGCCGCGGCGCTTTTATCGTATGCCGTGATTTTGTTCTGAATATGCGCGATTTCTCTGCCGATTTTCGTGGAACGTTCGAGGTCCTGCCAGACTTCCGGCTTTTCCTGCTCGGCTTTCAGTTCTTCGAGCTTTTTCTTCTGATTATCGAGGTCGAGCGCGTACCCCGCTTCGGCGAGAACGCCGCGCATGCCCTGAATTTTTAATCTGTAATCGTCTGCTTTAAACATAAATCTTCTTTATTATTGCTTGTTTTCCGGTTGGTTATTCTGCGCCGCGGCTGCCGCTTTCGCCTGCGCTTCTTTATATGACGACATATTCTGAATGGGTTCCGGCATCTGACGGCGGAACGCTTTGCGTTCGCCCTGCGGCTGCGCGGGCTGTGCGGGACGGGCGGGCGCGCCGTTCTGACGGAGTTCGATGCGCACTTTCAGAAGCACGGAAATTGTGGTGCGCTGGATGCGTTCCACCATTTCGTCGAACATGTCGAAGCCCTCTTTCTTGTAGGAGATAATCGGATCTACCTGCCCGTAAGCGCGCAGACCGATCCCCTTTCTCAGCTGATCCATCGCGTCGATATGGTCGATCCAGTTTCTGTCTACCGTCATCAGGAGGACGCGGCGTTCCACATCGGAAAAGTCTACGCCCATCGCGGAAATTTCTTCGATTTTCTTTTCGTATTCCTTGATGGTTTTCGCCGTGATTTTCTGAATCGCAAGCGGGTAATCCCACTTTTCCAGCTTTTCGCGCGTAACGTAATTCGTGCCTTCGGGCAGCAGTTTCGTTTCAAGCGCGGCGTTCAGTTCCGATTCGTTCCAAAGTTCCGGCATGTCGTCCGCGTTCACGGCGGTTCGCACCACTTCTTCCACGTAATCGGGGATATATTTCAGCACCTGATCGTGTACGTTTTCGCCCTTGAGCACTTTCATACGCTCCGCGTACATCACTTCGCGCTGCTTGTTCATCACGTCGTCGTACTGGAGCACGTTTTTACGGATGCCGAAGTTTCTGCCTTCGATTGCTTTCTGCGCGTTTGCGATGCCGTGAGAAAGCATTTTCGATTGCAGACAGGTGTCTTCGTCGATTTTGAAGAAATTGTAAAGCGATTTCATTCTTTCGCCGCCGAAACGCTTGACGAGATCGTCTTCGAGCGAAAGGAAGAACACGGACATACCGATATCGCCCTGACGCCCGGCACGGCCGCGCAGCTGATTATCGATACGGCGGGATTCGTGGCGCTCGGTGCCGATGATGCAAAGACCTCCGGCGGCGATTACCTGTTCCTTTTCCTTATCCGTTTCCGCCTTATAATGTTCGTATACTTTTTTATAGCGTTCGCGGAGCGCGAGAATTTTATCGTCTACGTCGGTAATGTACGTGCTGACGGCAAGTTCGATATCTTCGTGCGCAGCGCCCTCTTCGCGGAGGCGCTTTTTGGCGAGGTATTCGGGGTTGCCGCCCAGCAGAATATCCGTGCCGCGCCCCGCCATGTTGGTGGCGATGGTTACGGCGCCGAATCTGCCTGCCTGCGCTACGATTTCCGCTTCGCGTTCGTGGTTTTTCGCGTTTAAAATGTTGTGTTTTACGCCGTTTTTATGCAGCAATCTGGAAATTTCTTCCGATTTATCTACGGAAGCCGTACCTACCAGCACGGGCTGCCCGCTCTTGTTGCGTTCGATGATTTCCTGCACCACCGCGCGCTTTTTGCCTTCGAGCGTGGAATATACCATATCGGGAAGATCGACGCGCTTGATAGGCTTGTTTGTGGGGATTTCGATAACGTCCAGCGAGTAAATCGTGCGGAATTCCGCTTCTTCCGTTTTTGCCGTGCCCGTCATGCCCGAAAGTTTGCCGTACAGACGGAAATAGTTCTGGAAAGTGATGGTGGCATACGTCTTGTTTTCGCTTCTTACTTCCACGCCCTCTTTCGCTTCGATTGCCTGATGCAGTCCGTCGGAATAGCGGCGCCCGATCATAAGTCTGCCCGTGAATTCGTCTACGATGATGACTTCGCCGTCGTTCACGATATAATCTTCGTCGCGCTTGAAAAGCTTGTGCGCTTTGAGCGCCTGCTGAATGTGATGGTTCAAATCGGCGTGCGCGATTTCCGCGATGTTATCGATACGGAAGAATCTTTCCGCTTTCTGCGCGCCGGAATCGGTGAGTTCCACCGTTTTATCCTTGCGGTTTACGATGTAATCCCAGTCCTTATTCTTCGCGAGCGCCTTTTTGCCTTCGGGGGCGTTTTGCGCGGCGATACGGCGTTTTTCTTCCTGCGCAGCCTCGTAATTCGCCTGTTCTTCCAGCGACATTTTCGTGTAATCCGCGTATTCTTCCTCTTCGGAATCGTCCTCCGCGGCGGCTTCGGCAAGCGCTTTTTTGTTTTTCTTTTTGCCCTTGTTTTCCTTGGCTGCTTCGCGCGCGGCGCGGAACGCCTCGTCCTCTTCCTCTTTCAGTTCGTCGTCGAATCCGCCGGAAAGCGTGCGCACGAATTTATCTACCTGCACATACAGATCGGAAGATTTTTCGCCCTTGCCGGAAATGATGAGCGGCGTTCTGGCTTCGTCGATTAAAATGGAGTCCACTTCGTCTACGATGGCAAACGACAAATCGCGCTGCACCATCTTCGAAAGATCCGTCTTTAAATTATCGCGCAGATAATCGAAGCCGAATTCGTTGTTTGTGCCGTATACGATATCCGCTTTGTAGGCTTCGCGTTTCTCGTCGTCGTCCATGCCGGGCACGATCACTCCTACGGTGAGCCCCATGAATTTGTGCACTTTACCCATCCATTCCGCGTCGCGCTTGGCAAGGTAATCGTTTACGGTAACGACGTGCACGCTTTTGCCCGTAAGGGCGTTTAAATACGAGGGCAGCGTTGCCACCAGCGTTTTGCCTTCGCCCGTACGCATTTCCGCGATTCTGCCCTGATGCAGGCAGATACCGCCGATAATCTGTACGCGGAAGTGCTTCATATTCAGAACGCGCCATGCCGCTTCGCGCAGCGCGGCGAACGCGTCCGGCAGAATATCGTCGGTGGTTTCGCCCGCCTTCAGGCGTTCTTTTAATACGTTCGTCTGCGATTTCAGCGTTTCATCGTCCATCGCGGCGTATTTCGAATCGAGCGCCTCTACGCTGTCCGCGATTTTATTGAGCTTTTTAAGGCTCCGCTTGCTGTCGCTGTTTGCCAAAAAACCGAAAATTCCCATCGTTAATCTCCGCATTGAAAAATTTTGTAACGCGCGCAGAAACGCGCGATTATTTCACCTTTCTATTTTACAATATTTTGCCTGAAAATCAAAGCGTTTTTCGCCGTTTTTCTTATATTTTTCGAAAGCTTTCACTTTGCGGGCGCAAAACTCCCCTTTTTCACGCGGCAAAAAACGTTTTTCGTCAATTTTTTCGACTGTAAGGCTTGACGAAACTACGATTTTCGGATATAATGAAATTGAAAACACGCTTGCCGCGGCGAGGCGCGATGCGCCGCTTCGGGCAGAATAAGGAGGTAATTGATGAAATACTGTTGGAAAACGAAATTTTTTACGCATGCGTTTCGGTTGGTTTCTTTGACGTTCCTGACGTTTGTTCTGCTTGCGCCCGCGTTTTTACGCACGGAAACCATGAAAGCAAGCGCGGATACCGGGCCGAAGCCGTCGGTGCACGTAACGTTTGAAAATATGGGCGACGAGCTTTGCTACGGAACGCTGCTTTCGAAAACGCCCTCTACAGGTCCCGCACGCGCGTGGGACGGCACGGAAGACGGCAAGTATTTTTTTAATGGTGCGGACGAGACTGTGTGGCGCGCGTTTGTGGAATTTAAGGACGAGGACGGATTCTATTTTTTGCAATGGTTTTGGCGCGCGGACGAAAAGAAAACTTTGAACTGGAGGTATTATCCGCCGCAGACATTTAAAATTTTGCTGTACTACCCCGACAGGGCGACGGAAAGCGGCGCGTTTTGCGTGAGCGACGTTCTGAAAAGGTACGCGTTTCACAGTTATTATTTCGTGGATATGCGCAACGTTCAAAGCGAAACGATCGGCACGATCGCAAAGATTTCCGTAACGCAAGGTTACGATTATTCGGCAGAAATTCTCGGATTTTTCGTGCGGTTTATCGTTACGCTCGGCGTGGAAACGCTGCTGGCGCTTGCGTTCGGACTCAGGACGAAGCGGGCGTTTCTCACCGTGCTGGCGGCAAACGGCGTTACGCAGATTGCGCTGAATTTACTTTTAAACGTGCGGCTGCATTTCAATAACCTTTACGGAGTGATTCCCCTGTACTTTTTCGCCGAACTTTTTGTGTTTGTTGCCGAAGCCGCGCTGTATTGCTTCATTTTAGGCAAACGGAAAAACAGCGGAGAAAACGGTTCCGCAGACGAAAACGGCGGCAAAGCTGCGATAGTATACAGCAAAAAACGCTTGATTTTATATGCCTTTACGGCGAATTTAATTTCGTTTTGCATCGGGTTGCCTTTGGCGATTCTGCTGCCCGCCGTATTTTAAGCGCAACAGTATTTCAACCGAACGCAACGACACAGACAGCCGCGAAAAAAGAGCCGGGATTGCTCCCGACTCTTTCTTTTTTTTGTTGTTTTGCCAACGGTTTATGCCGCTTTTTCTACGTTTTCGATCAGCTTCGCTTTCGTATCCGCCAGCGCTTTGTTCATCGCATCGAAATCCGCTTTGTGCGCTTCTTCGAACGTCGCGAAGAATTCGTCTTTTGCCTTGTTTGCTTTCGCGTCGATCTCGCTCGCCTTTGCGTTGAGCTGATCGGTGATGTCCGCGGGGAATTTCGCCTGCAAATCTTTCAAGGATTTTTCGCCTTGTTTCATCAATTCTATCAAGGACGTTAACCCGTCGTTCGCTGCCTTGCCTGCCGCCTCGAGGTCTGCCACGAGTTTATCGTATGCCGCCTCGTACTTGGTAAGATCTCCCGTTGCAATGGTGATATCCACGGAAGAATTTCCCGCCTTAATGCTGATAATCAACTGTTTCTGCGCAAGAATTTCCGCTTTCTTTTCGCGAAGCTGCACTAAAAGTTTCTGATATGCAGAATCGGGAGATACCAACGCGTTATAGCGCGCGTCGTCAAGTTTTTTAATTGCCGCGGAATAAGTATCCAGCGCGATTCCGTAACCGGCATAAGCAACGGCATACGCGCTGTTCATCGCGTAAATCAAATCTTTCGTGGCGGTGCTGGTGGCAAGAGAAATTTCGTACTCTTTCGCCGCGAAATATGCCTGACGAACTTCTTCGGACACAAGCTGCGCCGTTTCCACACGACCGATGGCGATTACATTTAAAAGCTGTTCGTCGTTCATGCCGGCGATCTCCTCTTCCGTATAGGTGGAGTTATGTTTCGCCAGCTGTTTCAAAGCTTCGGTTTTCAGAGCATCTACCCGTTCGACCGTCGCTTTGATGCCGCTGCTTTCAAGGTATTCGTTTACCTTTTTCTCGGCGTCCTTATACAAATCTTTCGCCCATTTCGTATCGCCGGAAACGGAAATTTTAACGTTGTTTTCGCCGACTTCCACTTCGCCTTTCACTATGTAGCCCGTTTCCGTAGCCACTTCCACCACGCCTTTTACGGCTTCGTCGGAAGTTTTGCCCACAAACGCGGTGCCCTGCAGAATGATTGCCGCGTCGTCGTTGAGCGCGGTAACGGATACCACCTTGTTGTCTTTATCTACCATCAGTTCGACAGACGGGTTGATATCCACCGTCATGCGCGTGTTTTCCGCAGCTTTCGAGCAGCCGCCGAACGAAAACATCGTGGCGCCGAGTGCAAACGCGGCGCATAACGACAAGAATCTTTTTTTCATGTTTTTATACTCCTTGTTTTGTTTATTTACCGAAAACTTTACGCTTTCAGTTTAGATTATTTTAGCATATTATTGAATTATTGTCAACAATAATTACGGTACAACTGTATAAATTTGAACATATTTGCTTTGATTGTTTATATTTCAGGCATTTCCGAAAGCATTTTTGAGGCGTTTTAATTTTTTGCGGTTTAAGTTTCTGATTTGAAAGCGGAGCCGGAATACGCTAAAAGGCTGCCGCGAAAAGCGGCAACCTTTCAACAAAATAAAATAAAGGAGGTTAAAAATGAATTATGAAAAGTCTGTAAGTAAATTGAATATCGTTTTTTTTAACAGGCGGCAAGTATCTGCCTGCCGCCCGTAATACTAACGATATGGTACGGCTTGAATCAACGCTTATTCGGCGTCTTTATTCTCGTCGTTGTTTTCCTCGGTTTTTTCCTCGGATTCGGCTTTCATCGCTTCTTCGGCAGCCTGCTTCTGCGCAGCCGCTTCCGTACGCTTCGCCATCTTCTTATCCTTTCTCATCTGCGCCTTCATCTCTTTCGTTACGATACGGGCGCTGTCGATCTGGGCGCGCATTTCCTGCGGCGTAGGAGGAACGAACGCCGCTCCTTCCGCGTTTTCGGAAATAACTTCGTAGCCTTCGTCGCGTTCCAGAATCGTGGCTTCGGTGTAGCCGTCGAACAGGTGAATGTGGTGCGCGTCGAACGCAAGGTCGATAATGTCTTTCAGATTGATTATCGCACGGGAAGAGATCTTCGCGATCATCTGCGTGGAGTTATCGATAACCGAGCTTTCCTTGGATGCGTGATCGAGTTCGCAATAGATCTGCGTTTCGGCGCCGAGCTTTTCGATAACTTCGATACGAGCCTTTACCACGGTATCGGGCGAAGTACTGATGAACGCCTGATCCTGATGGATATCTTCGGGACGAACGCCCAGCGTGATTTCCTTATCGGTATCGAGGTATTCGTCGATATTCTTGATTCTTGCAACAACGCTGCCGGGAAGCAGAATCTTGTTGTTGCCGATGAAGCTTACGTATACTTTACGCGCTTTGCCCTTGCCTTCCGATACCAGCTTCGCGCCCTTGAAGAAGTTCATCTGAGGGGTGCCGATGAAGCCCGCAACGAAAAGGTTGATGGGATAATCGTACAGGTTCTGCGGCGTATCTACCTGCTGCATGAAACCGTCCTTCATAACAACGATACGCGTACCCATCGTCATAGCTTCGATCTGATCGTGCGTAACGTAAATGAACGTGGTGGCAAGACGTGCGTGCAGTTTGGAAATTTCCGTTCTCATGGAAGCGCGCAGCTTTGCGTCGAGGTTGGACAAAGGTTCGTCGAGAAGGAACACTTTGGGTTCGCGCACGATGGTACGACCGAGGGCGACACGCTGACGCTGACCGCCGGAAAGCGCCTTGGGTTTACGGGAAAGATAATCGGTGATGCCGAGGATTTCCGCCGCGGCCTTTACCTTCTGATCGATGATTTCCTTAGGTACCTTTCTCAGCTTCAAGCCGAACGCCATATTGTCGTATACGGACATGTGGGGATAAAGCGCGTAGTTCTGGAACACCATCGCGATATCTCTGTCCTTGGGAACGACGTCGTTCACAAGCTTGCCGTCGATGTACAGTTCGCCCGAAGAGATTTCTTCGAGACCTGCAATCATACGAAGCGTGGTAGATTTACCGCAGCCGGAAGGGCCGACGAGTACGATAAATTCTTTATCGCGGATATCGAGGCAGAAATTGAATACTGCCTGAACGCCGGACGGATAGACTTTGTTAATTCCTTTTAATAAAAGACCTGACATCAAATTTTCCTCCGAAAATAATTTCTGGATTTTATATTTCTATTTTACCACCTTTTTGCAAAAAACACAATAGAAAAAAACCACAAAATTCTACACCTTGTTTATACAGATTGCACAAGATTGACGGATTTTCGGCATTTTTCCTTTTTCGTCGGCGTTTTTATGTAACGTTTTTGCCCGCTTTTTGCGCCGCTTTTGCACAGGTTTATATGCGGGGCGATGCGCCGCGCTATGTGTTGCGCGAGCGCGGCGTTACCGTAATCCGGCAGGAAAACTTTGCTTCGCGAGTGGATACTTCCGCATACGTTTCGCCTGCGGAAACCGCCGTGATTTTTCCGTTTTTCACCGTGGCGACCGCCTCGTTTTCCGTGCGCCACGCAAGCGGAATTTTTTTGCCGTCCGCGGGCGTTTTGATTAAATGCAGCCATGCCGCCGCCCCCTCTTCCAGCGTGATTTCCGTTTGCGAGAGGCGGAAAGAAAATTTGTCCTCCGTGGATTCGGAAACGAGCGCGCACGAAGAAAACAGCGCCGCGACGGCGAGAAACAATACGGCAAAAAGCGCGGCGAGCGGCGAACGCGGAATTTTTAAATTTTTGGAATTGTGTTTGTTTTTCCTTTCCGCTTTCATTGAAAATTCCTTTGCGATATAAATTCTTCCGCGGCGATTCTGCCGCCCGGCAAGTCTGCCCATCAATTCTTTTTGCTTTTCGAACGGAAAATAAGCGCCATGAAAAAAGAAAAAATCACCGCCGCAGAAACGCCCGCCGCCGCGGCGGAAAGCGCGCCCGTAAACGCGCCGAACAAGCCTTTTTCCGCCCCTTTCATCGCGCCGTTGGCAAGAAGATACCCGAAGCCGCAGATGGGAACGGTAGCGCCCGCGCCGGCGAAATCCACAAGGTAACTGTACAGTCCCAGCCCCTGCAGCACTACCCCCGCCAGCATAAAATACACGAGTATTTTGCCTGCCGTTAAATCTGTGATATTGATTACCGTCTGCGCGACGGCGCAGATGAATCCGCCTACGGCAAACGCCTTTAAAAACATCCATAAAATCTGCAGATATTCTTCGTACATTGTTTTTTATTCCTTATTTTATCCTTTCCCGGAGGTAATCCTCTCTCGGCGCTTCGCGCCACTCTCCCCGAAGGGGAAAGCAAGATTTGATTTTTCGCGCCGCTATGCTTGAAGGGGAAAAAAAAGCTCGGCGCCGTAATGCGGCGCTTTTCAAGCGCGCGTTAAACAGGCGCGCGTTAAACAAGCTCTAAACTGACGGCATGACTGACGCAAGGAATCGATTCCCCCTGCCCGCTGGATACCGTGGAAAGCAGCGCGCCCGTGGCGGCGAACAAAATTCTTTTTATTTCCCGCTGCCGCATTTTGTGCAGCAGATACGAATTGAGCACCACGGCGCTGCACCCCGCGCCGCTGCCGCCCTGAAATTCGTCCTCGATGACTTTGTACACGATTTCGCCGCAATCCACGTGATTATCGTGCAGATCTACGCCCTTTTCCCATGTGAGGTCTTTTAAAATACGGCTGCCGAGCGCGCCCAGATCGCCCGTAACCACCAGATCGTAATACGAAGAGTTGCGCCCCGTATCGCGGAAATGCGCCAGAATGGTATCGCACGCCGCGGGCGCCATCGCCGCGCCCATATTGTTTACGTCGGTAATGCCGAAATCTACCACTTTGCCGAACGTTGCCGACGTTACGGCGATGCGGCTTTGCGTTTTTTGCGCCGCGCGAATCAGCGTTGCGCCCGCGCCCGTAACCGTCCATTGCGATTGCGGCGGACGGGTAGTGCCGAGTTCCAGCGGGTAGCGGTACTGCCGTTCCGCGGAAGAAAAGTGGCTGCCCGTGGCGGCGATTACGTTATCCGCATGTCCCGCGTCTACGGTAAGCGCGGCGAGCGCCAGCGATTCCGCCATGGTGGAACACGCGCCGTACACGCCGAGAAAGGGCACGGAATAATCGCGCGCGGCGAACGAGGCGGAAATAATCTGATTGAGAAGATCGCCGGAAATGAAAAGATCCAGCCCGTTTTCGTCGATTCCGCCGTTTTCCATCGCCTTATCTACGGCATAACGGAGCATTTTACATTCCGCCTTTTCGTACGTGCTTTCGCCGAACATATCGTTATCCAGCGCGAGATCCACGTATTTGCCTACCACGCCCGCACATTCTTTCGGCCCCGCCACCGTGCCGCTTGCCGCCACCCGCGGCAGGTTGGGAAAATATATCGTCTGAGATTTTTGTTCACGCATTTTTACTCTCCTCTGATGCTTTGTGCGGAGAAATTACGGCAACAATAAATAAATGATGCCCACCGCCGTGCCCGCAAGAACGCCGTAGACGATAATCGGTCCCGCGACGATAAACATTTTTGCCGCGGTGCCGTATATCCAGCCTTCCGTTTTGAATTCGATGGCGGGCGAGCACACGCTGTTGGCAAAGCCCGTGATGGGCACAATGGAACCCGCGCCCGCGTTTCTGCCGATGCGATCGTACACGCCGAGTCCCGTTAAAAGCGTGCCGATAAAAATCAGCAGCACGCTGACGGAACCCGCCAGTTCGTCGCCCGAAAGATGAAAGACGATTTCCAGCATATAGCGGAAAAACTGCCCGATACAGCAGATGAGCCCTCCGACGAGAAACGCGCGCAGACAGTTTTTGAAATGGTTGGTTTTCGGGGCGAACGAATTGACGTAGGCAATATAATTTTTATTGTAGTTTTCTCTGTTTTTTCCGTCCATCGCGCCCCCCTTTACCTGCCCTCCGCCTGCGGACGGACGGGAAAGGCGTTTTCGCGATCGTCCGGAGCGCGCACGCCGCTTTGGGTACGGATTTTTCCCGTTTTGCAACGCACGCGTCCGCCGCCCGCCCGCATACAATACAACGCGTTTAAAAAGGAAGAATAAGTTAAAATTTCCATATCCGTAATTTGCGGAATCCGACGATTTTTATACATCGCCGAGTTGTCTATGAAACAAGACTTTTTCAAACGCTTGACGATATGCCGCACGTTGTGCTATAATTTTATTGTTTTTATTGCTGCCGCGCACGCGATGCGCGAGCAAAAAAAAGGAGAACATATCATGAGCGGGTATACGGTGAAACACAAGGGCGTTGCGTTTATTTTCAACGTAATCATCACGGCGATCTGCCTTGCTTCGGTACTGGCGTACTTTGTATTGCCGCTGTGGAAGGTGAACGTTTCGTGCACGCTGACCTCGGAAATGTTTCGATCGATTACGGGAGAATCGGGCGAAAACGAAGAACTGATGAAAGAAATCGCCGACGAGCTGGAAAAAAAGCCGATCGACGCGGCGTTTGACATCACGCTGAAAACAAAAACGTTTCTTGCTTCGTTTGCTTCCGACGGCGAAAAACTGGTGGCGGAAATGGTGGATTACAACGCGGAAACGCTGACGAATCAGCTTTCGGGAACGGTGAAAGAAGTTTCGAAAGCCGCGGTACGCGCCACGGCGAAAAATTCGCTGAAAGAGACGCTGAAAGACGGCGGCGCAGAATATCAGTGGAAAGACGAAGAAACGGTAAACGCGGAACTGGATAAACTGACGGACGCGCTGATGAAAGACGACGCCACCGTTTCTTCCGTTTCCGACGCCGCGGCGGACGCGATTGCGAACGTTTACAAATCGGAAACGGGCAACGACATGCCGGAAGCGGATAAGCAGGCGGCAAAAGCCGAAATGGAAAAAATGCTGAAAGAAGTGGCGGACGAGAACGGGAACATCGACGCCGACAAGCTGATTACCGATATGCTGGCGCAGATGTTATCCGGAAATTCCGGCAGCGGCAACAACGAAAACGGCGACGGCAACGGCACGGGCGCCGACAAAGAAACCGCCGCGGCGACCTTTACGGCGGCGAAAACTTCCACCCTCTTTATCGGCACCGGCGAAGCATCGGGCGAAACGGCGGGTTCCGGCGGGAGTTCGGGAGAAACGACGGGCGGCGGTGAAGCGGATTCGATGCAGGCGCTGAAAGATTCGCTGACGCAGGCGATCAACGAAAAAATCGGCGGGCAAATGAATACCTTTCTTCTCGTGATGAAAATTACGGGCGGCGTGATTTTGTTTACGCTGTTTACGTGGGCGTATATCGTGCTGAAAATTTTATGCAAAGCGGCAACCGCCAACCCCGTGGTAAAACTGAAACTGCCCATCTGGCTGGGCTGGCTGCCCTTCCTGATTTTATACGCGGTGCCCACGGGAGTAATCAAACTGGCGGGTAGCGCAAGCGCGGAAACCGCCGCCATGCTTGCGGGCATGAACTTTTCGTTTTTTACCTGCGGAGTTGTTTCGGCGCTGGCAGCGCTGGCGCTGATTATCGCGTGGGTGCCCTATCATCGCCTGATACAAAGAGATTGATTATCAGACAGAAAAAAAGGCTGTAAAAAACGACAATAAGAGAAAGACTGTAAATCTATCCGAATAAGATAGATTTACAGTCTTTTTTGTGTTTATATGTAACTTTTACGCCTGCTTTCCCCCGACGGGGAAAGAGCAAAAAAAGCGGCTTAATCGCAGAATTCGCTTTTTACTTCGCGGGAGAACAGACGTTCCAGAATCCGCAAGCCCTTTTCTTTGCCCGATTCGTCCTCGCGTTTTTCGTAGCAGATTTCGTATACGGCGTTGGTGATGGGCAAATCCACCTTGTATTTTTCGCCCAGTACTTTCAGCGCCTTTGCCGTGGGAACGCCCTCTGCGAGCTTTTCGAAAATTCTGCCCGTAATCAGCGCTTCGCCGTACGCCCTGTTGTGCGAATACGGAGAAAACAGCGTGGCTTCGTAATCGCCGAGGTGCGCCAGCCCGTAAGCGGAAAGTTCGTTGCCGCCCATCGCCTTGATCAGCCTTGCCACTTCCCGCGCGCCGCGCGCCATCAGGGCGCCTTTCAGCGCGTTGAATCCGCAGCCGTCCAGCATGCCCGCCACGATACCCATCACGTTTTTCGCCGCCGCCCCGATTTCCGTGCCGATAATGTCCTCGCCGTAATAAAAGCGGATAAGCGGAGAGGTAAATTCGTCGCAAAGACGGCGTTTGAGTTCTTCGGAATAAGAATCGATCACCATGCAGTTGGGAATCCCCTGCGTGAACGCCTGAATATGCCCCGGGCCTACCCATACGGCGATATGTTCCTTTTTTACGCCCGATTCGATCAACACTTCCGACAGACGATCGCCCGTGGAAACCTCTACGCCTTTCATGCACAGAATAAACGTTTTTTCCGTTGCCGCGGGGTTGGTTTCTTTGATTTTCTTCATAAATCCGCGAAGCGCCTGCGAGGGAATGGAAATCACCACCGTATCGGCAAAATCGAGCGCGGCGGATAAATCGCACGTTAAAAAGATGCGCTTATCCAGACTGACGTATTCGTTTTTGCCCGTTTCCGCAAGCACCGTATACGCTTCGCCGCCTTCGGGACCGTACAGGCACACGTCGTTGCCGTGCGTTTCGAGATACCAGCCGATGAACGAACCCCACCTGCCGCAACCGAGCACTGATATTTTCATAGTTTCTCCTTGATTCTCCTGTTTTTTATATGGCGTTGCGTTCCGCAAACGCGCGGGAAAGGGTAACGTCGTCGGTAAATTCGATTTCCGAGCCGACGGGAATACCGTGCGCAAGCCGCGTAACTTTTACGCCGAGCGGGTTGACAAGCCGCGCGATATACATCGCCGTGGCATCGCCCGATACGTCCGGATTCGTAGCGATAATCACCTCTTTCACGTTGCCTTCCTGTATGCGGGCAAGCAGTTCGCGGATGCGGATATCGTTGGGACCTACCCCTTCCATGGGATCGATAACGCCGTGAAGAACGTGATACACGCCCTTGAATTCGTGCAGTTTTTCAATCGCCGAAGCGTCGCGCGGTTCTTTCACCACGCAGATGACGGAAGGATCGCGGCGCTTACAGATTTCGCACACGTCGCCCTCCGTGAAGTTGCCGCAGATTTTGCAGTAACGCACTTTCTGTTTTACGTTGATAATCGCGTCGGCAAAGGCGCGAGCCTCCGTTTCGCTCATATCCACGATTTTGTAGGCGTAGCGCTGCGCCGTTTTTTTGCCCACGCCCGGCAGGCGCGAAAATTCGTTGATCAGCCTGCCGATCGGTTCGATGAACACGTCCATTACAGCAAGCCTCCCATGCCGCCGGCGCCGCCGAATTTGCCCATTTTTTCTTCGTACACCTTATCCGCCTTGGAATAGCCGTCGTTGATCGCCGCCATAATCAGATCTTCCAGCATCTCCACGTCGGTGGGATCTACGACGCTTTCGTCCAGTTCGATGCCGTTGATGATTTTTTTCGCGTTCATATACACCACCACCGCTTCGCTTGCGCTGGTGCCCACGATTTCCCAGTCGTCCAGAAGTTCGGAAGTCTTTTGCATTTCCTCCTGCATTTTCTGCGCCTGTTTCATTAAATTCTGCATGTTTCCGCCGCCGAATCCAGCCATGATTTTATTCCTCGCTTTCCTGTATTTTTATTGTATTTTACGGTTTTACCGTGATATTCGCGCCGGCGAATTTTTCTTTGATTTCGTCGATCGCTTTATTCGTATCGTCTTTTTCTTTGCCCTTTAAACGTAAGTCGAAATCGGTGATGCCGATTTTGTTCAGGGCGCTTTGCACAACCGGGAAGTTCGTTTCCCGCTTCAACGTGTTCAAAAGCGTTTCCTTGGTGGTGTACAGCACAAACGTGCCGCCGTCGAACGCGCTTTCCATATCCATGCAGATGGTAAAAAGAACGCCGTTGCCCACCGCGCGCAGCGCGCGCAGAAATTTGCCGAACGTTACTTTCGCGTCGCCCGTCGCCGCGTTTGCCGCCCCTGCCGCGACGGTTGTTGCGGACGTTGCTGCCGCCGAGTCGGCTATACTTGCCGCGCCCGCCGCAGAACGCGGCGCCGGAGCAAACGGCGTATCGGACAGCCCGGACTGTGCCGACAATGCCGCCGCGCTTTGCGCTTTTCTCGTCTGCCGCGCTTTGTCGGCGCGGATATAATCGTTATCGAGATATAAATTTCCGCCCGTTTCGTTTTCGTCCGGCGGGGCTTCTTCGGGAAATTCGCCGCCCGTTTTTTGCGCCGTTTTCGGCGTTTCCGCCGCCGGATTTGCGGTTAGCGGCTGCGCCCGCGCCGCCAAAGGAGCGGGCAGCGCCGAGGCGCCGCTCTGCAGTTTTTCCAGCGCTTCTTCCAGAAGTTTCACCCGCCGGACGATGGCGGAAATATCCTCGTCCTCTTTCACCGCAGCCGCTTTCAATACGGCGGTTTCCAGCGTAATTTTCGGCGTTGTGGTATAGCGGCAATCGCTTTCCGCCTGCGCGAAAATTTCAAGCGCGCGCACCAGAGCGCGGTTATCCGTCGCAGCCGCCGCCGTTTTCAACAGCGCATACCTGTCCGCGGGGAGAAGCAGTAATTTTTCGCCGTGCGCGCACGTTTTCGCTACCGCGCAGCCGTTGAAAAACTGCAGCACGTCTTTGATAAGCAGCGCCACGCTTTTGCCTTCCGCCAGAATCGCCTCGCATTTTTCCAGCGCCGAGCCGCCGTCGCCTTTCAGAATTTCGGTGCAAAGTTCCGCCGTAGACGAAAAATCCGCCGTGCCCAAAACCGCCGTAACGTCGGCGTACGTAAGCTTTCCTTCGGAATACGAAACGCAGGGATCGGCAAGCGAAAGCATATCGCGCATACTGCCCGCGCCCGCGCGCGCCAGCGCGGCAACCGCCTCTTCTTCGTATTCTTTGCCGATGGTTTTCAGCACGTATTTCAGGCGATCTTCAAGGTCTTTCTGCGGAATCAGCTTGAAATCGAATCGGGTACAACGCGAAAGAATGGTAGCGGGAATTTTCTGCGCCTCGGTAGTGGCAAGAATAAACACCGCGTGCGCGGGAGGTTCTTCCAGCGTTTTTAAAAGCGCGTTGAACGCCCCCGCCGAAAGCATGTGCACCTCGTCGACGATGTACACTTTATATTTGCCCGCCACGGGCGGATACTGCACTTTTTCTCTGAGCTCGCGCATTTCGTCTACGCCGTTATTCGAAGCGGCGTCGATTTCCGAAATATCCAGATTTCCCTTTTCGGCAAGCGCCCTGCACGTGGGACATTTGCCGCACGCCGAGCCGTTGACGGGCGTTTCGCAGTTGATCGCCGAAGCGAAAATTTTCGCGATGCTGGTTTTGCCCGTGCCGCGCGGACCGCAGAATAAATACGCATGCCCGATTTTGCCCGTTTCTATCTGATGTTTCAGAATGGTTACGACGTGTTCCTGACGGACTACGTCGTCGAGCGTTTTCGGTCTGAACGTTCTGTATAACGCCTGATACGCCATTTTCCGTGTGTTCTCCTTGCCTTATTGCCTTGCTTTGTTCGTTTTAATTTTGCCGTTTTTTCGTTATTGTTTGCATTGTTGCTTTTCGCTGACGTTTTCGGCTGCCGTTTTCCGTTGCCGACGTTTCAGGTGCGGAACGACTGCGTGATTTTTTTCTTGCTGCGTTGCAGCGCGTTATCCACGCTTTTCACGCTTTTGCCTGTGGCTTCGCAGATTTCCGAAACAGAAAAGCCGTCTACGTACATCGTTACCACGCGGAATTCGAGATCGGATAACACGCCGGACATCTTCCCCGCGAATTCGCGGTTGTTTTCGAGTCGGATCATGCTTTCCAGCGGATCGCTTCCCGACGCCACGCCCTCCGCCGCAAGCAACGGCACCGAGGTGTTCAGCGGCTGATTGCGCTTTTTCAGCGACGTGCGCACCGCGTCTAAAATTCGGTGCGAAATACACACATACGCGAACGAAGAAAACGAGCCGTTCTTTTCCGGAACGTAATCGCGGATGGCGGAATACAAGCCGATCATGCCTTCCTGAATGAGGTCCTCCGTTTCGCCGCCCTGCAGAAAATAACGGCGCGCCGCCGAACGGACGAGGGGGGCGTACCGGTTCAGAAGTTTCTCTTCCGCCGCCTTATCGCCTTTCTGCGCCGCTTTCGCCAGCTTATCTTCCGCGTTTTTCGCCGTGATTTCGTTCATTTTTTCTTCCTTGTTTTTATGCTTGCCGCGCCGTGATTTCTGCGATTTTCATCCGTCGTCGCCATTTTTATCGCGCCGCCGGCGAAAAATCGAAACGTTTTACGACTTTATTTTCTCTGTCGCAAAACTTCGTATGCAGCAATGCCGAGCGCCACGGACGCGTTAAGCGAATTTACCTTGCCTTTTAACGGCAACGCCACGATTTTATCGCACAGCGTGCGGGTTACTCTTCTCACGCCGCAGTCCTCGCCGCCGATGACAAGAGCCACGTTGCCCGAAAAATCCTGCGCGTAAATATCCTCTTCGCCCGCTTCCAGCCCGTACACCCAGAAGCCGCTTTCTTTCAGCTTTTCGATCGCCGTGCGCAGATTGGCAATGCGCGCAACTTTCATGTGCTCCGCCGCGCCCGCGGAAATGCGGATCACGCTTTCGTTCACGGGCGCGCAACCCGCTTTCGTAATAATTACGCCGTCCGCGCCCGCGCATTCCGCCACGCGGATGACGCTACCTAAATTATGCACGTCCTCAACGCCGTCGCAAAGAATAACAAAGCCGCCCTTTTCGCTGCGCGGATTTGCGATGATATCTTCCACGTCGTAATATTCGTAATCGGTGGAATAGGCAATCACGCCCTGATGCCTGCCCGTTTCGCTCTCTTTATCCAGCGCGGCTTTTTCCGCGTACTGCACGCGCACGCCCTTTTTTCGCGCCTCGGCGAAGATGACGGAAAGCGAGCCCTTGCCGCCCTTTTCCATTAAGATTTTATCGATGTTTTTATCCGTTTCCAAAAGTTCGAGAACGGCGTTTCTGCCTTCGGTTTTCATTGCGTTACGGCTTGAACTCCTTGATTTTTGCAATTTCTTCGCGCGTTTTTTCCGGAGAAATATCGGCGAAAGATAAAATTTCTTCGATGCGGGGAAAATTTTCAGTGAGATACAGATAGCCTACGACGGCTTCAACCCCAGTGGAACGATTGTATTCCGCCGCCGTGGCGTTTTTCGCTTTGCTGTTTTTTCTGGAATTGCGCGCTCGGCGGAAAATTTCCGCCTCTTCTTCGGTGAACAGCGGTTCGATCTTTTTAAGAAGTTCGTTTTGACCGCGGGCGGAAACCGCCGCCGACGCGGCTTTCTGGTACACACCCGGCTTATCCTCGCCCGCTTTCACCAGTTTTTCGCGCACGTACAGAGAATATACCGCGTCGCCGACGAACGCCAGCGTTACGGGATGAATTTTCAGAACTTCCTGTTTTTGCATTTCGCGCTATCCCCTGCGTTTTTCGTTTATACAGAAATTATTATACCATATTCCCGCGGGAAAAACAAGCGTTTAAAACGGGCGGGGGAAAATCACGAGGATTTTTCGGACGGATTTTTTTCAAGCGCCGATTCTGTCGTTGTTTTTTGCCGTTTCGTGTACCGCACTACCGCACCGTTTGCCGATTATTTCAAAGTAGCTATTTTTTTCGTACGCGGCAAGATTGTTGTGGGAGCGACGGTCTTTGCAGACGAAACAACAAAGCGCGGAATTCCTTCCGCGCCGTTCGTCTGATCGTTGATTATTTTTGCCGTTTTGCAACGCGCTGTTATGCCACGTTTTTTCCACTGTTTTTTTTGAACCACGTTTTTTGTGCCGGTTTTGTGCGCCGGTTGTGTGTGTGTTATTTGCACGGCGGCAGCCGCTTCGTTTTAGCCGTTCAGCAGTTAAGCCGTTCGTTGCGGGCGTTTTTTGCAAAGCAAGCAACAACGCGGAGAGCAAAACCGGAGTATCAGGAACAAGCAAAAAGCGGAGAGAATTTAAGGAGCCCTGCCCGCCCGTCGGATTCTTCGGCAAGAATCGCAAACAACGCCGTCATTCTGCCGTAGGCAATAAATTCGTCTTTTGTCAGCGAAATCTCCGTCCAGGCGCCGTTTGTCAACGTAACTTTTTTTCTATCCTGCGCAGCGGCGGTTTGAGAATACCTCTCGTCTATCTTCGTGAAATACAAATCCGTCGTTTCGTTTTCCGTCAGAGAATGCGCGACATACACGTAAAACTTAATGCAGGTATATTCCGCCGCCAGGGCGGCTTTGTCGGTAACGGAAAGCGCCGCGCCAAACGTCATCTCCGTCATAGATCCGTAACCGTCGCCGTCGTCAGGAAGGATCTCGCCGTTTGAATCCCGCTCGTACGTTCTGGAAACCGTCCAGACGCGCCCGTACAGCTCGTCCGCGGCGACTTTTACCTGCACGTTTTTGCCCCTGACCGGATGCGGTCCGCCCGAAATAAACTCTTGCCAAAGCGAGGACTTCGGAGCAAACAGCTCGGTTCTGGTTTCGAATACGGCGCTCCACAGCCTCGACAGCGTTTCTGCGGCAGCCGGAATACGCGCTTTCGCCGCGGCGCTCAGCCCCGTTTCGTATTCCTGCTTCGCGCTTTTCAACGCCGCGACAAACTCTCCGCCAGTTTCGCCCGCGTCGTATAATTTCCGCAGTTTTTCAATGCGTTCCTGCGCTTCCGCGGCGGCTGCCGCTTCGCTGCGTTCACGGATTTCGCCCATGTAATATACCGCCGTGTCATTATCGGGCACCGCTTCTTCGCTTTCGAAAACCGCCTCCGCGGCAGTTTCCAGCAGCTCCGTGGCTATGAAAAACTCCCTGCGCGCGGAAGCGTCCAGAACCGCTTTCCACACCGTTTCCCCCGCCGCGTTTCTGAGCGATACCGTTCCGTTTCGATTCATGGCTTCCAGCAGAAAACTTGCCGTGCCCGTATCGAACCGCAGCCGGGATTTCCATACCTCCGCGTTCATTTGCACGCGGACGCGCGTTTTACCGCTCACCTTCCAGCCCGCTAATCCGGGCAGCGTATCCATCGCGCTGTATTCCTCGTCCGGCAACTCTTTCACCACGCGGAATAACTCGTCCGTCAATCCCGTATCCACCGCTATGCCGTCCGCCTGCTTCGCTCCGTCCGTTTTCAGCCGCTCTACCGCCGCGCGTTCCCGCTCCGTCAGCTCTCCCGCTTCCAACGCCTTTTCCGCCACTTCCGCTACGCTTCTCTCGCTTTCTTCCGCGCGCGCAGCCTCGATTCTTCGCCCGTCCTCCGTTTCGTAATACGCTATGCCGCTAAATGCGCGGTTCAGATTCTCCCACCGCACGTTCACCAGCGCGCACGATATTTCCTTCTCTGCGTCCGCCGTCATCTCCTCCGCTTTCGCTACCCTGCCGCCAGCTTCTTCCGCGCGACGCTCGCAGTATTCGCTCAGCGTTTCCCCCGTTTCTTTCCCTTGCTCGTACCCCGCCGACAACGTCGCCGGCACTATCAGCATCGCGTAGCGCTTCGTCGCGTCCTCCACTTTCGCTCCGAACCGGATTCCGTAAAAATCTCCGTCCTTGCTCAGCCGCACCGACGCGCCGTCCAGCATCCTGAATCCACCGTTCGTTTCTTCCGTTGCCGCCGCTTCCGCCGTTGCCGTTTCCATCGCCGCGGCCGTTCGTTTCTCCGCCGGTTTTGCCGGACTCTCCCACATAAAAAACAAACCCGCCAGCGCTGCCGTTACCGCCAGCGCCGCCGCGCACGCTACTCTCTTTCTCGTTCCCCTCATCGTTTCCACCTTCTTTTCCGCTCCTTTTCTCCGCGTTCCGTAACTCTCTGTCTTCCGTCGCTTCCCGCTCATTGTTATTCCACTTCGGACATCCACGTGAAATCGTATACGTCCTCCACGTCCGCCGTACTGCTTCTGCTTACGTACGCCCCCGACGTCCGCACCGCGTCCGTGGCGATTTCCCGCGTTTCCGCTTTCACTCGTTCGTACTTCTTTTTCATCTCTTCCGCTTCCGCCTTTTTGTTTCGCGTTTTGCTAACGTTTTTCTGTTTTTCAGTATACTATTCAAGACTGTTTTTGTCAATCGTTTTCGATAGTTTTTCTCTATCTTTTTCGACTTTTTTCGATTCCGTTCCCCTTTTTTCGCACAGCTTCATTCCTTGCTTCGCTTGGTTATCTATTACGATTCGCGCCCGTACTCGCTTTCCGTCCCGCTGTATACTATCTACAAAAAACCGCGGGCGCATCGAAACGTCCGCGGTTTTTTTTATATATAGAATAAAAAAATTCCCTTCTATCCGTTTTAAAGATAGAAGGGCAACTGAGAAGCGGCGATGACCTATCCTCCCAAGCGGTGTCCCGCAGAGTACTTTC
>UQPN01000019.1 GCA_900542935.1 uncultured Eubacteriales bacterium
GCCGAAGCTGCCTTAAACGGCAGTTCGGCAAGAAAAGCCCCCCAAGGGGAAGCCTTGACGCAAGGCAAGGCTTCACATTTTTGCCGAAAAAAATGAAGTTTACTGAATTTTTTTTCAGGCAAGGGGAAGACATGCAAAGACCTCTTCAGTCGGCAGAAGCCGACAGCTTCCCCGACGGGGAAGCCAGGAAAGCGGTTTGATGTAAAGCGGCTTTTTGAAAAAAATACCTGAATGTTGTTCGGCTGCCCCTCACCACCTTGCTTTGCAAGGAGCTTCCCCCCAAGGGGAAGCCGCGAAACGCGGGTTGAGTATAAAGCGGCTTTTTGACGAGAAAATGCCTGATTGTTGTTCGGCTGCCCCTCACCACCTTGCTTCGCAAGGAGCCTCCCCCCGAGGGGAAGCCGCGAAGAGGCTGACAATTTTTGCCGAAAAAAATGAAGTTTACTGAATTTTTTTTCAGGCAAGGGGAAGGCTAAAAATAAGGCAATAATTCTTGCTTTCCCCTGTCGGGGAAAGTGGCAAAATTGAGCGTGAGCGAAATTTTGACGATAGAGGATAAAAAAGCAGACCTCTTCACCGCCGCTACTCGGCAGAGCCAAGCCGCCGTGTTTGCCGTAGGGCGGCAAACACGGCGAGAAAAGCCCCAAGGGGAAGGCACGAAATAAGGAAATAAACTATGACCAAAAAAGTTATGATCGGTTCCGTTGCCGTGGGCGGCGGAGAAAAAGTAAAAATTCAGTCGATGACCACGTGCAAAACTTCCGATATAGAAAAATGCGCGGCTCAGACGAACGCGCTTGCCGCGGCGGGCTGCGAAATTATCCGCTATGCCGTGCTGGACGAGGCTGACGCTTACGCGATTAAAACTTTAAAAACCAAAGTTTCGATTCCTATCGTGGCGGACATTCATTTCTCGCCGCGCCTTGCCGTGCTGGCGGTGGAAAACGGCGCGGATAAGCTGCGTATCAATCCCGGGAACATCGGCGGCGAAAAGGAAATCGCGCTGGTGGCGGACTGCATAAAGGCGCATCATATTCCCGTGCGGGTGGGCGCGAATACGGGCAGCATCGAAAAACAATTTTTCGCCCGTTACGGCAGAAGCGCGCAGGCGCTTGCAGAAAGCGCGCTGTACAACGCGGCGATTCTCGAAAAACACGGCGTTTACGATATCGTGCTTTCCGTAAAGGCTTCGGACGTGCCGCTTACGGTGGAGGCATATTCCATGTTGCCTTCGCTTTGCGATTATCCGCTGCACGTAGGCGTTACCGAGGCGGGCAGCAAGGCGGACGGCGTAATTAAAAGCGCGGTGGGCATCGGTTCGCTGCTGCTGCGCGGCATCGGCGATACGATTCGCGTTTCTTTAACCGACGATTCCATAGAAGAGGTGTACGCGGCGAAACGGATTCTGCGCGCCTGCGGGCTGGATAAAGACTATATCGAAGTGGTTTCGTGCCCTACGTGCGGGCGGTGCCGTTGGAACAGCATGGCGCTTGCCGAAAAGGTGAAAGAATTTGTGGCGCCGTATAAAAAGCGCGGCAAAGTGGCGGTGATGGGGTGCGTGGTGAACGGGCCCGGAGAGGCGAAGGACGCGGACCTCGGCATTGCGGGCGGCGACGGGTTCTGCCTTATTTTCAAAAACGGCGAACCGTATAAAAAAGTGAGCGTGGAGGCGGCGGAAAAAGAATTTTTAGCCGAACTTGCCGCATTTGCGGGCGAAAAATAAGAGATCAATCGGACGGGAACTATGAACGTAACGGAAGAATTTTTACATAAAATCCGGCAGCTGGACGGGTTTAATAACGCGATTATCACGAATATCGACGTTTTCACGCGCAAAAAAGTGGTGTGCTTTTATCTGGTAACCGATCTTGCGTATTCCGAAAGCGTGCTGCCCGAAGCGGAAGAGATTGCGGAAGCGTACATGCCGGCGGGGTTTGCCGCGGTGGTGCATGCGGAAAAACGCACGCCGGACGAAGCGCTGCTCAGGCAGGAAATCATGCGGTTTATGAAGAGTCGTTTTCCCGCGGCTTCGGCGTTTCTGGAAGAGAAATATATCGAAGTGGAAAAGCGCGAAAGCGGGGCGTTGTTCTGCTTTGTGCTGGCGTCGGGCGAGCAGGCGCTGTTTACGGCGGATAACATTCTGGATGAGGTGGCGAAGCACCTGCAAAGCACCTTTTGCGGCACGTATTTCGGTAACGTGAAAATCGCCGAAAAACAGCGCGAAGCTTTGGAAGAGGAGATTATAGAGGACGCCGCCGCGCCGAAAATCCGCGTGTTCCCCGTGATGAATTTCAAAAAACTAGACGGTTCGGAACCGGAGCCGAAATACGCCACGTATATTGCGGACTGCAATTCTCAGGCGGAAAACGTATGTATTTGCGGCAGAATTTTAAATATCAACCGTCGCGAATCGAAGAAAGGCAAGGAATATTATTCGATAACGCTTACCGACGATACGGGCAACGTGCGCGGCGTGTACTTTCCCAAGAAGAGCACGGCTGAAAAAATCGCGCAGCTTGCGCCGGGCGCTTCGATTGTGTGCACGGGCGATTTCGAATTGTTCAACGGCAATATTTCCTACTCGATAAAAAAAATCGATTACGGCGCGCAGCCGGAAGGGTTCGTGCCCGAAAAGCTGCCGGGAAGAAAGGTGCCCAAGGGGTATCATCACGTGTTTCCGGAGCCGTACGAAGATTATACGCAGTCCGGTTTTTTCGACGACCTCGAATTGCCGGCAGATTTAAAGGCGCAGACGTTTGTGGTGTTCGATATCGAAACCACGGGGTTGAACAGCTCGCCCGCGTCGGGAAAGGTGGACAGGATTATCGAAATCGGCGCGGTGAAGATGCAGGGCGGGAACATGACGGAGAAATTTTCTTCGTTTATCGCCTGCCCGGAAAAGCTGCCGCCGAATATCGTGGAACTGACGGGCATTCACGACGAAGATCTTGTGGGCGCGCCCGATATAGAGGACGTGCTGGCGGATTTTTACAAATTTACCGACGGGTGCGCGCTGGTGGGGCACAACGTTATGTTCGATTATCGTTTCGTGAAGTATTACGGCGAAGAGTACCGCTACTTCTTCGACGCGAAAACGTACGATACGATGACGATCGGGCAGGAAGTGCTGCGCGGCGAAGTTTCCAACTTCAAGCTGAACACGCTGGCGGATTATTACGATATACATTTCAATCACCACCGCGCGTTCGACGACGCGCTTACCACGGCGAAGATTTTTCAAAAACTTGTGAAAAAGCGCGGCGGCTTGCGGGGACTCTGATTTTTACGTTTGTTTTTATCCTTTGTGCGGAAAATTTCCCCACGGAGGATAATTTTTTTAACTTTTTTTGTTCTTTCCCGCAAATTTGCTTGACTTTATCGTTTCATAGTATTAAAATATGAATAGATATTCATAAGATAATATTAAAAGCGAGAAGAAAACGAAGCAAGGAGAAACGGCGATGGAAAAGAGAAAAACGCACGATACGGTAAGGGAAGAGGCGGCGCACGGGCTGCGCGCGGAGCATGCGAAAAAGGTGATGCCGGAAAGCGACATGCTGGAAGAAACGTGCAACATTTTCAAGATGCTGGCGGAGCCGTCGCGGCTGAAAATCGTGCTGGCGCTGTTAGAGGGGGAAATGTGCGTGTATCACATCGTGAACGCGGTGGGCGGAAAGCAGAGCGCGGTATCGCATCAGCTGCGTATTTTAAAGGACGGCAGAGTAATCAAAGCGCGGCGCGACGGGCAGAACGTGGTGTATTCCATTGCGGACGAACACATCGCGCAGATGGTGGCGATAGGCATCGAACACGCGCGGTGCGCGGCGGAAAATTAAGCCGCGGGCGGCAAGCCGCAAAACGGAAAAGTTAAAAAGTCAAAGCCGTAAAGGCAGCCCGGAGGGGCAGGAGAAAAAATATGAAAAAAACGTTGTGTATCGAAGGGCTCGATTGCGCGGCATGCGCGGCGGAGCTGGAAGAGGAACTTTCGAAAATCAAGGGAATTTCTTCCGCGTCGGTATCGTTCGTGGCACAGAAAATTTTTCTGGAATACGAAAGCGAAGAAGCGCTTGCAAAAGCGATCGACGCGGCGAATCGCTTCGAAGAAGTGAAAGTTTTGCCCGATGAAAACCAAGCGGCGGCGCCCGCGGGCGGGAAAACCTCGCTGACGATCGAAGGGCTCGACTGCGCGGCATGCGCGGCGGAGCTGGAAGAGGAACTTTCGAAAATCAAAGGGATTTCTTCCGTTTCCGTATCGTTCGTCATGCAGAAAATCGCTTTGGAATACGCCGACGAAGAGGCGCTTGCTAAGGCGATCGCCGCGGCGAACAACTTCGAAGAGGTTAAGGTGCTTGCCGACGGCAGAGGAAACGTTTACGCGAAGAACGGCGAAGAAGACAGCGTCGCCGCGGGAGAAAGAATCGTTCTGAAAATCGAAAACCTGCATTGCGCGGGCTGCGCGGCGGAACTGGAAGAAATTCTGAAAAAACACGAAGGGTTATCCGGGGTTTCCGTGGATTTCGTGGGGCAAAAAATCGCGTTTACCGCAAAGGATAAAGCCGCCGTGAAAAAGGCGATCGAAACGGCGGATAAATTTGAAAAAGTACACGTTCTTAACGCGGAAGAGGCGCTCGGCGAAGGGCGTAACGCGGAAGATACGAAGAAGAATGCCAAAAAAAGCGCGTTTGCCGAAAATAAAAAACAGCTGATTCCCATTGTGTTTTCGGCGGTGTTCTTTCTGGCGGGCGTGCTGCTTGCAAAACTGTTCGATTTCACCGCTACCCGCGTGATTTCGTACGCGTGCTATGCCGTAGCTTACTTTTCCGTGGGCCGTAGCGTGCTTGTTTCAACGGCGAAAAACATCGCGAAAGGCAGAATTTTCGACGAAAACTTTTTAATGACGATCGCTTCCGTCGGCGCGGTGCTTTTAGGCGATTATGCCGAGGGCGTTGCCGTTATGCTTTTGTATCAGCTGGGCGAATGGCTGCAGGCGGTGGCGGTGGGTTCGTCCCGCCGTTCCGTAACCGATCTGATGGCGCTTAAAAGCGAAAGCGCGAATCTTGTGAAAACCGGGGAAAACGGCGAAGAAGAAACAGAAATCGTAGCGCCCGAAAAATTGAAAGTCGGCGACGTGGTGCTGGTGCGCGCGGGCGAAAAAATTCCCTGCGACGGCGTTGTCGTCAGCGAAAAAGCCGCGCTCGATACGAAATCTTTAACGGGCGAAGCGGAAATCAGAACGCTGAAAACGGGCGAAGAGGCGCTTTCTGGCTGCATCAACGCGGGCGGCGTGTTCCGTATGCGCATCACCAAAGAATATAAAGACAGCGCCGTGAAGCGCATCCTCGATCTGATGGAAAATTCCACGGCGCAAAAGGCGCAAAGCGAAAAATTCATCACGAAATTTTCTCGATACTATACGCCGATCGTTTGTATTTCCGCGCTTGCCGTGGCATTTCTGTTGCCGCTGATAGACGTGTTCAAGGGCGCAAGCTACTTTACGAATTTTGCCCGCTGGACGAGCGCGGCACTCAATTTCCTTGTCATTTCCTGCCCGTGCGCGCTGATTATTTCCGTGCCGCTTACCTATTTCTGCGGGCTCGGCGCCTGCGCGAGAGAGGGCGTGCTGGTGAAAGGTTCCACGTATCTCGACGCGCTTGCCAAAGCGGAAATCATTGCGCTGGATAAGACGGGCACGCTTACGAAAGGCGATTTTTCCGTAACGAAAGTGCATGAAAACGCGCCGTTCACGGCGCGCGAAGTGCTGGCGTTCGCCGCCGCGGCGGAAAAGAATTCCACGCACCCCCTCGCCAAAGCGTTTGCCGCCGCAGGTTCGGCGGAAGAGGACGCCAAAGCGTACGCGGCGCTTTCCGCGGAAGAAATCGCGGGCAACGGCATCAAAGCCGCGCTGAAAGATAAAGCGGGCAACACGTACGAAGTGCTTTGCGGCAAAGCGGCGTTCTTAAAAAGCGAGGGCGTCGACGTAACCGAAACGCAAAGCGTGTGCACGGTGGTGTACGTTTCCGTCAACGGAAAATTCGCGGGCTGCGCGGAAATCGGCGATTCGCTGCGCCCCACCGCGAAGAGCGCGATTCGGGAACTGAAAGAAACGGGCGTGAAAAAAGCGGTGATGCTTACGGGCGACTCCGCGGGGCGCGCCGAAAGCGTGGCGAAAGAAGCCGGGCTGGACGAGTGGCGCGCGGGGCTTCTGCCCGACGATAAACTGACGGCGGCGGAAGAACTTAAAAAAGAGGGCACGCTTGTCTACGTGGGCGACGGCATCAACGACGCGCCCGTGATGGCGTGCGCGGACTGCGCCGTATCCATGGGTAAACTGGGCGCGGCGGCGGCCGTGGAAGCCAGCGACCTCGTACTGATTTCCGATGATTTGTCCGCGCTTGCCGCGGGCAGAAAAACGGCGAGAAAGACGCAGAAAATCGTTAAACAGAACATCGCGTTTTCTATTTTCTGCAAGGTGGCGTTTCTGATCGGTTCGATTGCGGGCCTTATCCCGTTGTGGCTTGCGGTGTTTGCGGACGTAGGCGTGATGATGCTGGCGGTACTCAACGCGCTGAGAATGTCGCGCGAGGGGCTTGCGGCGGCGAAAGACAAAAAAAAGGCGTAAAAAAATGAAATTGGAAACATTGATCGTTGCCACGGGCAACAAACATAAATTGCAGGAAATACAGGCGATTTTCAAGGACGTGCGCGTGGTTTCCGCACGCGAAGCGGGCTACTTGGGCGACCCCGAAGAAACGGGCGCCACGTTTGAAGAAAATGCAATCATCAAGGCGCGGGCGGCGGCGGAGGCGCTGAACCTGCCCGCTCTCGCCGACGATAGCGGACTGTGCGTGGCGGCGCTCGGAGGCGCGCCCGGCATTTACAGCGCAAGGTACGCGGGCGGGCACGGCGACGATAAGAAAAACCGCGAAAAACTTTTGCATGAGCTTCGCGGCATAGAGAATCGCGCGGCGTATTTCCGTTCGGCGGCGGCGCTGTGTTTTCCGCAAAGCATGGGCGGAAAAACGGTTACGGCAACGGGCGATACGCACGGCAGAATTTTAACGCGCGAAGAGGGCGAAAACGGGTTCGGTTACGATTGTCTGTTTTACAGCGACGATTTATGCAAGAGCTTCGGCGTAGCGAGCGCGGAGGAGAAAAACGCGGTTTCGCACCGCTTCCGCGTGTTGACGGCGTTGAAAGAAAAGCTGAAAAGCGAGGATGAAAAGCAATGAAAACGGCGGTGGTGATTTCGGATACGCACGGGCATAAAGAAAATCTCGCGGCGATTGCGCGCGTGCTCGACGAGGCGGATTATATTTTTCACCTCGGCGACGGTAGATACGATATGCGAGAAATCGAAGAGAAGTACCCGGAAAAGGTGTATACGTTCAAAGGCAACTGCGATTTGTGCGGGGGCTTGCGCGAAGCGGAAATCGAAATAGAGGGCGTAAAAATTTTTGCCTGCCACGGCGATATGTACCGCGTAAAAAGCGAGCCGTTCACGCTGGCGGAAGAAGCGAAAAAGCGCGGCGCCGCCGTGGCGCTTTACGGGCACACGCATAACGCGGCAATCGAAGAAATCGGAGGCGTTACGCTTGTTTGTCCGGGAACGATGAAATTTCCGCTGTACGCGGGCGGTACGTACGCGTATCTCGTGATCTGCGGCGATAAATGCACGGCTACCATCGTAGGCGAGTGAAAACGAAAAACGATAATCTTCCGGCTTTTGCGAAATTTTGCATAAGCCGGAGTTTTTTTTGCGGAAAAAGCGGCATACTTATATAAAAGACAAGCAAGGCACGGGAGGGAAAAGTAAAAAATGTCGCTATCTCAATTTTTCGCGCAACTTTCGTCCGTTCCCGCGCTGTGGGTAACTTCGGTATTAACGCTCGGCGTGATTTTTGTGAACGGCTGGACGGACGCGCCGAACGCCATCGCCACCTGCGTGGTAACGCGCGCCATGCGCCCCCGTTCCGCCATACTGATGGCGGCGCTTTGCAATTTTGCGGGCGTGCTGTTTATGACGATGATATCTCCGCGCGTAGCCGAAACGATTTTTCATATGGTGGATTTCGGCTCGGACGCGCGCGCGGCGCAGATCGCGCTTTCGGCGGCGATGCTTTCCATCGTGGCGTGGGCGGTGTTCGCGTGGGCGTTCGGCATCCCCACCAGCGAATCGCACGCGCTGATTGCGGGGCTTACCGGTTCGGCGATCGCGATGCACGGCAACCTCGGCGGCGTAAACGGCGCGGAATGGGCAAAAGTCATTTACGGGCTTGCGTTCTCGGTGATACTCGGTTTCGCGCTGGGCTTTTTCTTTACGAAAGCGTTGCAGAAAATTTGTAAAAACGCGGATTATCGCCGCGCCAACGCGTTCTTCGATAAGGGACAGGTAGCCGCCGCGGCGGGCACGGCATTTATGCACGGCGCGCAGGACGGGCAGAAGTTTATGGGCGTATTCCTCCTCGGCATCGCGCTGTGCGGCGGAGATACGCGGGCGGCGGCGACGGAAATTCCGCTGTGGCTTATGATTTTATGTTCGGCGGTGATGGGGCTGGGCACGTCGATCGGCGGAATGAAAATCATCAAAGCGGTGGGCATGGACATGGTGAAAATAGAAAAATATCAGGGATTCGCCGCGGATATTTCGGCGACGGCGGGGCTGCTTGCGTGTTCGCTGCTGGGCATGCCGGTATCCACCACGCACGCGAAAACCACGGCGATTATGGGCGCGGGCGCGGCGAAGCGCAGAAAATCGGTGAATTTTTCCGTGGCGAAAGAAATGCTGCTTACCTGGGTGCTTACTTTTCCGGGCTGCGGCGCGATAGGGTACCTCGTAACCAAACTGTTCGTGCGCGTGTTTTAGCCGCTCGCACGCGTTTTCAACAATCTGCGGAGAAAAAGCATACGATAAGGAAGGACAAAAAAGGGAAAAAACAATGAAATCAAAGAAAAAGTTCGATTATTTCGCTTCGCTGTGCCGCATGGCGGAATTTGCCGCCGAAGAAGCGCGGCTTCTGGGAAGGTTCGCGAAAAATTTCGCGTACGAAAAAACGGCGGAATTGCGCGCCGCCACGCATGCGACGGAACGGCGGTGCGACGAGGAAAAACACGCGTTTTCCGCGGCGCTGCTGCGCGAATTTCTGCCACCCGTCGATCGGGAAGATTTGCTTACGCTCGCCCGCGCGGCGGACGATCTGGCGGACGACGTGGACGGCGTGGCGGCGTTTTTATATATGGCGGACATCAAAGCGCTGCGCGCCGACGCGGCGGATTTTACCGATCTGATTTCGGAAGCGTGCGAAAAAGCGGCGGAGATGCTGAACGAGTTGAAAAACCTGAACAAACCTGCACGGCTGAACGAACTGATTGCGGAAGTGAACGAAATAGAAAAGCGCGGCGACGTGCTGTACGAACGGGCGGTGCGCGCGCTGTCCGTGGAAAGCCGTTCCACGCGCGAAGTGATCGAGTGGCGGGATATTTACAAAAAATTCGAACGCTGCTTCAACGCGGCGGAAGCGCTGGCGGACGCGGCGGAAACGGCGGTTCTGAAAAATTCGTAAAACCGCCGGCGGAAAATTAAAAACAACGCCGCTGCAAACGTGCGGCGGGCGGCATAACCGCGGCGAACAGGCGGCGAAGCGGCGAAGCGGCGAAAAATTCGATGACATGAAAAAAAAGGGAGATTCTCCCTTTTTTTTCTGCTTTTTACACAAACCCCTGAAAAGTCTGCGCGCCGATTCTTGACAAATCGCCGAAAATGCTGTAAAATAATACATGAATATATACAAACGGCGGAAAAGCAACGGCGAGGAGATACGGAAGATGAACATCGTGTATTTGAAATATGCGGCGGCTGTGGCAAAAGCGGGGTCGCTTTCCAAGGCGGCGGAAGAACTTGCCGTGGCGCAGCCTAACTTGTCGCGCGCCATAAAAGAGCTGGAAAAAGAGCTGGACATCACCATTTTCGACCGCAAGCCCAAAGGCATTGTTTTAACGCCGGACGGCGAACGATTGTTAAGCCGCGGCAGACTGATTATCCGGGACATCGAAAAGCTGGAAACGGAATTTAAAAACAAAGGCGGCGAAAAAGCCGTGTTTTCCCTTTCCGCCGCCCGCGCCGATTATATTGCCGAAGCATTCGCGCGGTTTTCCCGCTCGCTTACGAGGGCGGCGCGCTGCGAAGCGTATTATAAAGAAACCAACGCGCTGCGCACGCTTTCCAACGTGCTGGAAAAGGAGTATCGGCTGGGTATTATCCGCTATGCCGCTTCGTACGATAAAGAGGCGAAAGAAATGCTGGAAAGCAAAAATCTTACGTGCGAACTGATTGCGGAATTCCGCGCGCGGATTACGATAAGCAAAACTTCTCCGCTCGCTTTGTCCGACGAAATCAAAGAGTCCGATCTCGCCAACTATACGGAGGTTGCATACGGCGATCCGTACGTGCCTTCGGTATCTTTAACCGAAATCAAAAAAGAGGAACTGCCGGAGGGCGCGGAACGCAGAATTTTCGTTTTCGAACGCGCGGGCGCTTTGCGGCTGGTTGCCGAAAACGAGGAAGCGTATATGTTCGCTTCGCCGCTTTCGGAAGCCACGCTTTTCCGTTACGATCTGGTGCAACGCGTATGCAAAAGTCCGAAGAAAATCTATCGCGACGTTCTCGTCTATCCGAAAAACTACGCGCTTACCGCGCAGGATAAGGCGTTCGTAACCTGCCTCTGCGAAGAAAAACGCAAACTGTTCCGCTGATTCTTTGCGCCCGCGGCGTAAAAAGCCATATCATAAACGATATGGCGATATAAAAAACGGATATTTGCATTTTTTATTCAGCTGTGATATAATAAATTTGAAAGGAGGCCTCCCCCGGATGAATCTTGACAGAGTGATTGCCGTGCGCACGCAGAAAACGGTGTATAAAGACGGCGAAGAAAGCGTGAAAGTATTCGGCGGAGAGTATTCCGCGGCGGACGTTTTAAGCGAGGCGCTCTGCCTTGCGCGCGCGGCGGAAGCGGGAATCCGCGTGCCAGAAGTTCGTGCGGCGGAAAAGACGGACGGCAGATGGGCGATCGTAACGGAATACATTGACGGGCAGACGGCGGACGCTTTGATGAAAGCGCACCCGGAAAAGCGGAAAGAATACCTCGGAATGCTTGTCCGTCTGCAGATTTCCGTGCATGAAAAAGCGTGCGGGCTTTTGCCTCGGCTTACGGATAAAATCGGGCGGGGAATTGCGCTTGCAAAAAGTTACGGGGCGGACGGGGCAGCGCTCAACGCGCTTGTAAGTACGTTGCCGGAAAAAAATTGTTTCTGCCACGGCGATTTCAATCCCACCAACGCGGTGTTTACGGAAGAGGGAGAGGAATATCTGCTTGATTTTTCGCACGCGGCGGCGGGCGATCCGCTTACGGACGCGGCGATTACGTATCTTTACTTTTATTTGCGCGAAGGCGAGCGGGCGGCGGAAGAATATCTCGGAATTTTTCTTGCGGAAAGCGGCGCGGGCGAAGCGGAAGCCAAAAAGCGACTGCCGCTTGCGGCGGCGGTGTGGCTGCTCCGCGCCAACGAAGAGGAAAAAGAAAAGCTGCTGCCGTTTTTGAAAAACGCGGCGGAAACGGCGTAAACGGGCGGTAACGCAGAGGCTGTAAAAAAGTAAAATCACGTTTTGCGGGGTTTGCGGGAACGTCGTAAAACGGAAAAATTTAAAACGGACGAAGGGGCGCGGAAGTATCGTTCGTTAAAAAAATACGGCGCCCGGAACGGAGGAAAAAGATATGACAAAATTAACGGTTTGCATCGGCAGTTCGTGCCATCTGAAAGGTTCTCGTCAGGTAGTGGAAATTTTTCAGGACCAGATAGAAAAGCACGGCGCGAAAGACAAAATCGAACTCAACGGCACGTTCTGCATGGGCAAATGCCGCGAGGGCGTGTGCGTTTCTCTGAACGACGAATTCTATTCGGTTTCGCCCGAAACGGCACGGGAGTTTTTCGAAACGAAGGTGCTTGCGGGGCTGTAATCATGGTGAAAGTGCAAATCTGCGTGGGCAGCTCGTGCCATCTGAAAGGTTCCGAACGCGTGGTGGAATTGTTGCAGAAATATGCGGCGGAACGCGGAATAGAGGACAAGTTGTTGTTGACGGGCAGTTTCTGCACGGGCAGGTGCAACCGTCAGGGCGTTACGGTAATCGTAAACGACGAGGCGATAACGGGCGTAACGGAAGAAAATTTTGCAACGTTTCTTTCCGAAAAACTCGAACCCGCGCTGAAAGCGGACGGAGGAATATAACATGGACTTTCTTACGCTGAAAAAATCCAACTGCAAAAATTGCTATAAATGTATCCGCCACTGCCCCGTGAAGTCTATCCGTTTTTCGGGCAATCAGGCGCATATCATCGGCAACGAGTGTATTCTTTGCGGACAGTGTTTCGTGGTGTGCCCGCAGAACGCGAAAGAAATTTCCAGCGAAACCGAAAAGGTGAAAGTGCTTTTATCGTCGGGCGAAAAAGTCATCGCTTCGCTGGCGCCGTCGTTTATCGCAAATTACGAGGGCGCGGGCATCGGCGGCATGCGCACGGCGCTGAAAAAGCTCGGCTTTTACGACGCGGAAGAAACGGCGATCGGCGCCACGATCGTTAAAACGGAATACGAAAACATGCTCGCCGAAAAAACGCGGGACATAGTGATTTCTTCCTGCTGCCATTCCGTAAACCTGCTCATTCAGAAATATTTCCCGAAAGAGCTGCCGTATCTCGCAAACGTTCTTTCGCCCATGCAGGCGCACGCCAAAGACATAAAGAGCCGAATTCCCGGCGCGAAAGTGGTGTTTATCGGTCCGTGCGTAGCCAAAAAGGACGAGGCGGCGTATTACGAGGGCATTGTGGACGCGGTGCTCACCTACGAAGATCTTGCCAACTGGTTGCAGGCGGAAAACGTGGAAATCGTTGCCGAACCGGACGAAACGAAGGAGAGCCGCGCGCGCTTCTTCCCCACCACGGGCGGTATTTTAAAAACGATGAAGAAAGATCCCGAATATACCTATCTGTCGCTGGACGGCGTGGAAAACTGCATGGCGGCGCTTCGGGATATCGAAAACGGCAAAGTGCATAAATGCTTCATCGAAATGTCCGCCTGCGCGGGCAGCTGTATCGGCGGACCTGTCATGGAAAAATACCACCGCGCGCCCGTCAAAGATTATCTTGCCGTGGCGAGATACGCGGGCGAAGAAGATTTCCCCGTGGAACAGCCCGCGGAAAAGACGCTGGAAAAGAGTTTTACGGCAATCGAACGAAAGCTGGTGCCGCCTGCGGAATACGAAATCAAGGAAATTCTGAAGCGCATGGGCAAAACGCGCCCGGAGGACGAATTGAACTGCGGTTCGTGCGGGTACGATACCTGCCGCGAAAAGGCAATCGCCATTTTCCACGGCAAGGCGGAAATTTCCATGTGCCTGCCGTATCTGAAAGACAAGGCGGAAAGTTTTTCCGATTGCATGGTGAACAACACGCCGAACGGCTTGATCGTGCTTAACGAAAATCTCGAAGTGCAGCAGATCAACGCGGCGGCGCGGCGCATCATGAACATCCGTTCCGCGTCCGACGTTCTGGGCGAGGGCGTGGTGCGTATTCTCGATACGAACATTTTCGATCGGGTGCTGAAATCGAAGCGCAGCGTGCGCAACGAAAGGACGTACCTTGCCGAATACAAAAAGTACGTGGAACAAACGGTGGTGTACGATCCCACGTACCACCTGCTTGTGTGCATCATGCGCGATATCACCGATGAGGAAACCGAGCGGCAGAAAAAAGAAAGCATCTCCCGCCAGACGGTGGAAGTTGCCGATAAAGTGGTGGATAAACAGATGCGCATCGTGCAGGAAATCGCTTCGCTTCTCGGCGAAACGGCGGCGGAAACGAAAATCGCGCTCACCAAGCTGAAGGAGTCTATCAGCGATGAATGATTTATGCGTAGACGTGGGATATAAAAGCGTGAATCACTTCGGCGAGCAGCTTTGCGGCGACCACGTAGACGTGGTGGAAGAGGGCGAAAATTCCTCGGTGGTGGTGCTTGCGGATGGGCTGGGCAGCGGCGTGAAAGCCAGCATTTTATCCACGCTCACCGCCAAAATCATCTCCACGATGATGGCGGAGGGACTTTCCGTGGAAGATTGCGTTTCCACCATCGCGGCAACGTTGCCCGTATGTTCGGTGCGCGGCGTGGCGTATTCCACGTTCACCATCGTGCATATCGTCAACGACGAAACGGCGCAGATCATCGAATTCGATAATCCGCAGGTGATTATGATCCGCGACGGCGCCTTGTACGATTATCCCCGTCGCGAAACCAGCGTGGGCGGCAAAACCATCTATCAGTCGTCGGTTTCTCTGCGCGACGGCGACGTGTTCATCGCGATGAGCGACGGCTGCCCGCACGCGGGGCTCGGCGAACGGTACAATTTCGGCTGGAAGCGCGAGGACATCGCCGATTTTATGGTGCCCCTCGTTACCGTGGGGTATACGGCGAAAACGCTTTCTACCATTCTGGTGGACGAATGCAACCGTCTGTACGGCGGACAACCCGGCGACGACGCCACGGCGTGCGTCATCCGCGTAAGAAAGCGCGAGCCGATGAACCTTCTGTTCGGTCCGCCGAGAAATCCCGACGACGCCGACAGAATGATGTCGCTGTTCTTTTCGAAAGAGGGCAAGCATATCGTATGCGGCGGCACTACGGCGTCCATCGCGGCGAAGTATCTCGGCAAGCCCGTGGTGGCAAGTTTAAACTTTGAAAAAAGCGACGTGCCGCCCATTGCCTCCATCGAAGGGGTAGACCTCGTTACCGAGGGGGTAATCACCGTGAACAAGGTGGTGGAATATGCCAAAGACGCATTGAAAGATAACGAGCTGTACGAAAAGTGGAGCTTCTCGCGCGACGGCGCTTCGCTGATAGCAAGGCTTCTGTTCGAAGAGGCGACGGACATCAATTTCTATGTGGGCAGGGCGGTGAACCCCGCGCATCAGAACCCCGATCTGCCGATCAATTTCAATATTAAAATGAATCTTGTATCCGAACTTTCGGAGTGCCTGAAAAAAATGGGCAAGCGGATCAAGGTGAGTTATTTTTAAAGCCAAAGACAACTAACATAAAGGAAGAAACCGTTATGAGAAAATTCGATACCAAAGTGCAACATTTAAAGTACAAAGTTCTGCGCGAAGTTGCGCGCGAAGCGTGGGCGGGCAGACTTGCGCAAACCGCGATCGACATCCCCAAAACCATCGTTCCCGGCAAAATTCCCACGATGCGTTGCTGCGTTTATAAGGAACGCGCGATTCTGGCGGAGCGCGTGCGCATCGCCATGGGACTGGATAACGATAAGCCGAACGTCATCGAAGTTATCGATATCGCGTGCGACGAATGCCCGATGGGCGGTTACGAAGTAACCAACTCCTGCCGCGGTTGCCTCGCGCACCGTTGCGAGGACGTATGCCGTTTCGGCGCGATTACGTTCGACGAAAATCACGTGGCGCACATCGATAAAACGAAGTGCAAGGAATGCGGCGCCTGCGCGAAAGTGTGCCCTTACAGTGCGATTCACGATTACAAGCGTCCGTGCGAAACGGCGTGCAAAGTGAAAGCCATTTCGATGGGCGATGAAAAACAGGCGTGCATCAATAACGATAAATGTATCGCGTGCGGCGCGTGCGTTTATCAGTGCCCCTTCGGCGCCATTACCGATAAGTCGTTTATTCTGGACGTGATCGATATGATCAAGGGCAGCGAAAACAATACGAAGTACAAGGTGTACGCCGTGGTGGCTCCGTCTATTTCCAGCCAGTTCACGTACGCGAAGCTCGGTCAGGTGATTACGGGCTTGAAACAACTCGGCTTCTACACCGTGATCGAAGCGGCGCTCGGCGCGGATATGGTGGCGCAGGCGGAATCGAAAGAGCTTGCCGAAAAAGGCTTCTTAACCAGCAGCTGCTGCCCGGCGTTCGTATCGTATATTCAGAAGAATTTCCCGCAGCTGCTGCCTTATGTATCGCACAATCTTTCGCCTATGGGCGCCATTTCCAAATATATCAAAGAACACGAAGCTCCCTGCAAAGTGGTGTTCATCGGTCCCTGCACGGCAAAGAAAGCCGAAGTGCAGAAAGAGGGCGTAAAGGAATACGTGGACGCGGCGATGACGTTCGAAGAGCTGCAGGCGCTGTTCGACAGCCGCGATATCGATATCACTACTCTTCCCGAAGGCGTGCTGGATAACGCTTCGTATTTCGGCAGAATTTTCGCACGTTGCGGCGGACTTTCCGACGCCGTTGCGGAAGGGCTGAAAGAGCAGGGGCTTACGGATTTCGCGCTGAAAGCCTGCTCCTGCGACGGCATCGAAGCTTGCAAAATCGCGCTGCTGAAAAAGAGCAAAAACCTGCTGGACGCCAACTTCATCGAAGGCATGGCGTGTGTGGGCGGCTGTATCGGCGGCGCCGGGTGCCTGACGCACGGCGAAAAGAACAAAGCCGAAGTGGATAAATACGGTATGCAGGCGTACGAAAAGACGATTTCCGACGCCGTTTCCATGCTGAAAAACATTTAACCGTTTTCAAAAACCCTTTGCCCTGCCGCAAGGGGTTTACTTTTTCCGTTTTTACAAAACAAACGTTCGTATTTTCTTGATTTTTCCGCAAGCGTATGATATAATGATATCGTTCGTATCAAAAATCGGAGGCGCGGCGATGCCCAAAGAACAAAAGCAAAGAAAAATTGCAGAAAAAACTCCGTCGGCACCCCGTTCCGCGCCTTTGATCACCGAGGCGGCGCCTGCGGCGAAAGCGAAAGAAGAAACGTGCGCGCGGTCGCTCACCGAAGGGCAGCGCGCCGCGGAGGAGGCGATTTCGCAGTGGTTTTTCAACGAAGCGCGGCAGATTTTCGTGCTTTCCGGATACGCGGGCACGGGCAAAACGTTTCTCATCACCCACGCGGTGAAATACGCGTTGAATCTGCAGCCGGGCGAAGAGGCGATGTTTGTGGCGCCCACGGGCAAAGCCGCGGCGGTACTGGTGAGAAACGGCACGCCCGCGGGCACGGTACATTCGTTGATTTATACCATCGACGAGAACGATTTCGACGTAGACGAAAACGGTGAAATCATCCGCCCCGATCGCCCGCGTTTCGTGCGGCGCGAAAAAATCGACGAAAAAATAAAACTGATTATCATCGACGAAGCTTCGATGGTGGACGAAACGCTTCTGAACGACGTTCTGGCGTTCGGCGTGAAATGCCTGTTCTGCGGCGATAAAGCGCAGCTTCCGCCCGTGCGCGGCGAAAATATCGTGTTATCGCACGTGGATTACGCGCTGACGGAAATCGTGCGGCAGGCGGCGGATAACCCGATTCTGGCGGTGGCGCACGCCGCGCGGGAAGGCAGGTATCTTCCGTACGGCAATTACGGCGGAAAAGTGCTGATTGTGCCGCGCGCGCAGTTCACGGGCGAAAAGCGCGAAAAATTTCTTCTCGCCGCCGATCAGGTGATCTGCGGCAAAAACACCACGAGAAACGCTTTGAACGAGGAAATCCGCGGCTATAAGGAATACGACGGTTTGCTGCCTCAGGACGGCGAAAAGCTGGTGTGTACGCTGAACGACTGGGAAAAGCCGCTGGATAAAAGCAACAAATTTTTCCTTGTGAACGGCGTCATCGGCTTTGCCGAAAACGTGCGGCGCGAGGGTAAAGGGCTTGCTTCCATGGATTTTTATCCGGACTTTCTTGCGGGCAGCGTGCGCGTGCCGTTCGATACGGGCATTTTCAGAAGCGGCGACTACCGTTATTTTTACGGCGATCGCGCGATGGAGTTTTCCGACGGCACGTTTGCGCACGAAGCGGATTTCCGCGCGCTTGCCAAGAAGAAAATCGTGCGGGACGAACCCGTGTGCCGCTTCGAATTCGCCTACGCCGTTACCTGCCACAAAGCGCAGGGTTCCGAATTCGATTACGTCATCGTGTTCGACGAATCTTACGTGTTCGGCGAAGAGCGGCGGCGCTGGCTGTATACGGCGGTAACCCGCGCGAAAGAAAAGCTGCTTATCGTGCGCTGAGCCGCGCGGAAATAACAACGTGAGGGAAGAAAAATGAAGTTGATCCATTTATCCGATCTGCATCTCGGCAAACGCGTAAACGAATTTCCGATGCTTGCCGATCAGAGGTTTATTCTTGCGCAGATTCTGCAAATCATCGACGGCGAGCGCCCGGACGGCGTTCTGATTGCGGGCGACGTATACGATAAATCGGTGCCTCCCGTAGAGGCGGTAGAGCTGTTCGACGATTTTCTTGTGAAACTGGCGGAAAGAAAAATTCCCGCGTTCGTCATCGGCGGCAATCACGATTCGCCGGAACGTCTGGCGTTCTGCAACCGCCTGATCGACGCAAGCGGCATTCACATTTCTCCCGCCTACACGGGCGCCGTGCAGCCGCTCACCCTTTCAGACGAATACGGAAAGATCAACCTTTATATGCTGCCTTTCGTCAAGCCTGCCAACGTGCGTCGTTTCTTCCCGGACGAGCCGATCGAATCGTATACCGACGCGTTGCGCACGGCGATCGACGGCATGCACGTGAATTTCGCGGAGCGCAACGTGCTCGTCACGCACCAGTTCGTTACGGGCGCCGCGCGGTGCGATTCCGAAGAAATCTCCGTCGGCGGCACGGATAACGTGGATTCGTCCGTCTTCGACGGCTTCGATTACGTGGCGCTGGGGCATATTCACGGCGCGCAGAACGTATCGTCGCAGCGGGTAAGATATTGCGGCACGCCGCTCAAATACTCGTTTTCGGAAGCGAATCAGCAAAAATCCGTTACTGTGGCGGAACTGAAAGAAAAAGGCTTGCTTACCGTTCGTACGGTGCCGCTCGTTCCGCTGCACGAAATGAGCGAAGTCAGGGGCACGTACGAAGAAATCGCCGCCCGCAGCTTTTACGAAAACACGTCGTATCCCGCCGATTATCTGCACGTTACGCTTACCGACGAAACGGACGTCCCGGAAGCTATGGCGAAGCTCAGGATTATTTACCGCAATTTAATGACGATTTCCTACGATAACGCGCGCACGCGCAGCCGCACGAATTTGGGCGCCGCGACGGAAGCGGAAAAGAAAACGCCGCTGGAATTGTTTGCGGAATTTTACGAAAAACAGAACGGCGCGCCGATGAACGAAGAACAAACCGCGTTCGTGCAAAAACTCATCGAACGGGACGGGGAGGAGAATGTATGCGACCGATAAAATTAACGATGTCCGCGTTCGGTCCGTACGCGGGGAAAACGGTGCTGGAACTCGATAAACTCGGCGCAAGCGGCTTGTATCTGATTACGGGCGATACGGGCGCGGGTAAAACCACGATTTTCGACGCGATTGCGTTCGCGTTGTACGGGCAGCCGAGCGGCGATAACCGAGAAACGGGCATGTTCCGCTCGCAGTACGCCGACGCGGCAACGCCTACGTTTGCGGAACTGGTGTTCGCTTATCGCGGCGAAACGTATACCGTCCGCCGCAATCCGGAATACGATCGGCTGAAAACGCGCGGCGAGGGCACAACTACCGAAAAAGCGGACGCGGAGCTTGTTTACCCGGACGGGCGCGTGATTACCAAAGTAAAAGAAGTGGACAGGGCGATTGCGGAGATTATGGGCATAGACCGCAACCAGTTTTCGCAGATTGCGATGATTGCGCAGGGCGATTTTTTAAAACTGCTGCTTGCTTCCACCGACGAGCGGAAAAAAATTTTTCAGAAGCTTTTCAACACGCAGAGTTTTTCCCGCCTGCAAAAGTCGCTGAAAACGGCGGCGGACGAACTCGGCGGCGCGTGCAAGGCGGCGGAGGACAGCATACGGCAGTACGTCGGGGGGATTGTCTGCGGCGGAGAAAGCGCGTTTGCGGGCACGCTGGAGCAGGCTAAAACAAGCGGCATGCCTGTTTCGGAAATCATCCCGCTGCTGGAACGGCTGAATGCGGAGGACGAGGAAACGGAAAAATCGCTTGCCGGAAAAATCGCCGCCGCGGAAAAGGAACTCATCGAAATCGAAAAACGGCTTGCGCGGGCGGATGAGCGGCGGAAATCGGAATTCGCCTTAAAAGAAGCAAGCGACAATCTCGCGGCGGAAAGCGCGGAAAATCAGTCGCTTTCCAAGGCGGAAGAGGAGGCGAAAAAGCGCGCGGGCGAAGCGGAGGAATACGGAAAAACCGCGGCGAAACTGAACGCGGAACTGCCGCGCTACCGCGAGCGCGCGCAGGCGGCGGCAAACTGCGCGAAGCTTTCCGCGGAAATTCAAAAGGGCAAAGAGAGGCTGGAAAAGGGCGAAAAATACGTGCAAAATCTCGAAGCCGATTTGCTGAATAAAAAGGAAGAGCTGAAATCGTTGCAGAACGCCGCGGCGGAAAAAGCGGAGCTCGATTCGGCGCGCAATGCCGCGGAAGAAAAAAACAAGACGTTAAACGATTTACGTACCGCTCTGCGGGAAATCGCAGAGGCAGAGGTAAAATTAACGCGCGCGCAGGAAGATTTCAAGGCAAAATTTTCCGCCGCCGAAGAGAGAAGAAAGAAGTTCGAAGCGGGCAACGCGGCGTATTTAAGCGCGCAGGCGGGCATTCTGGCGGAAACGCTGAAAGAAGGCGAACCGTGCCCCGTGTGCGGCGCGGTAAATCACCCGAAAAAAGCGTGTAAGCCCGAAGCAGCGCCTACCAAAGAAACGCTCGATTTTATGGATACGGCGTGCAAAAACGCCGAAAAAGCGGCAAACGTCGCCAGCGAAGAAGCGGGCAAGAAAAACGCCGTTTTAAGAGAGAAAAAAGCGGCGGCGGAAATAAAGGCGAAGCAGACGTTCGGCACGCAAAACTTCGATGAAATCGCGCCCGCGCTGCAACGTGCCTTGCGTGAAAACGGAGAAACGCTGCAAACGCTTTCGGCGCAAATTTCCGCCGCGGAAGCTAAAATCAAACAAAAAAATACCGTTGAAACGCAAATCGAAACCGCCGAAAAAAATTTACGCAGTTATCAGGACGAAATCGCTAAAATCAACGTACGGGTGGCGGGAAACAACGCTTCTCTCGCAGAGAATCAAAAGCGCGTGGACGAATTGAACGGCGCGCTGCAATTCGCTTCGGAGGAGGAAGCGCGCGCGGCGACGGAAGCGGCGGAAAAGAAAAAAAAGGAAATCGAAGCCGCCGTCGAAGCGGCGGAAAAAGCCCGGCGGGAAAGCGATACGAAAATCGCCGGGTATAAAGCGGCTATCGAAACGGCGAAGAAAAATCTTGCGGATAAAACGGAAACGGACGAAAAAGCGGAAACAGCGCGGCGCGCTGCGCTTTCGGCGGAAAAAATACAGCTCGACGAACGGAAAAAAGCGGTGGCGATACGCCTCGGCGCCAACGAAACCGCGCTGAAAAACATCCGCGAAAAAAGCGGCGTCGTTGCGGAAACCGAACGGAAATGGCGCTTTGTAAGAAACCTTTCCGATACGGCAAACGGCACGCTCGGCGGCAAAGAAAAAGTAATGCTGGAAACATACGTGCAGGCGCATTATTTCGACAGAATCGTAAACCGCGCCAACGTGCGTTTTATGGTCATGTCCGGCGGACAGTACGAACTGAAACGCAGCGAAACCGCGGAGGACAAAAAAAGCCAGAGCGGACTCGATTTAAACGTCGTCGATCATTACAACGGCAGCGAGCGCAGCGTTAAAACGCTTTCGGGCGGCGAGGCGTTCAAAGCTTCGTTGTCGCTCGCGCTGGGTTTGTCCGATGAAATTCAGTCGTCGGCGGGCGGCATCCGGCTGGATACGATGTTTGTGGACGAAGGGTTCGGCTCGCTGGACGAAGAATCGCTTGCGCAGGCGATGAAAGCGCTTTCTTCGTTGTCGGAAGGGGAAAGGCTGGTAGGTATCATTTCGCACGTATCCGAGCTGAAAGAAAAAATCGATAAACAAATCGTCGTTACAAAAATGCCGTCCGGCGGCAGCAAAGCCGAAATCCGCGTATGATTTCGGCGATAAAACAAAAAAATCGTCCGGGTAAATCTGTTCCGGACGATTTTTTTTGCAGAATGAGAAGGAGGGCAAATGGAAGATATTCTGAAACTATTGCGAAAATTATCCGCCGAAGAAAAAGCCGCTTTTTTTTTGCTTTTCGTTAAAATGGTCGACCTGATTGTGTAAATTACAACGCTTACTTCTTTCAATGCAATTTTTTCGTTTTACGTTGAGGTTAATTTTTTTTGAGTACGTTTCTATCGCGCCGCAATAAAAGAATAGCATAAAAAAATAAAAAAGTGCTTTATTTCGCCGCGCCGTGTATTGTATAATAAAAAATACAAAAAGGGGCGTTTTGGGCGAAAGCGCAAAGACGTACGGAAGCAGACAGGAACGATCATATGTGGATAAAAAAGGAAAGCTTAACTGAAAACGACGGACTGCCCGTGTTCGTTACGTTTTTCAATGCGGATAAAGGCTTGAAAAACTGCAGTCTGAAAATTACGGCTACGGGAATTTTCGACGTGAATATCAACGGGCACGAAATTCCCGACCGTTTTATGCCGGGGTGGAGCAATTACTTCAGGCATATCGATTTGTGCCGTTACGATATTACGGAACGGATCATCTCCGGCGGCAAAAACACGCTGAGAATAACCGTTGCAAACGGATGGTATTCGGGCAAGCTCGGCTACGGGAACAAAACGAACGTGTTCGGCGACGAAAAAAGATTGTTTGCCGAGCTTACGCTGACGTACGACGACGGGCATACCGATACAATCGTTTCGGACGAAAGCTGGAAAATCGCGGGTTCTGACGTAATTGCCGCCGATTTTTTCGACGGCGAAACGATTGACGCGCGGCGCCGCGGGCAGGCAGGAAAAATTGTAGGTAACGCCGTAATAACCGATTTCGGCGTTCCTTTTCAGGTGTATTCGCGCGAGCCGGTGCGCGTAACTGAAAGTATTTCGCCGCAGGTGATTTTCAGCGACGAAAATACCGTGCGGTACGATTTCGGCTGCAATTTCGCGGGCGTTATAAGAGTAACCGCACAGGGGAAACGCGGCGGGAAAATCGTAGCGAAATACGGCGAAACGACGGACGAAAACGGTGAGGTGTACACCGCGAATCTGCGCCGCGCGAAATGTACCGACGAATTTATTCTTTCCGGCGGAGAAGATACGTTCGAGCCGAAGTTTACTTATCACGGCTTCCGCTATGCGGAACTGAAGAAACCCGCCGGAACGGAGATTGTAAGCGCGGAAGGGTTGGCGATTTCGCAGGATATAGAATATTACGGCAGTTTCGAATGTTCCGACGAGGTGATGAACGGTGTTTACCGCATGGCTTTGCGCGGACAAAAAAGCAATTTTATCTCTATCCCTACCGATTGCCCTCAGCGGGACGAGCGGCTCGGCTGGACGGGCGACGCGGAGGTGTTCTGCAATTCGGCGATGTTCAATGCCGATTGTGATTTATTCTTTAAAAATTACCTTTCCCTCGTGCGGGAGGACGCGCTGCCGGACGGGAAAATTCCGTCGATTGTGCCGTTTTATGTGGGAATCTCGGATAACACGGCGGGCGTGCCCGGTTGGGGCGACTGCATTACCGTGATACCGTATTTTCATTTTTTGCATTACAGGGATCTGTCGGCGGCGGAGGATAATCTGCCGGCGGCGGAAAAATGGATAGGCTATTATCTGGCGAAAAGCGAAAATTATTTAACGAAAATCACGAATAACTTCGGGGACTGGCTGTCGGTGAACGGCGATACCGATCCTGACGTTGTCAATCAGTGCTTTTTCGGGTATTCCGCGTTGCTTACGGCGAAGTTGTGCGAAATTTTAAAAAAAGACGAAAAACGCGATACATATACGGAAATTTACGAAAATTGCCGCCGGGCTTTCCGCGAAAATTACTATAAGGACGGGCGGATTTCCTGCGATACGCAGACGGCGTACGCCTTTGCTTACGTCGCGGGATATCTGAGCAAAGAGGAAACATTGGCGCGGCTTCCAAAAATCATCCGCGAAAACGGCGGCGGGCTGACGACGGGATTCATCGGCAGCAGATTTATTCTGCCCGCGCTTTGCGATATCGGCGAAACGGAATTAGCGTACGAAATTATATCCCGCACGGAATATCCGTCGTGGGGGTATATGCTGAAAAACGGCGCCACCACCGTATGGGAACGCTGGAACGGGTATACGAAAGAACACGGATTCGAGGATCCGGAAATGAATTCTTTCAACCATTACAGCCTTGGGTCGTGCGTGGAGTGGCTGTATTCGTACGTGCTGGGCATCAAACTATTTCCGGAGCAGGAAAAAGTGGTGATTTCCCCCTCGTTCGGAAAAAAACTCGCGTTCGCACGGGGCGGAACGCGGGTGAAAGGCGGAAAAATTTTTGTGCAGTGGCGGCGCGAGAATAACGCGGTGATTCTGGAAGTGAAAGCGGACGAAGGCGTGAATTACGAAATCTATGTGCCTCACGGGGTGCAATCGGCGGTAAAAAACGGAAACGATACCGTGGCGACGATATATTTGTAAAAACGCCGCTTAAGAAACGGGAGGCAGAGAATCTTTTTCATGCACGGAATTTCTGTATTCCATAGGGGATACGTTGTATTTGTTTTTGAATTTCTGCGCGAAAAACGACTGATTGTCGTACCCGACTTTCGAAGCGATGGTGATTACGCTGAGATCGGTGGAAGTAAGCAGCGTTGCGGCATAGGAAATTCTTAAATCGGTGATGTATTCGATGATGGTTTTGCCCACGTATTTTTTAAAAATTTTGATGAAATGCGAATGGGAATACGAACTTAACGAGATAATGTCGTTAATCCGCATCGAAAAAACGTCCGGGTTGGAAATCTGCTGCAGAAACGAAAGAATGCTTTCCGGCATGTTTTTTTCGGATTTATGCTCTACATACACGCCAAGAAGATAGACGACGATGGAAACGAGCGTGGCGCTGCTGTAAAGATTCGCCGATTCGAGCGCGCTGAGTTTGTTCAATCGCTGGTGCAGCTCGCCGAACGTTTCCAGACTTAAATGAATGATGATCGGCTTTTCGGTTTTGCAGAGTTTTTCGTACAGATCGGGCGAAAGAATGAAACACAGCTGCTGCATTTTTTCCGTTGCGATGCAGACGTCCCGCCGTTGAATGGGTTTATCGGAAACATACTGATGCACGTGCTGCGGACCGAGCAGAACGAAATCGCCGGGCATTAAATCGTAAGGCGTGCCGTTAACGACGTTACAGCCCGTGCCGTCCACGGTGGAAGTGAATTCCCAGTCGCTGTGGCGGTGCAGAACGCTGTTATCATCCCACAAAAAAGTGGTGATTTCTTCCGGTTGCAATTTCTGAATGACTTTTTTTACGGCAATGTTTTTCATAGCCATATTTTAACAATAACAGACGTTTTTGTCAACATTATTTAAGAAAATATGCATAAAAAGATTCAAATTCACATAAAAGCGGAGAAAAAAACGGCAGGAAAACATTTGGAAAAATAATAAAAAAATAGCGAATTACAATAAACTACTGCTTGAAATGGCAGGGAGATGATGATAAAATAAAAACAAGAATGGAGAACCGTAGAAAAACGGTTGTTCCGCGACGCTTCGGAGTGCCCGAAACGTACGCTGATAAAAAACAAACGGAATCAGGAGGATTCATACTGAAATGATGAAGAAAACAAAGAACATCGGCGCGATACTGCTCGCTTCCGCCACGCTGCTGGGAACGGCCGCCTGCGGAGGCGGTTCGGAAAAAGAGGACCCCACGAAAACGTATCTTGACGTAGGCGTTTTCAACGCGGGACTCGGCACCGCTTATTTCGACGAACTGAAGAAAGATTTCGAAGCGTATTATGCCGACGCGCATTTCGAAGAGGGAAAAACGGGCGTTGTGGTGCGACCTTTAAAGAAAAATACCGAATTCAGTCCGCAGAATCTGAAAAATTCGATGAAAAACCTCGATCAGGTGCTGTATATTCTGGATCAGGGCAGCTATGAGGAATTCACCGAGAACAAACTGTTTGCCGACGTTACCGACGTGATGACCGAAAAATATCTTGACGAGGACGGCAACATTGCCGCCGACACGAACAAGGAAGCCACGCAGTCGGTGGAAGATACGATGCTGGAAGGGTATTCCGACGTATTCAAAAAAGAGGGCAAATATTACGCCGTGCCGTATATGCTTTCGATTCCCGGTATTATTTACGACGCGGATCTGTTTGACGAGAGCGCGCTGTATTTCAGAAAAGACGGTTCGATCGGCGCGAACGCCGCGGCGGTTGCCGCAGGGGATTGCTCGGCGGGGCCCGACGGGAAACGGGGAACTTCCGACGACGGTTTGCCCGATACCTGGAACGATTTTCTTACCCTGCTGGAACGGCTGAGAATGAATTATACGCCGTTCACATGGGCGGAATCGCCGAGCACGTATCAGATTTCGAGAGTGTTCAACGCCATCTGGGCGAACTACGAGGGATATGATAACTTCATGCTGAATTATTCGTTCAAAGGCACGGACGGCAACCTCGGCTCCATCAACGAAAACAATTTTACGAAACTTCTGAATCAGGAAGGGCGGAAAGCCGCCATCAAGGCGTTTTACGACATTACGAAAAATCAGGAGAACTATTCGGCGAAAGCAAGACCGGGCGGCGGCAACACGCATACGGGCGCACAGCGCGAATACATACAGAGCAAACGCTTCGGAAAGAGAATCGCGATGTTTGCGGAAAACAGCTACTGGGAACAGGAAGCTCGCGAGGACGTTTTCAATAAAGAAACGCCGCAGAACGTGAACGGGTACGGCAAGAGAAACTTCCGCTATCTGCCGATTCCGAGATTCGAAAACGTGGACGGAATCAAAGATCAGACGAACACGCAGCGCGTGTTGCCCGCGGCGTATGCGGAAAGCTATATTTGCCTCAGCGCGCAGAATACCAACAAGAACGCGGAAGTGCAGACGAAGGTTGCGAAACTGTTCATTAAATTCATGCAGCAGAGATCGCAGCTGGTGAAGTACACGGCGAACACCGGTTGCATCCGTCCGTACAATTACACGGTAACGGCGGAAGAAAAAGCAACCTGCACGCCGTATACGCAGAGTATTCTTACGTTTATCGAAGAGGGCGCGAAAGTTGCGCCGAATCTGGCGATTGCCACGAAGCGGCGCCTGTATACGGGCGAAACCGGCTTCAACGAAAGCAACAACGGTTTCGCGTTTGTGGCGAAGGTAGGGAACGCGACGGCGAAAGAGCCGTTCACTTACTTCTTCAACCAGCCGGATAAAACGGTGGACGACGCTTTCGCCGATATGAAAACGACGATTACGGATATTTTGAAGAGCGCGGGCGCGATTTCCTGAGAATCGCGCGCCGGCTGTAAGCGGGAATAAATTTATGAAAGAAAAACCTTCGTCTTTAAAAGGGCCGAAATGGCTGTTGTACGACGTAAAAGTAAAACTCGCCGGGCTGACGAGGAAAAAGAAAAAGCAAAAAATTTACAATAAAAAACTTGGACAGAACCTGTTTTTGTTCTTCTTCCTTCTTTTCCCCGTGGCGCAGTTTCTGATTTTTTACGTGGGCGTTGCGGCGAATACCATGAAGCTTGCGTTTCAGAAATACGACGGCGAAAACGGCGCGTATTACTTTTCGATGCAGACGTTTGCCGAGGTGTTCAGGGCGTTTTTCGTAAGCGGCGAAATGTCGTTGCTGATTAAAAATTCGGCGATTCAGTTTTTGTGCGGATTGCTGATAGGAATGCCTTTGCAGATTATGGTGGCGTACGTGGTATTCAAGGAAGTACCCGGTTCCGGCGCGTTCAAAGTGATTTTGTTTCTGCCGAATATTATTTCCAGCCTTGTATTTGTCATGTGCGCGCGCACGCTGATACAGAAAGGACTTCCTGTGTTATTCAACAATCCGGATCTGCTGCTTTTGAACCGCGCGAAATCTTCCAGCTTTTACACCGTATTGATTTTCGGCATGTGGATGAATTTCGCAAACGGGCTGATTATTTACCTTTCGGCGATGTGCAGCATTTCGAAAGACGTTCTGGAATACGGAGAGCTGGAAAACATGTCGTCGTTGCAGGAATTGTGGCACGTGGTTCTGCCGTCCATTTTTCCGACGGTGGTTACGTACATTATCGTGGCGATTGCCGCGTTCTTCACGAATTACGGGCATTTCTATTCGTTTTACGGCGGCGAGGACGGGGCGATGCAGCCTTTTTCCACGCTGGGGTTCTATTTCTTCGTGAAAGTGGCGGGCGGAAAAAATACCATTCCGTATGCGGGCGATTATCCGTTTGTTTCGGCTGCGGGAATTTTGTTTACCGCGATTGTGGCGCCCGTAACCTTGCTTACCAAGCATCTGCTTGAAAAATACGGACCGAGCGAGGAGTGATTTCGTTATGGAAAACCGGAAAGAAAAAGTGAAAAAGTCGCATAAAATGGACGCGTTTCAGATTGGTTTGTATGTCATCGTCGCGTTGTATTGCCTTTCGATGCTTTACGTGCTTTTCTTCGGATGTATCAATTCGCTGAAAGACGCAACCGACTACGAATGGAACAATCCGTTTGCGTTTCCTTCGAAAGAATTCGGCTGGCATTTCGAAAATTACGTGAAAGTGCTGGACGATTTCAACGTGTTTACGCTGGGCGGAAAAGAAGTGCATCTGCTGGAGATGTTTTTCAATTCGCTGATGTACGCGGTGTTTATGTCGCTGTTTTGCATGGCAACGCAGATTATCACCGCTTACGCCATCGCGAAGTACGATTTCAGATTCAAATCGCTGCTTTACGGGGTTGCCGTAGTGGTGATGCTGCTGCCGATCATCGGTTCGCTGGCGGCGGAAGTGCAGATGGCGGACGCGTTTCATTTCAGAAACAATCTGATCGGCGTATGTATTATGAAGTGTAAATATCCGGGCTTGTATTTTCTGGTATTTTACGCTACGTTCAAGGGACTTTCCTGGACGTACGCCGAAGCGGCGCAGATAGACGGCGCGGGGCATTTCAAGATTTTCGTCGAAATTATGCTGCCCCTGATTAAAAGTACGATTTTCGCGGTGTTCATTCTTTTGTTCATCGAATACTGGAACGATTATTATACGCCGATGGTGTTTTTGCCGGAAAATCCTACGATGTCTTACGGGTTGTTCCTGTTCCAGACGGATAACAAAGCCAGCGTTCCCGTGCAGTTATCGGCGTGTCTGCTTGCCTGTCTGCCCATTCTGGCTGTTTTCGTGGCGTTCAAAGATAAAATCATGAGCAACGTTACGATGGGCGGCATCAAGGGATAACGGAGGAAAGGGTATGAAGAACAGAAAAAGAATCGGAGCGGTGTGGATAGGAGGGCTTTGCGGCACGGCGTTGCTTTTGTGCGGCGCCGCCGCGGCGAACGAATCCGTTGCGGAACAGTCCGGCGCTTCCGTTACGATAGAAATCGATTACGGCGATTGCGACGTGCGGGAACTGCCGAAAGGACAGGCGGGAAAATCGTATCCTGTGTTCGGCTGCGTCGCTTCCGACGAAAACGGCAACAGCGTGAACGACGTGCGGATTACGGTGAAATCTCCCTCCGGAAAAATCGTGCCGCAGAAAGGCGGCAGATTCGAAACGGCGGAAACGGGAGATTACGTCATCGAATATGCGGCGGTGAGCGGATTTGCAAGCGCCGTGAAAACGGTTACGATCAGCGTGGAAAAATATACCGACAGTCTGCAATATAACGCGGAAGGCGAACTTGTGCCCGGCACGGGCGTTACGGGGTACGCCGTTTTTGCGCTGTTCGGGAAGTATGCCGGCGGCGTGGGCGACCTGGTCGAAAGCACTACGCTGAAATTCGGTACGACCGAGCTTGCGTTGGAACAGACGGAAAAGGGGATGTATTTTCTTCCCGAAAAGCAGGGGGAATACGTGCTTACCTATTCGGCGAAAGATTTTATCGGCGACGAAAAACGCGTGGAAAAAACCGTGGTGGTGAAAGATTCCGCCGTACCCGTGCTGACGAAAGCTTCTCTTCCCGCTTCGGCGATTGCGGGCGAAACGCTGGATCTGCCTTTGTGCGACGGCGTGCTGTACAGGGACGGAGCGAAATATTATCTGCCCGTAAAAACGACTTTCGACGGCGCGGACGTGAGCGAAACGATGCGCGCGGAAAATCTTGCGGCGGGCAACCATACGATTACGTACGAGTGCGTAAACCCCGCCGACCGGACGCAGAAAGCGGAATATTCGTTTGCGCTTACCGTAAAGAGCAGACTGACGGCCGAGCAGAAAAAAGCGGGCGCCCGGCTGTTTGACAATTATTTCGATTTCGAAAATTGCGAACCGTTTGCAGGCGAGGGAAAAGAGTATAAAGTAAAAGTAAACGCGGGCACGGCTGCGGCGAAGTTTGCGTTTTCGCGGGAAATTCCCGTAAATTACCTGAATTTCGATTTATCCACATTATCCGGCGCGGCGGAATACGACGAGCTGTATTGCGTGATGACCGATTCGAAGCGGGCGGCGGACTGCATCAAAGTAAAAATCAGACGGTTGTCTTCTTACAGTCATCTGTGGATTTCATACAACGAAGAGAGCAAGTCGCTGATCAACGCGGATACGGGCGCGACGATTGCACAAATAAGGAGCTACGACGACGGCAGAGCGTTCGAAGGGTTCGGAAGCGGAAAAGCTTATATTTCGTTCGAAGCGAAAGGCGTGAAGAAAGATATCGTATTCACGCTGAAAAAAGCGGCGTCCAACGTGATTACCACCGATTCGAACGATTACGCTTCGCCCGTATTTTTGGAAAATCCGGAATATAAAGCGATTTATGTTTCTTATGCGGGGCATTCCGTAACGTTTCCGAAAATGGAAGCGTTCGATTTGCTGGATAAAAACGTAACGGTAACGCTGAAAGTGTACGACGACGAAGGAACTGTGATTTACGAAGGCACGGACGCCTATACGCTGCATATCGGGAAGGCGGGGGAATACACCGCCGACTACACGGTGTACGATTCGAACGGCAACCGTAAATTGCAGCAATCCACCGTATACGTAGCCGATACGGAAGCGCCGCAAATCAAGGTATCCGGAATAAAAGCCGCCGTGAAGGCGGGCGAAGAAATTACGTTGCCGACGGCGGAAATCACGGATAACGCGACGCCTGCGGAAGAAATAGCGAGCTATATTTACGTTATCAAGGGCAACAACCGCAAACAACTGGCGGGAAAAACTTATAAATTCACGGAAGCCGGCGAGTATATAATCAGATACGTGGCGTACGATTCCTATCAGAATTATACCGTGGCAGAGTTTACGATAACCTGCAAATAAGGAGGCGGATGAGATGAAAAAAGTAATAGCCGTTTTATTGTGCGCCGTAACCGTATTTGCCTCGGCGGGATGTAAACGCGACGGCGGCGCGACAAAACAGGAGAGGACGGAAATCGGCGGCGAACCGCTTGCGTTTGACGATACGAACGAATACCTTGTGAAAAACGGAAAATCGGATTATAAAATCGCGGTGAGTTCCGAAGCTTCGAAAACGGAAAAATACGCGGCGGAAGAACTGCAGTATTTCATTGAAAAATCCACGGCGGTGAAGCTGCCCATCGTTACCGACGATTCGCTTACGCACGATAACCTGGCGAAATATCTTTCGGTGGGCGAAAATAAATTGCTCGCCGCGCAAACCGACGTTACGATAGATTACAACGAGCTGGGAGAAAACGGCGTTACGGTGAACACGAAAGGCAACTGCGTGTACATGGCGGGCGCTACCGAAACGGGCACGTTGTTTTCCGTGTACAGATTTCTGCACTATCAGGTGGGGTATAACGCTTACGCGTACGATTGCGTGGAAGTGGACTACCGTCAATCGTGCAAACTGAAAGATTTTACGTATAAATACGTGCCGTCTCTCGGGCTTCTTACCGCGGAGGACGCCGAACTTTCGGGCGAAACGAAGGTGAAAGAAGCGTTCAGAATGTATGCGTACGCGTCGAAAAACGGCGGCTACGATATGAACGGCAATCTGTTCAACGGGTTGTGGTGCCATACGATGAATTACATCGTTACGCAAACGCTGGATCAGCCGCGCGTGGAAGCAGCCGAAAAAGCCGAAAAACAGGCGAAATTCAACGAAATCAAAGAAGAACTTCTTAAAAGTTACGGTTTGAAAATCAACGAAGCTTATAACGACGAGACGGAAGAAAACGATTTCGACGCCTATGCCGGTTTTTATAAAATGCTGAATCCGGACGCGAAAGCGGAGGATAAAGATTCCTATAAGAATTATCGCTTTTATACGCAGTTGATTCCGGAAGATAGCCTGAACGAAGAAGGGTATCTCGGATACGCGAATTTCGTGAGAGGATTCGAAAGAGCGTGCGAGACGTTGTTTTCTTCGATGAAGAATTACAAAGACGATATTCCGGACGAAGTGCTGAACCTGTACGACTATATTCTGGACCTTGACGATCGGATAGTTCCCCGCTACGAGAAAGTAACGGAAGAAGTGAAAGACAAGGACGGCAACGTGAAGAAAGACGAGAACGGAAACGTTATCAGACAGCCGAAACTTAAAAACGGCAACTACGTGTACGAAACGGACGAAGAGGGAAATCCGGTTCTTGAAACGGACGAAAACGGCAAGCCGTATTCCGACGTGAAAGGGTACGATAATTACATTGCGGGCAGAAACGCGGCGTATGAAAAAGGCGCGTACCATGCGGGCGGCGAATGGCAGAAAAACGTAAAGAAAATCAGACTGTGGAACAATAATCAAACGTGCTATTCGAAGCAGGAAGCGGTGGATCTTGCAGTGGAAACGCTTACGAACAAATACATTAACGTTGCGAACGGTCCCTATCTGATGCTGGGCGTTACCGACGGCAGCGGCTCATGCGATTGCGAAGACTGCAAAGCGGCGGAAGAGATTTACGGCGGTCCCGCCGGCGTTCAGACGCGCTTTATGAACGAAGTGGCGAAAGGCGTTGAAGCGTATATGGAAAAGAACAATATCAAAAAGAACATCGTTCTTGTGGAATTCGCTTACTATACCTACCGCGAACCGCCCGTAAAAACGGAAAACGGCAAATACGTTGCCGTGCATAAAGACGCGATTCCGAAAAGCGACGGGCAGGTGCAGGTGGGCGTGCTGTACGCGCCTATCGAAGCGTGCTACACACATCCCATCACCGATGACGGCGAAACGTGCGATAAAAACGCGCGCATTGCCGAGGAAATGAAGGCATGGGCTTCGATTACGAACAATCTGATGATGTATTCCTACGGCACGAACTTTCAGGCGTACAAATATCATTTCAACAACTGGTCGCATATCGGAGATTCCATCAGGTTCTATGAAAAATGCGGCTTGAAGTATTATTTCGAACAGGCTTGCACGCAGAACGGCGTATCGCCGATGTCCTCGATGCGGGCGTATGTGAGAAGTCGCCTTGCATGGAACGCTTCGTATGACACGCAGGATTTGATAAACGAATTCATCGAACATTATTACGGCGACGGCGCCGAGGGCGTAAAACAGTATTTTTCGACGGTGATGGAAGCATACGAAAGAATTTATGCGATTACGGAAACTGAAGACCAGACGATTTATTACACGCTGACGAGAAGCGAATACTGGACGCGTCCGCTGCTGCTTGAACTGGAAAGCTGCCTTGAAAAAGCCGACTACGCGGTGGACCTCGGAAATTCGGCGTATAAAGACGTGTACAAGGAAAGAATTTTCAGAGAATACTTCCTGATGAAAGACGACGAATATATGATGTATTCCGGCTATCTCAATCGGGAGGAGTACGACAGACTGGAAGAGCTTGTGATGTACGGCAGAGAAAAATACAACGCTTATCTTAGCTCGGAGAAAACGAACAATGGTTAAAACGAAGAAATTTATCGGTTTTATCTTGGCTGTTATCGTATCGCTCGGCTTGTGCCTGTTTTCGGCTTGTTCGAAAAACGGGGGAACGAAAGACGCTCCGCAGACGGTGAGTTATAACTTTTTCATCAGTTCCACGGCGTTATCGCTGGAAAAAGGACAAAGCGAAAAGCTGGAATGCCGTTACGGCGATAAACAAATCGTGTTTACAAGCTCCGATACGCAGGTAGCGCTTGTGGATCGGAACGGAACGGTTACGGCGGTTGCGGTGGGAGAAGCGTATATCACCGCGAAGGCGGAGGGCGTTTCCGGCGCGGAGAAAATCTGCAAAATTTCCGTTATCGAAAACAATTATGCCGTTACGTTCGATCGCGGGGGAGAAGTGAACGCCGTACTCGGCGGCGGGCAGGTTACGCTGGATTTCACCGCGACGGTGTATAAAAACGGCGAAAAATCCTACCTTACGGCGACGTACGAAGTTACGCCCGAAGGCTGCGTGCTGAAAACCGAAGGCAGAGCGGCAAGAATTACGTTTTCTGCGGCGGGCGAATATGTAATTACGGCAACATATAAAAACGCTTCGGCGAAGATCACGGTGAAAGTTACGGAAAATATTGCCGGATAAGGGGTGAGAGGGATGAAAAAATTTCTGGTATTTGTATTATCTCTCGTATGCGGCGCCGCAATCGCTTCGTGCGCGGGCGGAAACGGCGGCGAAACGAAAAACGCGGAGACCGTTTCCCTTACGGACAAGGAAATTACCGTGTACGTAGGCGAAACGTATAAGTTTACGCCGTCCGGAGCGGATTCTTACGCCTATACGACTTCCGACGAATCGGTGGCGAGAATCAACAAAAACGGCGTTCTTACGGGGATTTCCGACGGCACTGCGTTTATCGACGTATCTTCGGGCGAAGCCGCAACCACATGCCGCGTGAACGTTATCCGCCGCGATAATTATATACGCCTGAACGCCGGGCAGCTTACCGCGGCGGCGGGCAGCGACGTTACGCTGACAGCGGAAGTTATTCTCGGCGGAAAGCTTTCGGACGGGAAAGTGAAATTTTCCTATGAGTTTACGGAAAGTTTCACTGCGGAACGGAGCGGATATAACCGACTGACCGTTTCTCTGCATGAAACGGGAAGCTATCTTTTCGGCGTTTCTTACGGCACGATGACGGCGCAGTGCACCGTGAAATCGGTGAACGAATCCGCCGAGGAACTTGCTATGCCCGATATAACCGTGGAAGATTGCAAAACGGTTTGCTGGAACGCCGTGGAAAACGCGGACTGCTATGAATACAGCGTGAACGGCGGCGACTGGACGAAAACGGCGGATACGTTTTTCGACGCGCAGAGCGTAACGGACGCATTGAAACCGGGCGAAATCGCCGTTTTTGCAGTGAAAGCGACGTCGGGAGAAAACGATTACGATACGATTGACAGCATGCCTTCCGCCGAAGTGTTCTCTCACGATTATCAGGCGACGGGCACTCCGGAATACACCTGCGTAAAAGCGGGGAAAGCGGACTTCGCATGCACGGTTTGCGGCAGGACGTACACGGAAGAGGGATATCTTGCGGAACATCGGTGGAAAGACGGCGCCTGCGAAGCATGCCATACTTCCCGCACGAAAAAGGTATCTTATTCTTACGATAAAGACAACGATTGTTACTACGTTGTGGGCGCGGACGCGGGGTACGATTCCGAAGATTTATATATCCGCGCCGAATACGACGACGGTGCGAACGGCAGCCATGCGGTGAAATATATCGGTTACGGCGCGTTTAAATCGAACAAAACGATCCGGCGGGTGATTCTGCCCGAAAGCATGACGGAATTTGTCGACGCGGACGCTCGTTTTAATACGAATAAAATTTTGAAAGACGGAAAAAAGGTGAGCAGCCCGTTGCGCGGACAATGCTTCGACGATTGTTCGAACCTCGAATACGTTTCCATGAAGGGCATCACGGAGCTGCGCGATATTGCGCAGTCGTACTACGCTCACTGGAATTTCAGGGATTGCTACAATCTGAAACAGGTGATTGTGGGCAACGGCTTCTACAATACGGGCGCAACGTTTATGCGCTGGGATAATACGCCGAAAAGTGCGGAAAATCGTACGGATATTTACGTTTACGGCGAAAAGGTTACGGCGATCAGCGATCCGCAAAGCTATCCCGTCGGCTTCGACGTGGGGCTCGGCAACAACAGTTTGCTTACGGGCGACGTGTTTTATAAATCGGCGGTTGACGGCTGCTATAAGTGGCGTTTTGCCGATGACGGCGAAACGATCATCACCGACGGCAAACACGATTTCAACGCGAAAGGCAAGTGCAGAAAATGCGGCGCGAGAAACGGTTACGGCGTGAAATACGAATATTCCGAAAGCGCGTCGGAATATTACGTATCGGATAATCAGACGCTGAACGAAAAAGAAGTGAATATTCTTGCCGAATATACGGACGGAATTCACGGAACACACCCCGTAACGTTTGTGAAAAACGGCGCGTTCAAAGGCAATTCCGTGATTGAAAAAATAACGTTTCCCGAAAGCGTAACGGCGCTGGACGGCGACGTATTCAACGGCTGTTCCTCGCTGGTTTACGTATCGATGCCGGGCATTACGAAGCTGCCTGCGGTCAATCTGAAAAACACGGGCATTTATACCGACGGGGCGGACGTTGTTACCGGCAATAATTTTATCAACTGCATTAAATTGAAAACGCTTGTGGTGAATGCGGATTTCAGTTTGTACGACGATCAGGGCGAGGCGCAGCAGCAGTTTATCGACTGGCGGTTCGATAGCGACGGGCAACGGATTACGCCCGCGCCGTGCGTGGATATTTATTCTTTGGGCACGTTTGAAAAAAGCAACGTAAAAGCCGTGCCGAGCGATAAAAACATTCTGCTTACGGGCGTTATCTACTACAAAGGCGATTTAAGCACGTGCAGAAGATGGCGGCAGGACGAGGACGGAGAAATCGAATCTTCGGCGAGAAATCACAGTTACGACGAAAACGGCGTGTGCACGGTTTGCGGGGACAGAGAAACGCAGGGCGTAACGTACGCCTTCGACGGCACGCAATATTATGTTGCCGGGTATACGGGCGAGGCGGAAACGGTGAAAGTGTTTGCAACGTACAACGACGGCAAGAACGGCGAACACGCGGTGAAATACGTGGGCGCGAGAGCGTTTGAAAACAAGACGACTCTGAAAAAAGTAATTCTTCCCGCCTGTGTGGACAGTCTGGAAGGCTGGGCGTTTGCGGGATGCGCGAATCTCGAATACGTATCGGCGGAGGGCGTAAAAAATCTCGACTATGCGTCAAGCCCTTACGGCGGCACGGGGAGAGATCATAATTTCAGGAACTGCGTTAAGCTGAAAGTCGTCATTGTCGGCGAAGGGTTTACGTCCAACGTATCGCAGTTCGGCGCCGCGGACGCGCCCGCCGTGCCCGTGCTGGATTTGTATGTAAAGGGCGCCGACGGCGCAACGCAGATTCAGGCGGACAATATGCTTACCGGAAACGTGTATTATTACAGCGAAACGGAAAAAGCGGGTTGCTGGCATTATGCGGATGAAACCGCCGTGCCGTGGAACCGATAAAACGGATTTGAAAAATTGTATAAGGAGATAAATGCTATGAGGGAAAAGAGGTTTGCGTTTGTGCTTGCCGCAGCTTTGTGCGCCGTATCGGTCGGCGCGCTTGCGGGGTGTTCGGGCGGCACCGGCGGAAATTCCGGCGAAACGCCCGGAGGAACGGCGGAAACGAAAGAATACACCGTTACGTTCGATTCCGCGGGAGGAACGGCTGTGCAAAGCGTTACCGTACAAGAGGGCGCCACGCTGAAAGCGCCGGAAGCGCCCGTAAAGGCGACGTTTTCCGCCCGCTACGATTTTACGGGCTGGTACTACGAAGGCAGATTGTGGGTGTTTGATGCGGACGTTGTTGACGGCGACATTACGCTTACGGCAAACTGGGAACTTGCGGAAGAATACACAAACGTGTATCCGCCGAAGTCATAAAAAAATCGGGGAGGAAAAAAATGGAAAAGAAAAAGTATGCATCGCCCGAAGTTCTGTATGTACTCTCGTCTGTAGACTGTTTAACAACGTCGGGGTACGATAACGTAATCGAGGACGTAGACTGGGATAATTTCAACCGGAAAACGACGCTTTAAAGGGGAAACGAAACATGAAAAAATTATGCAAAAAGAACAAAAAACTGGTGCTGGCGGCTTCCGCCGTATCGCTCGGCATGCTGGCGGGCGGCGTTGCGCTGATGAATCACGGCTACATTGCAAGCGCGGAAAGCGCTTTCCCCGGCGACGGAACGATACAAGTGCTTGACGGTACGTCGCTGAAACTCAATGCCGGGGGCGGGTTGCGGTTCATCGTGAAAATGAATGCCGCCGCGAAAAATTACATAAAGGACGACGACGCGAACGACGAAGTGAAACTGGTGGTACGCGTGGGCGCGGTGAAATATTTCGACGAAAAGTGGCTGAACTGCGAGGTGGACGAAGAGAAGCTGTATCGGGTGGACGGCGACGAAGCCTGGTATGCCAACGTGTGCCTTACCAAGGTGCGGGAACAGAACCGCAAGCTGGATTATACCGCGCAGGCGTATATTTACAGCGGCAAGACGGAAGCGAAGGCTTTCGATTACAACGAAAACGCGCGCGGGAATTTTTACGACGTGGCTACGGCGGCTTTGCTGGATACCAAACAGGAATACACGCAACAGATTTTAAGCCTTGAAAATTATTCGTGGCTGGGTGCGGACGAAACGTTCCCGCTGTATATCGACAGTCTGGATTTATACAACGGACTGGTTACGAAAATCAACGAGGGAGCCGATTTTTCGAAGAAGTACGTTGCCGTCAGAAGCAATGTGGACGTAACAAACGGTACGGCTTTGAACGAGGGAAAACAGCTGCCCGAAAAAACTTACAATCTGAGTCTTGTTACGTTTAAAGACGGCGAAAAAGAGTTGGGATCGGTGATGGTGAAAAACGGCGGTGCGGCGACGTTCGAAACGCCTGCCGATCGCACCGACGGCGCCGACAAACTTGTGTTTGAAAAATGGGTAACGAAAAACGGAGGCGACGCCGAAGCGGATTTAAGCAAGATTTCGGGCGACACCGTGGTATACGCGAAATTCAGAAGAGTGTTTGCCAATGCGATTACGGCGTTTGATACTGCGGATATCGTGTACGGCAAAACGCCTGTGTTTACGGCAACGGCGAAATACGGCGAAGCCGCAATTACGTTTGCAAAAGAAAAAGACGGCGAATATAAGGCGTGGGATAAGCTTGAAAATCACAACGTAGGTACTTATTACGTGAAAGCGAGCGTAGCCGCAACCGACGAATACGACGGCGCAGAAGAAACGAAATCGTTTGAAGTGAAGAAAGCGACGAATAATAAAATTGCCAACTTCACCATGGCAAGTATAATTCATTGCAATGATACCCCTGCGCCTTCGGCAACGGCTACTCACGGAAAGGTTGAGTATCAATATTCGAAGTTGGTGGATAAGGACTTTGTAGATTCGTTCGAAAATGCAAAATACCCCGGTGTCGGAAACTTCACCTACTATGTGAAAGCCGTGGTGAAAGAAACCGACAATTATACCGGCGCGGAATCCGAAGTGAAAGCGTTCAGATTCGAACATAAATTTGAAGACGGCATCTGCTCGTTGGGCGGCACAGCGCATACGCAAAACGGCATTAACTACGAAATCATTAACGATAATGAGGCATGCATTGCGAGCTACGACGGAAATCATTCCACCGAAGTATACCCCTTGGCTGTGTATACCACCGAAGACGGAAAAACTTATAACGTAACTTCCGTTAAAAATTCGTGTGCCTGGAATAGCAACACTACAAAAATCGTGCTGCCCGAGAGTGTTACGGCATTTGGCGGATTATCTTTCAGTAGTGCAACCAAACTTGAATACATCTCGATGACCGGTGTAAAAACTCTTACAACTAGCAATAACTTCCTTGATTGCACGAAGCTTACAACGGTTATTGTAAACAAAGATTTTCTGTTGAATGATCAACAGTTTAAGAATCGTACCGAAGGTTATGATCATAAAGATGCGAAAGGAATTGTTTATGTAAACGGCACGGCAGAAGAAAGCACGTATAGTTGCACAGTAGGTTACGAAAATTTAAATAACGTGCTTAATGGTACTGTTTATTACAAAGGCGACTCGTCGAAGTGCGGACAATGGAATTATGGCAAAAACGGCGAGATTTTATCTTCCGAATATACCAATCACGAATGGGATAAAAACGGAAAATGCAGTCACGGAACTTGCGGTGCATACAATACGGCAGGAATTTCCTATACGTATGATTCTACGCTTAAAACGTACTATGTATCCGGTTGCGCCACCAATGTACAAGAAGCTATTGTGCTTCCTGCTTATAACGATGGTACAAACGGCGAAAAAGCTGTTACTTATGTTGCGAAGAATGTATTTGCAGGGTTGAATATTACAAAGTTGATTTTACCGGAGAGCGTTACAACGTTAAAGGGCGGAATTGCTTTGAACTGTTACAATCTTCAATATGTTTCGATGATCGGCGTTACGGAATTAAACGATGGGGGCGCAAATAATAATTTCCTTAATTGTGCTAAACTTGAAACCGTGATTGTAAATAAAGCGTTGCAAGTTGAAGCTCAACAATTCAAGTTAGCAGATTCAAGCGTTACGAAAGTCGGTGCAAAGATGTATGTATTCGGTGCGGAAAAAGATAGCACGATTAAAATTGAGTACACACATACGGATTTAGGTGCAATCAATGATCTTCTCAGCGCGGATCAGATCTACTACTACAGCGAAACGCAGAAAGCCGGTTGCTGGCATTACGATGATAACGGCAACGCGGAACTCTGGGCGTAGACAGAAAAAATTCATCGCGGCTTAGCGGTTGCGATACCATAAGGCAAACCTTGTACGCTTTCCGCCTCAAAATTGTATGATTTTCGGCGGAAAGCGTAGATTCTATCCTGCATTTTTTCATATACATTATGCTTACAAACATCAAACACGGAAAAATCGATTTATCCTGTATTGCGGACGGCGGTTTCAAGCCTTACAAAGACGGAAAAATCTGGTCCGACGAATTGAACCGCGCGTTTAAAACTTATCGGGAAATTTTTATTCCCGCAGGCAGGTATTACGTAGATCGTTCGTTGATCGTGCCGTCGGATACGAAAATTTACGCCGACGAACACGCCGAAATCATTCTGACGAAAGGCACGGGAACGCTGCTTTTACGAAACGAAAGCGTGATAGACGGTTCCGATTATAAAATCCCCGACGACGCGCTGTGCGACGAAAATATTTCCGTCTGCGGCGGCATATGGGGCGAAGAAAACGAAGAACGGCTCGGCTACGGCGTTTCGGGGCGTTTTGACGAAAACGATACGTATCACGGCGTTTCCACGTGCTTTTTATTCAGCGGCGTACGCGGATTAACGCTGAAAAATCTTGTATTCCGTGCCGCCGCGGGCTTTGCCTGCCAGTTAGGCAGAACGGACGGGTTTACGATAGAAAACATACGTTTCGAAAACTGTTTCGCCGACGGCTTGCATGTAAACGGCGGCGTGAAAAACGGTACGGTGAAAAATCTTTCCGGGCATACGGAGGACGATCTGATTGCGCTGAACGCTTACGACTGGGATAATTCGTCCATCAATTTCGGCGCGATAGAAAACCTTACCGTAGAGGGCGTAAACTGCGGCGACGGGCGGAACGTGCACAAATCGTTTCGGATTCAACCGGGCATATATCCGTATAAAAACGGCGAAAAAGAGGACTGCCGCATTACAAATCTTACGGTGAAGAACGTATCGGGCGTAACCACGTTTAAAATGTATCTGCAAACGCCGGCATACACGGATGTTCCCGAAAAGGAAATCGGGGTAGGCAGAATAGAAAACGTTACGTTTGAACATATTTCCGCAGATACAACCTCTCCCGTGGATAAGCAGCCGAATTATCTGAGCGGCAATCCGGTAACGGGAAACTTCGCAACGTTTGAAATCGGTTCCAACGTAAAGAATATCCGTTTTTCGGACGTAGCCGTGCGGCTGAATAAAGAAAAATATCCGAATTCTTATTTCATGACGGTGGGGCCGAAATCGCAGTACATCGAAGAGAAACATCTCGAATTGTTCGATCCGTACGTAAGTTGCGCGACGGAAAATATCCGATACAAAGACGTACGTATTAACGGGCAGATAGCCGAAGATCTGGAGAAAGACATAAAAATCGTGGAATTCGGCAAGTTGTATCCTTCTTCTTTGCCGTTCGGCAAAGGGAAAGCAGTGAGTATACGTCGGGAAAAATAACGGGGCGCGCGGTTGCGCGGCGATAAACAGATGCAGAAAATAAAAGCGAGAACAATGCAGTGGGACGAGGGACTGCCGCTCGGAAACGGGTTTATCGGCAGCATCGTTTACGGCGGTTCGCCGTTGAAAATTACGGTAGACAGAACGGATTTGTGGGATCTTCGTCCGAACGAAACCACGCTGGAAAGCGGTTTCAATTTCGAAAATCTGAAACGGCTGGCAAAAAGCGGCAAGGCGGAGGATTGGAAAGAATACTGCCGCCTGTTCGACGAAATTTTTATGGGCAAGCCTTACCCTTCGAAAATTACCGCCGGAAGAATCGAACTGAATTTTTCCCCGGCGGCGGAAGATATTTCGTATACGTTGGATATAGATACCGCGACGGTAAGCGTTTACGACGGCGCGGAAAAAATCGCGGATGTGTTTACGGATTACATATCGCTTACCGGCGTTATCCGGGTGTATCGCGATTGTTCGTACGGCTTTCACATCCCGAAATATTTGTCGGAAAAAACGAAAAATGCTTCGGGCATCGGCAATCCGGAAGAGGAAAGATCGTTCGGCTATCCGCCTGCGGAAATCAAAGCCGACGGCGCGTACGGGTGGTACGAACAGAAAACGCATACGGAATATTGTTACGGAATCGTAATCTACCGCAAAGGGAACGTAATTTATTACACGCTTGCTTCTTCGAACGACGATGAGAATTACGTACAAGGTGCAAAAAATCGTTTAAAACGGGCGGCGGAATCAGACTTTGAAAAATTGCACGAGGCGCATCGGAAGCACTGGCGCGCTTACAACGGGAAATCCGCCGTTAAAACAGGCGATAAACTTATCGACGAAACGTACCGGAAAAGCTGGTATCTGTTCGGAAGCTGTTCACGGAAAGGTTTTTATCCGATGCCTCTTCAGGGGGTATGGACGGCGGATAACGATTGCCTGCCGCCATGGAAAGGCGATTATCACCACGATACGAACACGGAATTATCGTATCAGTCTTATTTAAAGGCGAATCGTCTGGAAGAGGGCGAAGTTTTCGTGGAATATTTATGGAAACTGAAGCCGGCATATGAGAAATTCGCGAAAGATTTTTTCGGCGTGGAGGGAATTTTACTGCCCTCATGCAGTACGCTTGACGGAAAACCGATGGGCGGCTGGGCGCAGTATTCCTTGTCGCCGACGATGACGATCTGGGCGGCGCAGAGTTTCGACGAATATTATTTGTACACGGGCGACGAAGAATTTTTAAAAAACCGCGCGTATCCGTTTCTGCGCGGCGTGGGCAAGGCGATTCGTGCGCTGCTGGAAGAAAAAGACGGAAAATTATATCTGCCGCTTTCCTCCTCGCCGGAAATTTTCGACGATACGGCAGAAGCGTATTTACAGCCGAATTCGAATTTCGACCTCGCGTTGATGCGGTATTTGTATAAAACGCTGAAAGGATATGCCGGAATACTCAAAGAAAACCCCGCGGAATACGTTGAAATTCTTGAAAAACTGGACGATATAGCCGTTTCGCGGGACGGCGTAGTCATGCTGGATAAAACGCGGAAACTGCCCGAAACGCACAGACATTTTTCGCATCTGATGTGTCTGTATCCGCTGCATTTAATCGATTACGATACCGAAGAGCATAAAAACATTTACGAACGGACGCTCGACGACATGGAAAAGCTCGGCACGGGCCTTTGGGTAGGGTTTTCGTTTGCGATGTCCGCGCAGATTTATGCCATGGCGAAAAACGGGAACGCGGCGTTTGAAAGACTGAAACAATTCTGCCGCGGATTCGTGGGCGAAAACGGGTTTCATTTAAACGGCGATTTCAGACGGTTCGGCTATACGCAGTTTCATTATCGTCCGTTTACGCTGGAAGCGTTATTCGGCTTTTGCGACGCGTTGCACGAAATGCTGCTGCAGGACCATACGGGAAAAATCGAATTGTTTGCGGCATTGCCCGAAGAGTGGACGTATCGCGAAGTATCGTTTAAAAATCTGCGCTCGCGCGGCGGGTTGATCGTTTCGGCGAAAATGAAAAACGGCGCGATTACGGAGCTTTTTGTATCGGCTCCGAAACAATGCGAAATCGGCATAAACGGCGTAACGTATTCTTTGAACAAAGGGAAAAATAAGCTGATTTAACAGGGCGCATGAAAACAGCGCATGCGGCAATCTGCCGGAAAAACAAAAACGATAAAAGGTTTCCTGTTTCGGAAAATTTATTGACAAATCAAAAAATGGTTGCTATAATAGAAACAAAATCAATAAAAAGACTTGATATGGTTGAGCGCAAGGAATATTAAAAAAAACTCATAGCGTGGAAAGACGAACAAGTTATAAAAGTTGTTACGGGGATACGGCGTTACGGAAGACCGTATAGTAACGGTCAATTTTGAGGAACTTAAAAACGAATGGCTGCAGGAGAAATGAAGCTGATAGATCCGGAAAAAACAAAAAACGATAAAAGAAGGGCAGAAATAAAATGAAGAAAGGAAGATTTACAATACCGACGGACGAAAGTTTCGTGGAAGGGACGAAAGCGATCGCGGAGAAATGGGGAGCGGACGCGGTGCGTGATT
>UQPN01000020.1 GCA_900542935.1 uncultured Eubacteriales bacterium
AAATTTGTTATTTGATTTTTTATTTCAAACATTTGTAATTACCTTCCCGGCAAATTTTACAAAGCAAAACCGATTGACAAACTCCGAAAAATATATTATAGTATATATACGATAATAAAATTTTCGGAGGAAAGTTATGGTCAAACGCAAAGACGATACACCGCAAAGAATTGCTAATAGAAAATACGAAGCAAAGAACAAAGAAAAACGCCGTGCGACAAACGGAAATTTTCAGACGATGATCCCGCGGGATTTGTATGACGAGATCAATGCGTTCTTGAAGGAACGCAACATAACAAAAGTTGACTTTATAAAAAAAGCGTATGAAATTATGAAGTCACATAGCAGCGGAACACATTAAGTGCTTATTACACCCGTAATGGCGGGAAAAGATAAGGAGATATTGTGTGATAGGGGTAGCCGTGTTTATCTTTCCGTTAAAAGCACGGCGGGAGAAAGAATAAAAGTTATAGTGTTACTACGGAGAGTAGTCGGTAAATTAAAAATGATAAAAAATAGTAAGACAAGGCAGAAATCCCGAGTAACGCGACCTATACGAAACACAAATAAATTTAAGGAGATTTGAAACGGCAAGAAGATGTAAATAAAAGGGAAAATGAGAATCACAATGCGTTTATTGATATAATGACGCGTTTAGTGCAAAAATACGGCATAACCGTATTAGGTAAAATTGGAAACAAGAAGGAGGATAAAGATGAATCGCGAAGGTAAAAGATGCTTATTATATTCACGTGTAAGTACGGAAATACAGGTTGACGGATACAGTCTAGATGCGCAAAAGAATGGGCTGAAACGGTTTGCCGAAAGAGAGGAAATGACAGTTGTTGACATATATGAGGATGCGGGTAAATCAGGAAAATCAATTGAGGGGCGACCGGCATTTAAAAAATTATTGTCAGATGTGGAAAACGGACTGGATGTCGATTATGTTCTTGTATACAAACTTTCGAGATTTGGACGGAATGCCGCTGACATATTAAATTCTTTGGCTTTATTGCAAACTTATGATGTAAATTTAATCTGTATCGAAGAAGGAATTGACTCGTCTCAAACAAGTGGGAAATTATTGATTTCTGTATTATCCGCCGTGGCAGAGATAGAGCGTGAAAATATATTGGAGCAAACGATGAACGGTCGTAGGGAAAAGGCTCGCCAAGGAAAGTGGAACGGCGGACCGCCTCCGTACGGTTATATGATTAAAGACGGCATTTTACAAATAGAAGAAGACGAGGCTAAAATCGTCAAAATGGTTTTTGAAATGTACACTACGACAAAAATCGGATATACGGGTATAGCCAAATATCTTAATTTACAAGGCATAACAAAGAAAAAGAGAAAAGAAAGCGACGTTACGATATTTAGCGGGCGATTTATACAAATCTTATTAGACAATCCCGTTTATTGCGGTAAGATTGCATACGGAAGAAGAATGCGCGAAAAAGTAAAGGGGAAGAAAAATGAATATCGGGTTGTTGCGAAAAAAGATTTTTCTATTACTGAAGGGCAGCACGAAGCAATAGTGAGTGAAGAAATTTGGGAAAAGGCTCATTCAAAAAGAATTAATACCGGAGTTAAATTTGCATCTAAATCAGGACAGGATCGAGCGTATTTACTCACAGGCATATTGAAATGTCCGAAATGTGGAAGCAGTATGTATGCCAATAGAATAAGATGGACGAAAAAAGACGGGACAGAAAAAGAAATAATGTACTATTCTTGCAGTCGCAATAAAATGAAACGCGGCGGCTTTTGCGATTATAATGCAAACCTGAAAAAAACAGATATAGAGCCTCTCGTTGTTGAGGTGATTAAACAACTCATACGAGATAAAGAGTTTGCAATCGGAATAAAAAAGCGGATAGGAATGAATGTCGACGTGAGTCGCATCATTAAAGAAATTGACAATTACGAGCTAAAACTAAAGGAAGTTAAGTCCAATAAAACCCGACTTGAAGAAGAACTCGACTCTTTGCCGTTAGACATAAAGTATAGAGAAAGAAAAATCTGTGATATGACAGCGAGAATTGATTCCATGTACGATATAATTACGGAACTTGAGGAAAAAATAGAAGATGCGCAATATAAAAAACGCGCGATTGAAGAGAAATCTTTAACATTAGAAAATATATATCGCATTTTAGAACATTTTTCAGAATTTTACGATATTATGAATGACGAAGAGCGAAAAGAACTTCTCTTGGAATTAATCAAAGAAGTACATATTTATCCCGAAGGAGAAAGTGAATATCCGCTAAAATCGATAAAATTCAACTTTCCCGTATTACAGGACGGCAAAGAGGTCGAAGAAATTTTTTTGAACAAGCAATTAAACGTCGAGACGCTGGTAGTATTGTCCCACAAAAAAACCTGATTCTCATCTTGAAGTGAAAATCGATTTTGATAATACTTCGCTTGATAAAACGGCGATTGCGGAACGAGCGGAAACAAGAAAACCGCAGGAAAAGACGACATATAAAAACATGTAAGGCCGAAGAGAAAATCTTCGGCTTTTTTGTTATCTGAGCAAAATATTTATTGCAAGAATGCTCGGAACTGCGAATTTTTGATTGTGCAAACTTTGCACTCTTGCGTGCAAACTTACGATTTTTTGTGCAAACTCGTACTTTGGCGATGATTATTTGCCGTTCTTTTAGATTTGCTGTTGATTTTTTGAATAAAATCTGTTATAATATTATCAATGATATGAAGGACGATGACGTCCGCTGCCGAAAAAGCGGATGTTTTCTGATTGCGGAGAGAACAGATGAGCTACACATTGTTACTTGTGGATGACGAAGAAGAAATAAGAACGTCGATTGCCGAACTTGTGGATTTTAAAGCGGCGGGCTTTGAACTTGTGGGGCAGGCGAGCAACGGATTCGAGGCGCTGGAACTGACGGAAAGATTAAGCCCCGATCTTATTTTATCGGATATAAAGATGCCGTATATGACGGGGCTTGAATTTGCCGCGGCCGTTCGCGACGTAAGGCCTTCGGCGACGATTGCGTTTCTTACCGGCTATGATGATTTCGAATACGCGAGACGCGCGCTCGAATACAACGTTGCCGGGTATTTGCTCAAACCGATCACGCCCGAAGATCTTACCGCGGAGCTTGTGAAAATCAAGGCGCGAATGGACAGAAACTTTGCGGAGTGGACGGGACACGGAGAGACGGACGACAGAAAGGAACGTACCCGTCTTGCCGGGGAGCTTGCTTTTATGAAACTTGTGTTCGACGGCGCGGACGCGGACGCCGGAACAAGGGAAAAACTGGCGGAAGATATGGGGCTTTGTTGCGACGATCCGTCTTGCGAAATGTACGTGATGGCTACGGGGATAGGGAAAAGCACGGGCGGAAACAAAGCCGGAAATCAGGGGGAAGAGGATAACGATCGTATCGCCCGGCTCATAGACGGCGTGATGAAAAAAAGTTTTCAAGCGCAAAGCATTGCGCTTGCAGACGGGGCGATTGCTACGTTGGTCCTTGTAAAAAAAGAGGAAAAAAACGAGTATGCCGCTGCCGTGCGGGAAACGCTGGAGCTTTTTGCGAAGTATCTGAAATATAAGGCGTATTGCGGAATCAGCGCGCCGTTTACTTCTTTAAAGCATGTGCGGCGCGGGTATAAAGAGGCGAGAGTGGCGCTGGACAGTTTGCTCGGAAACGACGGAAACGAAGAAACGGATACGACGGGCGAAATGCTTTACGCAAACGACGTGGAAAAAACGAAGAACAGCCGCGACGACGATTTTGCCGATCGATTCGGAGCGAAGCTGGAACAACTTTTAAAAACGGGTACGGAAGAACAAATCTGCGAATATCTTGCTTTTGTTTCGGCAAAAGCGGAAGAGAAAAGAATAGATATGGGCGGACTGACGGCGAATCTGGTGATGGCCGTATACAGAGCCGCAAAATCGGTTACCGATCAGGCTCCGCCTGCCGATTTGTTTTCCGCCGGCGCGTTTGCGGAGGAATTTCGCGTTTACGGCGCAGATCGCATGAAGAACGGAATTTCAGAAGTATGCCTGAAGGCGAAAAAGTATCTGGAAGAACAGCGGAAAACTTCTGCTTCGCAGCTGATCGACAAGGCAAAAGAAGCGATCAATTCGCGCTTTTTTGACGCGGAGCTTACTTTAAGTTCTCTTTCGGACGAGCTGTGCTGTTCCGTGCCGTATTTAAGTTCGCTCGTAAGTAAATCGTGCGGAGCGTCGTTTGTGAGCCTGCTGACAGAAAAGAGAATGGAAAAAGCGAAAGAGCTTTTGCTCGGCTCGAATATGAAAATTTCCGAAATCTGCGAAAGATGCGGCTATCTGGATCAACACTATTTTTCGTACGGATTTAAAAAGTACTACGGCGTTTCACCCGCAAAAATGCGCGCGGCGGGCGGAGAGGATGCAGGCGAATGAAAAAGAACGGCGAAAAAAGAATAAAGGCTGAAAAGCCCCGTAAAAAAATATCGTTTGCGGCACTCATTGCCGTCGTGATGAGCGCGCTGTCGTTTGTGATTATAGCCGCGATGGCTTCCGTACTTTCTTCGAGCTTCGGCGATTTGCTTTCGAGATCGGCGATTACGGGGGTGGAAAGCGCCGCCGAACAGATTGCGCTTTCGGTGCAGCGGCAAATCGATGAAACGATCGAAACGCTCGATATATTGAAACGGAAACTGAAAACGGACGCCGCCGCGCTCGACGTTGCCGCAAACTCCGCCCTGGAACTCGATCGCAACATAAACGCGATCATCGTTTACGATGAAGGCGGGAATATTCTCAGATATTGGTCGAAACGCGAGCTGAAAAGCACGTATTCGAAAAATCTTTCGGATTATCGCGCGCAGGCGGAAGAGGACGAGTATTATTTTTCGCCGATTCACGTGCAGAATATTTTCGCGGGCGGGTTTCCGTGGGTGTTTACGGCTTGTTCTTCGGTGAGCGACAGCGTGTACGGAAAAGTGTGTTTTTCTGCGGATCTTACCATGCTCGCCGTTTCGGAAGCGGTGGATAATGCGAGAATCGGCGACAGGGGATATTGCTATATTACAGACGTATCCGGCGGAAACGTTTATCACCCGAGGCGTAAACTGATTGCTTCCGGCGCGAAAACGGAAGAAACCGTTCCGCTGAACGAAGAAGGGGTGATTTACCGGGGCGATATGGCGTACACCGTATCGTTGCTGGATAAAACGCAATGGCGACTTGTTACGGTAAGCTATCCACGGGAACTTTTATCGGTGTATTCGCAACAGAAATTTATTCTGATCGCCGTGGTGTGCGGCACTGCCGTGATTGCTTCGTGGGGAATCGCAATGGTCCTTTCCGAGCGGCTGAGCGTTTCGATTAAAGGCTTGTCGAAGGAAATGGCGGCGTTTGAAAAAGATATTTACGGCTATCGGTATCAGCCCGAAAAAAGTTCGATTAAAGAAGTCAGCGGACTTTCGGAATCGTTCGGCGTGAACGTGAAAGTGGTGCAGGATTTGCTGAGAGAGGTGGAAACAAAGCAGCGCGAATTGCATGAAAGTCATCTGGAAATTCTGAGAAATCAAATCAATCCGCACTTTCTATACAATACGCTCGATTCCATTGTGTGGATGTGCAAAATGGGAAAAGCGGACGAAGCCGCGGAAATGACGTCTGCTCTTGCCAAATTGTTCCGCGTGGGAATTTCCCGCGGGAAAAAGCTGATACTCGTGGCGAAGGAAGCGGAGCATGCGGAAAGTTATCTGAAAATTCAAAGCATGCGCTTTAAAAGCAAATTCGATTATACGATGGATATTTCGCCCGAGGCGCTTGCCTGCCGCTGCAATAAAATTATTTTGCAGCCGTTTATTGAAAATTCGATTAAGCACGGAATTATCGAGGGCGAGAAACTGCATATTTCGGTGAAAGGGAGAGTGTCCGAAAAAGACTTGATTTTAACCGTTGCCGACGACGGATGCGGTATGAGCGCGGAAAAATTAGAGAAAATACGCGCCGGAAATTGCGAAACGATGGGGATAGGCATCAAAAACGTGGATCTGCGTATTAAAATGTGCTTCGGCGAAGAGTACGGCGTTTCTGTGGACAGCGTGGAGGACGAAGGCACGACGATAACGCTTCGATTGCCGAGAACAACGGAGGAAAAACAAGAATGAGCGCGGGAAGAAAATTTTGGGCGATTGTATGTTGCGGCTTGTGCATGTTTTTGCCGTGGGCGGCTTCGGGCTGTTCCGCCCGCGGCAATTTCGGCGTCGATTCCGGGATTTATCTGATTACGAAAGGCTCGGATTCTGTGTTCTGGCGTTCCGTGAAAAGCGGAGCGGACGCCGCCGCCGCGGAGTATAACGTTAAAGTAACTTTTTTAGAGCCGTCTTCGGAAGAAGCGGAAAGCGAGCAGAACGCGTATTTCGAAAAGGCGATTGCGGAAAAACCCGCAGCCGTTGCGATTTCCGCCATAAGTTATGAAGGCAGCGCCACGTATATAGACAGAATGGCGGCGGCGGGCATTCATGTGATTATGTTTGACAGCGGCAGCAAATCGGATCGCGCGGCGGCGGAGATTATGATCGATAATTTCGAGAGCGGAAGAAGCGCGTTTTTTGCGCTCAGGGAACTTACAAACGAAAAAATCGTGGCGGGGATCGTGAGTCCTTACGAACAGACGGGGAACGGGGCGGAAAGAGTGAACGGGTTTCTGAGCGCCGCGCGCGAGGACGGGAACGCGGAGATCGTAGCAACGGAAAACGTTGTATCGAACACCGCCGACGCGGCTTTGCGCGTAAAAGAAATGCTTGAAAAATTCCCCGCGATCAACGCGATGGCGGCGTTTAACGAATGGACGACGTTAGGCGCGGGAACGGCGGTGGAAAGCACGGGGAATCAGCAAAAAATAAACGTGGTGGGATTCGATAACAACGTTACTTCGATCGAGCATCTCGAAAAGGGCGCGCTCGACGCTTTGGTGGTGCAAAATCCTTATGCCATGGGGTATTACAGCGTGCAGAACGCCTATCTTTACGCGAGCGGAAAGTTGAAAAAGAAAAATTCGGTGAGAGTGGACACGGTGGTTGCTACGCGGGAAAATATGTACAGCGAAAAAGTGGATCGGTTGTTGTTTCCCTTTGCATAAAACCGGCAACGGAAAATGCAGGTGAAAATGCAGGTAAAAGGCGGCGAAAAAATTTCGCCGTTTTTTTTGTTTGCGAAAAAAAATCATAAAATATCGCGGATTTGTTATATTTCGAAGGAGAAATTGGAAAAAATAAGACAGAAACATTTTACAAATATTAAAAAATCGTAACAACTCGATAAAAAAACCTATTCCATTTATTTTAAAAGTATTGTAAAATGTATTCGTAAGCGAGAAAAGCCAAATCCAAAACGGCAAAATCATCACTCGCAAGGAGGAAAGATCATGAAGTTTAAACGTGTAGTATCGGCAGCTATGGCGCTTTGCGTAAGCGTAGGGGTATGCGGCGCGCTCTCCGCGTGCAGCAAGGACGACGGGTATCAGATTGCGGTGTTTGCATATAAGTACGACGACAGTTATATTACCACCGTACGCAACGCGTTGCAGTCGAAATTCGGCGAACAGGAAGGCATTACCGTAACCTTCTATAACGGGGAGAACAATCAGCAAACGCAAAGCACGCAGATCGATACGGCCATCACCAAAGGCGCGGATCTTTTGATTATCAATGCGGTAGACTTCCAGGCCGCCGGCGACGATCTGGCGCAAAAATGCAAGGACAAAGGCAAACCCGCCATTTTCTTCAACCGCGAAGTGAACGACAGCGCGGTGAACAAGGCGGACAATCTCTGCTTCGTTGGCACGGATCCCAACGCGCCCGGACACATGCTCGGCGAAATGATTGCCGGCTTGATGTCTACCGACGAAGCGTTTAAGAAATATGATTTAAACGGCGACGGCAAAATTCAGTACGCGATGTTCCGTGCCGAAGTGGGGAACGCGGAAGCCGACGGCAGAACGACGTACTCCGTAAGCGACGCAAATTCGCTTCTGGCGGCGAACACAGCCCTGACCTCTGCAAACAAGAACGGCGACGTGCTGCAAAGAGTGGGCGCGGATCAGATGGCGAATTGGGACAGCAACACGGCGAACACGATGATGAGCGCGCTGTTCCAGGATACCGGCACGCCGAACATCGAGCTGGTGATTTGCAATAACGACGACATGGCTCTCGGCGTGATTTCCGCACTCAACACGAAGGGCTACAACAATCAGGGCAGCAAAACGACGAGCGGCGCGAAATATATCCCCGTGTACGGCGTAGACGCGCTTTCCACGGCTTTAGACGCGATCAGAAACGGTAAGATGGAAGGTACGGTGAAGCAGGACGGCGACGCGATGGCAACCGCGATCGTGAAAATCGCGATGAATCTGAAAGGCGGAAAAGCTTTCCTCGACGGCACGGATTATAAATTCGAGAACAACGTGAGAAAATTGAGAATCCCTTATTCGCCCGTAACTCAGGCGTAAACAATCTGCCAACAGATCGGTTCTCTTTGCGAAAGTTTTCCGGCGAACGTAAAAACTTTGCCGGAAAACTTCCGTAAGATATGAAAAGGTGAAGAAAATGGCGAATAACGAAGAGAATATTTTGTTGGAAATGTCGGATATATGCAAATCGTTTCCGGGGGTGAAAGCGTTGGACAACGCTTGTCTTACCGTGAAAAAAGGAACGGTTCACGCGCTGATGGGAGAAAACGGCGCGGGAAAATCCACGCTGATGAAATGCTTGTTCGGAATTTATAAAAAAGATTCGGGCAGCATAAAAATCGAGGGCGAGGAAGTTGAATTTTCCGGACCGAAAAACGCCATGGAAAACGGCGTTGCGATGGTGCATCAGGAATTGAATCAGGTTTTGAAGCGCGACGTAATGGACAATATCTGGCTGGGAAGATACCCTACGAAATTCGGACTGATTTCTCAGCGCAAAATGTATAAAGATACGACCGAGCTTTTTAAAGATCTTGAAATCGACGTAGATCCGAAAGTGATCATGAGTACCCTGTCGGTAGCGCAAAGACAGATGGTGGAAATCGCCAAAGCCGTTTCGTATAACGCGAAACTTCTCGTGCTTGACGAGCCGACCTCGTCTTTGACGAGCGTAGAAGTAGAGCATTTGTTTAAAATCGTGAACAGATTGCGCGCGCGCGGCTGCGGTATTATTTACATTTCGCACAAGATGGACGAAATTCTGAGAATTTCCGACGAAGTGACCATCATGCGCGACGGCAAGTATATTTCCACCGACGCCGCAAAGGATCTTACCATAGACGAAATTATCAGAAAAATGGTGGGGCGCGATCTGACGAACGTATATCCGCCGAAAACGAACGTGCCCGGAGAAGAACTGTTGACGGTGAAAAATCTGACTTGCAGGTATAATCATGTGAAAAACGTGAGTTTTTCTCTGAAAAAGGGCGAGGTGCTTGGATTTGCCGGGCTGGTAGGCGCGGGAAGAACGGAAGTGCTGGAAGCGATTTTCGGCATGAATAAAAAAGAATCCGGAGAAATTATTTTAAACGGAAAAACGTTGGAAATCGAATCGCCGGACGACGCGATCAAAAATAAAATCGCTCTGCTTACCGAAGAACGCAGAGCTACGGGAATTTTTGCGGGCCTTTCGGTGCAGGAAAACGCCTGCATCGCCAATCTCGACGCCTATAAAAAACACGGGCTGCTTTCCGATAAAAAGATGAGAAAAGATACCGAATGGGTGATCGAATCGATGCGCGTGAAAACGCCTTCGGCAAAAGCGGCGATCAAAAATCTTTCCGGCGGAAATCAGCAGAAAGTAATTCTCGGGCGCTGGCTTCTCACCGATCCGCAAGTGCTTTTGCTTGACGAGCCTACGCGAGGCATCGACGTGGGCGCGAAATATGAAATTTACGAACTTATACTCGATCTTGCAAAGCAGGGGCGCGGCGTGATCATGGTTTCTTCGGAAATGCCGGAAATTATGGGCGTTTGCGACAGAATCATCGTGATGTCCGGCGGGAGAATCGCCGGAGAAGTGGACGGCAAGAATTGCACGCAGGAACAAATAATGGCATTGGCGGCAAAATACGCTTAAAGGAAGGGATAATATGTGTGACGAAATGAAAAACAATGAAATTCGCGAAAATGAGATTTCCGAAAGCACGGCAAACGAACGCCCGGCGGCGGAAACGGTGACGGGCGAAGAAAAATCGGCGCGGGGAAAAAACGTATTCAAGCGTTTCGGAAGAGGCTTCGTGAACTTTTGCAAGGAAAAAGGCGCGGATTTCAAGCGCAATCACAAACTTAAAAAAGAACAAAGAGCAAAAAACCGGGAGGCTTTTAACAGTCTGACCGGAAAACAAAAAACAAAAACCGTTTGCGAATGGCTTTTAAATCACGCGTTGTATATCCTGATCGGGATTTTCGTGCTTGTGGTGTTTATTTACAACAATAACTTTTTGTCGTTCGATTCTATCGTAAACATCACCATGCAATCGGCTGCCAGATTGATTATGGCGCTCGGAATCGCCGGGGCGATCGTACTTACGGGTACCGACCTTTCCGCGGGGCGTTGCGTAGGACTTTGCGCCTGTATCTGCGCTTCGCTGCTGCAATCGAGCGGCGTGATGAATAAAATGTTTCCCTCGCTTGCGTATAGCGTGTGGCTGATTCCGATCGGCTTATTGATTTCCATGGCGGTGGGCGGCCTGGTGGGCGCGTTTAACGGATTTATGGTTTCGAAATTCAAGCTGCACCCGTTTATCGTAACGCTTGGCACGCAACTCATTCTTTACGGAATGGTGATGTGGTATGTGTCGCTCGGACAGAATAACAGCGCGCCGATCGCGGGACTCGATCAGACGTACATCGATTTTATCAAGGGCGGATTTAAGATCGGCGGCGTGCAAATTCCGAATTACTTGTGGATCACCGTTGCCGTAACCATAGTGATGTGGATTATCTGGAACAAGACCAAACTCGGCAAAAATATGTTTGCGGTGGGGACGAATCAGGAAGCTGCGGCAGTTTCCGGCGTGAACGTTGCCAAAACCATCATTCTGGTGTTTGCGCTTGCCGGAATCACTTACGGTATTTCCGGTTTCGTGGAATCTGCGCGTATCGCTTCGAATTCGACGGCTACGGGCGTGAACTACGAACTTGACGCCATCGCGGCGTGCGTGATCGGCGGCGTATCGTTTATGGGCGGTATCGGTAAAATCCGCGGCGTTATCCTCGGCGTGTTCTTGTTGCAGATCGTGAACGCGGGACTTGTGTTCCTTGAATTCAATCCTGCGGCGCAAACGATTGTAAAAGGCGCGATTATTTTGTTTGCCTGCGCTATGGATATGCGGAAATATATCGCGAAAAAATAATCGGATAAAAGCAAAACGGATAAAAACTAATCGGATAATAACGGCGTTCGTCGAAAAAAATCGCGAACGCCGTTTCGTGCACCGGGCAAGTTTTCGCTCCCGGGGAAAAGAATGTGCGCGTTACCGCCATTTTGCGGGCGGTACGCCCGTGACTTTTTTAAAAAGCCGCGTAAAATAGAATACGTCCGGAAAGCCGCAAAGCTCCGCGATCTCGCCGTAAATTCCGTACACCTGTACGCCGCGCATATCGAGACGTTGGTAAATGTTGGCGTAATGCTGTAGCTATTTCGTATTAGAAACCCGGAACGTATCCGAACATTTCCCGAATAAGGAAAAGTTTGGATTATTTTTTTATGAAAGAGAAAATAAATATCGAAAAAAACGGCGGACGGGAGAGCAAACTCCTGTCTGCCGTTTTTTGTTTCCGATGCTTTTCGTTATTGATTTTTTTTCGTATTCAGGCGGTATTTGTGGGGAGTTACGCCGAATTTCTTTTTGAATTGTTTGATAAAATACGAAAGAGAATCGTATCCCACCGCCGAACATATTTCAAGAGTGCTTTTCGAGGTGTTCGTTAAAAGTTCCGCTGCGTGTTCCAGCCTTAAATTGATAAGGTATTCCGAAAGCGTTACGCCGAGATATTCGCGGAAGATGTTTGAAACGGTGGCATGGGAATAATACGTCTCCGATACGATATCCTCCACCGATTTCGTGAAATATTCGGGCAAACTTAAACGCTGAATGATATCGAGCAGCCATTTCGGGTAAGATGGGGTGGCGCTGATCGTTTTGATCTGCGACAAACCGATCACGAAATGTAAGACGGATATGCTTATTTTCTTCAGTTCGTCGTTCGTGATTCCGCCGTTGTCCATGCTTGCCAGCACCGCCAGAGATTCCAGTTTTTCCGATTGACGGATGATCGTTTGGAAGGTGTTTGACGACATGTGGAAATGCAGAATATCGTCGGAACATAATTTGTCGTACAAGTCCTCCGAAAACATAGCGGCAACCTCGCGCACCGATTCGTCGGTGTAGTATAAATCGCGATGCAGGTGCGGCGTAGAGCGGAACGTGATGGCGTGCGTATGCGGCGGCCCGATCAGAAAAACGTCGCCGGGGTTTGCCGTGTATTCCACGTCGTTCACGGTGTTCGCCGTCTCGCCTTTTTCAAAAAAGATGAGTTCCCACATATTATGAGAATGCGGGCGGTTCGGCGTGGTGTATTTTCTGCACAGCAGATTTTTATTCAAAATCATTTTTTCGAGATTCGACGTCATCGTTTTTCCGCCTTTGTTTCACTTTGAATCGTATATATTTTAATTATAGCCGATTTTATCCGATTTGCAAGTAAATTTGCGGATAACCGCACAAAAAAATGCGAAATCGCCGTTTTTTCTGATAAAATTTTATAAAAAAGCACTTTTTTTACGAAATAAAGCAAGACAAGGGGGGGGGTGGTGCTGTATAATGATGATGCTGGGAGTGTAAGCGGCCGACAAAAATACGAAACGGCGGCTTGAATTTTGTTAAGGAGGAATATCTATGAAAAAATTCGGAAAAATGCGTATTGCCGCAGCGATCGCGCTGGTTGCGGCATTATTGGGATCAGCCACGGCTTCAGCCGTCGGCGGCGTGACGGCAGAAAGCGCAACGCCTACGGGCTTTGAAACTCAAGCCGTTGAAATTACGGGCGGAAACGAAGCGCTTTCGGGGTGGCAGTATTATTTCTATAACGAAACGATAAAAACATATTATCAGTCGAACGAATTGTTTGTTCGCGCCACAAAGGACGGCAGAACAGGCAACGCGTTGGAAATCGAGCGTAAAAAAGCGGGAGACGAACTGTGGATATACTCATATTCGTTTGCGGTGGAGTCCGGCACGAATTATGAAATTTCGTCTTTCGTGAAAATTGCCGATGCTTCCGGAAAACTTGTGTATTGCATTAAAGAAATCGACGAAAACGGTAATGACGTGACGGACAGCACGATTCTCAGTCAGACTCAATATATCGACAGGCACAGTGTTTCGGGCGTTTTATCCGATTGGACGGAAACGTCGTTTACCCGTACTACGGAAGCCGCCACGAAGAAAATCGTGCTTCGTATTCGCGCCGAAGGTACGGGAATTATCAATATAGATGATCTCACCGTTAAAAAAGTGATCGCTCCGAATACGAATATGTTTAAAATGATCGGCGTAGGAAATGACGGCGAGAGTGAAGATCCTGCTTCCATGCCTGTACTCAGCGGCGTGAATCTCTCCTCCGATAGTTCCGACGGAGACGGAAAATCGCTGAAACTCAATCATAACGACGTATATAAAACCGTTTTCGGCATCTTACCGCACGGAAAGACGTATAATTTGTCTTTCAAATATAAAAACACGTCGGGAGGCACGGCGGATCGAATGAGTATCCGTCTCGATAACGTCACTACGGCGGGTGAGCGAGTTTGGTACGCCGCGCCCGTGAACAGCACCGCGGGCACGCCCGATACGGAATGGCAAACGTATAATTACAAATTTACCGCCGTTGCGGGGCAGACGGATATCAGTTGGATAGGGATCGCTTCGTACGGCGGATACCTGATCGACGAACTTTCGATCACGGGTGCGGACGAAAACGGAGCAACCATGCAGTACATAGTGAACGGTTCGTTTTCGGGCGCGTATCTGGAAGGATATACGTACGGCGGGAATTACAACGTGGCGAAACAGACGGACGGAACGTATGTATTCGCTTCTTCCGCAGTCACGAAAGATAGCGGAAGCGGATCGAGGGGATATTTACGGCTCGATACGTCAAGGCTTGAACAAGGAAAAACTTATACGCTGGGTTTCGATTATCGGTCGGGTGGAAGCCAGGCGGTAACGATTTTGTATGGCACTTATTGGCAGGATCAGATTTCTTTGGGTGATTGCGGGCAATCCACGATAGCCGGTTGGACTTCAAAATCGTTTGAGTTTGTTGCAGGAACACAAGTTACGGATAGGGGCGATAAGACTGTTCGCAGTGCCACAACCATTGAAATTTACGGTGACGCGGGAATCAGTTGGCCGACGTATTTCAAAAACATTTCGATCAAAAACGCGGCGGGTAACGAATTTATCGAAAATAAAACGCTTGTTGCGCCCGACGGATCGACATATACTTCCGATTTCGGTACAGGAGATACGGAATATACTTGGAATGATTGGAATATCGTGAACGGCGGAATTTACGGCTTTACGTTTGAAGACGGTAATAAAGATTACAAAGTTTGCCTGAACGGCTCTGCCGACAGCACGGCTATTGCGATTACAAAAGGAATCGACGTTACGGGGAAAAATATTGTCAGTGTAGACAAACAGATTTATTATACGGCAGATTCTTCTTTCGGCAGCAATCTTGCCGTAACGATTCTGGCGGGAAACAACGAAATCGCCGCGAATGAAAAAGGGTATTTTGTTTTGCCCGAGGGAACCGAATCAATCCGCGTGAAATTCAGCGCAAACGAATTTGTAACGTTTAAAAAAGTGTATGTAAACGCACATGCCCACGGCGAGGACTGCGCAAACGTCGGCGGTGAGCAATATAACGCGTATGCGTTTGCTTCCGATAATTCGTCATGCACAGCAACGCGTTATTATGCCTGCGGAGGAGTGGCGAAAACCGAGACGGCGAAAACCGTGTTCGGCGGCGACAGCGCAACGTTCACCGAAACGGGCAAGGCAACGTACACCGCTGTTTTCAAAGACGAAGATTTTGATACGCAGACCGTGACGGTGGAAACGCCGATGAAATCTTCGCCCGAGGTGAAAATGATTAAAAACGGCGCTTCGGTGAGAACGAGCGAGCCGTACGGAATCCGTTGGGCGGCGGGCATAAGAACGGCAGACTGGAACAAACTTATCGAAGTGTACGGCGAAAACAACGTAAAAGCGGGTGTTATCGTCGCGCCGCTCGATTACGTGAAACAAGCCGACGAATTTACGATTTCCGCGTTTAACGCGGCTTCGTTGAAATATGCGGATATCGTCTCCGATACGTTCAATGCCGAAGTAAACGCCATGGCGGAAGGATACAGCGGCTTTTACGCTTCGCTGGTGAATATTCAGGCGGGAAATCTGAATCGTAAATTTGCGGCGAGGGCATACGTCGCCGTGGAAAAAGACGGCGTGGTCACCTATTATTACGGCGAATATTCCGCCGAAAATCAGGCAAGATCGATTTACGAAGTGAGCAAAAGCGCCGTTGCAAGCAGCACGGAAAAAGAAACGGTGAAAGAATTTGCGAAAGGCGTGCTGAATAAGGTGATCGACGTCACCGTTGAAAACGGCAACGCGGTTCTTACTGAAATCTCGGGCTACGCTTCGCCTTACGGCGTATCGCTGAACGGCAACGTTTTAACGATCACCGCTGCCGACGGCGCGGATATTAACAACGTGAAAATCGTATGCGTGAACGGCAAAAACTATAAGCCGACGGTTTCGGGAAACGCCGTCACCGTATCGATAGATTGATTCAGGGGGAAATAACTATGAAAAAGAGAGTGTATGAATCTCCGGATTGTGTGATTTTACAATTTGAAAAGAACGACGTCGTTCGCACCAGCGGTAAAAACGGCGACGTTTACGTGGAAGACGGTTTCGACGAAAACTGGGGTTCGCCGAACTGATTCTCCTCCTTGTCTGCCGTTGCGGCATCGATTGCCCGCCGCAGCGGCAGGCATATAGAGTCGGCATAAAAAGCGGGTATAAAAGCATGCGTCGTTTCGCTTCGTTGTTACGGGCGTATTGCGGATAACCGCACAAAAAAATGCGAAATTGCCGTTTTTTCTGATAAAATTTTATAAAAAAGCACTTTTTTTACGAAATAAGACAAGACAAACGGCTTTTTTCGTAGTACAATATTTGTGCTCGGAACGAAAAGCAGCCGAAAAACAAAACGGCAGCCTAAAATTTTAAGGAGGAGAATTTATGAAAAAGTTTGGCAAAACGGGGATAATCGCTTCTGCAGCGCTTGTTGCGGCGTTATCGGTATCTTCGTTGGCGTCTGTAATGGCGGGCGCGCAGGAAGAAACGATCGTTGTTCCCAAAGGCTTTGAGTCGGAAGCCGTGGACATCGCGGGGGCGAACGAAGCGCTCTTAGGGTGGCAGTATTATTTTTACAACGATAAAGACGCCGCCGGAAACGATCGCGGTTTTTCGTACGAATCGGAAAATCTTCACGTTCTTGCCACCGAAAACGGCAGAACGGGCAACGCCTTGCATCTGAAACGCGAAAAGGCGGACGGCGAACTGGTGATGTATTCTTACGCGTTCGACGTGAAAGCCGAGCAGAACTATATCATCGGCGCGTTCGTAAAGAGCCTTTGTGCGCAGACGGCAAATAACAAAGTGACTTTCAAAGTGAAAGAACAGGGCGCAAACGGCTCCGTGATCGGCGACGAACATGCCGTTCTCAATTCCGTGGACGGCAGAAGAGACAAATGGACGGAAACGACATTCTCATATAAAACGTCCACTTCCGCAAAAACGCTCGTTTTGAAGATATGCGCGGAAGGCGTAGGCGATTTTTATGTGGACGATATTACGGTGAAATCGTCTAACGCGGGTGTGAATTCCGAAACTTATCGGATGATCGGCGTAGGGAACGACGGTAAAACCGAAGATCCCGCTTCCATGCCCGTACTCAGCGGCGTAAATCTCTCCTCCGATAGTTTCGACGGAGACGGGAAATCGCTGAAACTCAATCATAACGACGTATATAAAACCGTTTTCGGTATCTTGCCGCACGGAAAGACGTATAATTTGTCTTTCAAATATAAAAATACGTCGGGCGGCACGGCGGATCGGATGAGTATCCGTCTCGATAACGTCACTATGGAGGGTAAGCGAGTTTGGTACGCCGCGCCCGTGAACAGCACTGCGGGCACGCCCGATACGGAATGGCAAACGTATAATTACAAATTTACCGCCGTTGCGGGGCAGACGGATATCAGTTGGATAGGGATCGCTTCGTACGGCGGATACCTGATCGACGAACTTTCGATCACGGGTGCGGACGAAAACGGAGCAACCATGCAGTACATAGTGAACGGTTCGTTTTCGGGCGCGTATCTGGAAGGATATACGTACGGCGGGAATTACAACGTGGCGAAACAGACGGACGAAACGTATGTCTTCGCTTCTTCCGCCGCCACGAAAGACGACGGAACCGGAGCAAGAGGATATCTTAAGCCGGACGTTTCAAAACTTGTTGCGGGAACGGAATATACGCTGAGTTTCGATTATCGTTCGGGCGGTTCGCAGGCGGGCAGTGTGTTCTACGGCAACGGATGGGGCGACGCGGAAGAAAATCTTAAAGATATCTGCACGCTTACGCAAGCGACGATCGCTTCCTGGACGCATAAAGAAGTGAAATTCACGGCTCGCGAAGGCAGCCACTTTGAAATTTACGGCGACGCGGGGATCTGTTGGCCGACGTACTTCAGAAACTTCTCGATCAAAGACGCGGCGGGCAACGAATTTATCGAAAATAAAACGCTTGTTGCGCCCGACGCGGTATTGGGCGAAAACGAATTTCCGTACGGTACGTTTGAAGGCAACGTGAATTACGTGCCGCAGGATTGGACGTTTGAAGGAGAGGGCAATATTTACGGACTCGTGTTCGATACGAGATGGGAAGCGGGCGCAAAACCCGATTGGAAGATCTGCCTTTACGGCACGGAAGAGGTTCCTGCAAGCGCGATCAGCAAAGAAATCGCCGTTTCTAAGCGTACGCTCGCGCTCGGCTATAAAGCATATACGGGCAGCGTGAAAGTTTCCGCTCTCGTGGGCGATACGGAAATCGAAGCCGACGAAAACGGATTTATCGAACTTCCCGAAGGAACGGAGTCCGTAAGGCTCAAATTCACGGCAACGGAATACGCCGCGTTCAAAAAGTTATTCCTCGGTACGCATACGCATGCCGCGCCCGCAGAAGGCGGCACTACTACGGAAGAAGCCACCTGCACGAAAATCGGCGGAACATTCTATTATTGCGGTGATTGCGAAAAGAACGTGTATATCGAAAAAATTCCCATGCTGCCGCACGATCTGGAACACGTTCACGAAGACGCCACCTGCCGCGACGGCGTGGATAAAGACGTGTGCAAAGTGTGCCACGGAGAATTTAACGTAACCGTTCTTCCCGCTACGGGCGAACACGTTTACGAAAAAGAAATATTGAAAGAAGCAACGTGCACGTCGAACGGCACAGAACAGGACGTTTGCAAAGTTTGCGGATCGAAAGGCAACATAAGCGTTATCCCCAAAAAGCCTCACGATTATAAAGACGGAAAGTGCGCCGTGTGCAACGCGGAGGATCCCGATTATAAGCCCGCCGACTCCGAAGACGGCAAAAAAGGCGGATGCAAATCGAGCGTTTCCGGCGGAGCGATCGCGCTCGGCGGATTGATCGCCGCGGCGTTCGTGATCGGAAAACGTAAGAAAGACTGAAAAAATCGAAGTGAAAATTTGCGGACGGGGCTATCCTGAATACCTTCCGAAATAATACGAACACAGGCTGTATATCGAATTTTTTTAACCGGGATTGCATTGCGGGCGGTACTGAAACGCCGCAAAATAACATAGCCCTGCGGTTAAATCAAGTTTGTATTGTATCGGGCAGTACGGCGGATAGCCCCGTCGGAATTCATCGAAGGAGGAAAACCTGTAATGAGATTCTGTTTCAAGAAAATAAAGGCTTTCGCTATCCTTGTGTGCGCGTTTATCTCTTTTGTCGCGTTCGGCTGCGGTTTCGGCATGCTGTATAAAACGGCGGCGGAAGACGCAGTGACGGAAATCGCCAATCCCGGTTTTGAAACGCTGGCGGGAAACATGCCCGCTGACTGGACGACGTGGGTGGCGCTGAACGAGAAAGACGAATCGATAGCGAACGTAACGTTTTCCGTGGTAAGCGGAAGCGACGCGCATAACGGAAATGCGCTGAAATGCGTTAATAAGTCGGGCGACAGCATGATAAGGGGGGTGGTGAACAGCGCCGAATTCAAAGTGGCGGGCGGAAAGACGTATCTTCTTTCGTTTTATTACCGCTCCGATTCGTCCACGGCGGTAAACTCTCTTTGCATCAGGCAGTATAAGAGCAACGGCAACGGCACGAAAAACACTTATCTTTGGGTGGATACCGCCACCGTGGCGGGTGCAACCGACGGATACAGACAGGTGTCCGCCGCGTTCACCACCGATTCCGACGCGGCGAAAGCCATGCTGCAACTGGATATCGCCCCCACGGGAGAAAACGCCGTGTTTTACGACGATTTCTCTATCGAAAAACTGGATAACATAGAATTCAACGGCGGATTTGAAAGATTTGGGGGGATGGAAACCCCGCTCGGCTGGACGATGTCCAACGGTTCGGACTTTTCTTTCAGCGACGAGATCTATTACGACGGTAAAACTTCGGCGCACATCGTGCGTGAAGATTACGTTTCTTCGTTCACGATGACATCGCTTGCGAAAACGGCGGTGCGTTCCGCGGGATCGTACGATATCGGCTTCCGCATGCGCTCCGAAAATTCAAAGGGCTCGAGAGCCACGATCACGGTGAGTTATTACGGCAGCGCGGGCAACACCATCGCCACGCAGACGGGCCCTTACGTATATTTGAAGAGCGGAGAAGGGCTTTCCGACTGGACGGACGTATGGGTGAGATACATTGCGCCGCAAGGCTCCGTTTCCGTGGGATACACGATAACGATCACGAAAGGGAAAACCGATTGCTATATCGACGGCGTTTATTGCAGAGAATCGGGCAACGTTGCCTATACGGAAGATTTTGAAAGCATTTCCAACGACGGAATCCCCGACGGCTTCGATGCGGAGTCCGGAATGTTTGTTGACGGAAAACTGATTCTTACTGCAGAAAAACAGGCGAAAACGGAGACGATCGCGCTTTTGTACGGCAACGGGTATTCAATCACGGGCGATTGTGTAACGGAGGGTGCGGCGAAGCCCGTTATCGAACTTCGTTGGCTCGATTACAACAGAAAACTGCTTACAAGCAAAGAATTTAAGTTACAGCCCACCGACGGGCAGTTCCTGGCGGAATTCACTCAGCCGCAGGGCACGTATACGGAAATTATTTATAAAAACGACGGGAACGGCAAAGTGTCGTTCGATAATATCAGAATAGATAAAACATACGATCCGAAAACCGCGGGCAGCGGCTGGGAAGCGAAGTGGGTGTGCTTCCCGTATGCGGACGTAGCGTACGGCGGCGCGTATATGTACGCCTACTACCGTAAGACGTTCACGCTTACCGAGCCCGTAACGTCGGCGCAGATTCAGGTGACGGGCGACGATAGGATTACTTCTTACGTCAACGGACAGGAACTGGAAGATCCGGGAAAAGACTCGTGGGCGAAAGTGCTTGTCGCGCATATCAAAGATCAACTGAAGGTAGGCGAAAACACTCTCGCGTTCGAGGTGTATAACGAATCTTATTACGGCGGCGTGCTTTTCGATCTGGAAATAACGCTGGAAAGCGGCAAAAAGATGCGCGTTTATTCCGACGGCACTCTTCTTTCCTTCAACGGAGGAGAAAGTCGGCTCGATTCTTCCGACTGGATCGCTTCTTCTTACGACGATTCCGCCTGGAAGCAGTGCTTCGTGATCGGCGCGCCTCCGTGCATGCCGTGGGGCGAAATCAACTATCAGCAGAATGCGGAATCTCTGCCCAAAATCACGATCGCAAGCGTAACGGTATCCGAAGCGGCAAATGCGGGCGAAACGGTGGAGTTTACGATCAACGCGCACATCAAAGAGCAGATTTCGGGGAATATTTCGTTCAGGGTAAATTTCAGAAGCAAGTACGTTGCCGACGAAGACGAAGTGCTGGAAACGTGGCTGATTCCCACGCTCGTATCGGGAAGCAAATCTTCGGGCTGGGCGATCGGCGAGGATAATATCGTTACCTACAGCGTGGAAGTACCCGATTATCTCGCTTCGGACAATTATCAACTTCAGTTCGATACGAAAGAATTTACGATCACGAACAGCAGATACAATAAAAATATTATTCGCGGCAAATACGTCGCGATCACTACGGGCGGCGTCGTTCTCACCGAAAGCAGAATCGAAAAGGATAACGGCAGAGTGCAGTTGATCGTAAACGGCGAAAAAGTGGCGCCGATGATGTATCTTCGCGAACAAAAAACGGTGTTCAACGTGGAATATGCCGCGGGAATGTACGGCGCGGGCGTAGATTTAATGTGCCTTCCGAATTGCCGTATATACAATATGAACAGTTCGGGCTCTATGTGGAACGGTTACGGAAAATACGATTTCTCTTCGCTCGACGGAGTGGTGTACGAAACGCTTCAGGGCGCGCCGTCGGCAAAACTTATGCTCATGCTCGACGCCGATCCGCCGGAATGGTGGTTTGACGAAAATCCGGGGTCTTACGCGGTGGACAGCAAGGGAAAAAGAGTGGGCATCAGTTACGCTTCGCAGAAATGGAGAGAAGACGTAGGCGTATTTTATCGGGCTCTTCTGGCGCACGTTCTCGCGCAGCCCTACGCGGGACATATGTTTGCGGTGAAAATCGCGGCCGGCGCAACGTTTGAATGGCAGTATTACGGGGTAACCCTTTCGGAATGTGCCGATTTCGGCACGGACGCGCTGAATGCGTTCCGCAACTGGCTGAAAGAAAAGTACGTGACGGACGAAGCGCTGGCGGAAGCGTGGGGCAAGAAAGGCATCACGTTTGGAACGGCTTCCGTGCCTACGTACGAAGAAAGAAAGGCGTATACGTACGAAACTCTTCTCGACGGAAAGGCGCAGAGAAACGCTATCGATTTCCACTCGTTCATGAGCGATATGACGACGGACAGCATATTGTATCTTGCGAAAGTGGTGAAAGAAGCCATCGATAATAAGTGGATCGTGGGCACGTATAACGGCTACCTTACGCACGGGCTTACGTATGAAGCGAACGGACTTGCGAACGCTTCGATTTCGCGGGTACTCGCCTCTCCGTATATCGATTTCCTTTGCTCGCCTATCTGCTACGACGAACGGCTTCTCGGCATGAGCGCTTCTTACATGATGATGGTGGATTCGGTGATTACGGCGGGAAAACTTCCGATCATCGAATGCGACAGCCGTACCGTGTATTTCGACAGTAAAACGACGAATCCCGCAGTGCTGGCGGAGTGGGGCAAAACGTACACGCTGAAAGATTCGATCGAGGCGTTGAAGAGAGATTTCGCGAATATGATGATCAAGGGCGCGGGGCTCTGGTGGTACGATATGTACGGCGGATGGTTCAACGATCCGGAAATTTACTCGATGATTAAAACTGCAAAAGAGGAATGGGACAGGGCGGTGCAAAAGCCCGTGAAGAGCAATTCCCGTATCGCGTTCATCGTCGGCGACGATCTCGCCACTACGCTGGCGTACTCTTTCGACGGAACGTATCATTTCCTGTACGACGCACTGTACGAACAGAAAGAAAGCCTCGGGCACATCGGAACGTCTCACGATATGCTGTATCTTTCCGACGTGGAAGACGGCTTCGACAGAGATTACGACGTGTATCTGATTCTCGCCACCAACGTTTCCCAAAAACAACAGGCGGCGATCAACAAATATCTTAAAAAAGACGGAAAAACGATTATATGGGTAGGCGCGCCCGGAATTTACGGCGCAGACGGAACGATGTCGGCGGATTACGTTTCCGCGCTTACGGATATAACGCTTGCAAGAGCGCCCGCGTCGAGTTACGGCATCAGAATCATCGGCAACGAATCGTTCACCAAAGGGCTCGACGGGCTGCTTTACGGAAGGATCGGATCGACGAAAGTAGATCCCATGTTCTACGTAACGGATAAAGCGGCGGAAGTACTCGGGAAGATCTATAACAGCGATCTTACGGGGCTTGCCGTGAAAGCCGTACCGACGGAAGACGGCGGATATTATATGTCGGTCTATTCTGCGGTGGGAAATATTCCCGAAGAACTGATGAGAAACATTTTAAGAACGTGCGGCGTGAAACTTGTGGAAAGCGAAAACGACGCGGTGTACAGAAACGACAGTTACGTTTCGGTGGCTTCGCCCTACGGCGGCGTGAAGACGATCGAATTCGATCATTACGTAGACGTTTACGACGTATTCAAAGGCGAATATATCGCGAAGAACGTTCTGAAAGTGGATCTGAATATGGAAGCGGGCACCACCGTGCTGTTGCGGGCGGAAAAACATACGGACGGAACCGCTCCGGATAACGGCTCTTCCGGAAACGGTAAAAAAGCGGTTGTGATCGTCTGCTCGGCGGTGGCGGCAGCGGCGGTTGTTTCCGCCGCGACGGTGTTCGTTTTAAAAAAGCGCAAAAAACTTAAAAAATAAAACGAGCAGGCAAAATACGTAAAAAAATAAAAAATTCCCTGCGGGGAAAAGGAGAAAAAATATGAGAAAAATCAAAAAACTTTTAATCGGAACGCTTGCGCTCTGCATGACGGCGTCGATGACTGCTTGCAATGGTAACGGCGGCGGAAACAAACCGAATAAAGACGGAACCACCGACTTTACCCTTCAGATTTACACGGGCGGCTATGGCGCGGATATGTGGAAATACGTAGTGGAGATGTTTGAAAAGGATCATCCCGAATACAACGTGATTCCCATGTACGGCAACACCGTAAACGCTACGATGCAGGACGAATGGCGCGACGGCAACCCTCCCGATTTCGTGTATCTCGACGGTACGCTCGAAAAGGAAACGTGGCTGGAAGAAGGCATGCTGTACGATTTCACGGAATGGCTCGAAACCGCAACGGTGGCGGGCGAAGAAGACGTGAAGATCAAAGACAGGGCGATGATTGATTACGCCCATAAGTATACGTACGACGACGGCAGAACGATCACGTTCGGTATGCCTCTGCTGCTCAGTTCTTACGGTATGTGGTACGACGACGCGTTGTTCACGCAGAAGAAATGGAGCGTTCCTTCAAATTACAACGAACTTTCCGCATGGGTTGATTCCAACGCCACCGCGGATACCGCCGCGCTGATTTATCCCGGCGTATATTCCGGCTATCTTGTGCAGGGCATGATTCTGCCTGCGCTTGCGGAAGTGGGCGACGAATTTTTCGACAGAGTGGAAAACGCCCGCGACGCGGATGTTTACACTTCCGCCGAATTCAAGGCGGTGATGAATCGTTTCGAGAAAATCGTGAAAAAGAGCAACGCCGTAGCCAGTTGCCTTTCGCTCGATCACACCAAATCGCAGATGCAGTGGCTCAATCACAAAGCGGCGTTTATCCCCAACGGGCTCTGGCTCAGAAAGGAAATGGCGGATCTCAACGCGATTCCCGACGGCTTTGAAATGAGATACGCTCCTTCCGCTTTAAACGTTGAACAGCAGGTGATTATCGCTTCTTCGCAGACGTGTGCGATCGCGGAAGACGCCAAGAACAAAGAGGCGGCTCTCGAATTTATGAGATACCTGTATCGCAGCGACGTGGCGAAGAAATTTGCGGAAAGTTCCGATTCCCCTTCTGCCACCAATGTGGAACTGGACGAATCGAAAGTTTCCGACGTGCTTCGGTATGCGCAGTCGGTGATGAATAACCCCGCGTATAAACGCGTTCTTCACGTGGGAAGTTGGGGTGGAGTGGACGCCGTGTTCAATCAGGGCGTGAATTCCATCGTTGCGGGCACGAAAACGGTGGACGAAGTGTGCAACGAACTTGCGGCGCAGGCAAGAAAACAACTTGCGTAAAGCGATTTTTCCCGCACGCAGCGATCCTGCGTGCGGGAAAAGAAACAGTTATCTTTGAAATCTAAGGAGCGAAAAAGGATGACGAAAAACCGTAGACATAAAATCAACAGCAATATGACGTTATCCAAATGGATGTTTTTTGCGGCAACGTGCGGCGTGGTGTTCGCGCTGTATTTCATGTTTTGCGTTGTTCCCATTTTGCAATCGGTGAAAATGAGTTTTTACAAATGGGGCGGCTATAAAACAAAGACGTATATACAGTGGAAAAACTATGCCGACGTATTGAAAGATCGCGTTTTCTGGAAAGCGTTGAAAAACGATCTGATTATCACGTTGATCAAAGAAATTCTGATCTGTTCTTTAACGGTCCTTTTCGCCGTTACGCTCACGAGATTCCGCATGAAAACGCCCGAAGTGGTGCTTTATAAGTTCGTTTTCTATATCCCGAACGTGATTTCCACGATTATCATCGGTTCGCTCTGGGGCTTTGTGTTTATGCCCTCCGGAATGGGGCTTATGAATTCCATCTGCTCGATTTTCAAAAGCGGCGTCGACGTCGATTGGGTGACGAAATATCCGCTCGGCGTGATCGGTTTCGTGGCGAGTTGGTGCGGCGTGGGGCTCTTTATGCTTACGATGATCGCCTCCATTCATCAGATTCCCGGCGAACTGTACGAGGCGGCGAAAATCGACGGCGCGGGAGAAATGACGCAACTCAAATACATAACGATGCCCGCCGTATGGCTTCAGGTGACGTTTATGGTCGTTTCCATTCTGTATCAGTCGCTCGGCGGAAATTTCGGGCTCGTAAACGTTTTTGCGCCCAACGGCGGACTGGATAACAACGCCATGGTAATGGGTCTGTACGTTTATCGCTACGGCTATTCGGGCAAACCGATCGCGATCGGCTATTCTTATGCCGCCGCGCTGGTGATGCTGGTGATCACCTGCGTTATCTCGCTCTCGGTGAAATACGCGATGAATAAAGTGGGGGAATCGTTATGACGAAAGAAGAAAAAGTGAAAAATCGCGTGGGGGATAAATCCCTTACGATCACGAGAAATATAGTCAGAATTTTTCTCGTCATCTGGACGATCCTCATTCTTTTCCCGCTCTTCTGGGCGATTTTAAGTTCGCTGAAAACGAATAAAGAATTCGGCATCAACGCCTGGACGTTGCCCGCCGAATTGCAATGGGTAAACTATAAAAACGCATGGCTCGGCGCGAACTTTTCCAAATATTTCGCAAACAGCCTGATGCTGAGCGTGGGTACGGTGATCCTTTCGATTATCATGACCACTTCCACGGCTTACGTCGTGGGAAAATTCGTGCATCCCGTGGTGAAGGGCGTGGAAGTATTTTATTCCGTCTTTATGATGGTGCCGCAGGTGCTTCTTCTGATTCCGCTTTTGCAGATGTGCAAAAAACTGAATATGACGAAAGACGACGCGGTGCTTTTCACGCTGATGCTTACGAACGCGTTGCAGGGCGTTCCGTTCTACGTGTTTTTGCTTACGCCGTTTGTGCGCAGCATCAATAATTCCATACTTGAAGCGGCGGAAATCGACGGCGCGAATCAGTTTCAGGCGTTTTCGATGCTGATTCTTCCCCTGATCGTTCCCGCGATCTTCATGGTGGGGCTTTTAAGTTTCGTGGGGATCTGGAACGAATACATCATGAGCATTACGTTTATAAAGGATCAGGCGAAATATACGCTTTCCGTGGGGATCAACGAATTGATGAATGACGCTACGGCAGGCGAAACGCTGAAATTCGCCGCGCTGATTATCGCGATGCTGCCTATCCTGATTGTTTACGCGATTTTCCAGAAACCGTTGCAGGACGGACTCTCTTCTTCCGACGGCGTGAAAGGTTAAATATGAGAAATTACGACAGAGAACAATTTAAAAATCCGTCGGAAGAATATTCGATCGCTCCGTTCTGGTTTCTGAACGGCGATCTGAATGACGACGAACTTGTGCGCCAACTTACCGAAATGAAAGAAAAAGGCGTCGATCGGGTGATTCTTCATTCGAGAAAAGGCGTCGAAGTGGGGTATCTTTCGGAGGAATGGTTCAAAAAGATCGGCGTTATTTTAGACGCGTGCGAAAAACTCGGCATGACGGCGCTGATCTACGACGAGGATAATTGGCCCAGCGGCTATGCGGGCGGCAGGATCACGGAAGAAAATCCCGATTTTGCGGCGATTTGCCTTTCCGTGGATAAAATTTATCCCGTGCTCGGGGAATATATCACGGTGGAAAATAAGCCGGATTCCGAAATCGAGTGCGTGATCGCCGTGCATGACGACGATTATTTCCTCGATATCACCGATTACGAGCATAAGACGAATAAACCGTGGCGTTCGGAAACATTGCAATGGGAAGTGTTCGTTTTCCGCAAGGAAAAATGCGGACATCGCCCCGCCTATTCGCCCTATCCGTACGTGGATCTGCTCAATCCGGAGGTTGCGCGTTCTTTCGTGCGGCATACGCACGAAAAATATAAAAAACACTTTCCCGATCAATGGGGAAAAGTGATTAAAGGATTCTTCACCGACGAGCCCGGATTCTATCAGAACTATCTCGAGCAATGTAAAAATCTGAATACCGTCATCTGGACGAACGATTTCGCAGAGCGGTTTATCAAAAAATACGGATACGATATCCGCCCGCACCTTTGCTGTTTGTGGCAGAACATGGGGGCGATCTCGGTGAAAACCAGATGCGATTATTATAATGCCGTCGCGGAATTTTATCAAGAGGGCTATTTCAACGTTATTTCCGATTTTCTGCATAAAGACGGGCTGATTCATATCGGGCATCTCCACAGAGAAGATTTTATCGAATCGCTCGTGCAGACGGAAAGCGATTTCTTTTCCGCGATAAGCGCGCTGGACGCTTCCGGCATAGATTGTATCGACAGAAATCCCGTGCGTATCACGGAAAGGCTCGGCTCTTCCGCCGCACATATTTACGGCAAAGAAATCTGTTTCAGCGAAACGTTCGGCGGCTTCGGCTGGAATCTCACTACGGAGGAAATGAAACGGCGCGTCGATCTGCAATACGTGCAGGGCGTGAACATGCTTGTTCCGCATGCGTTTTTCTATTCCACCGACGGAATCCGCAAAACGGAAAGCCCGCCGTCCTTATTCCTGCAAAACGGCTACTGGAAGTATTTCGGGCAATTTTCCGATTATGCGAAACGTCTGAGTTACATAGGCAGAAGCGGCAATTTCGTCGCCGACGCGGCGATTTATTTCCCCGTGAAAACGGCATGGGCGGAATTTCGCCCGCTGTACAGATTTTTCCTCCACGAACTGGACGAACAGATTCTTGCGCTTACCGAAGAACTGAACGGCGGCGGAATCGTTTTCGATTTCCTCGACGATACGGGAATCGGGCGTTGCGAAAGAAAAGGAAAAACGCTTACGGGGATAGAAAAATCCGCGTATAAGGCGATTATTCTGCCGTCGGTGACGGTGATGCCCGAAAAAACGCTTGAAAAAATCGCCGATTTTGCGAAACACGGCGGATTCGTATTAAGCGTAGGCGATTTCGATCCCGTCGACGAAACGGGAAACAGAAGCGAACGCTTTACCGCGGCGTTGAACGAATTGAAAAAGTCGGTCGGCTATAAGGCGCTGAAAAAGCACAGAGAAGACGAGGCGTTGTCAGCGCTGAAAGAGGCGCTTCCGCACGACGTCGTAAGCGGCGACGCAAGCGGAGTGTTCGTTCTGAAACGGACGGACGGCGTTACGGAAATACGTTTTCTCGCGAATACGGAAGATAAAGAAAAATCGTTCGCAATCCGGGGCGAAGGCTTTTCCTCCGCCGAAATATGGAACGCGGAAAACGGGGAAACGTACCCCGCCGATTTCGCCGTGATAAACGGCGGAGCGGAAGCGAATATCGTTTTGCCGCCTTTCGGTTCGGTAATCGCTGCTTTCACGCGCGAAAATTTAACGCCCGCGGGGAAATCCGAAGAAAGACGGCTTGCCGATATAACGTGCGGCTGGAAGATCGCGGGGGAAGATAAAATCGCAAAACGGGCGGACTTTTTCTCCGCGGGCAAAGAAAACTTTTCGGGCGAAGTCACTTTCGTGAAAGAAACGGATATAGCCCCGCAGGAAACGCACGGAAGAACGATTCTGAAACTGGAAGCCGTCGCCGATTACGCAAGCGTTTCCGTAAACGGCGAATTTGCGGGCGCAAGGCTTTGGGCGCCGTATACATTCGATCTTACGGGAAAACTGCACGCGGGCAAAAACGAAATCGCCGTCACGATCGGTTCTACGGAAGAAAACGCGATGACGGGAAGCAATAAAAATGCGGGAGTTTTCGGAAGTATCGGAATTTTCGAGGTGAAATAATGAAAAAAGCGAAATTGATTATCGTCGGCTTCGGCAGCCGCGGTCAACTTTTCGGCGACTACGCTCTGGATCACGAAAACACGGAACTCGTCGCCATAGCCGACGTGAATCCCGAAGCGAGAGCAAAAGCGATCAAAGAATTCGGAATCAAGCCCGAAAATTGCTTCAAAAGCGCGGACGAAATTTTTTCGCACGGGAAAATCGCCGACGCGGCGTTTATCTGCACGCAGGATAAACAACATAAAGAGCACGCGATAACGGCAATGCGGCTCGGCTACGATATCTGCCTCGAAAAGCCCATCGCCGCAACGATGGAAGATTGCGAGGAAATTTTAAGAGTGCAGGAAGAAACGGGAAAAAAAGCGATGATCTGCCACGTTCTTCGTTACAGCCCGTTTTATATGAAGATCCGCGAAGTGATAAAAAGCGGCGAAATCGGCGACGTGGTGACGATCAGCCAGACGGAAAACGTGGCGTACTGGCACGACGCTCATTCCTATGTGCGCGGGGCATGGAGGAACAAAGAGGAAAGTTCGCCGATGATTCTTGCCAAATGCTGCCACGATCTCGACATTATTTTCTGGCTGCTCGGGAAAAAGTGCAAAAAAGTTTCGTCGTTCGGCGATTTGTATTATTTCAAAAAAGAAAACGCGCCGGAAGGCGCGGCGGACAGATGTTTCCGTTGCCCCGAAAGCGTGAAAAAGGATTGCCCCTACGACGCGTTTAAAATTTACAACGATATTTATAAGGCGTATAACCCTATTCTCGGCAACGCCATGGCGTTCCGCGGAACGAGAAAAGAATACATAAACGAACTGTTGTCCGATGAAAAATACCCTTACGGCAGGTGTGTTTTCGCCTGCGACAACGACGTGGTGGATCATCAGGTGGTGAATATGCTTTTCGAGGAGAACGTTACGGCGCAACTCACCATGACGGCGTTTTCCAAAGAGTGCCACAGATGTATCAAAGTGCACGGAACGCTCGGCGAAATGGTGGCGGATATGGAAGAAAATTCCGTGCTGGTGAAGCCGTTCCGTTCGGAGGACTACGTAATCGACATCACGAAATACGCCACCGATGTTTCCGTACACGGCGGCGGCGATAAGTTGCTGTTTGAAGATTTCGTTTCGTATATAACGGGCGGCGCGCCCACCGAAACGAGGACGACGCTGGCGGACAGCCTTATTTCGCACAGAATGAGTTTCGCGGCGGAAGAATCGCGCCTTGCGGGCGGCGAGCCGATCGATATCAGATGAATCGATATGATATGAAAGAAGCGTATTACAGGCTGAAAAACGAATATTTCGTCGACGATTTATCCGTATCGTACACGTTAAAAACGGACGATATAACGAAAGGGGCAAAGCCGCAGGGCACGCCCTATCTTTCCCGTAAAGGCGGCTTCGACGAAAACGGGGCGAACGCCGAAACGGAAAGCCGTCTTTCCGTCTGCGAAAAATACGGCGGTTATCTTGTAGAATTGAAAACGACGAGCGACAAGTTATCTGAATTCGGGCTGAATCTGCCGTTGAAATTCATGGGCAAGAAGAATTGCGGCGGCTGGAAGAAGCAATATCTTTTCAATTCGCCGTATAATTCGGGGGATAACAAACATATTTTCTGCTATCTTACGAATCCCGAAGGGAAAAATCTGCTTATTCTGTCGCTGAAAGAGTGCGACGGCTGGAAAATGGATTATTCGCTTTTTTCGGGCGGACAGTATTTCGATAATCTGAAATTTCTCGCTTCGTTCGATAAGGCGTATCGCGGTAGCGGCAATAAGCGGCTTCGGCTTCTTATTCTGCCCGTGGCTTCGTATACCGAGGCCTTAGAAAAGACGGCGGAAATGAAACGCCTTCCCGTGGCGTGCTACGAACGAAGTTACGTCAGGCTCGGCGACAAACTGAAAATCGACGTGATCGGCGATTTCGATTTCGTGAGGATCGGAAGAAAAAAATTTTATAACGAAGGCGGCTTTGTTTACGTAATGCCCGATAAAGAAGGATTGCTTACGGCGGTTCCTTATAAAGGGCGGAGAAAGGGGCTCGATTGCGTGATTTTTGCCTATAAATCGATCGGCGGATTGTTTGAAAAATCGATGTATGCCGTTTCGGAAAAAGATCTTGCCGCGGGCGACGGAAACTTGTGCGAATGGCAGTGCCATATTTCCGCTGTTTTAAGATATATGCAGCGTTACGGAAGCAAGCCCGCGCTTGTTAAAAAAGTGAAAAAAGAACTTGCCGTCATCACCGAGCGCGACGAAAATAAGGCGAAGGACAGGCAGACGATTTTTTATAAAGCGCGCGAGGGCTATCCCGCATACAACGTATTCAATTCAAATCGCGTGCAGGAGCAGTTTTTCGGCATAGGGATTCTGCTCGACGCTTTCAAAGCGTTTAAAACGCGGAAATATCTCGATTATGCGATTCGGGCGACGGATTCCGTTTTAAAAAATCATCAGGCAAAAAACGGCGCGATAGAAACGTTCATGGAATGGTCGGAAACCACCGAAGATTACACTACGGTGTGTAGCCTGATCATCCCCGTGACAGAACTCGCCGCGTTTTTAAAAGATAAGATGCCCGAAAAATCGGAACGGTATTACAAGGCGGCGGAAAAAATGGCGCGGCACGTTTACGATCGCGGCATTTCCTTCCCCACGGAAACGCTTGTTCAAAGCGAGGCGGAGCCGTTTATAGAAGAGGGCAGTATGTCCTGTTCCGCGCTTACGCTCTTATATTATTGCGCCAACGTCGAAAGGAAAGAAGAGTATGTCGCCCGAGCCAAAGAGATTCTGGATATTCACGATTCCTGGGTGGTGAAAACGCATAAAGCCCCGATGTTTTTCAGTTCGCTTCGCTGGTGGGAAACGAAATGGGAGGGCGATAAAGACGGAAACGCTTTATGTATGGGGCACGCCTGGACGATCTGGCGAGCCGAAGCGGATTACTGGTATTACGTTCTCACGGGGGATAAAGTCTATCTGGAAAAATCGAAAAACGGCTTTATGAGCAACTTTTCAAAGATCGATCGGCGCGGAAGAAGTTACGCCTGTTATCAGCCCGATTATATAACGGGCGGCGGCTTTACGAATCGCTGCGAAGACGTGGGTTTCCGTATCGTAAACGGTTTTCCGCGGCATACGGACAGCGCTCTTTCGCGCTACGTGTGGTCGAGGGCATGCGGCAGTCTGTTCGGGAACGAAGAACCCGACGAAATATTCGATTGAAGCGACGCGGGCGGCGACTTTTTTGAAAACAGGAAAATTTTTTAACAGTATGGATAACGTTCAGAAAACGCACGATTATATTCTTTCTCATTGGAAACAGGCGATCGTTCTTCCGAAAAACGCGGAATCGCCGCATATGTATGTAAAGCCCTTTCTTCCGCCGTGTATCGACGGACCGTTTAAAAATCTTTATTACTGGGATACTTTTTTTACGAATAAAGGGCTTCTTGCGGACGGGCTGATCGAAGAGGCGAAAAATAATACGGAAAACCTGATTCACGCGGTGAATCTGAAAGGCTTCGTTCCGAACGCTCTGAGCGATCACATGTCGAAATTCTGCTCGCAGCCGCCGTATCTTCATTTTATGATAAGCGACGTGTATAACGCGGAATACGACGACGAATGGCTTGAAAAAGCGTATTCTGCGTTAAAGAAAGAGTATGCCTTCTGGCAGAGAGAAAGAATGACGGCTACGGGGCTGAACAGGCATTATCATCATCCGCTGCCGAAGAAAGAACTGATCGATTATTACGACGTAGTGGCGGGGGAAAGGCTGAAACTTTCCGATCGGAAAAGCGACGAGGAAAAATGTAAACTTGCGGAGGGATTTCTCGCCGTTGCGGAAAGCGGAATGGACTGGACGCCCCGCTTCGGATTTTGCGGAGACGCGATTCTCCCCGTGGATCTGAACGCAAACCTCTATGCGCTGGAAAAACATCTCGCCGAATGGGCGGAAAAATTCGAGCCGCACGAAAGTTCGCGGTTTGAAGAAGCGGCGGAAAAGAGAAAACGCCTGGCGGAAAAGTATTTTCTTGCCGCAGACGGATTGTATTACGATTATAATTACGTTACGGGCGAACGATCCTCGTTGCGGTGCAGCGCGCAGTTTTTTCCGTTTGTCGTCGGATTGTTGCGTGATAAAGCGGCGTTTCTGCGGCTTGCGGATACGCTTTCACGGCCTTTCGGTGTGCTCTGCGTGGAAAAGACGGAACAAAAAACGGTGTATCAGTGGGGGTATCCCAATAGTTGGGCGCCCGATAATTTTCTGGCGTATGCCGCGGCAAAAGCCGTGGGCGAGGAAGAAACGGCGGAACGAATCGCGCTTTGTTATCTTGAAACGGTGTCCGCCGAGTTTGAAAAAAGCGGCAGACTCTGGGAAAAATACGACGCCGTCTGCGGCGGCGCGGCTACCGTAAACGAATACGAAGTGCCCGAAATGCTCGGCTGGACGGCGGGCGTTTTCGAGTATTTTTTCAAAGAGTTGCGTTCGGCATAAAACCTTCGGAGAACGTATATGCAGGGATTTTTCGACGATAAGAATAAAAAATACGTAATCAAGGACATGAAGCCGCGCCGCCCGTGGCTGAATTATCTGTGGAACGATCGTACGGTGCGTCAATGCGATCAGTTCGGCTGCAGTGCGGGATGTCATATTTATACGGATAGCGGCGACGTTTTGTATGAAGGTAAAAAATTTATTTGCATTCACGCATCGACTGACGGAGAAAAGAAAATTAAATTGCCAAAATCATGTTCGTTGTATGAATTATATGAAAAACATTACTATTCTTACGATTTTTCCGATGCTGCATTTAATATGGAATGCGGAGAAACACTTACTTCCGAGATACGTTAATAAAATCTGAAAAAAATTATCAAAATAAGTTGATTCACTAAGATTATGATTAAATTCAACAACATCGAGATGTCGATTGAAGCTGGCAAAGTAAAAATAAACGGATTCCCGATAGTAGAAGTAGGGCTTACGGGCGAGAATAGAAATTCTCATTTGGGTGCAAAGCAAATTTGCTTATCGGAGACGCCGACTCTCAACTACGTTTCGCACGAATATAAAAGGAAAACCTTATTCGTAGTTTTGAGAAATGAAAAAATAGAGGTGGTGGCCGAGTTTAAGGAGTATGATGGCGTTCAAGGTTTTTCTGTAAAACTTAAGGTACAAAACATCTCCGATAAAAATGTACGGATTGAAAATATTTCGTTTGTTTACGGTCTCGGAAAAAGTGTAAATGAATCTGATGATATATGCTTTACGCGTTTTTTACAAAGTCATCACGCCGAATGTCAGCCGAAAACGAAAACTCTTTTTGATGAAGGATTATCGCCGCTTTCGCCAAATTCGCAGATACGCGTAGCGCATGGAAACGTCGGTAGTTGGTCAACCAAAGAGGAGTTGCCGCTCGGATTACTTTCTTGTAAAAACAATTACCTGGCTTTTCAGATAGAAAGTTGTAATAACTGGTATTACGAAATCAGTGATTTCAATGGTAATTTATACGTAAATCTGAGTTTGGGTTGTTGCGAGTTTTGTGGATGGAGCAAAACTTTGAAACCCGGAGAGCAATATGAAACAAAGACTATATCTATGTTCTTTGCAAATTGTTTAAATGACGTGATGGCGGATTTGACTATTTACCGCAGACAACTTATGCATTCGTGTGAGGCGGATACAAACCTTCCTGTTATATTCAACGAATATATGCATCTTTCCTGGGATAGTCCTGAAGAGAACAGAACTAAAAGCATTGCGCCCGAAATTGCAAAACTCGGTGTAAAATATTACGTTATCGATTGTGGTTGGCACAATGAAGAACCCGGGGATAAGGTGTATCCATATGTTGGGCAATGGAAAGAAAGTAAAGTTCGTTTTCCGCATGGGTTAAAAACTACTACTGATTATATTCGTTCACTCGGAATGAAACCCGGTCTTTGGATTGAACCGGAAATAATAGGCTATAAATGCAATGAGATGCTTCAGTATTATGACGAAGAATGTTTTATCCATAGGTTTGGCGAAAAGATATGCGTGCAGGGCAGGTATTTTCTTGATTTTAGAAATGAAAAAGTTATTTTATATATGAATGAAACTATCAGGAGAATGATAGAAGACTACGGGGCAGAATATATAAAAATAGATTATAATCAGGATATCGGCATCGGTGCAGACGATGTAGACGGATTTGGTGCCGGAATAGAAAAATGTGCAAACGCATTTTTTGATTGGATGGACAAAATTCGAAGAAAATTTCCGAGTGTTGTATTTGAGTGGTGCGCTTCCGGTGGTATGCGATTAGATTGGGAATCGTTAAGTCGGTTTTCGGTGGCGTCAACATCGGATCAGACTGATTATAAAAAATACCCTTATATCGTGGGGAATATTTTTGCCGCAACGTTGCCGGAACAGGCAGGTGTGTGGAGTTACCCTGTGGCTTCTCCGGGGAGTATAGGCGTTGTTTATGAACCTTCGGAAGACTACATAGAAAATAATATTTCTGCCGAACGTGTAACGATGAATATGGTAAATGCGCTATTGGGCAGAGTTCATCTTGCAAGTCGTATAGATCTCTTAAACGGGGAATTGTTACAACTTGTAAAAGAAGGTGTAGATTATTACAATTCATTAACGGATATAAAGAAAAAAGCGTATCCGTATCTCCCGCTTGGCTTTGCAAAATATGGAGATTCGATAGTGGTCTGTGGCTTAAAATATTTAAATAAAATATATCTTGCCGTATGGAACCTTAAAGGGGAAAACAAAGCAATCATTCCTATAAATGAAAAAGTTATTTCTGTGAAAGTCGGTTATCCGATGCAATTAGAAACTAAATATTCTTTTAACAACGGAAAATTGACTGTACATTTTAATGAGATAACCGCAAGATTGTTTGAAATCGAACTTTTGTTAGAATAAAAAATAGGTTGCAAAAGATTTAAAACTTTCCGAATTAAATTGATAAAGAAAAGAAAGATTTAATTTCCTATCTGATAAAGGACATACAGATTTATTCTAATGAAGAACAGGTTGAAATGCCGTTAAAATCGATAATCCCGAACTTTCCGATCTATTCCGATAGCGGCGAAGTGAATAAACTGTTGTGGGAGAATCAAGACGGCGTCGAAACGTTTGTCGTGCTTTCCAAAACAGTGCAGGACATATCGTAGCGGACGCAGAGTTCGGCGAAAGAAAAAGGGTAGATTCCGTTAAAGGAAGAGAACCGGCAGAAGCTTTTTCGGCGGTTATCCGTCGGGATATATGTTATAATTGAAAAGTCAAGCATTTTTATAGAATTTTTTTAGATTTTCAAAAAAAATTTTTTCGGTATGGTAGAATACCCGTTGAAGGTTATATTTTCGGCGGGTATTGTCTTTTTCATACCCTTGCAAGGGTATGAAAAAACGGCACGGACGGGCGGCTCGGCGTAAATCATTATACGACAAAATAGCCGTCTTTCGGCGGCTTTAATTATTTTTGAAAGTGTATTTTCAATTATTGTTAAATTGCTTGCAAATGAGCGTTAAACAGTTCGGCACTTGTCGCATACCCGAATATTTCGCGCGGGTAGTCGTTTACCCACGTTTCAACGGCTTTTATGCGCTTGTCGCTTATAGTGGAAAGGTCTGTGCCTTTCGGTATTAGTCGGCGTATTTCACGGTTTAACCGCTCGTTACTGCCGCGTTCGCAACTTGTGTACGGGTGGCAATAGTAAACGCTTGTACGCTTGCCGCCATAGATTGATTTTTCAAGCCCCTCGAAGTTGCTAAACTCAACGCCGTTATCAACGGTTATACTTTTGAACAGTTTACGGAATTGCTTTCCGTACCGCTTTTCAAGTTTATTCACATAACGTACAACCGTTGCCGCCTTATGGTCGGGCATTTTGAACACGATTTCGTAACGTGTCAGCCGCTCGGTAAATGCAAGGATTGTTTCTTTCGTGCCTTGCTTGCCTATAACGCAGTCCATTTCCCAATGCCCGAATGTATCACGGGCGGCAATCTCGGCGGGGCGTTTCTCTATGCTCGTGCCTTTCGGTGGTCGTTTAATCGTCGCTTTTTGGTAATGCCGTTGTTTTAATTGCACGTCGCTCATTGTAATGCGCGTGAATATGTAGCCCGCACGGATATAGCGGTATAGCGTGGTTTTTGAAATTGTCGTGCGACATGCCTTTTCACGCTTTATTCTGCCTAATGCGGCGCACGGGCTAATTTTTTCGTTAATTACGCGGTTTTCGATTTCCCGCACAAGTTCATAATCGTTGCCGATTTTGAGGGGCGCACCGTGCGCAGATTGATTTAAGCGGTATTTGTATTCGGCTATATCCGCGCTGTATGCGGTTACTTGCTTATAATGCCGTTCGCCCCAATAGTCGGTATAACTGTACACCTTTTGCGTACATTGACCGCGCTTTAATTCGTTGTACACGGTTGCAAGGCACACGCCCAATAATTCGGCAATGCGCTTTTTTGAACAGCCCGATTTCAAATGATTTTCTATTTCGCGCCGTTGTGTAAGTGTTAAATCTTTCGTTCCTTTCCGTTTCATTGTCGTTACCGTTCCTTTATCGTTTAATTTTAGTATATTTCCGCTTGAATTTCAAACGGTTTTAACCCCATTTTGAGGGCAAAGAGCATTACGCGACACCTTGTACTATACGAGCCGCCGCGCTGCGCGCGGCGGGTACAAGGTGTCGCGTTGCACCGACCGACCGACCGCTTTCAGCACACAAAAAAGGCGGCTTTCGCGCTAAATCGCTTGCGAAATGCCGCCTTTTGATTTTGTTTTGCGGAAGTGAAAGCGTTTTGTCAGCGCGTAACCGTGCTTGTTTCGGTTATCGGACAAACGCAAAAAACACCGTATGTAAAGCCATAGGTGTAAGACCGTCGTTATTGTATTGTTTACGCCGCGTTATGCTACTGCGTAGCCGGATCGCGGCGGGTTGCAAATCAAGTCTATCATTGATACTTGCTTATACTTGAAGTGCATAATATCGCGTTCCCAACTTATCACGTTATCGAAAAGTATGTATTTCGTGCCGAAGTCCTGCATTTCCGTTACTATTTCGTCAGCGTTCAATTTGCGGTATATTTCCGTCGGTATTCCTCTGCTGTAAACAATGCGTTCGCCCGTCTTGCCTATGTACTTTAACAAATAGTTTAGCGTTTGTCCGTGTTTCAGTTCCATTTCGTTTAATTCCTCGAAGTCGTTACGCCCGAAAGCCTTTTGAAAGAAGTCGTTTTCGTGTGTCGTTTGCATTTTGCCTTGTGCCGTGCTGTAATCTGTCTTTTCCGTTATCGTTCCTATAAGTTCGCCGTCGGGTATGTATAATAGCCCGTGGAAGTGTAGCCGCCCCGTTTCGGGCGCACACTCGAATACGCCCATATAACGCCATCCGCGCCGCGTATGTAAGTTTGACAAGCATTTACGCAACTTGCGGCGGAACGTGTCCTCATCGTGCTTATCGTCCGCATAAGTGAAAGTTACGAAGTAGTTCCACCGATTAAGGTTAGCCTTACGGCGAAAGCGTTTTTTACGGGCGTAGAGGTTGTGTAACTTGCGCTCGATTTTGTCCGCAATATACTTGTCTAACGCGGGGTAATCGGGGAACAGCAAGAGTATACCCGCCTTTATATACGCCGTCATTTCGTCGCCTTTCAAGCCGTCTTGCATAGCGGCGTTATAAAGGCTATCAAAAAGAATGTCTATATCTTCGCGGCTGTGCCTATGCGGTACGGTTTTACGTTTACACCCGCACCGCGTAGCGATATAATGCCCGCCGTCGTGATATATCTTGTAATACGTTTCGACGGGTGGTTGCGGCTCGTCGAAAAAGAACGGGTTAAATTCGTTGTCGGGTACGGGTATTAAGTTTGCGTAACTCATTGTTGTTTACCTCTCTGTAATCGTTTGCTTGCGGGCTGTAAAGCCCCTTTCGCGGCATAAACCGCC
>UQPN01000021.1 GCA_900542935.1 uncultured Eubacteriales bacterium
ACGGGAATTTACTTGAATATCCGTATATCGCGATAAAAGTAACATCCCCCGACGGAAAACAAACGTTGACGGTGCCGCTCTTGCTGTACGGCGTTGTAACGGGAATCGAACTGAATCCGAGCGAGGTAATTTTCTGATGAAAAAAGCAATCAATAAAATTTTGCGATTTTTTGCCGCAATAGTTTTATGCGTGGTATCGGCAATCAGCGGACAATTAAATTTGTCCGCTCTTCCCGTATTTGCGGCAGAAATGCAAACGAGTTTTGAAAAAACGAACGTTCTGGACGATTTGCAAAGTTCGGACGGGTTCAATATCGTCAATTATCCTTTCGACGGCACGGGAAAGATAAAGCACCCCGAAATAATGAACGTAGTCGAATATTGTTATTCGTTTCGGGTAAATATGCGCGATAATTACGGGCTGTATCTCTATTTTTATAATCCGCAAAGTTTGAATATCGTTACGGATAGCCACGCAAACAAAGTGCAAATGGCGGTTTCCTACGGCACGGATAAAAACGGCGATATGATTCCTGCGGCATACGAAAAATTCGATTTGCAATTCTGTTCCGTATCTACCGAGAAAAACTATTACCACCTGTTTTATAAGTTCAAGGTAATCGACCATAAAAGCGCGGACGGCAAAACGATTGCAGAACGTGTAAACAGCAACGAACGCCGTTACGATATTTCGGGCGTTGAATTGCTCACAAAAGACGAAAGCAACGCTACGGAATACACCGTAGGCGGAACGTATACGTTTACGGGCTATGCCAAAGGTTACGGCGCCGACGTCGAAGCGGAAAGCAATCTGATTTGTTCGGTACGAAACCTTGAAACCGTGCGGCTTGATTTATCGGGCAAGGACGACGGCATAGACAAGCGGACTTACTGGCGCAGCGATTCTTCTTCCGTCGGCGCTCATCATCAAAATCAGATAAATTCGGTTTTTTTCGCGATTGATAAAACCGTGCTGAATAAGTACGGATATACGTTGCAGAAGATTAAAGCCGAATGGTGGGAGTATAAAACTATTCCCGCAATTATCATCGATAACAAAGATATTTACGACAGACTTGCGGCATATAGCGGCGTTAAAATAACCGAAAATTACGATAGTAACCGCGGATTGATATTACACAATTCTGACCCTCGCCATATTCCCAGCCCCACGGGCGGCACTTTCACCTATCAATATTCTTGGAATGAAGATTTAGGCGTTACCGGTACAATATCTACTTTTTCCGAATATATCGACACGCTTTTGCCTTTGTTATTTTATACGGGCGGAATCGGCGTTGACGATTATACGCTATCGCCCGAAACGTTACAAGAAAAATTCGATACGTATAATAAAACGTATCTGAACGGGCATTTGAATTTCAACGCAAAAGATTACAGCGCGGACTTGTTTTTGGATAGCGTAGACGAAGGCAGAACCCGCGGTTATAACCTGCGTGAGTTTGATATAGGCAACCCCGACGATTACTGGAATATCCGTTCTTATGACGATACGCATAGCTGGTGGAATAAACTTTGGGATTACGGATTCGGGAAAATAACGACCGACGATACATATCTGGACGTTCCCCCGATTCAGATGATTACCGCGGACGATATGGCGGTGAGCGACCTTGCAACGCATTTAAAAATCAATCCCGACGACGTAAGCAATTTCCGCAAGTATTATAACAGCGTAAAAGACGACAGCGAAGTGTTTTTATTCCGCTACGCGGTTACCGATTACTGGGCAGAAGATTTAAGCGTTTTTGATATTACCAACAACAAACACTACCCGTATGACAGCATAGGCGAACACAATCCCGTTGTAGGCGAAGTTCGGCAAGGCACGCAATTTTTTGATTTCGATATCATCGAATTTACGTTCAACAATAAAGGCGTGTATACCGTGATTCCCGTTGTAAATTCTCCCGTTGACCATATCAGCGGATATACTCCGAGTATCGAAGCCGAAGATTTCGACTGGAAGAAGCTATTGCAAATCGTTCTCGGCGGATTGCTTCTGATTCTGTTGCTTATGATTTTTATGCCCCTGCTCCCGTCGCTTACAAGTCTGATTATTAAAATCGTGATTCTTCCGTTCAGACTGATTGTGGCAATCTTTAAAGCGATATTCCATAAACGGGAATAAAAAGAAAACGTACCGTTCGGGGCGAAGTTTCACCCCGTTCGGCGCTATCCCTTATTCCATTTACGAGGTACATACAAAATGTCTAAGAAAAAGAAAACGCCGATAAACGGCGAAAACAAGAAAAGATTTCAACCACATTTTCGTAAATTTAGAAATGCGAAACTGACGGGTCATCCGCAATATGTTTACGATGAAAAAGGTCGAAATTATAAGATTATAGGACTTACTTCTTCGCCAAAAACAGATGGTGTGAATAATATTCCATTAGATCATAACCCTGAACCAAACAACAAAGAAAAGGCTTATTTACGTCCGAAACCAGATAAAGTCGATAAAGGCGTTGAAAATGTCCGTTTGAAAGGTTGGCGTTTTCAAGGTGAAGATAAAAATACCGTACGTATCATAATTGAAACGTACGATAAAAGTAAAAAATGAGCATAAAAAAAGAAAAGGTCGCGCACCGATAAATCGTTTTTCGCACAGTTCAAGCCTTTCGGCGAACAACAGAACCTTTTCTATATTCTTATTATATCCTATCAGCAGACGAAAGTCAATTAAATTTCACAACCCAACAGAAAAAACACAATGAAAATCTTTAAACGCATTTTGCGAATCTTAGCAGTTCTCTTCATTGCCGCCGTTATAGGCTATTTTATTTTTACAGGTTGCCACGTATGAAACAGTTATTCCGAAAAATCAAACAAATCAATTATATGCACTACATAGCGGTTGCGCTCACAATGGGCGTAGCCGCGTTCTACTTTCGATTTCCGTATGCGCTCGGCAGACTGATAGAAGGCGTGCGGGATATGGGCGTATCAATCGGGTACTATGTTGCGGAATTGTTCGGCGGCGGCGCAGATTTTCCCGCCACCGTAAACAACTACCCGAAAGTACCGTTTTTCGCTTCGGGAACGCAGGAAAACACGCCGAATTTTCCGCTCCCCGTCACGTTCGCCGAATTTAAAGCGAAATGGGTGTTGTATTGGCAAACGTTCATTAAAAAAGAAAACGTATTTGCGTATTTCAGCGCGCTCGCCAAGGGCTTACGTTATTTTTTGTGTGTGCTTTTGTTCGGTTTCCCTGTGATAATAGTAATCGTTATTCTGCTTCGCCGTGCAAGCGGTACGATAAACACCGACCACGGCAAGGAAAGCAAGCCGCTCAAAGACTTTAAAAAGTGCGTAAGTAAAACGTATATCCCCGTAAAAACGTGGTGTTTATCGTTCGTCGATTTTTTGAAAACTCATTCGGCGTATTATAAAATATGGCTTTGCCTTTGGCTGTTTTACTTTAACGCGTTTACGATTGTATGCGAATTTATCGCTTATTATTTCTATTTCGTGGTGTCGTTCGATTTCGTCAATTTGTATCGGCAATTATATAAACTGTTTTTCGATTTATGGGCGGTGATAGATTTCACGCCGCCGTGGCTACTTGTGATTTTCGGCGTGTGGCTGCTGAATAAAATCGCAATCGGTATCGGGTACGCGGAATTGTATCACGGCGAAAACTGTAATCGCGGATTTATCAACGAACGCGGCGTTGTAACGGTGGCATACGGCTCTATGGGCGCGGGAAAAACGGCGTTTATCACGGATATGGCGTTATCGGCGGAAGTTCAGCAACGCGACGACGCGCTTGAAATTATCCTTGAATGCGATATGAAATTTCCGTGTTTCCCTTGGATAAACTTAGAGGACGAACTAAAAACAGCGATTGAAAATCACATCGTTTTTTCCGTTCCGTCCTGCGTAAATTTTATGCGCGAAAAATTCCTCGCGTGGTATAAAGAGCCGACGGACGAAAACATTTTCGGCTATGATTTCCGCCGTTACGGCTTGGAATACGACGACGGCTTACAACTCACCTATATCTGGAACGTTCTCAAAGACTACGCCTGCGCGTACCTCATTTATACCGTAAAATCCACTCTGATTCTCTCGAATTATTCTATCCGTACCGATATGCTTATCTCCGATGTGGGAAATTTCCCGATATGGAACGCGGATTTTTTCAAGCGCGACAGTCGGCTGTTGGACAGTTTTTCGCGGCACGCGCACATTCTCGACTTCGATATGCTTCGGCTCGGCAAAACAATGCTCGAACACAACCCGAACGCAACGGCTTTCGGGTTCGGCGTATACGTCATTTCGGAAATCGACAAGGAACGCAAGAACACGCCCGAACTCGCCGAAATCAAACGCGACGATAAAAAATGCAATCAGAAAAACGACCTTTTCAACGTCCTTGTAAAAATGAGCCGCCACGCGTGCGTTGTAGCGAATCGGGTATTCGTGAAAATCTTCGCCGACTTGCAACGCCCCGAAAGTCTCGGCGCGGATACGCGCGATCTCGGCGAAGTGGTGTATATCAAGGCAAAAAGCGAACCCGCTTTAACATTGCCGTTTTTCTCGCCGTTTTATTTTTTTGAACTTTTATATCTGTGGGCGAAAGCGAAGTTCGACGGCGCGTATCTGAATCACCGATACACCCGCGGCGATTATACGCTTTTGCCCTATCTTTTAAAAAGCGTGTACGCGAAAATGTTTCACTACAACGAAAGAATGTATAACACGTTCGGGCGGCAAACAATGCTTCTTGAAGTGGAAAGCGGAAGAATGGACGGTTTAGCCGATAAAAAGAAGTATTATCGGCAGTTTAAAAAAATCTGGTCGGGAAGATATGCCACCGACTGCCTTTCGGCAATCTTCACCGAGCGCGCCGAAGTTAATACTATCGGTATCGACGATATGAAAACGTATCATACCATTATCGCCACCAACGAAGAATTGAAATTGCAGAACAGCCACTTTCAGGCGGAAATCAGCAAGATTACGAAAACAGAAAAACAAGAACCTGCAAAGGCATAGAAAAAGGCGGAGCGTTACGCTCCGTCTTTTACTTTGTACTTTGGTTTGTGCGGTTTGTACTTCTTTGAAAATTTTCGGCGGTATTCTTCGCAAGGGTGATTTTCGCAGGATTTTTCCGCATGCGGACAATGGTATAAACAAAAATCAAGTTTCGTCAATGGTTTTTCTCCTTTAATGGTGCATTTCGAAGTACACCATTTGCAAATGGTTTTTAACGTTGTACACCATTCCGCCCCGTGTTTCTATGTTTCGGGGCACATTTCGGGCAGTAGCAATTCCGATAGTTTTTTGCCACCGCCCAACCGTGTTCCCGTGCGCTCGCTACGGAAATAAATTCCGTTTGATAATTGCAATCGTCGCAACGGAAGCCGTAGCCTTTCAATACGTAAAACATTACATTTCACCTCACTCGAATTTCGTCAAATCGAACTCGTATTCGGGATAAACGCAATACCCGCTCGCGGCATAATTTCCCGTAGGTTTCGCGATTTTATTTTCTGCGAGAAATTGCTCGATGTTCGGCAGATTGTTCGTATCTACAAAATTTATATTCGGCTCGTTTTTACTTAATTTCGCCGCTATATTTACCGTAATTCTTGCCACGGGAATACCGTCTTCGTCTATCATTTGCGCGGCAAGGCGGTTATTGTTTTTGTATGTATTCGCTTTTAAAGTAACTTTATATTCTTCGTTGTAATGTCTGAAAATGTATTTTTGCATAATTCACCTCGTTTTAATCTCTTTCGGTTTCTACATAGCACCACGAACGTGGCGGGCGGGTAATCACATAATGGCACACCGTATCATAAGTATCGCAACACCCGCCGTGATATAACGCGTATTCTTCCTCGTCGGGCGAGAGAATAACCGAACCGTGTTTACAACCTATACAGTATTGAAATTTATCGGGGCAGGGTTTGTAAAAATCGGATAATTCTTTCGGCTTATCGTAAACTTTTAAATTTGTTATGTGCATTTCGAAAACGTCTTTATAGTCTTTGCCGCTGTATTCCCGTATTTCTTTTTCGGAAACGCAAGCAACTTTCGGCAAATGGGCGGGTATGCCCATACAAATACGCCATTCGGTGATTTTGTCGCATATCCATTCGTTTACCACTTTGTGCCGTCCGTTTGCGCCGCATTCATAAGTCAGAACTTTGAACGGTAATTCGCATTTCGGCGGCTTTAACCGTAATTCCGCTGTTTTTAACCCCGCTTCGATATTGTGGTTATGCTCTGCTCTGATTGACATTAAAATTTCTTTCATTTTTTTCACCTTTCCCATTGATATTTGTCGATTTCTTTGATATGCTCGATACTCGGATATTGCTTTTTTAATTGCTCGAAGCGTTTCAGCGCGGCGGCGCGTTCCTTGCCCGAATAGGTTTCTTCCAACGTGATTTCGGGCGAAATTCCGCTTTCTTCGTATATCTTCGATACGCTCACGGTATACCATTTTTTATTGTGGTATGAATCTATCGTGCGTTTCACTTTTAATTGCAGGTGATATGCCGCCGTGCAAAGTGCTTGCGCACGTTCGTACAATGTTTTTCGGTACGCTTTCAGCACTTCGATATATTTCTGCATTTCGGCGATTTCCCGCACGGCGCGTTGATCTTCTGCCGTTATTCGGCGCATATTGTCGATACAGTCCGCGCGCGTGTGGTAAATATCTACGCGCTCGTTCGCTTCTTTCGCGGGGCTTCCGTATCGGCTGAAAAATTCGTCAAGATTGCTCATTTCGTTCCGTCCTTTTCCAGTTTCAGCACTTCCATTTTAAACGGCGGCTTTCCGCCGCAAATGTTCAGCCACCCGCGCCGATCCCGTTCCGCTTCTTCTTTCGTATCGTACAATGTGCCGTACTTCTTTTTGCCGTTTTGTAAAGTTACTTCTAATACGTATTTCTTCATTTTCTCGTTTCCTTTCCGCAGGACTTCTGCCGCCTGCGGTCGGCGCTCTGATCGATTGCTTATTTTATTGCGTTCGATAATTCAACGGCTTTTTTTATCAGCATTTCTTCGCTTGCTTCCGGGTGTTCTTTTTCAAATTTTTTCAGTTGAATTTGTGTCCACCGATACCGAAGCGCGGCTTCCGCGCTGTTTTCGATACCGATTTCAAACCCGTTTAATCGCCGTTTCAGCTTTCCGCTTTCGTCAAGCTCGGTATAGGGGATCGTTCCGTAATATTCGCCGTTTTTGTAATACTCGGGCAAACCCGCTTTTTTGTCTTTGAAAAGTACAAATTTTTCGTTTTCAAAATCTACGCATTTCGTTAAAATTTTCATTTTCTTTTGCTCCTTTGTGTTTTTTCTTGCGGGAACGGCTTACGCCGCCCCCGTGATTCGTCTCGTTTCGTCCTTGCGTTCCCGTATCTTTTCGCTGCCGTACTGGTCTCGGATTTCTTCCATCGTCAATTTGTGTTTGTTCTTCTTCGGTTCTTCGTCCGTCCACGCCCACGCCCGCTTTTTCGAGCAGTAGAAGAAACCGAGGTTTTTCAACTCGTCTTTGCACTCGTACGCGTTGAACGCCCACAACCAGCACCCGCAAAGCTCTAAATCGATATTGAAGCCCATAACGGCATTGATTATATCGCGGAAACGGTCGGGCGCGTCGGCGGTCGCGGTTTCGCTCGTGTACGTTTCGCCCGTTGCGCTTTTGTGCGTATTCCATACCCGCGCCTTTAAATCGTTGTACTCGGCATTGATTTTTTGCATATCTTCCACGCGCCCGCCGTGGTCGGGGTGGTGTTCCATTGCTAATTTTTTGTATTGGCTGTAAAGTTCTTCTTTGCTCGTTACGTTCTTGAAAAATTCGTATTTCATTCGAGTATACCTCATTAAAAAATTTTTTTCGGCTCTGCGCCCTGTTTTCGCTTGCGTTTTATTTTCCGCTATGCTATAATTGAAGAAAGTCAGATGCAGGGCGGGCAGGTATTCGCCCCGCACCGTGGGAGCCGTTCGGGGGAACGTTGGGAAAACATTTCTACCCCGTTCGGCTTTGCTTTAAGTTACCCGTTCGGCTATTTCGTTAGATAGTCGAACAAATCAAGAATTTTTTCAGCCGTCCAGCCTTCGGCGAGTAGATACTCGCGAAGCCGTTGGACGGTTTTATCATTCAAGCCCATTTCTTCCATATTCCTTTTACCTGCCTTTTTTATATTCACGGCTTGCGCCGCGTTGACCTTTTACCGCTTACCCGACGAACCGAGAACGGAACTCGTTCCATTTTCGGGAGCCTCGCGGGGGTTGGTTCCGCTTGGCTCCGTTGTTCGGTGGTTTTGTTCCACTTCCGATCGCCTCAAAATCACAAGACTACGCCGCACGGGCGGGAACCTTTACTTTTCGTAGAAAAGCGCGGTACGCGGGTTCCCACCTTGTAACAAATCTATTCTTTTCGGCAGAAAAGCGCGGTACGCGGATTTGACAAGGTGAGTGCGCCGTAGTAAGGTGATACAGAGGCAGGCACAGGAAGGGGAACAGCCGAACGCCCTTAGGAGACAAGTGAAACCTAAGGGGCAAGACCCCTTTCTGATTCAAGCCGTATAAAGAAAAGCACGCTTTTCTCGCGGCAAGATTGCAAGCGGTTTAGCGTGAAATCGCCGCGCTTGCGGCGATTTCCGAAAAGCTCAATTTAAGCAATATAGCAAAATAACGTGGCTTACACGATTTAAGGGGGTACCCATTTATGAAAAAAGGCTCGAAATACATTACAAGAACGCAAAGACTTATGCTCGAAGATTGTTTCAACGCAAAACTGTCGAAGAAAAAAATCGCGCAGAAAATAGGTATGTCGCTATCTACCGTGTACCGTGAATTAGAGCGCGGAAAATGCACAAAACGTAGAAAAAAATACGACTCTTACGGCTTTTGCGGTTATGACGAATTTTTATCGTATAGCGCTGATTTGGCGGAAGAACGGGCAAAACTTGAAATGACGAAAAAAGGCGCTCCGATTAAACTCGGGAAAGATTTCTCTTTCGCCGAATACGTTGAAAAACGCGTTATAAAAGATAAAATTTCGCCTTGCGTTCTTATTGGCGAAATGAAAAAATCAGGAAAATTTCAAACGAACGTCAGCAAAAGCACGTTGTACCGATACATTTCGCGCGGGTTCTTTTTGCATTTGCGTATGAAGCATTTACCGTGCTACAAAAAGAAAAAACATTACAGAAAAACAACCATTCAACGCGCCCCGCGCGGTACTTCCATTGAAAAACGACCGATTTGTATTCTTCAAAGAAAAATTTTCGGGCATTGGGAAATGGACTGCATTGTGGGGTGTTCCTTGCCTACGTTGTTGGTACTTTCCGAACGAAAAACAAGAAAAGAAATTATTATTCGTATTCCCGACAAAACAACGAAAAGCGTTGTTCGCGCGTTGAATACGTTAGAGAAAAACTACGGTAAAAGATTTTCGAAAATTTTCAGAAGTATTACGGTAGATAACGGCGTCGAATTTTCCGATTGTTCGGGTATGGAAGAATCTATTTTCGGCGGTACTCGAACAATGTTGTATTATTGCCACCCGTATACTTCGTGCGAACGCGGAACAAACGAACGTCTCAACCGAGATATACGGAAGATATTTCCGAAAGGTACAGACTTCGCAAAAGTAACGGATAAGCAAGTAAAGCGTTGCGAAAATTGGGTTAATCATTATCCGCGGGAAATATTCGATTTCGGTAATTCCGCCGAACGTTTTGAAGAAGAGTTAGCGAAAATCGCTTAAAGGATATTGCCTCGAAACAGAAAATAAGCCGCCCTTTCGGACGGCTTTTTGGCGTTTCGATTGTTTTTGTTTCTTTTAGATTTTTTCGGAGGAAAACGAGTAGCGGGATAGGTTTTTCTACCTATCCCGCTCTATTTTAGCATATTTCTTGAATTTTTTTTAAGTTTTTTTCATTCTTTCGCAAAATTTACTTGACAATACGGAAAAAAGTTTTATTTTCCTAAGAAAAATTTTTTCTCAACCGTCTGTTTTTGTATTCTTGCTGTCTGTTCTCGCGTTTTTTCGCTTATCACGCCGTTTTCAGGCACCGTTTTTACACGTTCTTTTGCGCACATCGTTACGGCGTTAATTTTTCGGCGCGTATTTTAAAAACGTCATCGGGTCGTAATTCTGGCGGTAAATCAGATACGTGATTACTTTCAGCGATTTAAAGCCTATCAGGGGCACCTCTTCCAGCACGCCTTCTTCAATCTTTTCTTTCACCATCTTATAGGGCATAAACGAATATCCCAGCCCTTCTTCCAGATACGGCAGCAGCTTCGAAGAATTATCCACTTCCAGCTTAAACACATGATCTGCCGGGAACAGCGAACGGATAAATTCCCCGATTTCGCTTAAAAAGTCGCACATTAAATACGACATGTTTTTCAAGCCTTCCTCGTCCACGCCGCCTTTATACCGGTTGTATCCCTTACCGATGACAAGCGCCAGTCTGTCTGTATCGTATTCCATGCACTCGAACCCCGCGCGCTTCAACGGAATCGACGAAAACGCCATATCCAGCACGTTATCCTGCAACATCTGAATGAGGTTCATCGAATGCCCGATCACCACTTTCACGGCAACGTCGTCCGCTTCGTGCAGGCACCTGTCCAACACGGGTTTCACAAAGCTTTCGTACGTGGCGTTTACCGAGCCTACGGCAATCTTCTGCCGATATGCCGATACGGCGTTCATCTCGGCAATGGAAGTATCCTGCAGCTCCAGAATACGCTCGGCGTATTTCAGAAAGATGCGCCCCTCCTCCGTAAGAATCACCTTCTTCGAAGCGCGGTTGAAAAGCTTCTTCCCTACGTCTTTTTCCAACTCCACAATGCGGTTGGTTACGGTAGACTGCGCAATGTACATCTGCTCGGCAGCCAGCGTGAAATTTTTTACTTTACAAAGACAGATAAATGTTTTCAGTTCTTCAGTATTCATAGAAAAAACAAATGATTCCGAAAGATTTTTTCAATCGGCAAAACGAAAAACAGAACTCTTCCGTTTCGTCAAACAAATTATATCACAAACAATCGAAAAAATCAAGCGCTTTAAACGACTTTTCGAATCAAATACCGCAATTTTTTATGCAAAAAGGCTTCCTTTCCGGAAGCCGTAATTCAATATAATTTTACGCTTTGCTCTTCACTTTCATCAACCGCACGATGCTTGCGCGCTCGTTCTCGTCAAGCTTATCTTTGATATATTTAATCGTTTCGTTCAGCTGCGGAATCATCACGTATTCCAACGCGTTCACGCGCCGTTTGTTCCGTTCTATCTCGTCCGCCAGCATCCGCACCGCCTTTTCCGTTTCGGCAAGCTTCAGCATCTTCGGCAACAACGTATATGCGGATTTCACCGCTTCGTCCGCCTCGCCCGTGATTTCGGGGAAAGCATACGGCACCTCCGCCGCGCCTGCGGCAACGCCCTCGGATTCGTTATCCTCGGCGCCGGGCAGCGAAATTTTCGGCACGTCGACGCCCATGATGCTTTCAACGTCGCATTCCGCGCTGATTGCCGTAGCGGGCATCGCAAACGCCGTTTCCGCTTCGTAAGCAGGCGTAAACGAACGCGCCACCGAAAACCGCTTCAACGTTAAAGCGATTTCCGATTCCACGTCCTCGCGCAGCCGCTTCGCCTCGCGGACGATTTCCGAAAAACGCCGGATCATCTCATCCGACTTGTCTTTCAGAAGTTTATGCCCGCGCACCGCCGTGGAAAGCCGCGCCTTCAATTTTTTCAACTCCATTCTCGTGGGGTTTACGTTCAGCCTTGCCATATTTCTGTTCCTGTTTCTCCGCTTTGCTTTTTAACCGCAAAGCCCGCCTTTCTTTCGCCTTATTCCGCCTTGCTTTCGCCGCGGTGCAGATATTTTTCGATATACTCTTCGCGGATACGCTTCAATTCCGAAACGGGCAGAATTCTCAGAAGTTCCCAGCCCGTATCCAGCGTTTCTTCGATGCTGCGCGCCGTGGTGAACCCCTGCGAAACGTACTTCTTTTCAAACTCTTCCGCAAATTTCGCGTACAGTTTATCTGTATCGGAAAGCGCCGCCTCGCCCAGAATCGCGGAAAGTTCCTTGCATTCTTTGCCCCGCGCGTACGCCGCGAACAGCTGGTTCATCGTGTCCGCGTGGTCCTCTCTCGTCTTGCCTCTGCCGATGCCTTTATCTTTCAGACGGGAAAGAGAAGGCAGCACGTCGATGGGCGGCGTAACGCCCTTTTTATAAAGCTCGCGCGAAAGAATAATCTGCCCTTCCGTGATATACCCGGTAAGATCCGGAATCGGGTGCGTTTTATCGTCCTCCGGCATCGTTAAAATGGGAATCTGCGTAATCGAACCCTCTTTGCCGCGAATCCGCCCCGCGCGCTCGTACAGCGAAGCAAGGTCGGTATAAAGATAACCGGGATAACCGCGCCGACCGGGAACTTCCCGCCGCGCCGCCGAAACTTCGCGGAGCGCTTCCGCGTAATTCGTGATGTCCGTCATAATTACAAGCACGTGCATGCCGCATTCGAACGCGAGATATTCCGCGCAGGTAAGCGCCATGCGCGGCGTGGCGATACGTTCTACGGCGGGGTCGTTGGCAAGATTCGTAAACAGCACCGTACGTTCGATGGCGCCCGTGCGCTTGAAATCTTCCACGAAGTACTGCGCTTCTTCAAACGTAATGCCGATAGCCGCAAACACAACGGCGAAATTTCCGCCGCTCTTCACTTTCGCCTGACGCGCGATCTGCGCGGCAAGTTCCGCGTGCGGCAAACCGCTCATCGAAAACACAGGCAGCTTCTGCCCGCGCACCAGCGTGTTCAATCCGTCGATGGCGGAAATGCCCGTTTCGATAAATTCGTTGGGGTAATCCCGCGCCGCGGGATTGATGGGTTCGCCGTTAATATCCATCCATTTATCGGGAATCACGCTTTCGCCGCCGTCGCGGGGATTGCCCATGCCGTCGAACACCCGCCCCAGCATATCGCGGGAAACGGCAAGCCGCTGCGCGTGCCCCAGAAAGCGGGCTTTCGCGCCCGAAATCTGTAAGCCTTGCGAATTTTCGAACAGCTGCACTACGGCTTTGTCGCCGGAAACTTCCAGCACTTTGCCAAGGCGCGTTTCGCCGTTCGTGTTCACGATTTCCACAAGTTCGTTGTACGTTACGCCCGCAACGCCGTCCACCACCATCAGCGGACCGACCACCTCGCGAATCGTCTTGTATTCCTTAAACATCTTCTCTCTCTCCCTCGCAAAGCGCCTTGATTTCGCCGAGCATTTCCGTATAAATTGCTTCCAGCTGCTCTGCGTTTTCTTCGGGCACATACTTCGCGCGCCCGATTTTTTCCTTGAACGGAGAATTCAGTATATCGTTCAGCTCCACATACTGCGCCACCGCTTCGCCCGCTTTTTCCCGGAACCCGCAGATAAGTTTCAGCATTGCCAGCTGCTTTTTCAACGAGGTGTACGTATCCACTTCGTGGAACGCGTTCTGGTGCAGAAAATCTTCGCGGATCATCTTCGCCGTTTCCATCGTCAGGCGATCTTTCGCGGAAAGCGCGTCCATGCCCACCAGACGGACGATTTCGTCCAACGCCGCTTCTTCCTGCAAAATCTTCATTACTTCCGTACGATAGCGGAAGAAATCTTTGCCCACCGCCGTATCGTACCACTCTTTCATCTTGTCCGCATACAGCGAATACGAAATCAGCCAGTCGATCGCGGGGAAATGCCGCTTATAGGCAAGCGAAGCCGAAAGTCCCCAGAACACCTTTACGATACGCAAAGTCGCCTGCGCCACGGGTTCGCTCAAATCGCCGCCCGGAGGCGACACGGCGCCGATCGCCGTTACCGAACCGCATTTATCCTCTTTGCCAAGCACTTTCACGATGCCCGCGCGTTCGTAGAATTCCGCCAGACGGCTGGCAAGATACGCGGGATACCCTTCGTCGCCGGGCATTTCTTCAAGCCGCCCGCTCATTTCGCGCAGCGCCTCCGCCCAACGCGAAGTGGAATCCGCCATAATCGCCACGTTGTAACCCATATCGCGGAAATATTCGGCAATGGTGATGCCCGTATAAATGGAAGCTTCGCGCGCCGCCACGGGCATATCCGAAGTGTTGGCAATCAGCACAGTGCGTTTCATCAGAGGCTCGCCTGTTTTCGGGTCTTTCAGTTCGGGAAATTCGTTCAGAACGTCCGTCATCTCGTTGCCGCGTTCTCCGCAGCCGACGTATACGATGATGTCCGCGTCCGCCCACTTCGCCAGCTGGTGCTGCACTACGGTTTTGCCGCTGCCGAACGGACCGGGCACCGCCGCCACGCCGCCTCTCGCAATGGGAAACAGAGTATCGATAACGCGCTGCCCCGTAACCATCGGGCGATCGGGATTCAGCTTTTCTTTGTACGCTCTGCCTTTACGCACGGGGCATTTCTGCAACATGCAAAGTGGCTTCGCGCCGTTTTCCGTTTCCACTACGGCAACCGTTTCTTCAATCGTGAAATCGCCCGCCGTAATCGAAGAAATTTTACCCTTTACGCCCGCGGGCACCATAATTTTATGGCTGACGATTTCCGTTTCCTGCACGGTACCTATCACGTCGCCCGTCGAAACTTCGTCGCCGACGGAAGCGCACGGAACAAACGTCCACTTTTTCTCGCGGGAAAGTTTGTTTACCGAAACGCCGCGCGAAATTCTGTCGCCGTACTTGAAATACAAAGCGGTCAGCGGGCGCTGAATCCCGTCGAAAATACCCGTGATGAGCCCCGGCGCCAGTTCCGCGGAAAGCGGCTCGCCCGTGGAATACACGTTTTCGCCCACGCCGAGCCCCGCCGTTTCTTCGTACACCTGAATGGAAGCTTTATCGCCGCGAAGTTCGATGATTTCGCCGATAAGTCCTTTTTCGGAAACGCGCACAACGTCGTAAAGTTTGGCGTCCGCCATGTTTTCCGCAACGATCAAAGGACCGGAAACTTTAATTGTTTTACCTATCGTAGCCATATTTTTCATTCCTTATATTTATCAGAAGGATTTTGCTTTATTTCAGCCTGATTCAAAAGGCTTCCCCTTGCTTTCCCTTTCGGGGCGGGCATTGCCCGTTTCGCAACGGATGATTGCAGACTGTTTGAAATTATATTTGCCGCCTTTGCCTTATGTTACCCCATTTTGGGGGAGGCGATATGTGTATGGAGGGGCGCAACCGATTCCCTTATGAAAATCATTTACGCCAATCCGCCGAACGCCGTGCAGCCGCTTGTTTACGCACCGCTTGCGTTTACAGAAGATTTTCACCGAGCTAAGCACGCTCATTCTTCCTGAGCGGGCGCTCGCGTTTACAGAAGATTTACGCCGAGCGCCCTCTCACAGGCACCCCGCAGCGCTTCCACGCCATACCCCGAAGAACCGTTTTTCGACGGCACCGAAAGCACCACCGGATAAGCGTCCTCGTCGAACCGCTTCAGAAATTCCGAAAGCGGACGGGCAAATTCTTCCGTGAGAAAAATGATTTTGTAATCTTTAGCGATTTTTCTTAAAATCTCGCGCGCGGATTTTTCGTCCGTCGCACTGAACGCGTCCACGCCCGCGGCTTTAAACACCGTGATGCTGTCGCCGTCGCCTATAATCGCGGCTTTACCCGTCATAGCTTTCCGTCCTCCCGTTTCAACATTTCCCGTCTCCCGGCTTTGGCAAGATTTCGCCTGCATAGAAAATTCCGGTTGCCGGGCGCTTCAGATTCCGCGCAAACGTTTTTTAATCTCGCTGTCTTTCAAGCCTGCGTTCAGGCACACCATCGTCGCGCGTACGTTCGCGCATTCCGTTTTCTTGCGCAGTACGTAATACAAAAACGGCTCGCTGCCCGAAAGTTCGTACTTCCGCGCCTCGAATAAACGGATTTCCGTTTCCGCCAGCCGTTTTTCCGCCGCGGCGACGCTGCCCGTCTCTTTCGCGTTCAGATATAAATCGTACGCGGCTTTCAGCGCCTTCTTTTTTGCGCCGCCCGCGCCAGCGCAGGCTTTATTGTACGCCTTTTCGGCAAGTTCGCCGCTTTCCGCAAAGCAAAAACCGAAATCTTCCGCAAAAAGCAATCCGCACGGCACGTACTGTTTCGCCGCCGCGCTTTCCGAAGAAGAGCGAAGCGCCGTTACCAGGTTGGTGAGGTCCGCTTTTTCCTGCAACGCCCCGCGCAGCGCCCGCCGCGCTTTTCCCGCGCCCTTACACGCTTCCAGAAGATGACCGTACAAAGCCTTTTCAAACGCCGCGCCCACTTCCGCGCCTTTGCCCGCCGCGCCGTTTTCGCAAACGTTTTCCGCCTGCTTTACAGCCTCGCCAAGATATGCGGGCAACAACGAAAAATCTTCTTTTTCAAACGCTTCGGCAATCTTTTTCAACGGCACGGCGCCTTCCGGAGCGAGCATTTCCGCCGCTTCCGCGCCCGTGATTTTCGCCTTGAAATACGCCTTTACGTTGTGGCAATCCAGCGGAGAAAGAAAATATTCCCTTTCCGCTTCGCTGCCCGCGTATTCGCGGATAAACGCGTTGGTTTTCGCCTCTTCCGCCGCAATCAGCGTTTCCGCCTCGTCCGTAGAAAAATTCCCGTTTTCCGCACTCTCGGAATCGCCGCCGAAGCCGCTTTCTTTCAGGGCGCGCAAAGCGCTTGCCGCGTCCGTTTCCGTCAGCCGCAGCAACTTCTCGCCGAGAAAATATTTTTCTTTGGCGGCGATAACGCCGTTCACGTACGTTCTCGAAATCACTCGCTTTTCTCCTTTGCCGGGCTTCCGAAAAGTTCCGCAGCAATCCGCGATTCGTTCTCTTCTCTGTCCGCCTTTAAAAGCGCGTCGAAAGAAAGATCTTTATCCGCCGTTTTGCCCGCCAGATACAATCCGCCGTCAATCTTTACGCCCGCAAACGCCGCGCCGTCCGAAACCGCTTTCAGCTTCTTTTGCGCAAACACGGGCAGAAGTTTTACTCCTTCGGTATAACGGAATCCGTCGGCAAAAATCACCGCGTCGCCCTCTTCGGCGTACAGGCAAAGCAACCGGTTGAACAGCGTAAGCGTTTCCTCTTCGCCCAGATCGATCAGGCGTTTTTTCGCCTCCGCGTATACGTTCTCCACGGCTTTTTTTCTGGCGGCAAGCATTATTTTTTTCACGTCCAGACGGGCGGTGGCGGCAAAATGCGCGGCAACCGCGGCGGCGCGCTTTTCCACGTCGCTTTCCGTTTCGCGCCGCAGTCGTTCCGCTTCCGCCTTCGCCCCGTTTTCCGTTTCTTCCGCTTTCCGCTTTCCCGCGGCAAGAATCGCTTCCGCTTCGGTTTTCCCGTCGGAGCGTATTCTTTCAACGATACTTTCCACACTCATTTTTCTTTTTCCTTAACGTCCGGGCGCCGATTATAACGCCGCCGTTACTGCGGGCACGGGCGCAATCGTTACCGTCAAGCCGCCCACAAGCATAATCGAAATAATCAAGCCGAGGATGGCGTAGAATTCGATCATACCGGGGTAAACGATCAGCTTACCGGAAAGAGATTCCTGCTTGCCTACCGCATAAATACAGTTCGCCGCGCACTTTCCCTGCATAAAGCCGGAAACCAAACCGGAAATCGCCATCGGCATCACCGCGGCAAACACCGCCCAGCCGGAAGCTGCGTCCATGCCCGCTTTCAGCTGCGCCGAAGCAATCAGACCGATGATGAAGCCGTAAATACCCTGCGTAGCGGGCAGCAGCACCAGCACCATCACCTTACCGAACTTCTTCGGTTCTTCGCCCAGAACGCCCGCAGCCGCCGTACCCGTCTTGTACAGACCGATGCACGAACCGATGCCGCAGAACAGCACGCATGCCGCAATACCGAACAATGCTATCATATAACCCATAAGAAACTCCTCCGATCTTAATCGTTTTTTATTTTTTCCGCCGCGCGCTTCTTTTCCGCGCCCGACGTTTTTATCCTCTTTCGCGTTATGCCGCGGCTTCCGCCGGCAGCAGATACACATACTTCTGCGAACTTCCGAGGGGCGTAAACAATTCGCCCTCGCCTTCGTAGAACTTGCCGAAAAACTCCACGTACTGAAGCCGCGCGTCGTGAATGTAAGCGCCCAAAAGACTCATGGCAAGGTTAAACGCATGCCCCGCCACCATCAGCATCACGCCGAGCACCGCCACGATAACGTTGCCGCCCGTAATGAAGCCCATCGCATACGTGGAAACGATGTTGGCAATCACCGCGCCCGAAAGCAACAGCCCGTACAAACGCGCATAACTGAGCACGTCGGAAGCGTAATTGATCACGCCGTACGCGGCGCCGAACCCTTTCGTGAACCTCGCGAAAAATTTCTGTCCGTGCCCGGCCGTAAGCATCGCGATTACCAGCGAAACGCCCGCCGTAATGCCGCCCACCGATTTAAGAACCGGCAGATTGCTTTCTTCTACAAACCCGATGACGGCGAGAAACGCCCCCAGCGAGAAAAACGCCCACACGATGCCGTCGAATATGCCGCCCGGCACGTCGCCGCGCCGGAAACACTGCACCGCGCGGCAGATATAACCCGTAAAAATTTGCGCTATGCCGATTTCCATACTGATTACCAGCACGCTCGGCACGGAAATTCCAGCTAAGCTCCACATGTCTTTCTGCATGTCCGGCATCACCGTAAACGGCAGCACCTGCAAGCCGAGAAGCGAATTGAACAAAACGCCCCACACCACGGCAAACACGCCGCCCATCGCAAACACTGCGGAAAGCCGCTTGAATCCGCTTTCCCGCGCGCGGTTTTTCCACCAGATCAAGCCGCCGCCCAGCATCATAATCAGCCCGTAGCCCATATCGCCGATGATAAAGCCCATAAACAGCGAATAGAAAAATCCCATCACCGTGTTCGGGTCGAACTCCCGACTGCTCGGCACCGAGTACATATTCGTAATGTCCTCGAAATTCCGCACCGCCTTGTTATTTTTCAACAGCGTGGGAGGGTTGTCCTCCTCATCCGGCTCGGTAAATTCGTAATAGCACGCGCCCGTCGTATTTTCCAGCGCGGTTTTCACTTCGCTCACGCTTTCTTCCGGCACGTACGCTTCCAGCAAAAACACCCGCTCCGTCGCGCGGATGTCGTCGGTTACGTTCTCCTTTTCCAGAAGATACGAAAGATAATCGGAATACGTTTTCAAAAACGGTATCTTTTCCGAAAGAGCGAAAAATTCCGCCGCGTTCTTTTCCTGCGCCTGCTTGTTTTTGGAAATTTCCGCAACCGTGTTTTCGTAACGGGCTTTCGCCGAAGCAAATCCTTTTTCGCCGTATTCGTACGGATACGCGGAAAAACCGGACGCGCCGAGAAGCTCGTCCGCCTTGTTTTTTTCGCTTTTCAGATACGCAATCAGATACACACCGCCGGTTTCGCATTTTCCCAGCTTTTCCGCCGCCGCGCCGACATATTCCGCCGCCGCGATCGCCGCCTGAAAATCTTCTTCTTTCGCCGCGGGAATCACGCCGAGGAAAAACCCGGCCCGCTTCGTGCTTTCCGCATCCGCGAACGGTAAATCGATGTCCGCATACGGCAACAGCGCTTTTTCCTCTCTCGCCAGCGAATACCCTTCCGCCGCCAGCGCGGCTTTCTCTTCGGAAAGCGCCTTTGCCCGCGCGATGATTTCCTCCGCCTCGCCGCTTTTTTCCTTCATCTGCATAAAGCCCGAATAGGAAACGTCGAAGCCGTCTTTCAGAAAATCCGTTTTCGCGGCATGGTCGCGCGCGTAATCTTCCGCCGCTTTCGTTAAAAGCTGCAGAGCGTTTTCCGTTTCCGCCGCACGCAGCAAAAGCGCGGCGTCGTCCTTTACGGGGATCGCCGTGCCCTCTTCTTCTCCGTGTTTTTTCACCTCTGCGGCGCGCGTTTTCTGCAACGCGTCCAGAATGCCGTCTTTATCGGAAAGCATCGCCGCCAGATGAAGCTTCTGCATTTTAGCAATCATACGCCGCCCCCGCCGTTACGCGTTCTCTCCCTCGCCGTTCACGATTCTCCGAACAATCCCGCTCACGGAAATCTCGCTAGCCGCCGCGGCGTTTCTCACCTGTTCCGCGGCAAATTTTTCCGCTTTTTCTATCTCTTCTTCGTAGCGTTTTTCGCTTTGCGCCGTCGCCAGCCGAATCTGCGTTTCCGAATACGCCTTGCACACGCCCGCGCTTGCCGTAATCGTGTTTTTCGCCCGCACTTCCGCTTCGCGCTGTAAAAGCTCCGCCTGAGCCACGGCGCTTTCTTTTTCGTACGCCGCCTGCTTTTCCGCTTCCGTGATCGCTTCTATAATCTGCGCTTTCATTCGCTCACCGTCCTTTCGCGTTTCACCGCGCTCCGCACGCTTTTTTTATCATATCACAACGGGCGTAAAATGTAAAATATCATTTTTTCGCTTCTTCTATATCCTTAAGATATACGTTGTTTCTTCTCCGTCGCCCCGCAACCGCGCGGCACAGACTATTTATAGTATACCCCAAAAATCGCGTTTTGTCAAACAAATAGCGCCTTAAACTTTGTGAAATCGCCGCGAATTTTCTTCCTTTCCGCGGCAAAACGCGCCGTTTCCGTACGTTATTTCTTGCTTAATACCCCGATTTTTCCGCGGAAAACTATCCCCCGTTTCCTCCGTCGGTAACAGTTCTTGCCTCCGCCCCGTTTCCGTAAAATTTCCGCCGCGTTATTCAATCCGTCCGCGGCGTTCCGCCCTCCGCGCTCACAGCAAATGCCGTATCGGCAGAATCACGATGCGCAGCACGGAATACGCAAAGCTTTTTGCAAGCGGCACGCGCCGGTATTCGTATTTTTCTCCGGGATAAAATTCGTAGCCGCCCTCGTCGTTTGTTTTCGTAATCGTGCCCGTTTCCGCCAGCGCCCGCACCTTTTCTTTCAGCGCCTGGTTGATCTCTTCGCTGTCGATCGCCAGCACCGTTTCCGTGTTCAGATACACGCTGCGCATATCCAGATTGAACGAGCCGATATAACTCATATTCTCTCCCGCCAGCACCGTTTTTACGTGCGACGAACGCTCAGCCGAAATTTCCAGCACCGCCGCGCCCGCCTTTAACAGCTTCGTTTTCGAAACGGGAAAGTCCGCGCAGCCCCAAGGATTCGCGCCGCTTCTCACGGAGTTGGTAGCTATCGTTACCGCCGTGCCGCTTTGCGCCAGTTCCGCTATGTCAAAATACATCGCTTTATCACAGATGGCGTACGGCGTTTGTATCACCGTTTCGCCCGTGCCTTTCGCCTCGTTTAAAATGGACTTCCATAACAGCGGCTGTTTCGCGCCCGCCTGCGTTTCGCCGTGCAGCAAAGCGATTCCCTTCGTCGCCGACATCTCCGTTTCCGCGTCGATCGCGCGCGAAATATCGGGATACTTTTCTTTCAGCGCCGCATAGCGCGCCCGCATCTTTGCCGCCGACTTTTCGTAGCGTTTTCCGCCCGATACGCCGCCGAACGCCGCATTGTGCTTTTCGCTTTGCACCCTTCCGAAATACGCCTTCACTTCGCTTATTGAACGAATCTTATCTCCGCCCGCGCCGTTTTTTCCGGAACTTTCCGCGGCGGGGCAGCTTACCAGCACGTCTCTGTCCAGATTCCGCTTGTTTTCGGCGCAGTACGCGCCCAGAAAATAATCGCCGATATTTCTGCCGCCGAGGAGATACGTTTCGTCGTCGCACACTAAATATTTATCGTGCAGACGGAAATTCGCCCTTTGAAAAGCCGCCGGATTCACGGGATTGTAAATCGTTACTTCCGCGTTTTCGTGCCCCGCCAGCGCTTTGAATTCGGAAAAGCCGTTTAATTTTCCCTCGTTGAACCCGTCCGCGACGATTCTGATTTTTACGCCGCGTTCCGCCGCGGCAAAAAGAGCGCAGGTGATATCCCTGCCGCTTTCGTCGTTATAATACGAATAGGTGGAAAGCAAAATCTCGCTCCGGGCACTTTCGATCAGGCGCAACCGATATAACAGCGCGCTTTCGTTATCGTCGATCACCGCCGCCCGCTCGGCGCAGGTTTCGTCGCCGCGGCGGGAGGAAAGCGGTTGAAGCGTAAATTTTTTTCTGAGCATCGGCGGAATATAACCGCACGCAAAAAAATAGGCGAAAAGCGCAAACAGCACGCCGAGCGCGATTTTTTTATATAAATTTTTTTTGTTTTTTTCCCGCATGCGCCGTTCCGTCCCGTATTTATTCCGTACGGATATAGTGTAGCATTTCCGCGAAATAATTGCAAGCAAATCCCGACGGTTGAAAATTTTTCGTTCTTTCCGCCGCGCCCGCTTGTTTTATCGGATACATGCGGATATGCTCATTCGCGACCTTTGCCTTTATGTCTGAAGTAATCGCAGATTCCGCAAAGCGTGCAGTTTGCGCAGTCGGGTTTTTGCGAATGGCATACTTTCCGCCCGTGCCAGATTAAATAATGGTGGCTTTTGCTCCACAAATTTTCGTCAATCGCCTTTTGCAAGCCCTTTTCCACCTGTTCCGGCGTCTTTCCCGTTGCCAGTCCAAGCCTGTTCGACACGCGGAAAACGTGCGTATCCACCGCTATCGCGTTCCCGCCGAACGCCACCGAATACACCACGTTCGCCGTTTTTCTCCCCACGCCCGCCAGCGTGCGCAGCTCCTCCAACGTGCCCGGCACCTTTCCGCCGTACCGCGTTAAAATATCGTTCGTTGCCGAAAGAATATGCGCCGCTTTATTATGATAAAACCCGCACGAATAAATATACTTTTCCAGTTCTTCCTGCGATAATTCCGCCATTTTTTCCGGCGTGCCGTACTCCTTGAAAAGTTCCGCCGTAACCTTGTTCACCCGCTCGTCGGTGCACTGCGCCGAAAGCACCACCGCCACAAGCAACTGATACGGAGAAGCAAATTTCAGCGCGGGTTTCGCGTCCGGGTACGCCTCCGCCAGCAGTTCTATCGCCCTTTTCTTCTCTTTCGTATTCATAACGCACTTATTATACCGCTTTTCAACGTTTTTTGCAAGCGAATTACGGCTTTTTTACACGCAAACAGCCGTCGGACGATTTTCCTCGCCCGACGGCTTCTTTCGCCGCGCACCCGCATAACCGTATATAAAAACGACTTTTCCCCGTTTTACCGGGCGTACATAAACCCTTTGAACGTGCCGCCCGCATACAACGCGGCGCAGGCACGTGCTTTGGGGTAATCGCGCGCGTCGAATTTCACGCACAAGCCGCAACCTATGCCCGCCTCTTTCGGCGCGGGCACGGTGAAACACCGCACGCCGTAGCCGGAAAGCCGTTGCGCATACGTCAGGGCTTGCGAACGCGAACGGAATATCGCCAGCATTGTCATTCGTTATACCTTCCCCGCGATTAGTTCTACCCGTCTTACGGCGGGAATACTATATATTATGCCGCCCGCACCGCGCGCGGTGCACGTTTTTGCGCGGTCGGCGCTTTTGCGCGAATTTTTGCGGCAATTCCGTTTTTTAAGGTCAGGTATTCTATGATTTATTTCGATAACGCCGCCACGGGCGGACAAAAACCCGCTTCCGTCGTTTCCGCCGTCGCTTCTTCCTTACGCGTCTGCGCCAATCCGGGGCGCAGCGGACACGCCCTTTCCCTCGTCTGCGCGAAAAACGTTTTAAAAACGCGCGAACTGCTTGCCGACGTTTTCAACGCGCCCTCGCCCGAACGCGTCGTTTTCACCAAAAGCTGCACCGAAGCGCTCAACGCGTTTATTTTCGGCGCGCTGGAAAAAGGCGATCACGTTATCGCCACCCCTTTGGAACACAATTCCGTGCTGCGCCCGCTGGAGCGGCTGAAAAAGCTCGGCGTGATTTCTTACGACGTCTGTCCGCTTACCCAAGGCGGCAACGTCTGCGCGGAAGACATCAAAGCGCTTCTGCGCGAAAATACGAAGCTCGTCGTCGTAACGGCAGCGTCCAACGTTACGGGCGCCATGCCGCCGCTGAAAGAAATCAGAGCGGCGCTGCCCGAAAACGTATTGTTCCTTTGCGACGGCGCGCAGGGCGGCGGACATATACCCCTGAAAATGCAATCGCTCGGGCTCGACGGACTGGCGCTTGCGGGGCACAAAGGTCTTTTCGCCATGCAGGGCGGCGGCGCGCTGTTGTTATCGGAACGCGTGCGTTTAAAGCCGCTTTTATACGGCGGCACGGGCAGCGAAAGTTTTTCTTTGGATATGCCCGATTTTTACCCCGATTGGCTGGAAGCGGGCACGCTGTCCTATCCCGCCGTCGTTTCCCTGCTTGAAGGCACGCGCTATTACGTCATGCACGAAAAAGAAATCGCCGCCGCAACGCTTGCGTACACCGCCGTATTCCTGCAAGGGCTTTCTAAAATTTCCCGAAGCAAAGCGTATTCCCGCCCCAACGCCTGCGGCGTGGTATCGTTCGCGTTGGAAGGCATGCAGTCGGAAGAGGTATCGGCGCTGTTATCCGAACGCTACGGCATCGCTGTGCGGGGCGGACTGCATTGCGCGCCGCTGGCTCACCGCGCGCTGGGCACCGAAGAAAACGGACTGGTGCGCGTCAGCTTTTCGCACTTCAACAAAAAATGGGAAATCGGGCGCCTGCTTACCGCCCTTTCCGAAATCTCCGCGATTCTTTAAAACCGCCTGTTCGCGCGGATATACCGCTCAGATGTTTTTCAGCTGCGTAACAATCTGTTCCAGTTTTTTCCGCTGCACAAAATTCAGCATCGGGGCAAACCGCCTGTAAAACGCGTCGATTTCCGCGTTTGTCAGCGTGCCCGCGCGCTTGCCTTTTTCCGCGGAAGAAACAATATCCGCAAGCACCGCTTTATCGTTCTTTCCGCGGTACGCCGCCGCAATCCGCCTTGTCAGCATTTCCGCCGTTACCCGCTCGCCCGCGCTTTCCGCCGCGCCGTTTGAGGCAAACTCCGCCGCGCCGTTGTTTTCGGCGTTGTTGCTTTCGGCTCCGCATCCTTCACGCGCGCCGTTTGTCGCGCTATTTTCTCTTGCGTTCTCATCGGCAAATTCACGAAAACTTTTCATATACACCTCCGCTATGGCAATATATGCGGTGTAACCCCCGCGGCGTGCCGCGGCGTATAATGGGTGTATGGACGCTTTAACTTTGCTCATCGTGTATCTCGTAACGCAAAATCCCGGTTTTCAGGCTAATCTGGCGCCGCTTTGCCGCAAGCTGAAAGAATCACAGGATATGCTCGATTTTCTCGGCTCGCTTTCGTCGTTCCCCTGTTCGCCCGAAAAACCGGATTCCCCGCCCGCGCAGGATTGCCCCGCGCCGCCGCACGGCACCGATTGCAACCGCCCGTGCAACGATTCCTCCCCCGACAACCCGTACAATCCCTGTCCGCCGGATCCTCCTCGCCCCACGGGCACCGCAGGCGACTGCACAGGCTCTTCCGGCACCGACGGAACGCATACGCGCTCCGCGGGAACGCGTACAGCCGAAACTTCGCCGCTGCGCACGCTGGGCGGCGAATGGATAGAAAAATACATAACGAAATATTTAAAAAATTAGCGGAGCGCCATACGGCGTTCCGCCTTTCGTTCCACTGTTTTCAATCAGATCTTTTTATCGGATTCCGCGCCGCAAAAATCGCCCCGCCGCAAGATGCGCTTCTCTTCCCGCCCGCCGCAAACCAAACTTCTCTTTTCTCGCCACACGTTTCCGTCGCTGCTTTCGTCTTTTTTATCTTCGCCCCGATATGTAATATTTCAAGATGATTTGCAGCCAACCGATAATGAATATTTGCCCTCTTCGCGACTTAAAGTCAGCTCACACTAACTCACGCGTAAAAATTAACGGCTTTTTCCAAAGCCGCCTGTAATTTTATACGCACAAACACACAAAAGACAACAGAACGTTTGCGGATGACCAATGTAGTTTACGCAAATGGACACACAAAAATAAAGTTAGAACTAAAGCAGTCAAATCAATGTAAATGAAAAGCCGAGGGTTATCTCGGCTTTTTTGTGTTAACTTATTTAAGTAATATTATAAGTGGTCAATCTTTTCTTTTTTCAAAGTGTGAAAATTTTTCTAAAATAGGTATTGACAGAATTATTAAAATACGGTAAAATATACCTATGACATCTCAAATAATATGTAATATTTTGATGTTTTTATCGTACATACTGAATATTTTTTGTATGGTAATTGCATTATTGATTTTGCCGAAAGGTTTAAAGAATCTCAACGAACTCTGTGATGGTTTGTCTGAAAAAGAAATTTTTCAGATTCATCAGAAAAAATTTACAGGCAGTTTTTTTAAACTTCTTATTGCAAATTTGCTTTTTCTTGTGGTAGGAATTATTACGTGCTTATTGGATGGCTTGTCTGATATGGAAAACGGATTGTTAATTCCGACTTGGACATTTTTAATAGTTGGATTTGTTTTAGTCGTATTTTTCATTATATATACATACTTTTTGAGGAGAAAATATAAAATCGTGATGACTTGTAGTGTGGATCCAGCATGGAATAGAGGTTATTGCGCTGCTGCTCAAATAGGAATGTGTATGTTAATTGCATTCTTGTTTGCTTTTAATTCGGCACTAACCGCTTACACAATATGGTTGCTGTAATTTTCTTATATTGAGTTCATTTGAATATAAAATATTGCACGCTTTTGAGAGATTTTGGTGCAGAACAATTATATCACAAAAGACACTCAACCGTTTTTTCGGTTGGGTGTCTTTTGTTTTCTGAACCGCCGAAAGCAATTTTGAAGTGAGCAAAAAAGTTAGATACTCTTGGGAAATTTGAAAGAAAAGCGCAAAGAAAAGCTATAAGGCATTCTTTGTGCTTATAATTTTAATATATTTATCGGAGTGAACCTCCTCCTTTTTTGTCCATTTGCGCATACAAGTAATCTTTTTTGTAAATCGCCCGCTTTATACAAATCGCCTTTTCCCTACAAAACTCGTCTGCGCGCCGTTCGGAACGCAAGTTTGCAAAACGCGTCGAAGCCGTCAAAGATTCGAAAGTCGGGTAATCAGACCTTCCAGATGCCCCGTATAGCCCATTTTTACGGGCGTATATTTTCCGTTTTCGAAATTCACTTCCGAAACGGAAGCGTTGGGCAGCCAGTCCAGCTCTTTCATATAACTTATCGGCTTGTTTTCGAAAATACACTGCAAGCTTCTTATCACGCCGCCGTGCGTACCTATCACCACGTTCTTGCCGTCGTGCGTTTTCGCAATCTCCCGCAACGCCTTGTCCGCCCGCAACTGCACCTCCGCAAACGATTCTCCGCCCGTCGGACGCGCGTTGCCTATGTCGTCTTTCCAAAGCAGCGCGTCTTTCGCATAATTTTTCGCAATTTCCGGCAGCGTCTTTCCTTCCCATTCCCCGCCGAAAATCTCCGCGATGCCGTCGCAGAGCAAAAGCGGCACGCCCGCCTTTATCGCAATCTCTTTCACCGTTTCCCGCGCACGCAATAACGGACTGGAATACACGGCGTCCACCCGATACGTTTTCAGCACGTACTCCGTTACCAGCTCCGCCTGTTTTTTACCGGTCGCCGTAAGGGGCACGTCGAATCTGCCCGCATAAATTTCTTTTAAATTCGCCTCGCTTTGCCCGTGGCGCACGATAATGAATTTCGTCATTTTGTTGTTTCTCTTTCCGCCGCGCAAAAGCTTATTTCTCGTAAACGGAACGTTTCAATACGCCCACGTACGGAAGATTGCGGTATTCTTCGGCATAGTCCAGCCCGTACCCCACCACGAATTCGTCCTCGATAACAAACCCCTTGTATTCGGGCTCCATAGGCACTTCTCGGCGTTCCGGCTTATCCAGAAGCGTTACGATGTTCACGCTGTTCGGCGAACGGCCGTTCAACATCTTTTTCAGCTGATACAACGTGTTGCCGGAATCGATGATGTCCTCCACAATCAGCACGTCCTTGCCGGATATATTCACGGTAAGGTCTTTCTTTACCTGCAGTTTTCCGGAAGAAATCGTATCTTTCCCGTAGGAAGATACCGCCATGAAATCGATTTGCAGCGACGATTTCATCTCGCGGATAAGATCGGCGAAAAACATCACGCTTCCCTTTAAAATGCACACCACCACGGGCGATCTGCCCTCGTACAGCTTATCCAGCTGCGCGGCAAGCGCCTTTACCCGTTCGGAAATCTGTTCCGGGGTAATCATGATTCTTTCTATGTTTTCGTTCAGATCGTTTGTTTTTTCGGTTTTCATAGCCATTCCTCTTCTTTCGTAATTTTTATCGGTTTTCGTCAAGTAACGCAATATACGCGATTTTTTTCGTCTGCGGCGTGATTTTCACGCTTTCCGCAATTTCCACGCCCGCAACCGCAAGAATTTCTCCGCTCTCTTTTTTTGCTATCAGCGGAATTGCCGCCCGCTTTTCCGCGTCGATTTTCCAATCGGTCAGCACTTTTTTCAGGCTCTTTTTTCCCCCGCCGAATTTGCGGAACGTATCGCCCGCCTTTTTTCGGCGGAACACGCTGCCGCAAAGCGCCGCGCCGTCCGCCCGCAGAAGTTTCGTCCCCGATTGAGCCGCGGCTGCCGCCGCTTCCGCTTCGCTTTCCGTAATCAGAATTTTCGCGCCGCCAAGCCGGAACACGCCGTAACCGAACGGTATTTCCGCGCTTTCCGCCGCGCCGTTTACTTCTGCGGAAAACACGACGTCGCCGTATACCCGCCGCGCTTTCACGCCGCAAGGCAAATCCGCCGCCGAGCCCGTCTGCTTCATCCGCAACGCCGACAGCGCGTCGACGTGCGCCCGCGTGTAGTCTTTTCCGATTCCGAGAAGTTTCATCGCCGTAACGCACGCCCGCGCGAACAACGGTTCCGCCACAAGCCCGCCGTTTTCGTCAAAAGCCCGCACGCAGACTTTTTCGCCGCCGTCCGATTTTTTTGCGGTAACGTACTTTGCCGAAAGCTCGTACAGAAATTCGTCGTCGCGCCGCGCGGCAAAAGAAAAATTCGTCAGGTTTTTCGCCGCGCCGGGAACGATTTCTTCCAGCCTCGGCAGAATTTCCAGCCGTAATTTATTGCGCGTCGTATCGGCGATAAAATTCGTCTCGTCCACGCGGTATTCCAGCTTGTTTTCCTCCGCGTAGGCAAGAATTTCCGCCTTTGTTACGTGCAGAAACGGTCGGATAAACCCATTTCTTTCTTCGCGGATTCCGCCCGCGCCCGTCAAAGAAGCGCCGCGGAGCAGATGAAACAGCACCGTTTCCGCCTCGTCCTGCGCGTGGTGCGCCGTGGCTATCACGTCCGCCTTGTTTTCGGAAAGCAGCATTTTAAACGCGCCGTACCTTGCGTTTCTCGCCGCCTCTTCGATGCCCGTACCGTTCTTTTTTGCAAGCGCGCGGCAATCGAACGTAAACGTATACAGCGGAATGTGCAGCGTATCGCAGAATTTTGCCACAAACGCCGCATCCTCCTTGCTGCTTTCGCCGCGAAGCCCGTGTTCTACATGCACCGCGGAAAGAAAAAAACCGTCCGAAGGCGCCATCTTGTACAGATAATGCAGCAGACATAACGAATCGGCGCCGCCGGAACAGGCAACGCAAACGCGCTTTCCCTCGAATTTTTTCATCTCCGTACAGCCTTGCAGATTCATATAAAAAAGTATAGCACATTTTCTGGTTTGTTGCAATCGTTTCGCCGCCGTTTTCCGCGTTTTCTTTCGTTAAAATACGGCGCGCGGCGTATAATCGCCGGAAAGAAGGGCAAAATAAAAACAGGAGGGTTTTCAAAAACTATGAAAATTGCAAACATTATCGCTTACGTTCTTGTACTTCTCGGCGCGTTGAACTGGGGCTTGTTCGGTTTCTTCAATTTCAACCTCGTGGCGATTTTCGGTGGCGCGCGCAGCGCTTTCGCCATCATCGTGTACTCGCTCATCGCGCTCGCGGCGGTATGGCTCATCATCTCCCCTTGCATCACCAACGGCAAACTGGATATGAACGACCGCAACGATTAACGCCTCGCCGGAAATTTTCCGGTAAAAAATCAATCCGCCCCGATGCTTTGGAGCGGATTTTTTTTCATGTCGGGCGCCCGTTACGGCGCCGAAATTCAAAAGCCGCGGCACGGGCAGCCGAAGCCGCCGTCCGTATCGTCGTTTAAAAACCGTTCTTCGCCGAAACCGCCGCAACGGTTGCAAGGCGTATCGCAGGGATACAGCGCGTACTGGCGCGCATAATAACAATCCGTTACCGTCTGCCGTTGCTCGCAGCAGGGCTTAGGACGGGGCTTTTTGCAGGGGCGAGGGCAGGGAGTAACGCAGAAACACCCGCAGGGAGCGTCGCAGAACTTCTTGCCGAGTCCCACGCCGAGAAGCATCAAAGCGATCGTGCGGGCACAGCCGCCGCGATTATCGCCGCAATTCCGATTACACATAAAGTTTTTCCTCTTATACGTAATTTAAGGCAATTGCCTTATACTGCAATATATGAAAAAACCCGACCTTTTTGTTCAAAAGATCGGATCATCATTTTTTGATAACGACATTCTTCCGCAATCAAATGCTACCTGCGCTCAAAATTTTTTCAAACGAAGATGTTTGCGCGTGGCGCGAAACGCGAGCACGCACGAACGGGCGCACAAAATTCTGCCCACAAGCTCCTTTTCATCGAAGATTTTTGCAGAGATTTTTGCGCAAGACAAAAAGTGTGCGGATTTTGCGACGGGAATTTACAAAACGTAAACGACCAAGCAAAAACGCCAGCACGCCGCGGTATTGCGCAAAAAGATCGCAAAAATCATTCCCATTCGATGGTTGCCGGCGGCTTCGAAGTAATATCATATACCACGCGGTTTGCGTGTTTCACTTCGTTCACGATACGGGTGGAAATCTTTTCCAGAACGTCGTAAGGGATGCGCGCCCAGTCCGCCGTCATCGCGTCCACGCTGGTAATCGCGCGCACGGCAATCACGTTTTCGTACGTGCGGAAATCCCCCATCACGCCCACCGTAGGCGAATTCGTAACCACGGTGAAATATTGCCAGATCTGTTCGTCCAGCCCCGCCTTCGCAATCTCGTCGCGCAGGATATAATCGGAATCGCGCAGCGTTTCCAGCTTCTCTTCCGTAACCTCGCCCATGATGCGAATCGCAAGCCCCGGTCCGGGGAACGGCTGGCGCATCACGATTTTACGCGGCAGCCCAAGCTCCAGCCCCACGCGGCGCACTTCGTCCTTGAACAAATCGCGCAACGGTTCGATAATCTCTTTGAAGTCCACCACCGAAGGCAGCCCGCCCACGTTGTGATGACTCTTGATTACGGCGGATTTTCCCTTACCGCTTTCGATTACGTCCGGATAAATCGTTCCCTGCACCAGAAAATCAACGGCGCCGATCTGCTTCGAAATCTTTTCAAACGTGCGGATGAATTCCTCCCCGATGATTTTACGCTTTCTTTCGGGGTCGGAAACGCCTTTCAGTTTCGATAAAAACTGCTCCGCCGCGTCCGCCTTAATCAGGTTCATGCCCAGCTTGTCTTTGAAAACGCTCATCACCTCGTCGGCTTCGTATTTGCGCAGCAGACCGTGATCCACAAACACGCAGGTAAGGTTATCGCCCGCCGCGCGGTGAATCAGGGTAGCCGCCACGGCGGAATCCACGCCGCCGCTCATCGCGCACAGCACTTTTTTATCGCCGATTTTTTTCTTTAACGCCGCCACCTGTTCTTCCACGAAGCCGCTCATCGTCCAGTCGCCCTTGGCTTTGCATACTTCGTATAAGAAATTTTTCAGAATATTTTCGCCGTATTCGGTATGCACCACTTCGGGGTGAAACTGCACGCCGTATATTTTTCTTTCCTCGCTTCCGAACGCCGCCACGGGGCAGGTTCCCGCCGCCGTGTCCGCAAGGCAATCAAACCCTTCGGGCGCTTTCGAAACGTAATCCGTGTGGCTCATCCAGCTCACCGACGTTTCAGGCACTCCCTTAAAAAGCAGGTTCTCTTTCAGCACGCGGATTTCTCTCTTGCCGTACTCGCTGGTTTCCGCATGCGTAACCGTCCCGCCGAGCGTATACGCAATCAGCTGGCACCCGTAGCAAATGCCGAGAACGGGAATCCCCAGCTTAAAAATTTCCGGGCTCACATGCGGCGAAGATTCTTCGTACACGCTGTTTGGTCCGCCCGTAAAAATAATGCCGACGGGATTGTATTCTTTAATCTCCTCCATCGTCATATCGCAATTTTTCAAATCGCAATACACGTTCAGATCCCGCACGCGGCGCGCAATCAACTGGTTGTACTGTCCGCCGAAATCGAGGACGAGCACCTTCTCTCTTTCTTTCATATCCATTCGCTTACCTTCCGTAAAAAATGCCGTCTTAGTCCGGGCTTCGGGTTCAACCTTCCGCCGCGGCAAGATTTTTAATGTTGCTTAAATACGTCCTGTCCGCTTCCGAAAGTTCCGTTTCGTCAATCGCGGACAATTTTTCTTTCGCCTTTTCCGCCACGCCCGTTTCGCCGTCTTTCAACGCGTACAGATACACCGCCGCAAGCGAATTGTTGGGCGGAAATTCCCCGTTCAGCGATTCCGCGGCAATCTCCACCGCCTCTTCCCCTTTGCCCAGCCGGTATTTCGCAAGGCACAGCGTAGAATAGGCGTACTGCCTGTACGTGCCGAACCCTTCGCCGGAAATGCCGCCGTTCAGACAGAATTCTTTGAAATCTTTGCAATCCACCAGCGCCGCGGCGTATTTTTCCGTTTCTTCGTCCATGCCTTCCGAAACGGCGATTTCCATGGCGAACGCCGCATAATACGATTCGCCGAACCGTTCGTAAGATTTTTCCGCGTAGCGCATCGCCGTCCTGTCCCAACCGACGTTATAAGAAAGCTCCATCACCGTAGGCGGAAAAAAACACACGCACGCAAACACCGCCGCGCTGCACAACAGCAGCGTGGCAACCAGCGTCGCAAGTATCGATTTCCAGATGATTTTATTCACTCCCAAAGCCTCTTTCCGCAAAGAATCCGCATTCTTTTTTAATTGTATCACTTTTTTGCGGAAAAATCAACCGTATTGAGGAAAGATTTTTTAACTTTTACGCGTTCTTTTTTATCTTTTCCGTCTTTTCTTTTCCTCGCGGCATATCGCGCCCCGCTCCGCTCATATCTTATTATTGCCATGAGAAAATTTTTCCGATTGAAAACGATGCTCTGCCCCTTCCTTTTATCCGCCGCGCTTTTATTGTCCGCGGGCGGCTGTGCAAAAAAAAGCCCCGACCTGTATTCTTACGTTTCCGAACTGCGCGACAATATCCTGACGGCGGAACTTCCGGACGGCGAAGAAAAAGCCCTGCTCGTCGTTCATACCTGCCTCCGCGAACAACCGTACCTCGACGACGGCGCGGCGGGCACGACGGAACGATTGACTTCGTTTTATTTTTCCGTCAAAGACGGCTCCGGGACATACGTCGTCTCCTTTCCCGAACAAGCCGGTTCCCAGCGGGAAAGCGGCGGAGAAATGTCGTACGACGATACGAAACGGCAGTATTACTATTCCTGTTCGCTTGATTTATCCGAGGCAGAAACGCTGCCCGTAACGGTAAAAAACGCAAAGACGGGCAAGGAATACCCCTTCGAAGCGAACAGCGTAAAAACCTCCGCAACCCTCTCTCCGCGCGCGATTCTCTCCTCGTTCGAAACAGCGGAAAGCGAAACGCTTACGCCGTTGAAAACGGGCGGCGACTTCGCGGGGGAAATCCGCGTCCGCCTCATCGAATCGGACGGAAAAACTTACTATTTTATCGGCGTGATTTCCGCCGATAAAACCTCCGCTTCGTATCTTTTAGACGGCGAAACGGCAAAAATTTTGGCGAAACGCCAAAACAAATAACAATGAGTATCGCTTTTTTCGTTTGAATCGAACAAAATTTTCGATTTTGCCGCAACGGACGCATAAATCCGCTTGACATTGCGTAAAAAAAGCCGTATAATAATTTTATAATTTATGAAAAAACGAATGAGCACAATAAGGCCGAAGCAAGGGTTTTGTTTTTCTTATGCATTTGGGCTGTTGTTGGATTGTTTTTTACAGTTACCATTCATGTGGATAGAGCATAGAAAATTGTGAGTGCTAAGTACGGCAGATACGGCCTATTCTTTATCTTTAACATCCATCTTAATTCCTCGGTGTTTGTCTCAAGTCGTATTGGATCAGATGAATCGAGTACTGCTCTTAGTTCCAATTTGTGGTTTGGACTGGTCACTTGGAAAAGAGTCGTATATCTGCTTGGTGGCAGGGATTGATATTGGTATATATTTCCATCACGAGCCAAAGGGTTAATGCTTTAACAAAGTTTCGTGGGATTTTCTTAACAATGATGATTTCCTTCTGATTTTGTGATATACTGGGAGCAGAAACTCCCAATGCTGCTCGAATGTTGTACATCTCTCCGTGGTGGGCAGCAGGCAATGTCAACTGTTTGAAATGGCAGCTGAGATAAAAAATAATTGTTGGTGCGAATATATTAAATGGCGAGTCGTTTACCTAGAATTCACAAAAACGAACTACAAGCATTGTAACTTGAATAAAGGAGAAAATGTTATGAAATGGGCTGTTCTTTCAGATTTGCACATGAATTTCAAAAATTGCAACACAGTAACAGCACGAGATAAACTAATTGAGACCTTAAGAAAAGAAAATACAGATGGTGAAATTTCCTTTGTGCTTATTACGGGAGATTGTTTGCATCAGAATAGAGGAAATCTTAAAGAAATTGCTTCCTATATTTCACAGATAGCAGAAGCCTGTGGAATAGATGTAAGCAGAGTGATTTTATGCCCCGGTAATCATGACATTGATAGGAAAATTAAATCCCGTAATACTGCGATTAAAACATATCGAAAGGATGGAACACTACCAGACCTAGAAACTTGTTTGAATGGATATGGGCGGTTCAAGGAGTTATATACGTTACTTTATGGTGATATATACGAACCATTCTCTTTGAAGACAATTGATGATTTTAGAATAATCTCAGTGGATTCATGTTTGCTTTCGATGGATGATAGAGATTACGGAAAATTGGTTGTAAGTTTTACGAATTTGGCAGAACTGGCAAGAAAAATAAAAAGTGATGAAAGCAAAATTAATATTGTAATAATGCATCATGGTGTTGAATGGTTGAGTGCAGAAGATGGAAGACGCTTTCAGCATTGGCTTGTAGATAATAATGTAAAGGCTGTTTTTTGCGGACATAACCATGCACCAGGATTGAGCATATTGACAGAGGCAATAAAACCGTATGGGATTCCTCAGGGTGGGGTATCACAGTTCACTTGTGGGTGTACATTATCGGATAGCTATTCGCGCCCTGTATTTCTAGTTGCAGAGTATGATAGGACTAAGGCAATAAAAGCAAGGTTATATGAATATAGGGGCGACTCTAGTTGGGAAATTGCAAGTGGAGTCTTACGAAGCTTTCCATCAGGTATTTACAGGGAAAGCACAACAAATGGAATGGTAAAAAATTCATACGACATTCCGAAAGTTTATAAAAATATTTTTGATATAGGAACCGATGTGGCACTGGATATAAAGGTAAGTAAAAAACTTGCATTTTTTGGATTGCGAGGAGGTACTTTCTTAGAGGGAAATTCAAAAATAGCGAATGCTCTTTATGAAAAAGGAAAGGATATTGAGTGTAGGCTTCTAGTGTCTGATCCATATAGCATTTATATTGAAAAAAGATTACGGAATGTGCCAGAATTTGCACCGCAAGAAAAGCTGGAAAAACAGTGGAAGACTAATTATCTAGACATAAAAAAATTAAAGGACACTTTTCCTAAAACAGATGGCTGGGCATTAAGGTTTCATGAACAGCCGCTTTTATACCGATTTATAATAACTGACCGGAGTATTTATCTGGGATACTATACAAGAGAGCCTAGCTCGAAATCATATATGTATCGATATACAAGAAAATCATCTGTTTATCGAAGCTTTACAGATCTTTTCAACTCGTCTTGGGAAAATGCTAGTACGAGTTTTTCAAGTATTGTTCCGGATCGATGTAGCTTTGTTTTAGATAATTTTGACATGAAACCGTCATTGGTAATTAATCTAATGTCTGCATGCAATATGGATTGCGATTATTGCCCGGAAGGTGGAGAAAATTTACAGAAATGTGATACTCTGTGCGATATTTCTCAAATTAAATATTTGTTGACGGCATATGCAAATTATTATAAAGAAAAAAGATGGACAGAGAAAAAAGTCGTCAGAATTACTGGTGGGGAACCCCTTCTGGATTTTGAAAGACTGTCTGAGACACTGCACCATGCTAAATTAGAAAGCTATGAAAAAGTTGTTTTATGTACAAATGGATTGTTACTGAAACAGTGTTACGAAAACAATTCAATTGTGTGGGAGGAAATAAAGGATGTTCTCTTATTGAAGATCAGCTTGGATACACTTAAGCCACAGGTGTTTAAGGATTTAACAGGTGTAGATGAGCTGAGGACCGTACTGGAAAATATATCTTTTATGAAGCTCAAAGGGTTTAAAATTGAATTGAATTTTGTTGCTACTAAGAAAAATGTTGGCGAAATTGAATCCGTTTATAACTACGCACATAGTAAGAGGCTGGTTGGTCTTAAGGTTTTAACCGTAAACGATTTTGGAGGTATAGTGTCTGCAGACAATGTAGAAAAAGAACTGAATCTTCTAATTGAAACACTGAGAAAGAAAAACTATATAGAGACAGGGCTATATGTACACAATAATAAGGGAATTCATATGAAACGCTTTATTTACGATGGATGCACTTTGACGATTGTGGATCACATGAATAAAGGCAATTCAGTCACTCCAAGGCGTACTTATAGTGAGGCCTGTCAGGAGTGTAAATATTATCCGGAATCAGTTGATGTTCAAACAGGATTAACTAAACCGTGTGCAACAGTGATTATGAGTCTTACGATGAGAGCAGACGGCGTGCTGAGCTTTTGCAGAATGCAGACAGATAGTGAAACAAATGTGAGAGGAAAAAGCTTAGAAGAAGTTCAAGAAATGGTAAGGGGGCAGTTAAAGAAATTTGAAAGATGTTATCATTATGAGATTGGTGAAAAAAGATGAAAAAATATAAAGTCGGTTTTTTGTGCGGATTTTTTGACCCTTTACATGATGGCCATATCGACATTATGCGGCAGGCAAAAGAAATGTGCGAGCGATTGATTGTTGCAGTAGGAACAGATGACTTTATGATGCAAAGAAAGCATCATGGAACAATACTTTCATACGAGCAGAGAGTGGAAGTCGTAAGCGCGATTCGGTATGTTGATCAAGTTGTACCTGAAGTTGATTTGGACAAAGTTAAAGCATATCATCAGTATCATTTCGATTT
>UQPN01000022.1 GCA_900542935.1 uncultured Eubacteriales bacterium
TATCCAATCGCCTATCTTTTTATCCCATTCTTTCGGCTCGATTTTATCAAATCCACTCCCATCGAAAAATGTTAATTCGCCAAAGTAGATTTTATTATTCACTTCATAAAAGTCCACTCTTAATTCCGGAATATTTTTGGATAAAACAACTGCAAGCTCTTTCATTTTTTTGAAATTTATTGGCTTTGACGGCTTTACGAGCGCATGTTCATACCCCCATTTTAAGTCAATCCAATTGAAATCCATATCAAAATAATCTGCCTTTGTTTTCCCTATTTCTCGATCACTATTGATCATAATTATTTTAGGCTCGCCGTTAAAGCAATAAAACTTATAATCACGTAACTGCCCCGTTTCATCTTCCATATATTTCTCTGCGATAATTTTACGCGGAACATTTTTATAAGGCCATTCTCTGCCTGTCAGATAATAGTCCTGTTGCAACCCTTTTGTCAAATTTTTTCGGATTGCTTTTATCTGATTCTCCGTTAATTTGCTTTTATCTTTGCAAATATACATGCCAAGTCCGGAATTATGGTTGCATTTCAGAACAAACTGATTCGGCAACGCATCAAAATCGATATCTTCCGCCTTATCCCATACACCGAGCAATGGGATAAGATACTCTTCGCCTATTGTTTCCTTAATGTAATCGCGCACTTTATATTTATCTACCATCATGGTATATTCAGGCTTTCGATCGTAAAGTTTAAGCCATTGCAACTTTTCATTAAAAGTTTTTGGATTATCTAAATGCAAATCTTCACCCATACAAGCCTTAAAACATTTTTTTAGATACTCTTCGTCAGACATTTTATCGTACTTTCCAAAATGCGCATTAATCAGAAATCGATAATGGGGATTTATAATGTATTTTTTTGCCGCTCTCACATATCTTATTATTTGCAATTTGTTTTTCCCTCGCTTTTCTTTTTAAGTTTTGAATATTAACAAAATGTATCATTAAATAGAAGTTTTGGTCCTTTGAGTAATAATTAACACTTCCGTAATCTAAAGCCAACATTATTAAAAGCCATATTGCAAAAAACATCGCTTGTTTTTTATCAGCGTTTCTGTATTTCCACAAGTTGTAAAATAAATACACATAAATCGCGTAGTAAAATATAAAAGCAAAAATACCGCCACATGATAACAATTCTACAAAATTATTATGCAAATATGTCTTCTTTCCCAAATATTTATCAGTGATAAAATAGGAATTTGCAATTCCTATTCCACCAACCGGGTGTTCCGTAAATTCTTTCCAACCGATTTCAATCATTTTTTCACGTATTAAAGACGAACCATCCGCTTTTCCGTTTCCGGTAAACGAATTAAACATTGTCTGCATACGCTGTTTAATCCCGGAAAATATTTCCAACTGCAAAAGTCCATAGATTATTAAAACGGCAACAACGCAACCAAGTATAATTTTTCCAAACTTTTTAACAAAAGATTCATTCTGATTCTTTACAATAAAAGCCGAAAATACACCAACTATCAAAAACAGCAATGCTTTTCTGCTTTGCGTCGCCCCAATCACAATCAAAACGGGAATCAGAAAGAAGCATGTCCACCTATTGCGTTTTTCAAAAAATTCATTCGCTTGTATCATACAAGATAAAGCACAACACATTGCTATCGAATTCACATTTGCAAACTCATTGTCTGCACGCAAAGAACTGTCGGTCCCCGCTTTCAACAATTCGTCTACACCGTAAAACATCAATGAATAAAATGCAACAACGTACCCGGCCCACATTAAAATCCGCAAAAGCCTTGATACGTCTTTTTCTTTCACAAAATACAGATACACGATATATGCGCAAATAAAGGTACGAAACAATGTTCTCGCCATTGTTATCGTACTCATTGCCGACTTTGCCCACAACGCCGTCAGCAGCACATAGGCTATAAACACAAGATATATCACGACGTACATATCAAAACGTAATACAATTTTATCATTGCGTTCCCATAAGCCTAAAACGTAAATCGCCAATGAAGCAGCTAAAAAAGCAAATTTACCCCATGTATATCCGTCAAATAATAAGAAAACGGCAAACAAAAATACCGCTACCACATTTATTAAATTGTGCAAAAACTTTTGTTTCGTCATATTCTTTTTAATTCTCAGTTATTTCTTCACTTTCGCCAAACACCAGCCGCACAAATTCCTTGCTGACGTTTTCGATATCATATCCGTTTTTAATCATGATTTCCTTTGTTTGCATGCGGGTATCCGAAATCATGTTTAACGCCTCTTTTGCCCACTCTTCCGGGACTTTCAAAGGCATATATCGCACCAAACCAGTAACGTTCGCTTCTTTCGTAATCGTATCTGCAATCAAACACGGCAATCCTGTTGCCTGTGCTTCTATCACGGTATTCGGCATTCCTTCGTAAAACGACGGAAACACAAACACGTCCATCGCCGAAAGTAATGCCGGAATATCCGAGCGAACACCAGTAAATATAACACTGCCATCAAGGTTTAATGCCTTGATTTTCTCTTTAATTTTATCTTCTAACTCACCTTTTCCTACAAGCATTAAAACGGTATCGGGATTTTTTTTATGAATCTCACTGAAAATGTCAAGTAAAAAAGAATGATTTTTTTGTTTCGAAAACCTGCCGACATGTCCGATAATCTTTACATTATCGTCGATAGAAAACTCTTTTCTGATATGATTTCTTGTTTGCTCGTCAAAACTATATACATTAAGATCTAAAGCGTTATGAAGAAGAATAGCTTTCCCCTTCTTTACGCAGTTTTTACCAAACATAAACTCGGCAGCTTCCGTCGACGGCGCAAGTTTTATATTGGCATTCCAACGAGGCAAAAAACGAAAAAATCGATGAATTAAAACCTCCTTACTTTTAGTTGATGTTGTGTTTGAATTACTCGATCTGAAAACAGTAGTTTTTGCTCCGCCAAGACGTGCGGCAAACAATTCAAGAGCGGACAATGAGTGTTGTGACGTTCTCATCACGTAATCATATTTCTCGCGCTTTACAAGTTTTTTTATCTCTTGAAAGTTGCGTATAATCCCAGAACTTTTGGGGTTTATCTGATATATTCGTCCACCCATTGAGAGTATCTCATCATCATAATAACCTTTATCGGCAGTCGCTACGGCAAAATCCATCTGAAAATGACTTTTGTCAATTTTTCGGTATAGCTTCATTAAGAACGTTTCTGCGCCCCCTGCATTCATACTGCCGACAATACATAATAATCTCTTCATTTCTCAAAAACCTTTTGACACGCTTTTTTTATAAAAGCTCTCTTCCTGTTCCACCAACTATTTTGATATTTTTCAAACTTAGCCAGCATTTCAGAAAAGACCGCGTCATTATCTATCATTAGCAATGCTTTTAACTGTGCAATATGCAACTTATGATAGAAAGGACTCGCTATCATTTTATCCATATCATATTTCGACCAATATCCACAATCAAAATCAGAAAGATGGCTTTTCAAAGTATTCAAAGTTAATAATAATGCTGATTTATACTTCTCTTCATCACAATCCAAAGTTAAGTCATACAGTCCGAATAGAGAAAATATCCACCCATTTAAAATACACGGCTTGTCCATAAATTCCATCAGGAATATCTCATCATTTTCATACCTACTTGTTCCTCCTTTTTCTATAGGAGTCAACATTAAATCAATCGCCTTTTTTGCGGCTAAAAAATATTTCTCATCATTATGATATTTATTTGCTCTTAATAAGAGAGACGCCCCTTCTCCTTGCGCCATAGCACCATAAACAGAGTTTTTTCCGGCAAACGCCGATATATCCCATCCGCCTTTCTCATCCTGATTTTCAAACGCCCAATCAACACATTTCTTGAATTGAGCTATGTATTTTTCTTCATTTGTTTGAAGAACAAGGTCATAAGCGCCAAGACCATATTGCAAAATTGTTGTGGCAAAAATTATAGGTTTACCATCATCTGTGTGAGACGGCGGCAAACATTGTTTTTCTAAGGTTTCAGCATCTTTTGTAACCTTTTCGGTCAAATCATTATAATACCCAGCCAATTCATCTGGTTGAAAAAACTTTCCAAGTCCTTGATTAACGTGTAGGATGCTCTTCCCTGTCAACATTTTCAGCCATTTCTTGATTTTGTAAATTGAAACACCCATTTTCTATTCCTATCTTCTCACTCAAAATTCCAACAACTTTTTGTATTTCGTAATTATAAGCCTCGTTCAAACAGTTTAATTTTTTATTTGTTATATTTTGCGGTTCTTTTGCTATATACTGCAAAATATCTACAATACACCGGACTTTATGCGTCGAATACAAAAAACCAACCTGAGAACTAATAATCTCGGTATTATATTTCCAATCACTTGCTATAACCGGAACTCCCGATGCAAACGCATCAAGTATCGTACCCGCAAAACCCTCTCCACTATAGTAAGTCGGGAATAACAACGCAAAATAGTTTTTCAACACATCAACGCTTTTATCGTAATCCACAACGCCTCTATAGTTTACGTAATCCGGAAAAGTAGTTTTTAAATCTTCAAACCATTGCACTTGAGCAGAGTCTACTTGTCCGAATATATCCAATGTGTAAATTGTTCTTCCAGCTTCTTCATTCACTTCTTTTACGGCATTAACAGCGTCCTCTATGCCCTTTTCTTTCATTACGCGAGAGAATGTACAAAGTTTATAAGGTTCTCCCGTGGGATATACAAGTTCTTCCGGTTTCAGAATTTTTAAGTCTTTGCAATTCGGCATTATTACAATGTTCGTAAAACCTTGTTCTTCCAATGCCCTTTTCATCGTGTTTGTTTCCACATAAATTTCGTCAAAGCGTTTCAATTTTTTTGCAAGGCTTTTACGTGTTTTTAAAAATTCAGGAAGCCAGCCTCCGATAACTACATAATGTAATTTTCTGTTTTTAAAAAATTTTCTGAAAAACGACAACAACGGAACATAAACTCGTAATCCGTTGTGCGCCGGAAAGATTATTACATTCTTTGCCTTTTTCAAAGCCTTCAGACTTTGGAAAGGAGCTTTCAGCAACGTGCTTTTTCCGCCTGCGGTATCAATTTTTATTACTTCATCTCTTTCAAGTTGCTTGCTCAACTCGTCGGTTATAATTTTGGTTTTTACGGTTTGACCGTTTAATAAAAGTTTACTATTGCCAAAATGACCAATAACAGAAACTGCTTTTAATTGCTTCATTGTTTTATTCTTACCGCTTTTTCATATTTTTTCTTTTTCCAAACACCGAACCACATATTCCAACACGCGAGCCAAAACGCCACAACCGCAGGTTTTTCGTCGCAATAATGAAATAAATCGTAATGGCTTTTTAGTTTTTTACTTAATTTATCGTGCGAAATCGACTTTTTGCGTATTCTGTACTTTGCAAGATTTTCCGGCAAAAGATAACAATTTGCTTTTTTACATAGTTTCAATAGAATCGCATAATCGTTATTCTTTTTTATATCTTTAATCTGTATCAATCCAAATGTTTTTGCGCTATACATAAACGTAAGACACCCGGGATAACCATAATGATACATTTTTCGCTTCGTTACGACTTTCGGTCCCGAAACAAGAATATTCAATGGTTTAGATTCTTCGTCTATCTTTTCATATTGATGATAAGCAAAGGAGTAGTTGTTGCTTTGCATAAAGCTTATCATTCTTTCAAGTTTTTCTGAAGCCCACAAATCATCTGAATCCAGAAACGCAATCCATTCTCCACGAGCCTCTCTCATTGCCCTATTTCTCGTAAGAGCAGCCCCACAATTCTTTTCGTTTTTGAAATACTTGATCCTTTCGTCCGACAAAAACGGTTGCACGATTTCGTCGGTATTATCCGCAGAACAGTCGTCTACGATCAACAGCTCCCAATTTGTATATGTCTGTGCCAATACAGATTGTATCGATTCGCCGATAAATCGAGCCGTATTCCACGACGGCATTATGATTGAAACTAATCCATCTATCATAATAAACTTTACTCCTCTTTCGGATTCTGTCAATCTTTTTTTATACGTTCAGTAGCCGCCGCTTCGCTTTCAACTGCTGTCGTTTCGCATGTCGGCTCAACATAATCGCCTTTATACTCTTTTCCGAGTACGGCAAATACCGTCATAAACATCGTCTTTATATCCCGCCAAAACCCAAACTTTTCAATCGCTTTCAGATTGTAATACATTTTGGCGGGCAGAATCTTTTCGATGTAAACCTTATCGGTATCTTCCGCCCCGTTCAGAAGCTCTGCTTCATCTTTATAATAAATACTTGCAAGACTTGTAACGCCGGCAGGCAATAAAAGCGTTGCCATCATTTCTGAGGTATACTCTGAAACATATTTCGGCACCTCGGGGCGCGTTCCCACAAAAGTCATCGTGCCACGGAAAACGTCAATCAACTGACTTACCTCGTCGAGGCGACACTTACGAATCAACCTTCCCATCCTCGTAATGCGCGAGTCTTGGTCAACGGTAACCTGTGAACCCTTATCGGCATTCACTACCATCGAACGGAATTTAAATATTCTGAAATGTTTTCCGTATTGCGTAACCCGCTCTTGCCGATAAAATACCGGACCTTTGCTGTCGATTTTTATCGCAATCGCCAAAACAAGAAACAGCGGCGATAATACAATCAACATTAAGGCTGAAACGAAAATATCGAAAACGCGCTTCCAGAACAACGAAAAATTCTTTTTACGCAAAATATCGTAATATTTCCGCACTTCGTCCGTCTGCATTTCGGCAGGCAGCTTCTCCCATTTGCAAATCAGCATCAAAGGTACTCCCGCAGAATATCCACGAAATTATCGATTACATATTGTACCTGTTCGTCAGTCAGACAAGTGTGCAACGGCAACGTAATTTCGTGTGCAAAATGGTTGTACGCATTCGGATAATCTTTAATATCGAATCCGAGTTCCTTATATGCCGTGTGCATAGGAAGCGGCTTATAATGCACATTGCAGGCAATTTCGCGTTCCGCCATTTTCGTAATGATTTCGCCGCGCTGCTCGTAAGTAATCTTCGGTATTTCCGTAATATACAAATGTCCCGAAGATTCGTGTTCGCTTGTATAATGCGGCAACACCTTTACCCCAAGCGGCTTTAACGCCGCGTCATAACGCGCGATAATTTCTCTGCGCCGTTTTAACATTCCCGGGTATCTCTCAAATTGTTTTAACCCGATTGCCGCAACGACGTCCGTCATATTACACTTATACCAAGTGCCGACAATATCATATTCCCACGCACCAAGCTTTGTTTTGGCAAGCGCGTCTTTTGATTGACCATGCAAACTCAGAAGTTGCAATTTATGATAAATGTCTTCATCGCTGATTCCGTCAATCGTCCGCCAAGTAAGCGCGCCGCCCTCCGCCGTTGTAAAATTCTTCACGGCGTGAAAACTAAAACTTGAAAAATCGGCGATGGAACCGACCATCTTTCCGTGCCATTTTGCACCGAACGCGTGTGCCGTATCCGCACAAACGGCAATTCTGCCGATTGCTTTCTGAATCTCATTCGACGGTTTAAATAAATGCTTCTTTTTCTCTACGATTTCAAAAATACGGTCGTAATCGCAAGGCACGCCGCCGAGGTCAACAGGAATAATCGCCTTTGTCTTATCCGTAATCGCCTTTTCAAGCGCGTCATAATCCATTTCAAGACTATTTACTTGCGAATCGATAAGTTTCAATGTTGCGCCGACGTGGCAAACAACGGAAGCCGAAGCCGTGTAGGTATATGCGGGAACGATTACTTCATCGCCCGCCCCGATGCCGAGAATATGTAACGCCATTTCCGCACAAGCCGTCTGCGAATTAAGGCATACGCATTTATTTACGCCTATCCATTCGGCAATTTCTTTTTCAAGCTGCTTCGTTCTCGGACCGGTTGTAATCCAACCGGAACGCAAAGCATCTGCCACTTCATTGATTTCAAGCTCGGATATATCCGGAGGGGAAAAAGGTACTCTCATTCAATAAATCTCCATTAACTGACATCTATAATAACGGCATTAGCTATTTATCAACCTTCTCCCGCTGTTTACAAATGCCATATTTCTCCTTTTTATCGTCATTTCCCGCTTACACGCGCACCATCGAACGCCCCGTCAATAAACGCCCGGCGTCAACGTATGCCCGATAAAAATATTAAATATTTTGTGTAATTCGCTTTTGGAAACATGCTATATTCCCAAAAATTTTTATGCACTTTACACAAAATATCTTACTGTATTATATCATACATTTCACTATTTTTCAAGTCCTTTACAGCATTTTCATCAAAAAATCAAAAATAAATCGCCGTTTGTCCGCGCGACTGTAAATTATTGCCATCGTTTAACAAACTACGATCCGAATTTTGCCGTTTTCGCATTTTTTTGCCTTTTCTGGCAAGGGGTAGGTAGCACGGAAAAAAGCGGAAGTCAACGGCAAAAATTGTCGCCGAAACTTTGCAACGTATCGCCCGAAACGCAACAATTTTTCGGCTGTTTCGTTGACTTCCCCTCCATCCGCCACATATAAAAACGCACAAAAAAATTTTCTCCGTGCTTGTTTTCGGTTGCCGAAAAGGCAAAATAAAACAAACTAAGGAGAAAACCACTATGATTCAACAACAAAAAACATACCGTTTCAGCGACGATACCGTAATCACCGAACAGAATATCCGCCAAATCGGCGAGCTGATTGCTTTAAGTTCGGTAAGAACGCGAATGATCCACTCCGCGCGCGATTTATACTACGTTTATCAAAACCTGTATAAAGATGTTTACTGCCGTAACGATATTCTGAAGCCGTATTCCGAAGCATACGATTACGCCGAAGAAGCAATCTGCTTTTTATGCCGATTTATAGGCAAGAAATTAAGCGATCTCTGCATCGGTAAATTCGGAAAGCCCCTTCCGATACGTCTCGCCTGTTACCGCCATATGGGCAGAATACTTTGGAAGAAGTACACAAAAAACGCGAAATACGAAGTCGGCAGCTATGAAGATCAGAATTTGCGACACAACGAGCCTACAATCGATCCGTACGAAAAACAACACGCCGAAGAAGCCTGCGAACGCTACGATAAAATTATAAAAACAATGAATTTACCCGATTACGAATACGAAACGCTTTTAGCGATGATGAGCGGCATGCGTTTAATCGATATGAAACGGTATTTCAACGTAGATTACACCACAATCTATCGCCGCAAAATCCGCATCCGGAAAAAATATTTAAACGCCGTCAGCGCGTTGCAATAAACTCCGCGTTGCCATAAAATCCGCGCCGCAATAAAATCCGCGCCGCAATAAAATCACAAAGGAGATCAACCCCATGGAAAAACGAACCATGCGCCATACCTACGAAATTCACGCCGTTTTACAGGCAATTTACGTAATCAACGAAACCGAAACGCACGATTTCGACATCACAAAACTTTTAGAATTCATTTTCTATCGCGTGTACAAAGAAAGCACCGCCGCATTCAAAATCGACTGCCGCAACAAGAAAAAGCAAGACGTCATGCCCGAACTTCTCGCGATCTTGCAAAGCGAAACGGAATTTCAACCGTACTAACCAAACAAAAAAACGATTCCCGCCTTTTCGTCGATTTTCTGCGCAACCTACCGCGCGTTCCCCCGAAAATTTCTCCGTCCGCCCGTCGAAGCGGCTAAAACAGAACCTGTCGGATCGCCCGTCCGCCCGTCTGCCGAAACATGAATCGAATCTGTCGGCGGCGCGTTGTTCAGCGCATTTTGCGGCGTGTTTTTCAGCGTGTTTTTCTGCGCGTTTTCCCGTTCCGTAAGCCGCGCCGTTTTTTGCGCGATTTCCCAAGATTTATCCCAAGCGGCGAAACGCGAGCCGACGGGTTTGCCATGCCGCGCAACTTTCCGCTCGTTACCCTGCGCGTTATCCGTGTCGGCAGCGGGCGCATTTTTTAAAGCGTTATCGGGCAAGCTTTCGCCGGTATCTTTCCGCGCACTCTTATTCAAAAAATAATCCAGAATAAAAGTATCCTTGTATTTTTTCTCTTCTTCCCAGAAATAATAGTCCTGAACGTTCGAACACGTAGGAAAGAAAAAACTGCCGCCGAAATCCAATCGGATAATTTTAATCGACTTGATTTTTCCCGACTTCGTTTTTCCGCGTTTCGGCTCGTCCTTTTTCGTTTCCGACTTACGCTTTCTTTCCGCGCCTTTCGCCCCTTGTTTTTTCGCCGCGCCGGAAACCACGCCGGAAACCGTGCCGGAAATTTCCGCATTGTTCCGTTCGTTTGCGCCGCCGCAATAAATTTCATACAGCGGCGGCAAAAACTCCCTTAAAAACGCGCGATACGTCATGTGAAACCGATACCGAAAAATCCCGTAATACGGCAATTCGCACGAATTTTTCATTTCTCTTTCCGCCGGCACGCGCCCGTATTTTTCATAAAACGAAATCAGCACGTCCGACACGTTCCGTTCGTTCCATTCCGCAATCGGGTATTCCGCAATCATCTCGCGCACCCGTTCCTTTTCTTCCCCTTCGAGGACGCTTTCCGCCGCCAGCAACGCCTGTTTCCGCGTTACGCGCGCAATCTTTTTTTTCGTCCGTTTTCCCGTTCCTTGCCCGCCCGCGGCCTCGCTTTCAAACCCTACGACAAAACATCGATACCCGTCCAGCCACCGCTGCGCCGAAACCCCGAACACATATTTAATCGCTTCCGCCGTCGGCAAACAATTTAACAAACAAAGGTCGAAAACGCGCGGATAACGATTGTTTTCGAAATAATAATTCGCTACACAATCTTTAATCGTTTCCGCGTCCCATTTTACGGCAGGCGGAATTTCCGCCGCCCCCCTTATCGCCGCGATAATTTCCCTTTTTTCACCCCTGTTACCAAGCAAAAAAGCCGCCTTTAAAAGCGCATTCCGGCGCGTCACGGGCAGTAAATCGCCGCCGTGAGAACTACTCTCAATCCCATGAAATAAAAGACTTTCTTTCGTAATCATCGATAATTTCCGTCGCCGGCGCCGTGAATTTTTTCCTTACGCTAACGTCATCGGCACGGCGTACGTGGAAAACTTTACGCCCACCGAAAGGTCGAAATTATCGATCGCCTTAATCAGCCCCACGCACCCCGCCTGAAACAAATCGTCCGCCTGCGCGTTTTTCGCGCGGAACCGTTTCGTCAAAGAAAGCACCAGCCGCATATTTCCCACGATAAACTTTTCGCGGGCGCTCTCGTCGCCATCCTTCAGTTCGCGCATCAATTTTTCGTTTTCCTGCGCGGTAAGCTTCGGCAGCCCCGCCGTATCTACGCCGCATATCTCTACTTTCTGCATACGTCCGCCTCCTATAAGATATGTAGCGTATTATTTGCAGCGCATTAATTACGGCAAATGATTTGCGGCAACGCCGGCGCAACGCCTCAACCTTCCGCCCCATAGCACACCCCTTCGCGGCATACACGAAAGTATGAGTATTATTCTTGTTTCTATGCGCTTTTATACAAAAAAAGGCAAAACGCTTATAAAATAAACGCTCGCCTTTTAAGTGTTTTTTTGCCCGAATACAGAAGGTCGTGCGCGGCTTCGGCTTCTTCTACAGGCATTGCCGCGTAAATCGTCGGGCTCGATTACCGGGTCGGCTGCTTCCGTCCGCTCAGGTCTGCCGCCGTCTTTTATGAGCATTGCTTTCATTTTTCGTATTTCTTCGAAAACAATAATTCTTTCACGCGTCTGACGTCCGCGATAAGCGGTTTTTCCTTGTTGGACAATTCTGTGTAGCGATTGTGGCAAAGTATCATGCCCGAGCCGAACATCCACGCCGTAGGGCGCACGAGTTTGCCGTAAAGCCCGTACGTCTGATACAAAAACGACTTATTCAACGTACGCTTTAGTTCGCGGATCGTATCGTAAATCTCCGCAACGTCGTCCATACTTTGCGCGCAAACGATAATCTTTACGTAGTCCGCTCCTCGGCTCGCCATTTCTTTCGCAAGATCCGCGCCTTGCGTGCGCGTAAGCATAGTTCCGACGTGCGCCGACACAAGCACTTCGCCGCCCGCTTCGTGTACTTCCGCAATAAACGCCTTTTGCTTTTCCGTCGCCTCAGGGTTCACGGAAACCTCGTCGGGATTCGCCGCCGCGTACGACGCGCGACAACCTTTTAGGCTTTCCCGGCAATCGTTATCGAAAGAATTGAGCGGCAAATCCACCGCCGCCGCGCCCGCTTTCACCCCCGCGAGTTTCAGCGCGTTCAGCCGCTCGTCGTCAAAATTTTCCGCGGTACGGTAATTCAGCACCATCACCGGTTTTGTCGCGGCTTTCACTATCTTTTCTATGCTTCCGGCGGTACGGTACAGCTCGTCCATCAGTTCGACGTGCAGTAAAAAGCCTTCCGCTCCTTGCTTTTCGCCGTCCTCTATATCGTAAATCGCTTCGTTTGGCGTACGCACTCTCAGCGACGAAACTATCGGAAACTCACCGAGGTTTTTAAAGCTTTTCATACCCGCTCCTACTCGTTCGTCATAAGGTGTCTGCCGCCGTCCATCAGAATCGTCGATCCGGTTACGAACGCGCTTCTGTCGCAAGCAAGGTACAGCACCATATCCACGATCTCTTCGGGGTTTGCGGCGCGGCCGAGCGGAGTTTTCATAGCCGCCATTCCCGGGCGGGTAAGCACCGGCCCCGGCGCCACGCAGTTCACGCGCACGCCGTACTTCGCGCCAAGCATCGCAAGCGACTTGTTCAGTCCGTTCATAATCGCGCTTTTCGAAATCGCGTAGTCCATGCCGCGCGTATCGCCTTCGATGCCGGTTATCGAACCGAAATTGACTATCGCGCCGCTACCTTGCTTTTTCATCTGCCGCATGGCCTCGTGGCAAAAATACACCGTACCCAGAAGATTGACCTCTATCCCCCACTTCACCTGTTCGATCGGCAGGTCGCAGAATTCTTCCCAACAATTAAAAATACGGCACGAGTTCCCGCCCGCGCAGTTGACCATGATATCAAGCGTGCCGAACGTATCTATCGTGTTTTTCACAACCGCCGCCGCCTCGTCGAAATTTCTTACGTCGCACTTTGCCGTAAGCAGTCTGCCGCCGCCCGTAAACTCGCTTTTAACGTTTTCGAGCGCCGCTTTGTCGCAATCGACGAGTACTACGTTCGCACCGTCCTCGTACATGCGTTTACCGGTAAGCAATCCCATCCCCGAAGCTCCGCCCGTAATTATCGCGGTTTTGCCAAGAAACTCTCCGTTCATAACGATACCTCGCAAAAATTATGATATTTTTTATTATATCCTATTATAACAGCTTGACTGTTTCTTTTCAATACAGTATACTATCAAAAAATATCACTATTCTATCGCGAGGTTAATTTTACCGTGAAACTGTCCGACGCAAACATATCGAAACTCATATTGAACGTATATTCAGACAACCGCGCTTACGAATGCGACTACACGGCGTTCCCGCGCCCGTTCCACTCTATCGCGCTGATGCTCCGCGGCTCCGGCGAACTTTATTATCGCGGGCAGAGTGTTCCCGTCGGATGCGGCGACGTATTCCTTATCCCGCAAAACTGCACTTACGCTTCGAGGTGGATTCCCGAAAACGGCGGCGTGTCCATGTTTTCCATGCATTTCTCGTTCGAAAAGCAGCTCTCCGACTTCGCCGAAAACTTCTACCCGGTGCAGAAATACCGCGCGGAAAATTTCAACGGTCTTATCGAAAAATACGAAAAGCTCAGGGAGCTTTTAGCGGACGAGCGCGGCGCGGCGGTAAGCGCGGGCTGCTTTTACAAACTTATCGGCGATATACTGCCGAAGTTCGATTGCGAAAAGCGGATCGCGAACGAACGCGTACAACCCGCCGTCGACTATATCGCGGAAAATTGCACGAAAGAATTGTCGGTCGGAGAACTCGCCGGGCTGTGCTATCTCAGCGAGCCGAGGTTTTTCGCGCTGTTCAAAGCCGCCACGGGACTTGCTCCCATCGCGTACAAGAATACCGTGCGGCTGAAAAAAGCGGCGAACTATCTCATTTCCCGCCCCGATAAGTCCGTCGAAGCGGTGGCGGAAGCGCTGAACTATTCTTCGCCCTCATACTTTATCCGCGAATTCCGCAAAGCGTTCGGCGCCACTCCCGCCGTTTACCGCAAAACCGCCGTCGAAGCCAAATTGTAAAATTTTAAGAATATCTATGAATACAATCGCATAAATTCTCGTCTTTTACAGGAAACATGATTTCCGAGTATAAAAATTCGCACCGACATTCGGTGCGAATTAAAATAAGTCAGACGTTTCCGGAAACATCTCGGCAACCATTTACAAAAACGCGCCGGAAATATCCGTTTTCGGGCGCGCGCACGTGATTTTCGCCGCCGACTTCGCGGCGGAATCAGTCGCTTTTTTCGCCGCCGTAAATCACACCATTTTCGAAATTTCTTTTTTCAGCCGCTGAATAATCTTTTTTTCCAATCTCGAAATATAGCTCTGCGAAATTCCCAGCATATCCGCCACGTCCTTCTGCGTCATTTCTTCGCCGCCGGAAAGGCCGAAGCGCAAAAACATAATCTTGCGTTCCCGCTCCGAAAGTTTCGTCAGTGCGTCTTTTAAGAGTTCCTTTTCCGCGCGGTCCTCTACGCCGCCGTACACGCTTTCCGCGCTTGTACCCATCACGTCCGATAACAGCAGTTCGTTTCCCTCGAAATCCGTATTCAGAGGCTCGTCGAACGAAACCTCGCTTTTCAGGCGCGCCGTCCGCCTGAGATACATTAAAATTTCGTTTTCTATGCACCGCGAAGCGTATGTGGCAAGCTTGATGTTTTTATCCGAGCGGAACGAATTGATCGCCTTGATCAAGCCTATCGTCCCAATCGAAACCAGATCGTCGCCGTCCACGCCCGTGTTATCGAATTTCCGCGCGATATAAATCACAAGGCGCAGATTGTGCTTGATCAACTCACCCTTGATTTTATCGGCTTCTCTCTCTTCGCCCTTTTCCAGTTTCTCCAGCATCTCGCGTTCTTCCTGCGGCGAAAAAGGCAGCGGCAGCGCTTCCGTGCCGCATACGTAATCCACCGCGTCCTCTGCGTCTATCCTGCGTAAAAAACTCCGTAACACTTCTATAAATTTCAACGCCTTATACCTCGTCCGTTTTTGTTCCTTTTCCCTGCGTCGGCTTTCCCTGTGCACCCTTTCCCGCGGCGATTTCTTCCGTCGGTTTCTCCTCCGTCGTATTTACTTCCGCCGCAATCCTCTGAATCTCCGCCTCGCTCGCTTCCTTTCCCTGCGCACCCTTTCCCGCGGCGATTTCTTCCGTCGGCTTTTCCTCCGCCGTATTTACTTCCGCCGCGGTTTTCCGATGCTCCGCCGCGCTCGCTTCCCTTCCCTGCGCCGCGTTCTCCTCCATTACCGAAGCGCAACAAGCGGGCAGCAGCACGGAATATCCGCCTTTTCCGCCCGCGGATACGTGCGCGGAAGGAGAAAAATACACCCGCTGGAAATACCGTTTATTTATTGTATGCGCCTGCGTTTCTTCATATATCAGAAGCGTGCCCGAAAAAATTTTTATTTTTTTCGTTCCGCTCACCGTGCTTATCGTAAAATCGCGCGTTTCCGTACGCCCGTCCCACAGTAAAAAAGCCAGTTCCGGCGAAATAAAGCAAATCGGCGCTCCGTCTCCCGCCACGGCGCGGTTGCCGCTGTCGATCAGTCCGTACGCCTCTACGCCGCGCGTTTTTCCGTCGGCGCAAAGTTCGCAGCGGCGGATAAAGCGTGCCGTTTTCTGCGCTTTAAACAGTCTTTTTGCCCCCGCAACGCAGGCAAAAACGAAGAAAACGCACACGGGAATCTGCCAGGCTTTCAACGTCGCGCCCGTATAATCGATGGCAAAAAACACCCCCGCCAGACACGCCGAAAGCAGAAAAAACACGCATACAAAGCGTAAAAACGCACAAAAACAGGCTTTTTTCTCCGTTTTTGAAAGCGTAAAAAACACTTTCGGGCTTTTCAGCCGCGCGAAAAAACACATCAGCGCGCCTGCCGAAACTTTGATGAAAAACGCTGCGGCGTACGGAACGGAAATCAGCGCGAACACGCAGGCGAACGCGGCGCCGAACGACGCGGCGCACACCGCGGGAAGCGCCCGCACGCGGGTTTTCGTGCTGCGGAACGCCAGAAAAAGCAGCATGGAATCCAGCAGAAAATTTTCGATAAAAGCATATTCTATGTACACCTGCATCGTCTGCCCGCCCTCCGCGTCATTGCGCCCGCAAACGCATTTCACATACGATTATAGCAGAAAAAACGGCATAAAAAAATGCCTTTTCGGCAGATTTTTAGCGAAAAAAGGCGATAAAAACGTGCAAAAACACGGAAAAAATAAGCAAAATGAGGGCAAAATCACTTCAAAACAGCGCAAAAACGGCGTAAATACATACAAAAAAGCAGCCTTTTTCATACAAAAAAGACTGCTTTTTTTACACTTTTTTATCGGTTTTTAACGATCTTCGCGGAAGTAGGCAAGTCCCAGTGCCGCGGGCGGTTGATTTTCCTTGCTGTCCATTACGCTGGTAACGATAAGCACAAGCACCGTTACGACGTAAGGCACCACGTCGAAGAGTTTAATCATCTTCAGCGGAATGGTAAACACGCTGGACGCCACGGACAACGCGCCGAAAATAATCGAACCGAGAATGGCGTAGTTCGGCTTCCACAACGTGAAGATAACAAGCGCGACGGCAAGCCAGCCGAACGATTCGATGGGCGCTTCCACAAACGTTGTGCCGTTCGACTTATCCATGACGTAATACAAGCCGCCGAAGCCGGCAATGACGCACCCCGCGATGATGGAAAGGTATTTGTACTTTTCCACGTTGATGCCTACGGCGTCCGCCGTGGCGGGATTTTCGCCGATGGCGCGAAGCTGCAACCCTTTTCTTGTTTTGAACAGGTAGTACCACACAAACAGCGCGAGGAAAATGGAAAGATATACCATGACGCCGTGCGAGAAAAAGATTTCGCCGAACGAACCGAGCTTATCCGAAAACGTAAATAAATTTTTGAAACTCTTGTGCGCGCGGATGAGGTAATCCGAATTGATTCTTGTGCCGAAGAACTTCATAAAACCTACGCCGAACGTGGTGAGCGCAAGCCCCGTTACGTTCTGGTTGGCGCGGAGCGTAACCGTAAGGAACGCATAAATCAACGCGCCGAACGACGACACGAGCGCCGAAAACAACAGCGCCGTAAGCACCAGAAAAAATCCCACGGGCGTGCCGTCGCCGATCGCCGACATATAAACGGATACGCCCCAGCAGCCGCCGAACGCGCCCATGCACATGATGCCCGGAATACCGAGATTCAGATGCCCCGATTTTTCCATGACCGTTTCGCCCGTGCTGCCAAAAAGGAAAATGGTGCCCATGCGAATGGCTTTTACAAGTAAACTGATAATCATTTCTTTTCGTCCTCCGTCTGCCGATCCGTTTCGTTTGCGGTTTCGCCGGCGCCCTGCGCCGTTTCAGCCGTTTTTTTGCGTTTGAAAATTTTTCCCGCTTTCGCGGTAAATTCTTTCCAGCCGCCCGCCGCTTTGATGGAATAGGTGATGAAAAATTCGCAGCCGATGACGAAAAAGAACACGATACCGATAATCATATTGGAAAAATCGGTGCTGCCGAGGGAGAAATCCGTATTGATCTGCCCCGTGCCCGCCTGCATGACCACCACGAACAATGCCGTGCCGATCATAATCAGCGGATTGAATTTGCCGAGCCACGCGATAAGAATGGCGGTGAAACCGAGCGTAGCCGTTTTTTCCGATACCGTGTGGGAAATGGCGCCGGCGTACAAAAAGCCGATGACGCCGCAGATGGCGCCCGATAACACCAGCGTACGGATAATTACTTTTTTTACGTTGATGCCCACGTATTTCGCCGTGTTGGCGCTTTCGCCCACCACCGCGATTTCGTAGCCGTGCTTGCTGTACTTCATGTACACGAACACGAACGCCGTCATCAGCGCGACAATCAGAATGGGCAGCAGATATTTGTTGCCGAGCTGCGGCAGCCAGGCGCGCTTGCTCATCAGATTGACGATACCGATATTGATTTTCTGATACTTCGTCTGCTTATAGCAGAAGTGGTTTACCAGCCCCGCGGCGATGTAGTTCATCATCAGCGTGAACAGCGTTTCGTTGGTGTTGAACAGCGCTTTGAAAATTGCGGGAATCGCCGCCCAGATAACGCTGACGGCGATTGCCGCAAGCAGCATGATGATAATCACCACGCCCCCCGGCACTTCATCCGGCACGTTGATCATGCAATAAATTGCCGCAAGGCAGCCCATCAGCACCTGACCGTTGGCGCCCATGTTCCAGTATTTCATACGGAACGCGGGAACGATGGCAAGCCCGAACGCAAGCAGCAAAGCGGTATCCTGAAGAAGCGTCCACGGATCGATGAAAATGCCCTTGACGAACGTGCCGAAAATAGCGAACGGGTTGCGCCCGATTAAAATCGTGCTCATGACGCTGCAGATAATCACCGCGGCAAGCACGGAAAGGACGCGGATTCCCGCCGCTTTCCAGAACGGCATCGACGCGCGCTTCGTGATATGAAACAGCGGTTCTTTTACTTTCTTCGTTGTCGATTCAGTCATTGACAGCCTCCTTCACGCCGTCGCCGTTTCCGGCTGATTCCGTTTTTACCATCAGCAGACCGATTTCGCTCTTGTTTGCGGTTCTGCCGTCTACGACGCCCGTAACCTTGCCGGAACCGATGACGAGAATCCGATCGCACAGTTCGATGAGCACGTCGAGATCTTCGCCGACGAAAATAACCGCCGCGCCGTTTTCTTTCTGCTTGTTTAAAAGATTATAGATGGTATACGACGAATTGATGTCGAGTCCGCGTACGGGGTACGCCGCCATTAAAACTTTCGGCGCGGAAGCGATTTCGCGCCCGACAAGCACCTTCTGCACGTTGCCGCCCGAAAGCCTTCTTACGGGCGTATGCGCCGAGGGCGTAACCACTTCCAGTTCTTCGATGATTTCGTCCGCCAGTTTTCCCGGTTTGCTGCGATCGAGGAACACGGAATTGCCCTTGCGGTAACTTCTGAGCATCATGTTATCCACGATGTCCATATTGCCGACGAGCCCCATGCCGAGGCGATCTTCGGGAACGAACGAAAGGCGGATGCCGAGTTCGCGGATTTGCAGAGGCGTTTTATCTTTCAGATCGATGATTTCGTCCTCTTTGAAAAGCACTTTTCCCGCGTTGACGAGTTCTTTGATTTCTTTATCCGTTTTGCCCGTAAAATCGACGGTTTCGCCGTTTTCGTAGCGGAACGCGCCCTCTTTCGCCAGCTCTTTCACGCGGTGCAGATCTTTGTGGAAGAACGTTACGGGCTTATCCTTTTTGGGGTTGTGGAAAATCATATCGCCGCTTTCCAGCTTCTGCAAGCCGGCGATGGCTTCCAGCAGTTCTTTCTGCCCGCTGCCCGCAATGCCCGCGATACCGAGAATTTCGCCCGATTTTGCCGTGAACGAAACGTTATCCAGTACCTTTACGCCGTCGTGGCTCTTTACATTCAGGCCTTTGATTTCCAGCCTGTCCTCGCAATTTTCGGGCGTGCTGCGTTCGATATTGAGCGCCACTTTCTTGCCCACCATCAATTCGGTGAGTTTGTTTTCGTCGGCGTCTTTCGTAGCGATTTCGCCCACGGATTCGCCCTTTCTTAAAATCGCCACGCGATCGGATACGGCAAGCACTTCGTTGAGTTTGTGGGTGATGATGATGATGGACTTGCCGTCCTCTTTCATTTTACGGAGCACGGCGAACAGTTTTTCCGTTTCCTGCGGGGTTAAAACGGCGGTGGGCTCGTCCAGAATGAGCACGTTGGCGCCGCGGTATAACACCTTTACGATTTCCACCGTCTGTTTTTCCGAAACGGACATATTGTAAATTTTTTTATTGGGATCGATTTCGAAGCCGTACTTATCGGCGATTTCTTTCACCTGCGCGGCGACTTCCTTTTTTTTGTACAAGCCGCTTTCCATTTTTCTGCCGATTTTCGCGAAAAACTTCAAAAACACGTTCTTTTTATCGTCTACGGGTTTCGGTTCGTTTTTCACGCCGAGAACGATGTTCTGCGCGGCGGTGAATACGTCCACCAGTTTGAAATGCTGGTGAATCATGCCGATTTTATACGCGAACGCGTCCTGCGGGGAGCGGATGACCGCCTCTTCGCCGCCGACGAACGTTTGCCCTTCATCCGGGAAATAAATGCCCGAAATCATATTCATCAGAGTGGTTTTGCCGCTGCCGTTTTCGCCGAGCACGGCTAAAATCTCTCCTTTATACACTTTGAGATTTACGTTTTTATTTGCCACGACGCTTCCGAAATACTTCGAAACGCCTCTCATTTCCAGCGCAATTTCTCTTTCCACGCGCTACCTCCGTTGAGCCTATCCGATAAGACGGACAGAAAAAATCATTTAAAAAAGCAGGATAAGGCGGAGAAAATCTCCGCCCTTTCCTTTATGTTCAATATTTTTTCAGATTAGTTAGCGGCATTCTGAAGTTCGGTGATGCCGTCTACTCTCAAATCGAAGTAAGGAGCAGCGCGGAACTTGGATTCCATGAATACCAGTTTGCCGTTCTTTTCTTCCACAATCTTCGTATCGGGAGTGTACTTATCGTCCGTATCAACGTCCGCAAGGAGGTCTGCCGTAAGAGTCTTGCCGCCGCCATAAGTGAAGTCGGCAAATACGAAACGGGTGCCGTTTTCAAGTTCTTTCTTAGCCGCGTCAATCGCCGCCTGCGTGCCTTCCGCAGCAACGGAAGTGTTGAGGTCGATGAGCTCTACCGAACCGGTAGCGATCGTGCCCGTCCAGTCGGCGTCGATTCTTTCGCCGTTCATCGTGCAGTCGATCATGTATTCGAAATAAGGAGCCCAGTTGATTCTGGAAGAAATGATGTAGCTGTTGGGGCCCTGCTTTTTGGTGCTGCCGTTGTAGGAAACGTTGGGCACGTTGTTTTTTTCGCAGGCGTTGGGCGCGCCGTAAGAATCGGCGTGCTGGGAAATCAGCTTGCAGCCGTCTTTCTGGATCAACGTTTCGGCGGTATCGAATTCGATATCGGTATCGTACCAGGAACCGGTGTAACGAACCTTCATGGTAACGTCGGGGCAAACGGATTTAGCGCCGAGATAGAAAGAGGTGTAACCGGAAACAACTTCGGCGTAAGGGAACGCGCCTACGTAACCCATTACGTGATCGGCAGCGGTAGAACCGATTTCGTTGAGCTTCATGCCTGCGGCGATACCGGCAAGGTATCTGCCTTCGTAAATGGAAGCGAACGCATTGGAGAAGTTCTTCATATCAAGCGTGTGCGCTTTCGTGCCGGTAGCGTGGCAGAAGCGAACGTTCGAATATTCCTGCGCGGCCTGAATCATGAAATCTTCGTGCCCGAAGGAATCGGCAAAGATTGCCTGGCAGCCCTGCGAAGCAAGATTTTTCGCCGCGTTGTAGCAAGCTTCGGTTTCGCCGACGCCGGTTACAAGAAGTACCTGTTCTTTCGTAAGACCTTTGTTTTCAGCCGCTTCGTACATCGCGTCGATGAAGTTCTTATCGTACGTGGAAGAGGTATCGTGAAGCGTGATAAGACCGACTTTGAGGTCCGCTTTGTTTACCTTTTCGAAGGAGGTTTTTTCCTCGCCGCATCCCGCAAGCGCGGCGGTAACGCCGCATGCCATCACAGCCGAAAGAGCCAGAGATACAAGTTTCTTCATAGATTTTTTCTCCTTTGCCCGGACGTTTTTTCGCCGCAGGCTAAAAAATTTAATACGTTTTTATTTTCTGAACGAAATTTCGCTTTCGTTCATACTTTCGATGATTGCAAGGGATTCCACTTTATAGCCCTTCGCGCGCAGCTCGTCGCCGCCGCCCTGAAAACCCTTTTCGATCTCCGCGCAGCACCCCACAACCTCGGCGCCCGCCTGATTCGCTATATCGATTAACCCTTTCAAAGCGTTGCCGCCGGCAAGAAAATCGTCGGTAATCAACACTCTGTCGGCAGCAGAAAGATAATCTTTCGTTACCGCCACGTTGTAGGTTTGTTTGTGCGTGTAGGAATATACCGCCGCGCTGTACTGCTCGCCCGATACGTTTGCGGAAGGATGCTTCTTCGCAAAGACCATGGGCACGCCCAGTTCCATTGCCACCGCCGTGGCGAACGCGATGCCGGAAGCTTCTACGGTGAGCACTTTCGTGATGCGCTCGCCTGAAAACAGGCGGCGCGTTTCTTTCGCCATTTCTTTTAAAAATACCGCGTCTACCTGCTGATTGAGAAACGAACCGACTTTCAGGACGTTGCCCGGAAGCACCTGCCCTTCTTTGAGTATTTTTTCTTCCAACGCTTTCATTTCGTAAAACCCTCTCCTTCGTGATCCCGACGTTTTTTTCAGCCGCCTGCTTTTCCGAGCCTGCAAAAAAAATAAAAGGCGAGAAAACACGGTTTTCTTCGCCAATACCGTTTCTCCCCTTTCCTTTACGAAAAAAAGAAAAAGGAAAAAACTGCTCGATAGTCGCAGTTGGTTTTCGGGTACTGCGGTAGAGACATTCCCACCACTTCAGGGAACATATATCGGCTTTTACGTTATGGAATTTTGTTTGCCCTCACGAGCTTGTCTACACTATACCACACTTCTTCGGAATTGTCAAACGCAAGCCCGAAAAAAAAAGAAAAAAACTTTTTTTTGTGATTTTTTTTCACTTATTGTAAACTTTTTCGACACAATTTCCGTTCGGCTTTTGTTTTTTTCGGGATGATTCGTCTTATTCCGCATCCGCGGTTTCGTCTTCTTCCGCGGTTTTTTCTTCTTCTGCGGGTTTTTCGGGAGAACGCAGCCCCACGCCGCCCACGCCGACGAGATTATCGACGGGAAGCGTGAAAACGACGCCGCCGCCGTCCGTTTTTAAGCCGACTTTTTTCAAAATCGCTTCGGTAATCGCGTCTTTGCCGTCGTTTTTGGCAAGAATCAGCAAAACGTCCGTTTCTTTCTGCAGCGTTACGCCGATAAGCTGTTCCGCCTTTTTATCGCCGAGCGTTGCCGCCGTGAGTACCGTGCCGCCCGCGGCGCCCGCCGTGCGCGCGGCTTCCATCGCCTCTTCGGCAAAACCCTTTTGCATTGCGGTTACGATGAGCGTATACTCTCTTTGCTTTTTCACTTTTTTACCTCCGTTTTTTTCCGTATCGGATACGCTTTTTTTCAAAGCGTTCGCCACGATTGCCGACGCGCCCGTAAGCGGCACCGTGAAGCAGATTCCTTTTCCCGCCAGATACAGCGACATGTTTTCGCGGATTTCTTCGAGCACCGCTTTCTCCGCGCGTTCCGGAAATAGAGATACCACGATTTTTTTATCCGTTTCGCCCAAGCCCAGATAATCGAGAACCGAGCTGCGCGCGGTGCCTTTCGCGTCCGCTTCGTAAGAAAGCGCCGCGCAGGACGCATTGATGAGCTCCGTGAGCTTTTCCGCGTCGCGCAGGGATAAAATTCCGACGAGCGCTTTTAAATTGCCGCCGCGTTCCGCCGCGCCGTTTCCCGTGCGTTCCGCCGCCCGCGCGGACTTCTTCGATTGCAGTTTTTTTAATACCGTTTTGCCTTTTTCCATAGTCGTTTCCCCGTCAATCTACTTCGAAATTGAGGAAGGTATCCTCTTCGCTTAAAAACGTGCGTTTATAAATCGCCGTTTTGCGTTTGTATGTTACGCCGAGTATCTGGATGGAGATGAGCGGCGCGAGCGCGACGAGCGCGACCGAGCCGAACGCGAGCGTCATCGTCTGCCCCGGCGCGAGAATTTCGCAGGCGCCCTTTGCCATGGGCAGCACGAACGAGGACACCATGGCGCCGCTTGCCACGCCGCCCGAATCGAACGCGATGCCCGTGAACATCGACGGACAGAATATCATTAAAATCAGCGCGACGGCATAGCCCGGCATCAGCACCCACATGATGTTGAAGCCCGCGATGATACGGAAAAACGCCAGCGCCACGGCGAACGACACGCCCGCGCAGAGTCCGCGGTTCATCGCCTTTGCCGAAACGGCGCCCGCGCTGGTATGTTCCACTTCTTTATTGAGCACATACACGGCAGGTTCCGCCGCCACAATGAAATAGCCGATGATTGCGCCGACGGGGACGAGCAACCAGCCGCCCGCGATTTTTGCGAGCGTTTCGCCCATCTTTGCGCCGACGGGCATGAAACCGACGTTGGCGCCCGTGAGAAACAGCGTGAGCCCGACGAACGTGTATATAAGCCCTACGCCCACTTTGATTGCCTGACGCTTCGTAAAGGCGCGCGTGAACAGCTGGAACAACAGGAAAAACGCCGCGATGGGCGAGAGCGCCAGCCCTACTTCCTTTAAATATTCCGCAAACCCCGCACCGTAATCTTTCAGAACGTTGCGCGTGGTTTCCGGCGCGACCACCGAGGCGCCGAGATCTTTTCCGCTCACTTCGAAAAGCATGCCGAGAATGAGCACGGCGATGACGGGACCGATGCTGGACAGCGCGACGAGCCCGAACGAATCGTTGCCTTTTTTGCCTTTATGTATCGCCGCCACGCCCACGCCAAGCGCCATGATAAACGGCACCGTCATCGGGCCCGTGGTAACGCCGCCCGCGTCGAACGCAAGCGCCCAGAAACTTTTATCCACAAAGCACAGCGCAAGCACGAATACCAGCGGGTACAGCACGGCGAGCATGATTTTAAAGGAAATACCGTAAACGATTCTCAGCATCGCCGCCGTCAGAAAAATGCCCACGCCCGCGGCGACGGAAAGAATTAAAACCATCGGTTTAATGCCTTCTACCTGCGCGGCGAGAATCTGCAAATCCGGCTCCGCCACCGTTACGATAACGCCGATAACGAAACTGACAAACGCGATAAGCCAGATTTTTTTGCTTTCCGTAAGTTTCGCGCCCGCCTTTTTGCCGATTTCCAGCATGGAGGAATCGGCGCCCAGCGTGAACAGCCCCATGCCGAGAACAAGCAGCAGAACGCCTGCGCAGAACGACAAAAAAATCCCCGAATCGACGGGGGCAACCGTCGCCGCTAAAATTGCGACGATAAGCGCCACCGGCAATACCGAGGATAAACTCTCTTTGAATTTTTCTTTGAGTGCATGTAACATCAGAAAAGCCTCACTTCGCTTCGGAAAACCGAGTGAATGGAATAAGGGAAAAGACGGCGCGGATTTTTTTGATATGCCGTTCTTTTGTAATATTTGTTGCGGGAGTTGCCATGTGGGGCAGGATTTGAAAGATACGTCCTCTTCAGTCTGCTTCGCAGACAGCTTCCCCGACAGGGGGAAGCCGGGTAGCAAAGGCGGAATTCCGATTTCGAACGGTTTATAACAACTGTTCGCTGTCTGACTGCCCCTCATCCGTCGCCGTTCGGCGACACCTTCCCCCCAAGGGGAAGGCTATATCAGGGATTGTTCTCTTCAGTCTGCTTCGCAGACAGCTTCCCCCCAAGGGTAAGCCGAGAAATGAGGCTAAATCAGTCGGCGCCGTCGAGTTTTGCCGCTTCGTCGCTGTTTTCGTACGCTTCGTATTCTTTGCAGAATTCCGCAAAGACTTCGTCCATCAGCGCGTCGTCCTCCAGCGGTTGCAGTTCGGCGTTTTCGTCCTCGCCGGAAAGGCGGTAAATCACCACCTCTTCTTCCTCTTCTTCCGTTTCCGGTTCCGCTTTCTGGAAGAAACAATACGTTTCCCCTTTGTACGGCAACGTGGCGATATGGTAATATTCCACTTCGTTGCCCTCGTCGTCCGTAAGAGTGATGATGTGTTCTTCTTCGTTTTCTTCGAATTGCTCTTCTTTTTTCATAATTTTTTCCTCTTTCTTCTTTTTTAACAGATACGTTTCCAGAATATACGAAGCCGCGATGGAATCGATGGTTTTCTTCTTATCCCTGCGCCCCACGCCTGCCGCGATCTGCGTTTCTTTCGCTGCCTGCGTGGTGTAGCGTTCGTCCTCTTCGAATACGGGCAACGCCGTTTCTTTTTTTAAAATTTCGATAAATCTGCGCGTGCGCGCCGTCTGTGCGCTTTCCGAGCCGTCCGCATTGACGGGCAAGCCGCACACGATTGCCTGCGCGCCCTTTTCTTCGGCAATCTTTGCAACCGCCGTAACGTCCTCGGAAAGCCGCCCCGTGCGCACGTATGTATCGCACGGCACCGCGTATTCGCCGAACGGATCGGAAATCGCCACGCCGATTCTTTTATTGCCTATATCGAATGCCGCTATGCGTTTTGTAACCATTTGATTCAGTATAACATAAAAAGCGGCGTTTGTCTACCGTTTCGCCGCTTTTTTGCCGATTTTCACCGTATTTTTATTCTTTTTTCGAATCTTTCTTTTTGCTTTTCTTTTTATCGGCGGATTCGCCCGGCGCGCTTTCGCCGCCGCCTTGCGCCTGCTGCTCGCCCGTCTGCGATTCCTGCGCGGCGCTTTTCGCGTCGTCGCACTTTTTCAGCATGGCGGAAAGCTTTTCATCCACCATCGAGCCGACTTTTTCCTTGAGTTCGTCCTCGCCCTTTTTTACGAGCGTGCGCATCTTTGCGTTGTTGGACACGACCAGCGCGCCTGCGATTCCGCCTACGAGCGCCCCGATTAAAAATTTTTCCATAACTTTTCCATTCCTCCCTGTAACCGCCCGGTTTCTTCCGGGCTTGCCGTAAGTATGCGCGTTATGAAAAAATTTATGCGTACTTTCACCCGTACGGCTTAATTTTCGCGGAACTGGTAGCGGTACAGCTTCGCGTACAGACCGTTGCCCGCGGCGAGCGTTTCGTGCGTGCCGCGCTCGGTGATGTTGCCGTTTTCCACCACCAGTATTTCGTCCGCGTTTTTCACGGTGGAAAGACGGTGCGCCACCACGAACGTTGTTCTGCCTTTCGAAAGTTCGTTCAGCGCCGATTGAATCTGCATTTCCGTGGCGTTATCGAGCGCGCTGGTGGCTTCGTCCAGCACGAGGATGGGCGGGTTTTTCAGAAACGCCCGCGCGATGGAAACGCGCTGTTTCTGTCCGCCCGAAAGCTTCACGCCGCGTTCTCCCGCCTCGGTATCGTAGCCGTGCGGCAGGCTTACCACGAAATCGTGCACGCCCGCACGTTTCGCCGCCGAAATGATTTCTTCTTCCGTGGCGTTTTCGGTGCCGTAGGCGATGTTATCGCGGATGGTGCCCGAAAAAAGGAACACGTCCTGCGCGACCACGGCGATGTTTTTGCGGAGATCGTGCGCGGAAACATCGTTGATATCGGTGCCGCCGATGGTGATTTTGCCGCCGTCGCGCATGTAAAAGCGCGGCAGCAGGTGGCAGATGGTGGTTTTCCCTCCGCCCGACGGACCGACGAACGCAATCGTCTGCCCTTTTTTCGCCGTGAACGAAACGCCTTTGAGTACCGCTTCGCCCGCGCCGAGTTCCGCCTCTTCCGCATCCGTCGTTTTTTCTTCGTCCTCGTCCGCTTCCTCTTTTGTTTTATAGGAAAACGAAACGTTTTCGTAGCAGACGTCGCCGTTTAAATCGGCTTTCACGGGGTGTTCCGGTTCGTATTCGGAGGGGGTATCCATGAGATCGCAGAAACGCCTAAAGCCCGTGGCGCCCTCGTCGATTTGTTCGAACATGGCTATCAGCGTGCGCAGCGGCGAAAGCAGCATATTGATATACAGAATATACGCCGTTAAATCCGCCGCGGTAATGATGCCGAAATAGCAAAGCAGCGAGCCGAAAACAAGCGCGAACAGGTACAGAAAATCGTTGAACGCGGACATGCCGCACTGGAACACGCCCATCGCTTTGTACATTTCCGCGCGGGCGCGTTTGAATTCGCCGTTGGCTTTATCGAATTTTTTATCTTCGTTCTCTTCGGCGTCGTACGCTTTCGTTACGCGCACGCCGGAAACGGACGATTCGAGTTCGGAATTGAGCACGGCGATTTTTTTTCTGGCTTTCGCGCTGGCTTTCGACATGTTGTGCCGCGCCTTGACGGCGAAAAACACCATGAACGGCACGTAGATAACGATCATCAGCGCGAGAATCGGATGCAACGTGTACACCATGACGATGGCGCCGACGATGGATAAAAACGAATTGAAAATATCTTCGGGCGCGTGGTGCGCCAGTTCGGAAACTTCGAACAAATCGTTGACGATGCGGGACATGACTCCGCCCGTTTTATGCGAATCGAAGTAGGAAAACGAAAGCGTTTCCACGTGGCGGAAAAGTTCGCGACGCATATCGCCCTGTATTTTTACGCCCAGCACGTGCCCGAAATAGGTTACGATATACGTGAGAATGCTTTTTAAAATGTAGATGAGCGCAAGTACCGCCGCCCACACGATAATGAGGTTTAAATTGCGGTTGGGTACGAAATTATTCATGACTTCGCGCGCCACCATCGGATAGAACATATTGCACGTCGCGATGACGAACGAGCAGAACAAATCGAATACGAATCCTTTTTTATACGGCTTGTAGTACGAGAAAAAGCGTTTGACAAGCTTTTTTTTCTTTTTTTGTTTTTCCATAGTGTTTTCGGTTTTCGACTCGGGTGATATTGCCCCGGGTTGATTTAAATTTACGAGGCGGCAAAACAACGCTCACGCACGAAACGGGGTGCTCCCCGTGGTTAAGGGCTGCGCCCTTACCTTTACCACTTGCCCTCGCCGCCGTATTTTTCGTAAAATTCCTTGCGGAAATCGAGAACGTAGTCGCCTAAAATCGCCTCGCGCAAGCCGTGCATCAGTTTGTGCAGGAACGTGATGTTGTGCAGCGACAAAAGCATGGCGCCGAACATTTCGCCCGTGTTGACAAGGTGGCGGAGATAAGCCTTCGTGTAGTGTTTGCAGCAGTAGCAATCGCACTCGGAATCGAGCGGGGTGAAGTCCTCTTTGTATCTGCCGTTGCGCACAACCACTCTGCCGTGAGAGGTGATTGCCGTGCCGTTTCGCGCGATGCGCGTGGCAAGAACGCAATCGAACATATCCACGCCGCGGATCGTGCCTTCGATGAGGCAATCGGGCGAGCCTACGCCCATCAGATAACGAGGAACGTCGCCGGGCATTTTATCCTGCAGAAAATCGAGGACGTCGTACATGATTTCTTTCGGTTCGCCTACCGAAAGTCCGCCGATCGCGATGCCGTGCGTTACGAACGGTTCGCAGCGTTTCAAACTTTCGCCGCGCAGATCTTTGAACACGTTGCCCTGTATGATGGGAAAGAGCGCCTGCTGCTTTCTGCCGCTTGCTTCGTGCGCTTTGTAGCAGCGTTCGAGCCATGCGCCCGTGCGGAGCATCGCCGCTTTCGACTGATCGTACGTGAAGCCGTATTCGCTGCACTGGTCGAACGCCATGATGATGTCCGCGCCGAGGTTTTCTTCTACCTGCATTGCCTTTTCGGGCGTGAAAAAGTGGTTGCTGCCGTCCACGTTCGAGGAAAATTCTACGCCCGCGTCGGTGATTTTGTTGAGTTTGGCAAGCGAAAACACCTGAAAGCCGCCGCTGTCCGTGAGAATCGGGCGATCCCAGTTCATGAATTTATGCAAGCCGCCCGCCTTTTTGACAAGCTCGTCGCCGGGGCGCATGTACAGGTGGTAGGTGTTGGATAAAATAATCTGCGAGCCCGCCTCTTTCAGATCGCGCGGGAATACGCCTTTCACCGTTGCCTGCGTGCCTACGGGCATGTACACGGGCGTTTCTATATCGCCGTGCGGCGTGTGCAGCACCCCCGCGCGCGCGCCCGTTTTCGAATCGGTTTTAATCAGTTCATAAGAAAAAAATTCGTCGTTCATATTGCGAAAATACTCCGTTTGTTGCTTTGCAGGTTTTTATTATAGCATTTTTTTGCCGCAAAATCAACCTTTTTGCCAGCGTTTTCCGCCCTTTCGGAACGATTTCGGACGTTATACGCCGTTTTTGAAAAACGATACGGGGTGAACGGTGTGCTCGGCTTTGATATCCGCGCCGCTCAGCCGCTTATCTTTTAAAACGATTGCCTGCCGTATGACGGCGTTGCCGTATTTTTCGCGCAGCTTATCCACAGCCGCGTCCAGCCGCTTTTTCTTTTCGGCAGCGCCGCACGTTTCGCCGTCGATCAAGCCGAAAAAATCCGTCTGCGTTTCGCCGAATTTCAGATCGTACACGCCGACGCCCACGCTGCGCACGCTCTCCTGCCACGGGTATACCGCGGCGAACAGTTCGAACGACTTTTTGGCTACGTCCGGAGCGTGCGAGGTTTCGCGCGGCAGCTTCCCCTGTTTACGGTAAACGACGAGCGCGGACGAGCGCGCGCTTATAAAAACTCCGCCGCCGCGGGCGCCCGCTTCGCGAAGCCGCGAACATACCGCGTCGGATAACAGCGCGAGCACCGCTTTTACGTCCTCCGGCGTTTCGAAATCGCGGCAGGCGGTGAGTGAATTGCCGACGGATCTGATGTTCCGCTCCTCCGCCACGTTAAGCACGGGAGAATCGTCGGCGCCGTTGGCAAAGGCGCGCAGCACCGCGCCGCGTTTGCCCAGTTTATTTTTTAAAAGCGCTTCGTCGGCGTTTGCAAGATCGCCGATGGTTTTTATGCCGAGCCGTTGCAGCTGCTTTTTTGTGGCGGCGCCCACGTATAACAAATCCGCCGCGGGAAGCTTCCACACCGTTTCGCGGTAGTTTTCCGGCGTGATTTCTGTTACCGCGTCCGGCTTTTTCATATCCGAGCCGAGCTTGGCGAAAATTTTGTTATAGCTGACGCCCACGCTGACCGTTAAGCCGAGCTCTTCTTTGACGCGGCGGCGGATGGTTTCGGCGATTTGCACGCCGCTGCCGAACAACCGGCGGCTTGCCGTTACGTCAAGCCAGCACTCGTCGATACCGAACGCTTCGACGCGGTCGGTATAGTCCTCGTAAATACGCCGCACTTTTTTGGAATAACGGAGATATTCGGGAAAATCGGCGGGAATTTCCACAAGCGACGAGCCGCATTTCTGCCGCGCTTCCCAGTAGACGTCGCCCGTTTTTACGCCCGCCGCTTTTGCCGCGGCGTTTTTTGCGAGCACCACGCCGTGGCGCTCTTCTTTCGCGCCCGTAACCACTACGGGCTTATCGCGGATTTCGGGGCGGCGAAGACATTCCACCGAGGCGTAGAAATTATTTAAATCGCTGTGCAATATGACGCGTACGGACATACGCGCAGTATGTGCGAGTTTAAATGAAAAAATGAAAAAGACGGCTGTAATGATACAGTCGTCTTTTTTTCAGCCTGCTTAGCGAGCCGATTTTTTATTTCTTGCAGTTGGCTTTCAGCGTTTCAAGATTTTCACGGATTTCTTTGGGAAGTTTGTCGCCGAAGTTATCGTCGTAATACTTCTCGATTTCTTCCGCTTCCGCCGCCCAGCGTTCTTTATCCACGTACAGCAGCTTATCCAGCGTTTCTTCCGTAACGTCCGTGTTCTTCACGTTGATGTCCTTCGCATAAGGAACATAGCCGATCGCCGTTTCCTGTGCGTCCGCTTTGCCTTCGCAACGATCCAGAATCCAGTCGAGCACGCGCATATTGTCGCCGAAACCGGGCCACATGAAGTTGCCGTTTTCGTCCTGACGGAACCAGTTTACGTTGAAGATCTTGGGCTGCTTATCTTTTTCGACTTTCGCGCCCATATCGATCCAGTGCTGGAAGTACTGATCTACCGAGTAGCCCATGAACGGCTTCATCGCCATAGGATCGTGGCGAAGAACGCCTACCGCGCCCGTAGCCGCAGCCGTCGTTTCCGAGGACATGATGGTGCCTACGAACGTGCCGTGGTTCCAGTCTCTCGACTGATATACCAGCGGAGTAGTGGTAGCTCTTCTGCCGCCGAAGATAATTGCGGAAAGAGGTACGCCCGTCTTGGAATTGAAGTTTTCCGAAAGGCAAGGGCAGTTGACAGCCGGAGCCGTGAAACGGGAGTTGGGATGCGCCGCGGGGTGCTTGCCGTCCGCGTTCATATCGGGCGTCCAAGGGTTACCCTTCCAGTCGATAAGGTGCGCGGGAGCTTCTTTCGTAAGCTTTTCCCACCAGACGGTGCCGTCTTCGGGGTTATACGCAACGTTCGTGAAAATCGTGCCTTTCTTCGTAGCGGCAAGCGCGTTGGGGTTGGAATGTTCGTTGGTGCCGGGAGCTACGCCGAAGAAACCGTTTTCGGGGTTCGCCGCCCAGAGTCTGCCGTCTTCGCCCACTCTGATCCATGCGATGTCGTCGCCGACCGTCTTGATTTCGTAGCCCGCTTTTCTGTATTCTTCGGGCGGAATCAGCATGGCAAGGTTGGTTTTGCCGCAGGCGGAAGGGAACGCCGCCGCAATATACTTCATCTCTTTATCCTGAGGACGCTTGCAGCCGAGGATGAGCATGTGCTCCGCCATCCAGCCCTCGTTTTTGCCGAGGTAGGTAGCGATACGAAGCGCGAAGCATTTCTTGCCGAGAAGAACGTTTCCGCCGTAAGCCGAGTTGACGGATACGATGGTATTATCTTCGGGGAAGTGCATGATATATCTCTTTTCGGGATCGACGTCGCACTTGCAGTGGAA
>UQPN01000023.1 GCA_900542935.1 uncultured Eubacteriales bacterium
AAGGAGAAATGTGAAAATGAGAAGAAATGCTGTATCCGCAGGAGCGGCTGAAGCTGTAAAGTTTTTTGATTTTAGGGGAAGTATTATAGATTTTCGTCCTTTCGGTAACGGGCATATCAACGATACATATCTGGTACGTTTCCGTTACGGCGGCAAAACCGTGAAGTATATTATGCAGCGTATAAATAACGGTGTTTTTAAAAATCCTGAGCAGGTAATGTCAAATATTATCAACGTTACCTCTTTTCTTCGCAATCAGATTATCGACGCCGGAGGAGATCCGGAGCGTGAGACGCTCAACGTCATAAAAACCAAGGACGGTAAGGGCTTTTACATAGACGGTTACGGCAGTTTCTGGCGTGCTTTTGTGTTCATTGCCGATGCGGTTTCGCTTGATTTGCCTGAGGATGACAACGATTTTTACCAGTCGGCTGTGGCTTTCGGAAATTTTCAGCACCGGCTCGGCAGTTTTCCTGCCAATGAGCTGTTTGAAACTATTCCGGACTTTCATAACACTCCGGTAAGATATGATAATCTTATTAAAGCTATTGAGCGCAACGCTTCCGGACGTGCCGACAATGCCAAAGCCGAGATTGAGTTTGCCAAAGAACGCAGAGAGTTTACGAATATTCTTGAGGATAGCTTTGCGAAGGGCTTGATACCCAAGCGTGTTACGCATAACGATACCAAGATGAACAATGTTATGCTGGACAAGGATACCAGAGAACCGGTTTGCGTGGTTGACCTCGACACTATCATGCCGGGATATTCGGTCAACGATTTCGGTGATTCCATTCGTTTTGGTGCCAGTACAGCCGCCGAGGACGAAAAAGACCTTGACAAAGTGCATTTCAGCGTGGAATATTTCAAGGCGTACGCCGAGGGGTATGTGGGCGCGGTGCGCGGTTCGATTACGGCAAAGGAAGCGGAGCTGCTGCCTTACGGCGCCTATTTGATGACGATAGAATGCGGCATGCGGTTTCTTGCCGATTATCTTTCGGGCGATACCTATTTTGCCACGAAGTACGAGGGGCACAACCTCGTGCGTTGCCGCACGCAGCTGAAACTGGTTTCCGAAATGGAAGGAAAATTCGAAGAAACGGGAAAAATCGTTGCGGAAATTCTGGCAAAGTAACATCTGTTTATAATCAAACTGCCTCTCCCGGGAGACTGTAAAATAAAGTGTGTAAGTTCGGATAAAAGACTTACGCACTTTTTCTTACTTTCCCGGGAAATAAGCAATTTTCCGAATCAAATAAAAGCAGGAAAAAAGAAGGTAATAGTTCTCTCGGTATGGCTTTTGCGTTAAAATCTGTTCATAAAAAATCCGGCGGAAAAAGATTTTCCGCTTTTTTTTATCGTATTTTTTCGACAAAACGTGATTTTTTACATTTTTGTTACAATTTATGTGGCGATTTTATTACTACCGCGGGTTATTCTATATGCGTTGAAAGTCGAAAGGAAAAAACAAAAAAGACTTGAAGGAGAAAAAGTAAATGAAAAAGCAGAATGAAAAACAAATGAAAAATCAGACGAAAAAAGTTGTATCCGTGCTTTGCGCGGCGGCGCTTTTCGGAAGCGGCGCGATCCTCGGCGCGTGCGGCGGAAAGAAAGGCGAAAATAAAAACGTTACGATTTCCGGTTCGTCTTCCGTAACGCCGCTGATGGAAAAACTGGCGGCGGCTTACGAACAGGATCACGACGTGAGAATCACCGTGAATATGTCTTCCTCGGGCGCGGGCATTTCCGATGCGCAGAACGATCTGAACGATTTCGGAATGTCTTCCCGCGGACTGAAAGCGAGCGAAACGGGAGTGAAGGGAGAAACGCTTTGCATGGACGGCATTGCGCTGATCGTGAATAAGGATAGCGCCGTAACGGACGTGAAGAAAGCCGACGTGAAAGCTTTGTACGAAAACGGTACGGCGCTCCCCGATACTTCGATTACGGCGGCGGTGGGCAGAGACGCTTCGAGCGGCACCCGTTCCGCGTTCGACGAACTTTTAAAAATAGAGAACGGCTATTTCAAGGACGTTGCCACGCTTGCCGAAACGGGCAATGTAATCGAAACGATCAAATCTTCGAAAAACAGCATCGGTTACATTTCTTACGGCAGCCTCAACGATTCCGTGAAAGCGGTGAGTCTTGACGGAATCTCCTGCACGGTGGAAAATATCAAGGGCGGCAAGTACGCGTTGCAGAGACCTTTCGTCATCGTACTTAAAGACGGTAAGACGCTTTCCGAAGCGGCGCAGGGTTTCTATGATTACATTATGGGAACAAGCGCGCAAACGGTGATTTCGAAAGCCGGCTACATCACGATGAAATAACAAGTCGCCGTAAAAAGCGATTCGCATAACACGGCGCGGGAAAAAAGGCAAGCCGCGCCAAAGAGAAAATCCGTCGGCGGAAAAGCCGACGGAACAATAATATTAAGCTGAAAAAGAAAAATATGATAGCAGAAGCAAAGAAAAAATTCATATCGAAAGAAAGCGTTGCGAGATGCGTATTCGCGCTGCTTGCGGCGTTTTCCGTGCTTGCCGTGTTTACCATCGTAGGATATCTTTTGTATGCCAGCGTACCCGCATTTAAAAGATCCGGCGTGCTCAAATTTATTTTCGGCAGCGAATGGTCGGCAAAATCGCAGACGTTCGGGATCTGGAGAATGATTGCCGGCACGTTTGTTTTAACGATTTGCGCAACGCTTTTCGGCGGCACGCTTGCCGTATTTACGGCGATCTGGCTTGTGTTTTACTGTCCGCGTCCGCTGAAAAAAATTTATACGCAGATCGTAAATCTTCTGGCGGGGATACCCTCGATTGTGTACGGGCTGTTCGGCTATAAATTTTTAATGCCGCTGCTCGTGAAAATCTTCCACCCGAACAATGCGGGTTTCGGGCTTCTTTCCTGCACGCTGATTCTTTCGGTGATGATTTTGCCGACGATCGCTTCGATTACGAAAAACTCTCTGGAAGCGGTGCCGATGCACTACTACGAAGGCGCGCTCGGCTTAGGCTGCACGAAAAATCAAGCCGTGTGGCGGGTTTTATTCCCGGCGGCGAAAAGCGGCGTGATTTCCGCCGTGATTCTCGGTATCGGCAGAGCGATCGGCGAAACGATGGCGGTGCAGATGATTGTGGGGAACGGCTCCGGCTATCCCTCCGGCGCGTTTGTGCCGTTTACGACGCTGACGAGCAATATCGTGCAGAATTGGGGCTATGCGGCGCCTGCGGAACAAGCGGCGCTGATTGCCGACGGCTTCGTGCTGCTCGTTCTGATTCTGCTTCTGAACGTGTGCCTTACCGCCGTGAAAAAGCCGAGAGAGGGCAACAAGTTTTTCTCGCGCCGTATCCGCGAAAGCGAAAACCGCGAGGAAGTACGCAGCTATCGCCGCACGGGCAGCGCGCAGGATATTTTATTCGTGATTTCCTGGATTGTGGCGGTGCTTGTGGCTTTTATTCTCGCCTTTGTGGTGGCGTTCGTATTCGTGAAAGGCGTGCCGTATTTAAGCTTCGATTTCCTGTTCGGTAAAAGCGGCAACGCGCATACCACGCTTGCGCCCGCGTTCGTTTCCACGATCATGCTTGTGGGGCTTGCGCTGCTGATTGCTTTGCCCCTCGGCGTGGGCGCGGCGATTTACTTGAACGAGTACGCGAAAAAGAACAGCAGATTCGTGAAAATCGTGCGGCTTTTCGTGGATACGCTTGCGGGGATTCCCTCGATTGTGTTCGGGCTTTTCGGCATGGTGTTTTTCGTGAAAGGGCTGGGATTCGGGTATTCGTTGCATGCGGGCGGCATAACGCTTGCGCTGATTATTCTGCCCACCGTGATACGAAGCACGGAGCAAAGTCTTTCCGAAGTGCCGGACAGTATGCGCGAAGCCAGCCTTGCGCTGGGCGCCGGGAAACTTCGAACCACCTTTAAAGTGGTGTTGCCGCAGGCGATTTCGGGAATTGTTACTTCGATTATTCTTTCGATCGGGCGGATTGTGAACGAAAGCGCGGCGCTGATATTCACCGTGGGTTCGGCTTCTACGTTTGTGCCGGAAAGTTACTCGGACGGTGCGGCGAGCTTTGCCGTGCTGGTGTGGAAATTCATGAGTAACGGTTTGCAGGTGAACGAAGCTTACGCTACGGCAAGCGTGCTGCTGGTGTTTGTGATCGTACTGAACCTGTTGGTATCGTTCGTACAATATCTCTATAACAAAAAGGAAAAAATCTGACAACTATGAAAAATCACGTGATTGAAAAATTTGATCTGAGCGGAGATACCGCCGTATCGGTGAAAGAGTTGAATTTATATTACGGCAATTTTCACGCTCTGAAAAGCATTTATCTCGATTTTCCGAAAAACAGGCTGACGGCTCTCATCGGTCCTTCGGGATGCGGTAAGTCTACGCTTTTAAAATCGCTGAACCGAATGAACGATTTGGTGGAGGGGTGCAAAATCACGGGCGAAGTGAAAGTGGGCGACACCGATATTTACGCGAAAAATACCGACCTCGCGCGGCTGAGAAAAAACGTGGGCATGGTGTTTCAGCGCCCAAATCCGCTGGCGATGAGTGTATACGATAACATTGCGTACGGTCCGCGTACCTTCGGCATTAAAGCTCGTTCCGTGCTGGACGGCATTGTGGAAGAATCTTTAAAGGGCGCGGCGATGTGGGACGAAATGAAAGACCGTTTGAACAAATCGGCGCTGGGGCTTTCCGGCGGACAGCAACAGCGGCTGTGTATCGCGCGTTCGCTTGCCGTGGAACCGCAGATTCTGCTGATGGACGAACCGACGAGCGCGCTCGACCCCATTTCTACGGGTAAAATCGAAGAACTTTGCGTCGAGTTGAAAAAACGCATTACCATTATTATGGTAACGCACAACATGCAGCAGGCGTTCAGAATCGCGGATAATACGGCGTACTTCCTTCTCGGCGAAATGATTGAAGTAAACGAAACGAAAAAGCTATTCGAGCATCCCGCCGATAAGCGCACGGACGATTATATCAACGGGAGATTCGGTTAATTTTCGAAGATTCCCGCTAAAACGGCTCTATACGCTGTACGAATCGGAAAAAAAGTGATATAATTGCCGTATAAGGCGGTAAATGACATGTGGATTGTATTTGCGGTTTTATCCGCGCTGTTTGCGGGAATCACGGCGATTTTAAGCAAATGCGGCGTAAAAAACACCGATTCGGACGTAGCTACGGCAATCCGTACTTCCATCGTGCTTGTACTTTCCTGGTGCGTGGCGGGGCTGACGGGCGAGATAGCGGGTATCGGAGAGATTTCGGTAAAATCGTTCGCGTTTCTGATGATTTCCGGCATCGCTACGGGCGCAAGCTGGATTTGTTATTTCAAGGCGCTGTCGCTCGGCGAAGTATCGCGCGTAACGGCGGCGGATAAATCAAGCGTGGTGCTTTCGGTGCTTTTTGCCATGGCGCTGTTCCCCGCGGAACGGGCGAAGCCGGGCATAAAGCTGGCGTGCCTTGCAGCCGTTGCGGCGGGCACTTATCTGATGGCGGGCGTGAAAAAAGAAAAATGCGCGGCGACGGCGGAAGCGGGCGGCGCCATGGCGGGCGGAGCGGAAAACGCGCCCGTGAAAAATCGGCAGACGGCATGGCTTGCGTTCGCGCTGCTTTCGGCGGCGTTTGCGGCGGCTGCGTCGATTCTCGCGAAAATCGGCATCGACGGAGTAAGTTCGAATCTTGCGACGGCTATCCGTACCGGCGCGGTGCTGGTAATGGCATGGCTGATAGTGTTTTTCCGCGGCAAAGCTTCTTACGTAAAGCGCGTGCCGAAAAAGGATTTTCTGTTTCTGGCGCTTTCCGGCGTAGCCACGGCGGCAAGCTGGCTGTGTTATTATTACGCCATTGCGAAAGGGCAGGTGAGCGTTGTGGTGCCGATCGATAAGCTGAGCATTCCGGTTACGGTGTTGTTTTCGTGTATCGCGTTGGGAGAACGGCTTACGAAAAAACAGGCGTGGGGGCTGGTTTTGCTGACGGCGGGAACGCTGAGCATGGCGATTTTTGCAAGATAAAGATTTTGCAGGACGGAGATTTCGAAAAACAGAGATTCGGCGGCGAGGTGAAAAATGAAAGGAAAAGTATTTATTTTAGAGGATGATACAAGCATCTGCGGGCTGATTAAGGTGGCGCTGGAAATGAACGGGCTTTCGTTCAGGGCGTTTTCCACGGTGCGCGGTTTTACGGATGGAATTTCGGAAGAACGCCCGGACGTGGCGCTGATCGATATTATGCTGCCGGACGGCAGCGGGCTGGACGCGCTGCAATTCGTGAAAAGCAGATATCCCGAAGTCGCCTGTATCATTCTTTCCGCGCTTTCCAAAGAGGAAGATAAAGTAAACGGGCTGAATCTGGGGGCGGACGATTACGTTTCGAAACCGTTTTCCGTGCTGGAACTTACCGCGAGGGTGAACGCGAGACTCCGCGAAAAGCAGAAACCGGCGCTGATGACTGCGGGGAATGTTACGTTGAACACGGAAACGTTTTCGTGTACGGTGGGCGGCGAAGCGGTGGCGCTGAACAGAAAGGAATACGAGCTTTTGCGCGTACTGATGGAAAACAAGGGAAAAGTGCTTTCGCGCGACAGGCTTTTAACCGACGTGTGGGGGTACGACGCGGGCGAAACGCGGACGCTGGATAACCACGTGGCACGGTTAAGAAAACTGGGAATAAAAATAGAAACCGTATTCGGGGTAGGGTATAAACTTGCCGCGGACTGACGAATGGAAACGGAACGTCGCCTTCCGGGCGGCGGAAACATAACGGAGATAAAAGGTTATGAAATGGAGAGTATGGCTGTTATCGCTGGGAATCACGCTGTTTTGCGTGCTGATGTTCGGGCTGGCAAGCACGCAGGTATATTATAAATCTTCTGTGGACGACGGCAGGAAATATTTAAGCGTGTATATGAACGAGTATGCCGAAAGCGAATACCCGTTGGACGAGGCGGGGGCGAAGGCGTTTTCGGAAAGACTGAACGGCGCGCGCGTTACGTTTATGGACGCGCAGGGGAACGTTCTGGCGGACAGCGAAGCCGAAAAGCCGGAAACCAACCATTCGAACCGCGAGGAAGTGATCGAAGCGCTGGAAAACGGAAAGAACGGCGACGGGTTTGCGGTGCGTTCCAGCGCCACGATCGGCAAAAACATGATGTATTACTGCCGTAATTTCGACGGCGCGTATCTGGTGCGCATTTCGATAGTAACCGACAGCGACTGGCTGATTTTCGTTAAAACGCTGCCCACGCTGGCTTCGTTTTTTGCGGTGATGCTGCTGCTTTGCGTGGCTACGGCGTTCGCCGCCACGAATATCGTGGTAACGCCCGTGAAAAAACTGGCGGAAGAAGCGGCGAAGAACGACAGCGTTACTTCGGACTATTCCGAATTGCAGCCGGTGGCGGAACTTCTGAACGAACGCAGCCGCAATATCAACCGTCAGATGGAAGAAATCAAGGCGGAAAAAGAGGCAGTGGAGCAGGCGCGGGCTTCGAAGGACGAATTTATTTCCAACGTTACGCACGAAATGAACACGCCTCTGACTTCCATACGCGGTTATGCCGAACTGCTGAGCGCGGGAGGAATGTCCGACGAGCAGAAAGCGCTGGCGTATAAAACGATTTTAACGCAGAGCGACAGGCTGACGAATCTGATTGCGTGCATCATCAATTTCAGCGAAATAGAAAGCGACGATCTGCCCGCGTACGAAGTAAATTTTTCGGCGTTGGCAAGGGAAACGCTGAGCGCGCTGAAACCGGAAGCGGATAAGAGAAAAGTTACGATTACCGAGCGCATCGACAACAACGTGATTTTACTCAGCCGCCACGAAAGACTGAGCGAATTATTCGGAAATCTGGTGCGGAACGCCATTAAGTACAATAAAGAGGGCGGCTCGGTTACGGTAACGCTGAACCGCGAAAAACTGGAAGTGGAAGATACCGGCATAGGCATTTCGGAAGAGAATCTCGGAAAGGTGTTTTCGCGTTTTTTCACCGTAGACAAATCGCATAACGGCAAAAACGGCGGATTCGGGCTGGGGCTTGCCGTGGCGAAAAAAATCTGCGTGAAGGCGGGCTGGCAGATCGGCGTGGAAAGCGAGCTTGGAAAAGGCAGCAAATTTACGGTGAAATTTTAACGAAGAGCAGTATCGTTTGTCGGCTTTGCGCCCGGCGACGAAAGGGAAAACGGACAGATGTATTATATTGCGAAATATTTATCGCCGATCGGCGGAATCACGATGGCGGGCAGCGGACAGGCGCTGAGCGGTTTGTGGTTGGACGGGCAGAAATATTTTGCCGACGCGCTGCTCTGCGGAAAGGAAGAAAAAGAACTTCCGGTGTTTGCGCAGACGAAAAAGTGGCTGGATATTTATTTTACGGGGAAGGCGCCCGATTTTACGCCGCCGCTTTCTATGGAAGGGATTTCGCCCTTCCGCAGGCGCGTATGGGAAATTATGCTGACGATTCCGTTCGGGCAGACAATGACGTACGGAAACATAGCGAAGCTGATAGAAGAGGAAACGGGAAAACGCGTTTCGGCGCAGGCGGCAGGCGGCGCGGTGGGGCATAATTGCATATCGATTATCATTCCCTGCCACAGAGTGGTTGGCACAGGCGGAAACCTGACGGGGTATGCCGGCGGCATCGATAAGAAAATAGCGCTGCTGAAAAACGAGGGCGCGGACGTTTCGGCATTTACGTTGCCGAAAAAGGGCGCGGCGCGGTAAAAATCGCTGGTTTATCTGTATAAAAATGCAAACGCGGACGGGAGCAAGGCTACCGTCCGCGTTAATTTTAATTTGTCTGTTTAAGTTTACCCGACGATTAAGTTTATCAGTCTGCCGGGAACGATGACGCATTTTTTCAGCGTTTTCCCTTCCAGCAGCGGGGCGACTTCTTCGCGCGCGCTCGCCGCGGCTTTGATTTCATCTTCCGACGCGTCTTTCGCCACCATCATTTTGCACTTGATTTTGCTGTTTACCTGTACGGCGTATTCCGTTTCGTCTTTCACCAGCGCGCTTTCGTCCGCCACGGGGTAGCGTTCTTCGAATACCGAGCTCTTATGCCCAAGCATTTCCCAGAACTCTTCCGCGGTGTGCGGCGCGAACGGCGCAAACATGCGCACGAGGTCTTCCGCGCAAAGCCGCATGAAGCTTTCGTTTTTATTTTCAAGCGAATCGTATTTCGAAAGGGCGTTTACGTATTCCATCAGTCTTGCCACCGAAGTGTTGAAGGAGAACGCTTCCGCGTCGCGCGTGATGTTCTTGATGGCGTAGTTGCGCGCGTAGTCCAGTTCTTTTTCGGCGGCGCCGAGTGCGAAGCCTTTTTTCATCGGCTCGTATTTCGTCGCTTTTACAATCAGGCGTTCCGTCCTTTCCACGAATTTCGCCACCGATTTGATACCGTCGTCGTTCCACGGTCCGCCCTCGGTGTAAGAAAAGCCGAACATCAGATACAGGCGGAAGACGTCGGAACCGTACTCTTCCACGTATTTGTCGGGCGAAACCACGTTGCCTTTCGATTTGCTCATGCGGTTGCCGTCCGGGCCTAAAATCACGCCCTGATGCACAAGCCGCTTAAAAGGCTCGTCGAAAGAAATATAGCCCATGTCGCGCAAAGCTTTCGTAATGAAACGCGCGTACAGAAGGTGCATGCAGGCGTGTTCCGCGCCGCCCACGTATACGTCTACGGGCAGCATCTTATCCGCCGTTTCTTTCGAAAACGCTTGTTTATCGTTGTGCGCGTCCGGGTAGCGAAGATAATACCACGAAGAGCAGACGAACGTATCCAGCGTATCGGGATCGCGCCGCGCCTTGCCGCCGCAGACGGGGCAGGTGCAATTCATGAATTCTTCGCACGAAGCGAGGGGAGATTTGCCGTTCGGATGAAATTCCACGTTGTAGGGAAGTTTTACGGGCAGATCTTTTTCGGGCACGGGCACCGCGCCGCATTTTTCGCAGTGGATCATGGGAATCGGCGCGCCCCAGTAACGCTGGCGGGAAACCGACCAGTCGCGCAGGCGGTAGTTGACTTTTTTGCCGCCTTTTCCCGCTTTCGTCAGTTTTGCGGCGATGGCGTTGCGCGCTTCTTCGCCGGACAATCCGTCGAATTCGCCGCTGTTTACTAAAATCCCGTCTTCGGTGAACGGAAGAACGGTTTCTTCGCCGATTTTCTGCACTACCTGCGTTACGGGCAGGGAGTATTTTTTCGCAAATTCGAAGTCGCGTTCGTCGTGCGCGGCAACCGCCATCACGGCGCCCGTGCCGTACGAATACAGCACGTAATCGGCGATATACACGGGCACTTTTTTGCCGGTGAGCGGGTGCGTTGCGTAGGCGCCCGTAAACGTTCCCGTTTTTTCGCGCGCGGTGGAAAGACGGTCGATGTCGTTCGCGGAAGCCGCGTACGCCACGTAATCGTCGATGTCTTTCGCGCGTTCGGGGTGCGCCGCTTTCAGTTTTTCCACCAAGGGATGTTCGGGCGCCAGCACTACGTAATTTACGCCGAAAAGGGTATCGCAACGCGTGGTGAACACCGTAATCGGATCGCCCGTTTCGCATTCGAAAATCACTTCGCAGCCCGTGGATCTGCCGATCCAGTTTTTCTGCATCAGTTTGGTTTTTTCCGGCCAGTCGAGGTCGTTGAGTCCGTCGAGGAGTTCTTCGGCGTATTCCGTGATTTTTAAAAACCACTGCGTCATGTTTTTGCGAAGCACGGGGGAACCGCAGCGTTCGCATACGCCGCCTTCCGCCTGTTCGTTGGCGAGCACCGTTTCGCAGGAAGGACACCAGTTCACGAGCGATTGCTTGCGGTAGGCGAGTCCTTTTTTATACAGTTCGATGAACAGCCACTGCGTCCACTTGTAATAATCGGGTTCGCAGGTTTTGATTTCCGCCGACCAGTCGAACATCGCGCCCATGTTTTTCAGCTGTTTTTCCATGGTGGCGATATTCTGCTCGGTGGAATCTTTGGGGTGGATGCCCGTTTTTATGGCGTAATTTTCCGCGGGCAGACCGAACGCGTCGAAGCCCATCGGCTGAAACACTTCGAAACCCTGCATTTTTTTGAACCTTGCGTAAGAATCGGCAGGTCCGTAATTGTACCAGTGCCCCACGTGCAGTTTTGCGCCGGAAGGGTAGGAGAACATTTCCAGAACGTACCATTTTTTATCGGCGTTCTTTTTATTGAACGCGTATTCCTTGTTCTTCTCCCAACGCGCCTGCCATTTGCTTTCTACCGCTTTTACGTCCATACCTTGTTTTGCCTCCGTACTTGCGTGCGGAAAGGGGGGATTATCGCCTTATTTTCCGCCGTCGCAAAAAATTTCATGTTATATTATAGCAGAAAAATAAATATAAGTCAAATAATTCGCGGCGTTTGGCATACAATAATAGCGTGGAAAAAATACGAGTGTCGAAGGACGGAAAACCTGACGAATGTATAGCCTACGTAAGCGAACGGGTGAGCGGCAAATATGCCGCTCTGCCTTGCGTTGCGGGCGTTTTCGGGCGCTCCGGCAGAACTTCGCTGGAATTTTCCACGGAAAAACCGTACGAACCGTACGTCCGGGGAGAAACGGTTTCCGCCGTGGCGGAAGTGCTTGTTTTATCGTACAAATACCGTTTTTTCAAACGGTTGCTGCCGCTGCCCGCACTGGAAAGCGAGGAGCGGGAAATTCTTCTGACGGCGCTGGTTGCCGCCGATTTCGACGCGGATAAAGAATACGTGAAAGCGCGCCTTTCCGGGCTGGACGAATATCTTCTGGACGGCGTGTTTTTCTTCCGCATGCAGGAACTGAAAAAAAGCTGGGAGCGCATCGCATCGTACGTGCCCGCCACCTTTTCGCGCGAGGCGCTGGAATCCTTCCTTGAATTTCTGGTAGCGGAGGGTAAAACGCGCGTGTTTCTGCAGGGCGATACGGCGTACGACGAAGATTATCGTCCGTTGAAAAAGAGCGCGCTCACGGGCGAATATTCGGCGCCGAAAGAAATTCTGTTGTCCTCGGCGAAGCTTGTGTATTGCTTCGGTGGACAATCGGAAAAAACGCGCGCGTTCTTAAAAAAATATTATCCCGAAAAAACGTTTTTCTGTTCCTGAAACAAAAATTCGCGAAAAGTTAAAAAATCCACCGAAAAACCGTTGACAAATTTCCGCGAAAGGGTTAAAATAACGATAGTCGGTCGGGAGTTCCGTCCGGCTGCGTAAAGACAAGTAACTTTTCGTCGGCGGGTACACAGAGAGGCTGTCCTTCGGCTGCAAGACGGCTTATCCCGGAAAATGCGAAACCGCTTTGCGTACGGATTTGATAAAACGGCATAAATAAAGCGGTCGGTCGCGCGCGGAATTTTCCGCTCGGCGCCCGGCAATTAAGGTGGAACCGCGCAAAGATTGCGTCCTTAAACAGTGTGTTTTCGCTTGCGGAAAGCAGGCGGAACGCGGCATTGTTCGAGGCGCTTTTTTATTTGCCCGGAACACGGAATAACGGCATATACGTTTACGAAACACAAAAAAACGGAGGAGAACTCATTATGAATATCATTTTGAAAAACGGCGACGTACTGAAAACGGAAGAAAACGCTACCTGCATGCAGGCGGCGCAGGAGATTTCCGAGGGGCTGGCGAGAAACGCCGTATGCGCCCGCGTGAACGGCGAACTGAAAGACCTTTCGCACGTACTGAAAGAGGGCGACGCGCTTGAAATCGTTACGCTGAAAGATCGCGACGGTCTGCACGTATACCGCCATACCTGCGCGCACGTTTTGGCGCAGGCTTTAAAAACCATTTATCCTACCTGCAAACTTTCCATCGGGCCCGTAATCGACAACGGTTTTTATTACGACGTAGACTTCACCACGCCCATCACGATGAACGATTTTCAGCAGATAGAAGTGGAAATGCAGCGCATCATCAAGAGCAATTTCCCCATCGAAAGATTCACGCTGCCGCGCGAAGAAGCCATTAAATATATGCAGGGCTTCAAGGAAAATTACAAAGTGGAGCTCATCGAAGATCTTCCCGAAGGCGAAGAAATCTCCTTCTACAAGCAGGGAAATTTCGTGGACCTTTGCAAGGGACCGCACCTTCCTTCCACGGGCAAAATCAAGGCGTTCAAGCTGGTGAGCATTGCCGGCGCGTACTGGCGCGGCGACGAGCACAACAAGATGCTTACCCGCATTTACGGCACGGCGTTCGCGAAGAAAGACGAAATGGAAGCTTACTTCACCATGCTGGAAGAGGCGAAGAAACGCGACCATATCAAACTGGGCAAAGAACTGAAATTGTTCACGATTTTAAACGAGGGCAAAGGCTTCCCGTTCTTCCTGCCCAACGGCATGATTCTGAAGAACACGCTGATCGATTACTGGCGCCAGATTCACCGCCGCGAAGGATATGTGGAAGTTTCCACGCCCATCATGCTTTCCCGCTCGCTGTGGGAAACCAGCGGACACTGGGACCATTATAAAGACAATATGTACACCACGAAAATCGACGGCGAAGATTACGCCATCAAACCCATGAACTGCCCCGGCGGCGTTCTGGTGTACAAAACGGAGCCGCATTCCTATAAAGATCTGCCCATCCGTATGGGCGAACTGGGCATCGTGCACCGCCACGAAAAATCGGGGCAGCTGCACGGATTGTTCCGCGTGCGCTGTTTCACGCAGGACGACGCGCATATTTTCATGACGCCTTCGCAGATTACAAGCGAAATCAAAGGCGTTGTGCGGCTGATCAACGAGGTGTACACGCTGTTCGGGTTCAAGTATCACGTGGAACTTTCCACCCGTCCCGAAAACAGCATGGGCAGCGACGAGGACTGGGAAAACGCCACGAACGCTCTGAAAGAAGCGCTGGAAGAAATGGGCACCGATTACTTGGTGAACGAGGGCGACGGCGCGTTCTACGGACCGAAAATCGATTTCCATCTGGAAGATTCCATCGGCAGAACGTGGCAGTGCGGTACCATTCAGCTGGACTTCCAGCTGCCGCAGCGTTTCGAAATGGAATACGTGGGCGAGGACGGCGAAAAGCACCGCCCGATTATGGTGCACCGCGTGATTTACGGTTCGATCGAACGGTTTATCGGTATTCTGATCGAACATTACGCAGGCAAATTCCCGGTATGGCTTTCGCCGGTGCAGGCAAAAATTCTGCCGATTACCGAAAAGCAGAACGAGTACGCGAAGAAAGTGGCGGCGGCGCTGGAAGAAAAGGGCGTGCGCGTTTCCGTGGACGACCGCAACGAAAAAATCGGCTATAAAATCCGCGAAGCGCAGATGGATAAAGTGCCGTATATGCTGGTTGTGGGCGAAAAGGAAGCGGAAAGCGGCACCGTTGCCGTACGCCGCAGAGATAAAGGCGATACGGGCGCGGTGAGCGTGGAGGAATTCACGGCTGCGATTACCCAAGAAATCGCGGATAAAACGGCGTTTTAAATAGTATCCGGAGGCAGACGATGAACGAAAGAATGGTTTCCACGCAGACGGGCGGATTATGGAAGTACGGCTCTCTGAAAGAGGTGTTATCTCTTTTGAAAGAAAGCGGATTCACGGCGTACGACTGCACGATGTGCGATAACCGCACGGAAGCGGAACTTCTGATCGAAAGCGAAAATTATCTTGAAAACGCACGCGAGCTGCGCGCGTATGCCGATTCGATTTCTTTGCCGTGCAATCAGACGCACGCGCCGTTTCCTTCGGCGATCCGGAACAACGAAAAATACAACGAAGAAATTTTTCCGAAGCTGATCCGCGCGATAGAAGTGAGCGGAATTCTGGGCGCGAAAGTGTGCGTGGTGCATCCGTGCAACGATTATACGCCGGAAGAAAACGCTGCTAAAGTATATCTGCCGCTGGCGCCGTACGCGAGAAAGGCGGGCGTGAAAATCGGCGTGGAAAACATGTGGAACTGGAATAACGCGAAGAATATTTTCGCGCCCGCGGCATGTTCTTCGCCCGAAAATTATCTCGCGCACATGAAACTGCTTCCGCCCGACGCGTTTGTCGCAAATCTCGATATAGGGCATGCGGAGCTTCGCGCGATGAATACTTCAGCGCCGGAAATGATCCGCGCGCTGGGCGGGTATTTTCAGTCGATGCATCTGCACGACGTGAATTTTTACGAAGATTCGCACACGTTGCCGTTTACGGAAAAAATCGATTACGAAGCGGTGATTGCGGCGATGAAAGAAGTCGGCTACAAGGGCGACGTAACGCTGGAATCGGGCAATTTCGCCGCGAAATTTCCGAAAGAACTGATGCCTGCGGCGGTGAAGCTGATGGCGGAAGTGGCGACGTACTTCAAAAAACGACTGGACGAATAAATTTTTACGGATTTTTTCGTAAAGAGGCGAAAAAACGCTTGACTTTCTTTGCCGCGGTATGCTAATATATTAAGGCAAAGCAGAAGCCAACCTTCTCGCCGTGCGGTTTGAATCGGTACGGCTCGATAGTTTTTTCGGAAAGTCCGCGTTGAAAAGCGGCGGCAAAAAGGCGAAAAACGGGGTTGCTTGTGCAAAGCAGCCCTGTATTTTTTTTGTGAGGTACAAGACCATTAAAGACCAGTATCAGATGAACGGAGAAATCCGGGACAGAGAAATCAGAGTCATTTCTTCTTCGGGCGATATGCTCGGCGTGATGAGCGCGGCGGAAGCGTTGCGCCTTGCGGAAGAGGAGAACCTCGACCTTGTGAAAATTTCGCCCGCGGCGGTGCCGCCCGTATGCAAAATCATGAATTACGGCAAGTTCAAGTTCGAACAGGCGAAACGCGAGAAAGAGAACCGCAAAAACCAGAAAGTGGTGGAAATCAAGGAAATTTATCTTTCCATGACCATCGACGTGGGCGATTTGAACATCAAGGCGAAAAAAGCGATAGAGTTTCTCGGCGAAGGGAACAAAGTGAAAGTTTCCATCCGCATGCGCGGCAGACAGATGGGGCGTTCCTCGATGGGCGTGGACGTAATGAACCGCTTTTTCGGGATGCTTGAAAACAAAGCCGCGATGGATAAAACGCCGCTTGCCGAGGGAAGAAACATCGTAATGGTGTTATCTCCCGCGAAAGCAGACGCGAAAGCGGCGAAGAAGCAATAAAAATTCGTTTATGTTCCGCCGCGGCATTCATGCGGACGGCGGCTACACAATAAATCAAGAAATTATAATTCGGAGGACAAGTTATATGCCTAAACAGAAATCCCATAGCGGTACCAAAAAGCGTTTCTGGCTGACGGGCAGCGGTAAGGTCAACAGACCTCACGGCGGCAAGAACCACAAAGCCGAAACCAAGAGCAGCAAGAGAAGAAGAAATCTTCGTCAGTCTACCCTCGTTTCCACCACGCAGGAAAAGACGGTGAAGAACATGATGCCGTACAAGGACTAATAAGGAGAGAAGAACATGCGTATTAAAAGAGGAGTAAACGCCGTTAAAAAGCGTAGAAAAATTTTCAAGCTTTCGAAAGGCTATTTCGGAAATAAAAGCAAATCTTATCGTATCGCCCGCGAAGCGGTGATGAAGTCTTTGAACTATGCCTACATCGGCAGAAGAAGAAGAAAGAGAGATTTCAGAAAACTGTGGATCGTACGTATCAACGCGGCGGCGAGATTGAACGGTCTTTCTTACAGCAAGTTTATGCACGGGCTTTCCGCGGCGAACATCAACCTGAACAGAAAGGTTCTCGCCGAACTTGCGGTGAACGATTCGAAAGCGTTCGCGCAGCTTGCCGAAAAGGCGAAAGCGGCGCTTTAAGCTGTTCCTTTAAATTGCGGGAACGGCGCCGGAATTTTTCGGTATAAGCGGCATAAGCGGCATTTTAAGCGGCTGAGAATAGGGAAAAAGCCTTTTGGAGTGCGTTTCTGAAAGGCTTTTTTGATTGAAAACGCCGTAAACGCGGCGGAAATCCGGGCGAAGATATTCGCCGCAGAACGCGCGGAGGAGCGCCCGTGAATACGATTATTTCATCGAAAAACAACCCGATAGTGAAGCGCGCCGCGGCTTTGAAAGAAAAGAAAGGCAGAAGAGAATACGGCGCGTTTCTTGCAGAAGGCGAAAAGTTGACGGCGGAATGTCTGCGTTCTTCTTTACAGGCGGAGCGTGCGTACGTTTCGGAAAACTACGCGGGAAAGCGCGCGGAAGAAATTTTCGCGCTGCTTGAAAAACGCGGTCTGGACGAGGATAAAATCACTTATTTATCCGAAAGCGCGTTTTCGTTCGTTTCCGAAGAAAAAACGCCGCAGGGCGTGATGCTGGAAGTGAAAATTCCGGTAAATGTTCCCCGCGCGCCCGAAGGCGACTGCCTGATTTTAGACGGTATAGCCGACCCCGGAAATCTGGGAACGATTATCCGTACGGCAAACGCGGCGGGTTACGGGGAAATTTATCTTGCGGAGTGCGCCGACTCGTATTCGCCCAAGTGCGTGCGCGCAAGCATGAGCGGCATTTTTTTCACGAAGCTTTATACGCTTTCCCGCGAAGAACTGCCCGCGTTGTTTGCAAACGAAAAAATTCTGGCGGCGGATATGGGCGGCGAAAACGTGTTTACCTTCCGCGCGGAAGGTAAAATCGTGCTGGCGATCGGCAACGAAGCGAACGGACTTTCGGATGTCGTGAAAAAGCTGACGGCGGCAACGGTGGCGATTCCCATGCGCGGCACGCAGGAAAGCCTGAACGCGGGCGTTGCGGCGGCGGTGTGCATGTACGCGCTGCGCCGTGAAAAATTTTTATAAACCATTAAAATAATAACAGGAGAAAATAACGATGTCAGGACATAGCAAATGGCATAACATACAGGCGAAAAAGGGCAAGGCGGACGCGGCGAGAGGTAAAATCTTCACCAAAATCGGCAGAGAAATCGCCGTAGCGGCAAAGAGCAATCCCAACCCCGATACCAACAGCAAACTTGCCGATATTATCGCGAAAGCGAAAGCGGCGAACATGCCCAACGATAACATTCAGCGTTCCATCAAGAAGGCTGCGGGCGAACTTTCCGGCGCGGACTACAAGGAACTTACCTACGAAGGGTACGGTCCCGCGGGTTCTGCCGTCATCATCACCACGCTGACGGATAACAACAACCGTACCGCGGGCGACATCCGTGCGATTATGGGCAAGCACGGCGGCTCGATGGGCAACACCGGTTGCGTTTCGTACAATTTCGATAATAAGGGCTACATCGTTATCGAACGCACGCCCGAACTGGATGAAGATACCGTTACCGAATACGCGCTGGACGCGGGCGCCGACGACGTAACCGTCAGCGACGACGTGTACGAAATTTTCACTGCGCCCGAAGCGTTCTCCGACGTAAGAAAATACTTCGAAGAGAAGAACAAAGAGTTGATGGCGGCGGCGCCGAAATCGCGCCACGGCGACGAAGAAGAACCGAAAATCCGTTTCGTGCAGGCGGAAATCGCCATGATTCCGCAGAACAAAATCACGCTGCCCGAAGATAAAGTGCGCGTATTTACCAACATGCTCGACGCGCTGGAAGAACTTGACGACGTACAGGAAGTTTATCATAACGTAGACCTGCCCGACGACGAGGACGACGAGTAACCGAATGCTTTCAAGCCGGTTTTCATTCGGCAAATCGGGGCGCGAACGCGTTTTATGCAATCATTTTCGCCTTTTTCCTTATGCGGAAGAGGCGAAAAAATTTTATAAAAGGAAAAAGCGGGTATGAGCGAAGGCAAGAGAAAACTGTATACGAAAAAGCGGGAAAATTCCAGAGAAACGGCGCGCGGCGCGGCGAAAGAAGCGCATAAATCCAAAACGGAATATACGGCGAAATATACGGTGCAACGCAGCGATACGCTGCTTGATTTTCTGCTGAAAAAATGCAATCAGTCGCGCAATAACGTAAAATCGCTGCTTTCCGGCGGAAAAGTGCTGGTAAACGGCAGAGCGGAAAAACAATTCGATTTTCCGCTGGCGAAAGACGACGAAATCCGCATTTCGAAAGTCCGCACGGCAAGCGCCGCGGCGGAGCTTTCCCGCGTTGCCGCAGGGAAGGAAAGAGAGAAAAGCCGTTTGAAAACTTCTGCGGCGGGGCGCCCCGCAAGGCTGCCTTTGCCGAAAATTATTTTCGAAAACGAACAGTTTCTGGTGCTGGATAAGCCCGCGGGGCTGTTATCGGTAGAAAGCGACGACGAGCGGCTTTCCGCGTACTATATCGCGGAAGAATATCTGCGGCAGAAGGGCAAAAACGAGCGAGCCTACGTGCTGCATCGCATCGATAAAGAAACTTCGGGCGTATTGGCGTTCGCCAAAGATATAAAACTGCATTCCATGCTGCGCATGCGTTGGAACGAGCTGGTGGAAAAACGCGAATATTACGCCGTGATTTCGGGCGTATTCGAAGAAAAAAGCGGCGAAATCGTTTCGTTTTTAAAGGAAGATAAAAATCATCTGGTGTACTGCGTTTCCCCGCGCGAGGGCAAGCGCGCCGTAACGCGGTACGAAACGGTTTGCGAAAACGGAAAATATTCTCTTCTCCGCGTGGAAATCGACAGCGGCAGAAAAAATCAGATCCGTGTGGCGATGAAGGCGGCGGGGCATCCCGTGGTGGGCGACGATAAGTACGGGTTGGTCGATTCGCCTTTGAAGAGGCTGGGGCTGCACGCTTCAGAACTTTGTCTGCGCCACCCGGTAACGGGCGAAAGCCTTGTTTTCAAATCTCCCGTTCCCAAGGAATTTTTCGGAAGTACCGGAAAGAAAATGTAAAATAGGTGAAAAAACAATGTCGGTGTGCCGATAATTGTCGGCGGTTTTCTTGACAGAATAATTTAAATGTGTTACAATATTTATACATTGAGAACAACGCGGAAGAATTGAGCGCGGCTGTTTGCCGCAATCGGTTGCGGACGGCTGCGGGCGGATTGAATGACGGTCTTTTCGCGGTAAGAGGAAAACGGGATGAAGTTTTGGCACACGAAAAGAGGACATGCGACATTTTTGCTGGTAATGGACGTGCTTTCGGTATTGCTGGCGGAAACGATCGCTTTTTTTGTTACGGACACGGCGCCCTTCGGCAGAGAAATTCTGTTGTGGATGGGCGCAAACGTGGCGCTTACCGTGCTGTTTTTGTTCCTCGCGCAGGGATATGCCGTCGTTTTTTCGCTGACGACGCTTTTCGACGCGTTGAAAATACTGCTTGCCGTGGCGTTGCAGACGGCGCTGAATATCGTTTTTGCGGCGGTTACCGGGCAGCGCGTCGTTTCCGTTTCCACCGTGCTGGTATTCGGCATATTTTTAATGAATTTTGCGGTGTATTCGCGTTTCTGCAAGCGCCTGAACGAAACAATCGGCGTATTTTTCCGCCGCGGTTTCAAGGGCAAAAAGCGCGTGATGATCGTGGGCGGAGGCGAAACCGGGCTTCTGATCGTCAAGGAGCAGTGCACTTCGAAGCGCGCTTCTTTCCGCCCCGTATGTATTCTGGACGACGATAAAAACAAACTTGGCAAGCACATTTTAAACGTAAAAATCGTGGGAGATATCGCCTCGGCGCCGCAAATGGCGAAAAAATATAACGTGGACGAAATCTTTTTCGCGATTCCTTCCGCGTCGCGCCGGCGGCAGAAAGAAATCATCAATATTCTGAAAGACTGCAAAAAACCCGTGAAAATTCTGCCCGGCATTTTCGAACTGACCGACGGAAAAGTAACGGTATCGAAATTCCGCGACGTGGAAATCACCGATCTTCTGGGCAGAGAACAGGTGCAGGTAGATTTGAATCAGATTCTCGGCTATATCGAAGATAAAACGGTGCTGGTAACGGGCGGGGGCGGTTCGATAGGCAGCGAGCTGTGCCGCCAGATTGCGACGCATCACCCGAAGCGCCTGATTATTCTGGATATTTACGAAAACAACGCGTACAATATCGAACAGGAACTTAAGCGGAAATATCACGAAAAACTCAATCTTTTAACGCTGGTAGCCAGCGTGCGCGATATCGGAAAAATGCGCGACGTATTCGAAAAATACCGCCCGCAGATTGTGTTTCACGCGGCGGCGCACAAGCACGTGCCGCTGATGGAAACCAGCCCCAACGAGGCCGTGAAAAACAATGTGTTCGGCACGCTGAACGTGGCGCGGCTGGCGGACGAATTCGCCGTGGAAACGTTTGTGCAGATATCTACGGATAAGGCGGTGAATCCCACCAACGTGATGGGCTGTACCAAGCGGATCTGCGAGATGATTATTCAGACGATCGGCAAGCACAGCAAACACACGAAATTCGTGGCGGTGCGATTCGGCAACGTGCTCGGCTCCAACGGTTCGGTGATTCCGCTTTTCAAACAGCAGATTGCCGAGGGCGGCCCCGTAACGGTAACGGATAAAAACATCATAAGATATTTTATGACGATTCCCGAAGCGGTATCTTTGGTGATACAGGCGGGGGCGTACGCAAAGGGCGGGCAGATTTTCGTTCTGGATATGGGCGAGCCTGTGAAAATTTACGACCTTGCGCGGCATCTCATTCAGCTTTCGGGCTACGAACCGGACGTGGATATTCCCATTATCTGCACGGGACTTCGCCCCGGCGAGAAACTGTACGAAGAACGGCTGATGGCGGAAGAGGGCTTGCAGAAAACGGAAAACGGCTTGATTAACATTGCAAAACCCATCGATCTGGACGAAAATAAGCTGTGGCATACGCTGGATAAACTTTATGCCGAAGCTTATGCCGAAACGGACGAAATGAAAAAGTATCTTGCCGAACTGGTTCCTACGTATACTTACGAGGCTAAAGAAGAGGTTATTCAACCGGACTTTTCTATTGCGGGGAAAGCAGGGAAAGCGGAATCTCCGGAAAAGGAAAATTACCGTCCGGGCGAAACGCTTCCATCGCCGGGAAAGGTCCGGGCGTAAAAGAAAATTAAAACAAAAAAGGGGGACGGAAATTGACCGACGCAAAAATCGAGGCTGTCTGCAGAAATTTTTCCATCGAAGGCGAGTACCGCAGTTATGAACAGGTTACCAGCGGGCACATCAACAAGACGTATAAAGTGTATTTTTACCGCGACGGCGAGGTAAAAGATTACATCCTGCAAAGAGTAAATACGTACGTGTTCAAAAATCCCGTGGAAGTGATGAACAACATCATTTCCGTTACCGAGTATATTCGCGCGAAGATCAAGGCGACGGGCGTAACTGCAAAGCGGAACGTGCTGCATTATCATAAAACGCAGGACGGCGCCTATTATTTCATTGATGAAAAGAACGATTTCTGGCGGTGCAGCCGGTTTATCGACGATTCGACGACGTTTCTCATCGCTTCTCCGTTCGTCATGGAAGAATCGGGCAAGGCATTCGGAGAATTTCAGAAATATCTTGCCGATTATCCCGTAAAAAATCTGTTCATCGCGATTCCGCATTTTCATAATACGCCGATGCGTTTCGAAACGTTCAGAAAATCGGCGGAAGCGGACGCGGCGGGGCGCGCTGCGGAAGTCCGCCGCGAAATCGAAGAGTATCTCGCGCTGGAAGAAAAAGCGACGGAAACCTACCGGTTGCAGCGAGCCGGCGTGCTGCCGCTCAGGGTAACGCATAACGATACCAAGTGTTCGAACGTTCTGTTCGACAGAAAAACGCAGGAACATTTGTCCGTCATCGATCTTGATACGGTGATGCCCGGGTTGGTGGCGTTCGATTTCGGCGACGCTATCCGCGCCGGGGCGAATACGGCGGCGGAGGACGAGCGGGATTTATCGAACGTAGCGTTGGACATCGATAAATTCGAAGCGTTTACGCGCGGATTTTTAGGCGTGGATAAAGACGCGCTCACCGAAGCGGAAATCGATTCTCTCGCAGGCGGCGCGCTGGCGATGACGGTGGAATGCGGCGTACGTTTTTTAACCGATTATCTGGACGGCGACAAGTATTTTTCCGTCGATTACGAAACGCATAATCTTGTGCGGGCGCGGTGTCAGCTTGCTCTCGCGAAAGATATGATCGCGCACTTTGACGAGATGAAGGAAATCGTAAAAAAATACGCGGAATAAGGCGGCGCGGCGGCTTATATAAAATTTGAACGAGTGAAATATTTTGTTATAAACCCGAACGATTTTCGTTGCAAAATTGCTCGGGTTTATATATAATAATACTTGAAAAACGCGTGCGAAAACGTGCGGGGAAACAAGGAGAAAAAACGAATGAAAAAAGGGTACTTGGGCGTGATGCTCGATTGTTCGAGAAACGCGGTGATGAGCGTAGCGGAACTCAAAAATTTTATCCTTACGCTGAAAAAAACGGGGTATAATTGTCTGCAATTGTATACGGAAGATACCTACGAAATCGAGGGCGAGCCGCAATTCGGGTATCGACGCGGGAAGTATACGAAAGCGGAATTGAAAGAGATTGACGCGTTTGCAAAGAAAAACGGCGTGGAATTGATGCCGTGTATTCAGACGCTGGCGCACCTGAATCAGATTTTCCGCTACCCGAAATATCAGAACATCAACGACGCAAACGATATTCTGCTTGTGGACGACGAGCGCACGTACGAGCTGATTGAAAAGATGATTGCCACGTGCGCGGAATGTTTTACTTCGCGCAATATTCATATCGGTATGGACGAGGCGCATATGATCGGCAGGGGCCGTTATTACGATCTGCACGGCGCGAGCAACCGCTTCAATCTGTTGTTGCGCCACCTTTCGCGCGTAACGGAGATTGCCGGAAAGTATGGCTTCAAACCGATGATGTGGAGCGATATGTTCTTCTCTATCGCAGGCAAAGGGGCGTACTATCATAAGAAGAAAATTCCCGCTTGGGTAATGGAAAAAGTGCCCGAAAATCTGCAACTCGTGTACTGGGACTACTATAACGAGGAAGCGGATCTTGTAGACTGTATGATGCAGCACCACCTTGATTTCAATCGCGAGGTGTGGATCGCAGGCGGCGCATGGAAGTGGAAAGGATTCGAATCGGACAACCGTAAATCGATACGGCAGACGAAAACGTTTCTGGAATCGGCGGAAAAACACGGCGTAAACAATATTTTAATTACGATGTGGGGCGATAACGGCGGAGAGTGTTCGCCGTATGCGCTTTTGCCTTCGCTTGTGTATGCGGCGGAATGCGCGAAGGGTAATTTCGGCGAAGAGAACGCGAAAAAGAGATTTGCGGAATTGTTCGGCGAAGAGTGGAACGACTTTATGCTGTGCGATTTTGTGGACGAAGATCTGACTAAACGGCAGAAAGAAGGGTTTTCTCTCGGCGTAAAAGAGATGCTGTATTCCGATTATTTTCTCGGAACATTCGATTGCGGGGTGCTTGGCACGGGCGAAGAACGCAAGGCATACGAAAAGCTTGCGGAGAAACTGGAAGCCGCTGCGAAGCGCAGCAAAAATTACGGGTATATGTTTGAAAGCTACGCGGCGCTTGCGCGCGTGCTTGCGGTGAAATACGATCTCGGGTATCTTACGCGCGAGGCATACGAAAAAGGCGACAAAAACGCGCTTGCCGCGCTGCTGCCGGACTATGAAAAAACGCTTGTAAATCTTGAAAATTTCGTTGCCGTGTATGAGAAACAATGGATGAAAGAGAATAAGCCGCACGGGTTTGACGTGCAGGATATTCGTCTTGGCGGTATCATCCGGCGCACGAAGAGCTGCACGCGCAGACTTCGGGCGTATTTAAACGGCGAGCTTGAAAAAATCGAAGAGCTTGAAGAAGCTACCGTAGATTTTACCACGGGCGGCGAGCCGCAGAAAAACGGCGCGTGGTACAATCATTACGGCACGATTGCCACGGCAAATATATTATAAAATTAAATTTTTTAACGGTTGAAGATTTGCCCGAAAGGCGGCGGAGCAGTCGTTTTTCGGGCAATGTTTTCTTTAATTTTCAAAAAATTGAAAATACGCGTTAAAAAAGCTTGCAAAAACTCGTGGAATAGTATATAATAATAGAGCTGTTGCAGAGATGGCGGAGCGGTCGAACGCGCATGATTCGAAATCATGTTATGGGGTTACTCATACAAGGGTTCAAATCCCTTTCTCTGCGCCACAGATATGTCGGATTTGTTTCGAAGGAAAAGAAACGAATCCGGCATTTTTCTTACCTTTTTTAAGGGTAAATAGGGGCGAATCGCGCTCGTCAGGGCGGATATCCCGTCGGGAACATGTTGTTAAAGTGCAGTTGCGGATTTTTTACGTATTTTGCGTAAGCTTAAAGATAGGGGGAACGAGGAAAATAAAAGATAAAATAAAGCCACCGGATTAACCGATGGCTTTTTGCTTCTTTTTCCGAACGGATTCCCGCGGAAATCCGCCGATTGCCTTACTCGCCTTTGAAAGGGAGAAGAGCCGCGATTCTCGCGCGCTTGATTGCGGTAGCGAGAAGTCTCTGATGCGCCGCGCACGTGCCGCTCATTCTGCGGGGCAGGATTTTGCCGCCTTCGGAAATGTATTTCTTCAAACGGTTTACGTCCTTATAATCGATCTGGTCGATTTTTTCCTGACAGAAAGCGCACACCTTTTTGCGGGGCATTTTCTTGAAACTTTTTTTAACGGCAGTTTTTTCTTCCATAATAAAAACTCCTTAACTGAATTTGTTTATCCCCGAACGCTTAAAAGGGGATGTCCGAGCCGTCGTCGTCCATCATCTGAAGGACGGGTTTGCTCTTGGCGGGGGCGGGAGCGGAATCGAACGATCCGCCGTTGTCGTCCTTGGGCGATAAAAATTCGCAATCCTGTACGATAATATCCACGGCGTTGCGTTTTACGCCCTGATTATCTTCGTAATTGCGAAGCTGAATGCTTCCGCCCACGGCAACTTTTTTGCCCTTCTTCGCATACTGCGCGATACGTTCCGCAAGTACTCTCCATGCCGTGCAATTAAAGAAATCGGTCTGCCGCTCTCCGTCCGTGTTGGAATAATTTCTGTTCACGGCAATCGCAAAGTGGCACACGGAAACTCCCGAAGGAGTAGAGGTAAGTTCGGGGTCGCGCGTCAAGTTACCTATAAGAAAAACTTTATTCATTTTTCTCTCCTTAAAGCTTCGTAATGATGCGGCGCATAACGTTTGCGGAAATACCCGCAACACGGTCAAGCTCGTTCACTACTTCGGCGCCTGCTTCAAACGTCATCAGAACGTAGTAAGCTTCGTTCTTGTACGCGATAGGATAAGCCAGCTTCTTCGTACCCCACTTATCGGTGGAAACGATTGCGCCGCCCATCGATTTAACGATATTTTCGTATTTTTCGATTTCAGCGGTTTTCGCTTCGTCCGTCAGGTCGTTCGCGATCAGATAGAGCATCTCGTATTTAGCCATATTTGTTTCACCTCCCGGTCTTATTCGGCGTATCTTAAGATAAGATACGCAAGGTTGTATTCGGTTTTTTGCCGCCCGTTTCAACGCAAAAACAGGCTTTTACATAAAACCTATAATATTATACAATTTTTCAAAGATTAAGTCAAACGTTTTTCGGGCGTTTTCTACTGTTTTCTGCTGCTTTTCCGCCGTTTTTTATAAGCCGGGGTCGGAGCCTATCAGCGTGGGGATATAATCGAACAATTCTTTAATCGTCAGATCGCCCACGTGCTTTCCCGTAAGCTCGTCTTTTCTCGCGCTTTCCATCTTTCCGGCGGTTACCAGCGTTTGCAGATTCGTGCCGCTTAACGCAAGGTGTAAAAACGAGGTTGCGGAGGTGTCGATTTCAAGGTTAAAATCTTCGTTCAGTTTGTACACGCTGGAATTTTTGACGTTTTCCGTCATATTGTTCGTCAGCGCGCCCATATTCACTACGGTGTACGAATCGGGCGTTTTCGTCGGGTCGGACGGGTCGCGGAGAAGGTAATTCCATTCGCCGCGCATCACCTTGTTTTCGTGCGTTACGACGTTTCCGTTTTTATCCGTAAAATGACCGTCCGCGTTTTTATAATAGATATCGTCTTCGAACACGTCCGTGATTTTCAGATTTTTAATATCGTCGTTCAGCGTGTCGAACGTGGAAGTTTTCAGAGGTTTTAAAATTTTGTTGCTGTCCGCATCCTCGAAAATGCTGCCCACGGTCAGGCGTTTGATATCGGCGCCGAGAGAATCGAGCGTGGAATCTTTCAGATTTTTAAGAATCTTGTTATCGTCCACATTGCCGAGCATTTGCCCGATCGTAAGCTCTCTGCGCAGTTTCGAAAAGATGGAATTTTCGCCTTTTTCCCGCAGCGCGCCGATGGTTTTCGGTGCGGCGCCGTTCAGCATTTTTACGTTGCCTTCGGCGTCGATTTCGTAATCGATTCCCGCTTTTCCGTACAGAAGATACAAATTGATGCTGTCGCCCGTGTTTTCGGGGACAATCGCACGAAGTTCGATTTCGTTGAACGCTTTTGTGGCGTTTTCCGCTTTCAGCGAATCGATCGAACGCTTTTTATGCGTAAGCGCCGCGCCGAACGCGTCGCAAAGGGGATAGCTTCCCGCCGCGGTTACGTTTTCGGCATAAACGTATTCGAAAACGCCGTCTTCGGAAAATAAAAATTCGTACGTGTTGCCGTCGGAAGAAACGGGGGTAACAATCGCGCCGTTTTCGTCTTTCCAGTCCGTGCCGTCGAACGTGTACGTAACGGGCAGCATGACAATCGATTTCGTAACGTTACCGTTTCCGTCGGTAGTTTCTTCGATTCTGTACGATAAGCCCTGTTTGCCGAAGGCGAGCGAACGCAGTATGCCGTCCGTATCCGCGCCGACGCCCAGAAAGCTTTCCAGAGAAGAGCCGCCGACGAGCTCCGTCGTCTGTAAATTTTTCAAATCCGCAATCGTGCGCGCCTTATAGGTAACGGGCGCCGTTTCGCCGACTTTATACGCATAGAACGTATGCAAACCGAGCGTTCCCGCCTTTTCCGCGCTAACGGAGCGCCCCGCGTAAACGTCCATTCGCCGCCGTTTTTCGTCGCGCCGTCTATTTTCTTTCCGTCCGCGTCGTAAAGCGCGGTTTCCGCGCCGTCCGTTTTTTCGATATACCGCTTGTTCAGCCATGTGATTTTTTCGGCGGAATCGTCGTAAGTATAGTGCTTGCCTTCTTCGCCGTACGCAAGATTCAGCATCGTTTCGTTGGTTCCGTCGTGCGGTGTGATTTTCAGAATGCCGCCCAGTTCCAGATCTTCGAATTTTACGTTTCCGTCGCGTAAATCTTTAATTGTGCGCGGCTTCGCGCCGTTTTGCATCACGATGTTTTTGTTTCCCGCCGCGTCCGTTTCGATGCGGTAATCTTCGCCTTCGTTGCCGTATGCAATGGCAAGCAGCGTTCCTTCCGAATCCGCCGTAACGTTTAACAGCGAAGCCAGTTCCACGCCTTCCACCATGCCCATAAAATCGCCTTTCAGCAAGTTGCCGAGCGTAGTGGCTTTATGTAAAATCCGTTTTTCCGCCGCCGAAGCTTCTCCCGCAACCGCCGCCGCAAGATCGGTTTCCGTCGCGTATGCGTACCACTTTCCGCCCGTTTCGTACAGGTACGAGGAGGGGGTATCGCCTTCCGCCGGAGTTTCGCTGCCGAACAACGCGATGACTTTCGTCGCGGCGTCGTAAGAATAAAAGTTCGTTACTTCTTTGTCGTGGTCGTCGGTTAAAACGCCTGTGCCTTCGTTGTAATCGTAGGCAAGAGGCAGCATTATTATCGTTTCTTTGCCGTCCGCGCCCGCAACAGCGGCATAATCCACGTCTTTCGTGCCGTACACCAAAACCCGCGTTATCGGGTCGCTCGTGTTCACGCTTCCGTTCGTTTCCATCACGGCTTTCAGGGAAAGACGATTGAACACGTCGGACGTGGCGCCGTTATCCATAAAATCTTTCACGCTCAGCTCGTGCGAAGCGCCTATCCAGGTAATGTTTCCGTTCTCGTCCAGCGTATAATTCACGCCTTCTTCGCCGTAGCACAAAAGCCCCATAATCGTTCCGTCCGGTTTCGCGCCGATCAGCGTTCCCAGCCTTGTGTTCTGCACGGTTTCCTGTAAAAATTCGCTCAGCCGATTGAACGGAGTCGTTTTCAGCGCGTCCGCGTCTACGTCCAGCCCCAGTTCCGAAAGTTTACCGGCAAGTTTATCCGCAATATCCGAAACGTAAGGAGAGATTTCCGCAAGCGTGGAAATCGAAGCTTCGGCGCCTTTCAGTTTCGAAGTAACGGCGCCGAGATCTTTGAAAAATTGCAGCAGCGTTTTTTCGGAATATTCGGCGGAAAGATATTTGTCGAGGTCGAATTTATCTCCGCCCGCGATACCGGCGACTTCCTTGACGGATTTATGCGAAACAATGTAATACCCCGCGCCCGCCGCGCCGCCGATCGTGCCCGCGACGCCGAGAACGAAGCCGAGAAGCAGCGCTACGCAGCGCGCCGTGAAGCCGCCGTCGTATTGTTTGCTTTTTTCTTTCATAATGCGTTTTTCGCGCTTTTTCTCTTCTTTTTCCAGCAGTTTTTCGCGCTTGGTTTTCTTTTCCGCATCCGCCATGATATTTTCTCCTCCCGGAGTCGATTTTTGTAGTGCTTTCCGATTTCGGGTAATGCCCGCGCCGCGCTAACGCGCGCGAAAACAAAGTTACCTGTATATATTATAACAAACGCGCGTGAAAAATGCAACCGTTTGCGCCCGTTTTGCCGAAGAAACGCAAAGGCGCGTTAAAGGCGTGCGCTTCAGTTTTTTCCGCCGACGATTCCAAACGACGGAGCAAGGCGCAAAAGCCGTTCTTTCGTATTGTCCGCAGGGGTAACGGCGCAGTGTAAAAGCAAGGCTTCCAGCGTGGCGCCCACATAGCGCGAAGAGGGCAGAAGCGGCGCGATTTCGTTGCCGCGAACGGCAAGTTCTTTCAGAGTGAACGGCGCGCCTTCCGCCCGCATTTTATCCGCAAGGTTTTTCAGCCGCGTTACGCCTGGCGCCGTGGAGAAATCGTCTTTGCAGGCGGAAAAATCCGCCTGTTTCACTAAAAGCAGTTCGTTGAAAATATCGTAGTGCTGCACGATGAATTTCCGCAGTTTGTTTTCTTTCGTGCAAAGGTCGTAATCGTACATATGGTACTTCGTCAGCGCTTCGACGAGCTTTATCGTTTTGACGGGCGCTTTCAGTTTTTCCAGCGCCACGCGGGCAAGTACGGCGCCGACGTTTGGGTGATCGGAAAATTTTCCGTCTCGAAAGTACGCCGCCGGCTTTCCGATATCGTGCAGAAGCGCCGCCAGACGGACGTCGAAAGGCACGGGTACGCCCGGAAAAACGCCTGCAAGCGCGTTGGCGCGCGCCGAATACGCCGCCGCGCGGAGCGAGTGTTCCAGAACGTCGTGGTTGTGAAAATCGGCGCGCTGTTTCAGATTTCTGCCTGCCGCAAGATCGGGGAAAATACCGTCCAGCACGCGCGTTTCGTCCAGAATTTCGAGCGCCTGATAAATTCCGTCCGCGTTGCCGTATTTCCGTTCGGAACAAAGAATTTGTTTCAGTTCCGCAAAAATGCGTTCCGGGGAAACGTCGGCGATCAGCGCCGCGTTTGTTTTTGCGCCGTCAAGCGTTTCCGGGGTGGGCGAAAAGCCCGTGGCGCCCGCAAACCGCGCAAGGCGCAGCAGACGAAGTCCGTCTTCGCCGAATACCTTTCCGGGTTTGTCCACGGTGCGCAGCAGCTTGTTCCGGATGTCTTTCATGCCGCCCAGAGGATCGACGAACGTATCGGCAACGATATCGTAATATACGGCGTTGCAGGTGAAATCCCGCCGCCGCGCGTCAAGAAGAATATCCTCGGTGAAAAACGTTTCGGCGGGGGTATGGGTGCCGCGAACGTATTTATCCGAACGAAAAGCCGCATATTCCGCTTCCGTTTTTATATCGTTTTTTTCGTTGCCGCCGTTTTGCCGCAGCGAAATTTTCACCGTCCCCGTCCGCGCGTAAGCGGCGTCGGCGCAAAACCCCGCGGCAAGCGCCGTTTTCATGAAAATTTCCGCGGGCACGGGCGCG
>UQPN01000024.1 GCA_900542935.1 uncultured Eubacteriales bacterium
GTAAGATCATATTCCTTATCCCGAGTCACACCGGTCACAGCAAAACGTTTCATATAATGCAATCCGGCCTTTCCGTCCCGATAAACCACATTGTATATCGTACGTTTATCATTCTTCTTAAATACGGCAATATGTAAAAGATTTTTCCCTACGAACATTTTCTCACTCACCTTCACTACCTTATATTTTCCATCTCGGTAGAAAAGAATAATGTCGTCTATATCGGAGCAGTTACAAACGAACTCGTCTTTCTTCAACGATGTACCGATGAACCCCTCTTCTTTATTGATATAGAGTTTTTCATTCGCCTCGACCACTTTGGTAGCCTCGATGGTATCGAAACTACGAACCTCTGTCAATCGGGGATAACGGCTGCCGTATTTTTCTTTCAAAGAGTCGTACCACTTGATTGTATAATCGACCAAATGGTCTATATCATAATCGATTTGAGCGATTTGCTCTTTTTTAGCAGCGATCAACTCATCGGCCTTCTCTGAATTAAATTTAAGGATACGAGCCATCTTTATTTCCATCAACTTCAATATATCGTCGGAAGTCACCTCCCGGATAAAAGAAGGCTTGAACGGTTCCAAACGCTTGTCTACATGCGCGATAGCCTCGTCCATAGAACGGCTTTCCTCAAATTCCTTATCCTTATAAATGCGTTTCTCTATAAATATTTTTTCTAATGATGCAAAATGCAAAATCTCTTGCGCTTCACCCTTCTGTATAAGTAGTTCCTTATGCAGCAATTCTTTCGTGTTTTCGACACTGATACGCAACAAATCGCTCACAGTCATGAAGTGAGGTTTATCCTCATTGATGACACAACAGTTGGGTGAAATGCTCACTTCACAATCGGTAAAGGCATACAAAGCATCAATAGCCTTATCGGAAGAAGTGCCCGGTATGAGATGAACCAATATCTCGGCATGCTGGGCTGTATTATCATCGACCTTTCGTATTTTTATCTTTCCCTTGTCCTGGGCTTTAAGAATAGATTCTATCAGTGTCGATGTCGTCTTGCCATAAGGAATTTCTACGATAGAAAGCGTACGATTATCGATCTTCTCGATTTTAGCGCGTACTTTCACGCTGCCGCCTCGTTCCCCATCGTTATATTTAGAAACATCTATAAATCCACCTGTCTGAAAATCGGGGTACAAATGAAACTCCTCGCCCCGCAGATAAGCCACAGCCGCTTGTAATATCTCATTAAAATTATGAGGTAATATCTTCGAAGCCAACCCCACAGCGATACCCTCGACGCCCTGTGCCAACAACAAAGGGAATTTGACAGGAAGAGTCACCGGCTCTTTTTTACGACCGTCATAAGACAACTTCCATTCGGTAGTCTTCGGATTAAATACGACATCTAAGGCAAACTTGGATAAGCGAGCTTCTATATAACGAGGAGCAGCGGCAGAATCGCCCGTAAGTATATTTCCCCAATTTCCCTGACACTCTATCAACAAATCCTTTTGGCCTAACTGCACCAATGCATCACCTATGGAAGCATCGCCATGAGGGTGGAACTGCATAGTATGTCCCACGACATTGGCGACCTTGTTGAAACGCCCGTCATCGAGCAATTTCATCGCATGAAGAATACGCCTTTGTACCGGTTTCAGACCATCGGCCAAATGAGGAACCGCCCGTTCAAGTATCACATAAGAAGCATAATCGAGAAACCAGTTCTGAAACATTCCCGAAAGTTGGAATTTAATATCCGGCTTATCCGATACGGGTACTTTGTAAGCCGAATGAGACTCCGCTGAAACTCCGGATTCAGCGGAACGATCTTGGGGCATATCTTCTTGCGGTGTCGTTATTTCGTCGCTCATAGAGTGTATTTGGATTTATAAACGGGAAAAGCACACACAAAAGTGTGACTCTTTTTAATTTTTAAATACTCGTGTAACTACATTCCCCTGCAAAAATACAAATTTAATCGAAAAAAATCATTTACTTTGTGCTCTAAAATCGTCTGATTTAAGAAAGTAATCGGCTCGAAAATAATAAAGGTAAAAACAAGATAGCAACATAACATACAAAAGAAATGGCACAGGAAGACGTTTTTAAGAAATTGGTATCCCATTGCAAAGAATATGGATTTGTATTCCCTTCAAGTGAAATATACGATGGATTGGCTGCCGTATATGACTATGGACAAATGGGTGTCGAATTGAAAAACAACATAAAAAAATATTGGTGGGACAGTATGGTCCTACTGCACGAAAACATCGTGGGTATCGACTCCGCCATCTTTATGCATCCGACTATTTGGAAAGCATCCGGGCACGTAGATGCATTCAACGATCCGTTAATCGACAACAAAGATTCTAAAAAACGTTACCGAGCAGACGTGCTTATCGAAGATTGTATCGCCAAAATGGACGAAAAAATCGAGAAGGAGGTCGAGAAAGCCGCAAAACGATTCGGAGATTCTTTCGATGAAAAACTTTTCAGAGAGACCAATCCAAGAGTTTTGGAACACAAAGCCAAACGAGATGAGCTGCACGCTCGTTATGCCCAAGCAATGAACGATGTAGATTTGAACGAATTGCGTCAAATCATACTCGATTACGAAATAGTTTGCCCCATTAGCGGGACCAAAAACTGGACCGATGTACGTCAATTCAATCTGATGTTCAAAACGTTTCAGGGCGTTACGGAAGATACCACGAATACCATCTATCTCCGCCCGGAAACGGCGCAGGGCATTTTCGTGAACTTCGAAAACGTGCAGCGTTCCACGCGTATGCGCGTACCGTTCGGCATCGGTCAAGTAGGCAAATCTTTCCGCAACGAAATCACGCCCGGAAATTTCACCTTCCGCCTGCGCGAATTCGAACAGATGGAACTTGAATTTTTCTGCAAGCCCGGCACCGACCTCGAATGGTTCGGCTACTGGAAAGATTTCTGCAAAAACTGGCTGCTTTCCCTCGGCATGAACGAAAATCACCTGCACCTTCGCGATCATTCGCCCGAAGAATTGTGCTTCTATTCCAAGGCAACCACCGATTTCGAATACGATTTCGCGTTCGGCCGCGGCGAACTGTGGGGGCTTGCGGACAGAACGGATTACGATCTTTCGCAGCATGCCAAAGAGAGCGGCAAACCGCTCGATTACACCGATCCCGTAACGAACGAAAGATACGTGCCGTACGTTATCGAACCGTCGCTGGGGGCAGACCGCGTCGTGCTGGCGTTTTTAACGGACGCTTACGACGAGGAAGTGGTGGATAAAGAAAAGAACGACGTCCGCGTGGTATTGCACCTGCATCCCGCGCTTGCGCCGTACAAATGCGCCGTGTTGCCGCTGCAGAAAGGGCTGGCGGATAAAGCGGACGAAATCTACGCGAAAATGCGCAAAAAATTCTCCGCCACGTACGATCTCACGGGTTCCATCGGCAAGCGTTACCGCCGTCAGGACGAAATCGGCACGCCGTACTGCATAACCGTAGATTTCCAGACGGCAGAGGACGGTACCGTAACCGTACGCGACCGCGACACGATGGAACAAATCCGCTTATCGGTAGACGAAGCGATCGCCTATATCGAAGAAAAGCTTGAATTTTAAACGATAAAACAAAACGGAATTATATATTAGAACAAAGATTTCCCGCATGTAAATCATGCAGGAAATCTTTTTTGGCAAAACTAACGTCGTTAATTTCCGTCATGTTTCCCGGAAATCTCCGCAACGTCGGCGTTTGCGCAAGCCGCCGGGGAGGGGCTTTCTTCCAGCGCAAACAGCGCGGCGAATTTTTGAAACCGCGGCGGAAAATCGCACGTTTTATCCAAAAAACGCGAAAACCGTCCGATCAAAGTGCCGTCAATCGGCGCCATAATCAGCGTTCCCCACCCGATGCCGACGAATTTTTTAAAGAAACAAAGCGACATAATCACGCTTGTCGCAAGCATCGATAAATCCACGCCGGTTTTCAACGCGGAAAGCTTTACTTTATACCGCGCGGAAACGGCTTTCACGAAAAAGTCGTACACCTGCGGATACAGATAGCTTTTGAAAAACAGCGCCACGGAAAACGAAGTCAGAAGCACGCCTGAGATATACATCGCAACGCGGAGCGGCGTCGCCATGCTTCCGGGCGCGGTTACGGCGGGGGTGAAAAAGGGGATAAGCCGCCACAAATCCAGCGCCGCACCGTACACGAGGCAGGTGATAAACGAGGAAAGATACACAAGTTTAAAGCGCCGCAACACAAGGCAAAGCACGATAAACACCCCCGCCTGTATCGCGTATTCCGCCTGTCCGAAGCTGAAAACGCCCGTTTTCAGGCTTAACAGATACGCGGGCGCAACGATCATCGAAATACCGAAGTCCGCCGCGGAGAGAATCGCCACGGCAAGCGACAATAAAGCGATTGCCAGAAAGTAAGTGATTTCGCTTGAAATTTTAATTTTTTTCATCGGTACACCGTGCCGTCGGAAGGCTGAATTTTATAAATATAGTCGGCTTTTCTTGCTGCGGCTTTGTTTGCGGGGGCGGCGGCATAGCCTATCGCAATGCTTCCCACGCCCCGCAGATTGCCTTTCACGCCCCATTCGGCAAGTAATTTTTTGCCCGCTTCGCTTTCGAAAATTTCGCGTTCGCGGTGCACCCACACCGTTCCCAGCCCCAGCGAAGCGGCGGCAAGCATCATATTTTCCAGCACGCAGCTCGCGTCCTCAACGCCCGTAGCCGAATCTTTGTCCGTCAGCACCAGAATCACCGTCGGCGCGCCGTAATACGGGTCGCCGTCTTTTCCCATCACCGCGGCGTTCAGTTCCGCGATTTTTTTGCGGTATTCCGCCGCGCTCACCGCAATTATCACGGGGGACTGCTGCCCGCGCCCGGTCGGCGCGTACGTGCCCGCTTCCAGAACGGCGTCCAGCAGCTCCTGCGGCACGGCGTCGGGCTTGTATGCCCGCACGCTTCTGCGTTTTTTAATCGTTTCCAGCACTTCGTTCGTCATAAAAAAGACCTCCTTGAAAAAAATCGCCGCACGCCCGCAAAAAGAGGGGCGTATGGCGAAAAGTGAGATGCACTCAAAAAAATCCATACCGATTTTGTATGATTATTATAGCACGCGCGCGCCGCGCCGTCAACGTTTTGAAAGGGGAAAAATCCGTTCGGAATAAAAAATTTTTTATTTTTTTTCTCTGTCCGAACGGCTCATCCATATCACAAGGTCGTCCGCCACGTTCGCGCCCAGCTTCTTCTGCAGCGAAATCGATTTGAAGTTGTCCGTAATAATGTGCGCGTAGGGGGTGCGTCCTTCGGCGCGGATCTCGTTGATCTGGTAGCTTTCCAGCTCCTCGGCATACCCGTGCCGCCGATACTTTGGAAAAATCAGCAGAAGCCCCATGCTGCCTTCGGGGTGCTGCCCGATATACCCCACAAAATTTCCCCGCGCGTTACCGTCCTCATCCGCGTCCGTCGCGTAAGCGCAGTTTATTTTTTTCGCCGCCACTAATTTTTTCAGCGATTCGGGCGACTCTCTGTCGTACGTTTCAATAATCGTCTGCAGCTGTTTTTCGCCCGCCTTTTCAAAGCGCAGCGCGCCTTTTAAAGGCAGCGGCGCGGGCGGCGTGTACGTTACCTGATAACAATCCGTAACGCGGTCGAACCCGAAAAAGGAACGGCAGAATTCCGCCTGCTTTTTGCCGTGGCAGACAAACGCGCTGTTTTTCACGGCCTCGTATTCTTCGGGAAACAGCAGAATAATTTTCCGTGCCGCGGTTTCGTCTTTCGCCGCAAACACATACGTGCCGTTTTCGTAAAATCCGTCGTCGTCGCGGAAGAATACGCCGTCCTCGCGCGCGTAAATCATGCGGCACTTCCTCGTACGCAGCATGTCTGCCATATCCGCGTACAGCACGGGATTTTTCGCGATAAACGCCTCGGCTGCGTTCAGTAGCCTGCGCTCGCGCAAAGCCGCTTTCTGCGCCTCTTCTTTTTTGCGCTTTTTCGATAAGTACACAACCACGGCGGTCGCCGCCACAGCCGCAATGCCTCCGATGCAAAGCGCCGCTACGGCGCTGTTATGGTCAAACCCGTGCGTATCGCCCTGATCGCCTATTTTCACCCCGATGTCCTCGGCTTCCATGCCTTCCGGCTGTTCGAAAGGATGATCGAATTTTCCCGTTCCGGGCTGTTCGTCCGTCGCGCTTTCCGCCTCGGCGGCAGTGTTTTCCGCCGCCGCGTCGTTTTGTGCCAAAGCAATTCCCGCGGGCGCAGCCGCCAGAAAAACGGCAATCGCCGCCGCAACGAATTTTTTTCGCAACATTCCCATAAAAATCACTTCCTTTACAGCAGGCGGAGAAGATCCGTCAGCTTTGTAATCGTATAATCCGGCGCCGCATTGCACGGTCGCTTCACGCCCGCATTACCCGCGCCGACCGCATTGCCGCCCGCGGAATATTTTCCGCAAGGGTCGAAAAGGCAGCAATCGATGCCCGCGCCGTTCGCGCCCGCCACGTCCGAAGCAAGCGAATCGCCCACAAACAGGCAATCTTCCTTTTTTGCGCCGAGCCCCGCAAGCAGCCGCTGAAAGAACTCCGCCGTCGGTTTGATGGCGCAAAGCGCTTCCGATACGAACAGATTGTCGAACAGCCCGAAAAGCGGCTTCGTCCGCCCGATCTGTATCGCCGTCAGCCCGTTGGTGGCAATCGAAACGGCGTAGCCGCGGCGTCTGAGCTCCGTCAGCGTTTCCGCGGCGCCGTCCATAAGGTTTCCGCCGGTTTCCAGCTCCTTTAAAAATTCGTCCCGCCACTTTTTCGCGTCCGCGCCCTGCACAAAAAAGCCCCGCGTTGCAAGATAACCGATGATTTCCGCAAAAACATGCTCCACGTGCGCGCGGTAAAGCGTGTGGTATTCCCGCTGAATGGCAGGGGAGTGCACGTCGTATAAGCCGGTTTCCGTCCATATCCGTTCGGATACGGCGTTGGAAAACGCAAGCAGTTCGTCGTCCGCCTCAACGTTGTGGCGCGCGAACAATCTCGAAAACGCGCCGCGCTCGTCGTCGCGGTAACGCAGCAGCGTATCGTCCGCGTCGAAAATTACGTGCCTGTACGCCCGCGTTCCGCCGCGTAAGGCGTTTTCCGAAACAACCGACATCGCGCTCACCAGTCCTGTTTTTTCAAAGAAGAATCTTTCACGTCGTCGTAATAATCGAAGTATTTCCGCTTGAATTCTTCTTTCGTCATCGGCTTTCCGTCCGTAAGTTCTCCGCCGTCGTTCATCCGCTCTAAAAGTTCTTTCAGCTCCTGCGGCGTAAAATCCGCCGCTTCAATTTCGCCTTCGTATTTCTGCATCAGTTTCAATAAATCCAGTTCCGACATTTTTTCACCTCAGACTTCCTCTTCGTAGGGCACCCCGTCGAAGTACTGCACGTCCTCCGGAATCATCCCGCAGGCAATCACGTCTTTTAAAAGCTTCACGCTCATTTTCTTGTGCGCGGCTTTCAGCGAGGCAAGCAGTTTTTTCCCTTCGGCGTCCTCGGCTACGGCGTTTTTCAGCTGCATGTATCCCGCGTCCCAGATGGGCGCCAGCTGGTTCACGTAACAGTATTCGTAAAACGCGCGCGCCTTTTTCATCACCGCCGCCGCGTCCGCGGAAAGCCTCCTTCCTTTCAGCCATACAAAAAAGAAAGATTCGCCTTCGCTTTTTTCCGCCGAACCGAGCGGCACGCCCCATTGTTCCACGTCCGCAATCGAAAAGGGGAAGAGGTTGTTACGCACGCGGTAGCTGTTTCCTTTGTATTGTATGTTTTCAAACGAACAGCAGTTATCCGAATCGGCAAACGCGCTCCACACCGCGCAGTCCGTATAAAAACTCCTCGGCAGTTCTCCCTCCGGCGCGCGGAACTGGTCGCGGTTGTTCGACCAGGTAGGGGTTGCCAGCCTCCGCGCCGCGTGAATCGCCATCGACCGTTCGAAATTCGCTTTCACCACCGAATACGAACCCGCCGAAGCCTGCGGACCGGAAAATAAAGCCGTCTGGTTCAGGTGCTGAAAATCGTTGCCGCAGCACATCAGCGAACATAAAAACCCGTCCGCCACTCTGTCGCGCACGTCGGCGTTGCCCTCGCCGATGCCGAACGCGCCCGTAAACGGGGGAAATACCTGTGTGGTTTTCGGGCGTTTCACCCAGGATGAAAGCGGCTTGAACGCGCCCGTTTCCACCTTTTTCACGCCCACCTTTTCCGCCTGCATGTTAAATACGTCCAGGCACAGCCGCTGTTTTTCTATCGGCTTTTCTTTCGCGAGGTTCCACACGATGAACGCCACGGGAAATTTTCCCTTGCTTCCCGCGAAGTTTTCGGAAGAAAATAAAAATCCGCGCTCCGCCGTGTATCTGAACGCCTGTTCGCGCAGTTTCTCGTCGTTCGGCGCGTTCAGGTATTTCAGCGTGGAAAACAAGCCGAGGTATGCCGGTTTTCCCGCAAATTCTTCGGAAATGCGGAATAAAAACTGCGAGAACAACTCTCTGCCCGTTTCGCCCAGCCCGCGGGCAAGCATTTCTTTTCTCACAGCCGTATCGGAAACGCCCGTTTTCGAAGTTTTTCCCTGCGTTAAAGAGGTAGTGTTGCTGGTAGCGAACGGCGGATTGATAAAAATCAGCCATTTCAGTTTCGGGTTTTCCAGATCTTTCCGTAAATTTTCGGGCATTTTCCACGGCTTTTCTTCTTCGGGCGCGTCGGCGGAAAGCTTTTCTTTCTCTTCGTTCCGTTCGTCTAAAGAAAGCAGGGCGGAACGCATCGGATTATCGCCGTAATCGGGGTTAAACGTGCTTTCGGCAAGCCTCTGTCTGCGCCGTTTTTCAAATAAGAGTTCCGCGTCGTCGTTTAAATAATCGTAGGTAAACACGGTGGAATAGGGGAATACGCGCCGGCAGTACATCGCGTCCTCTTCGCCTATCGTGGAAATGTAGGTGTAGGGCAGTACCGCCGCGGGCAGAGTAAATTCAAGGTTGCCGCTGCCCGCCGCCATATCCCATACGCGGTATTCGCCGCTTTCCAGCCGACGCTTGCCTATCACCCGTTCGATGTACCCGTACGCTTTCTGCGCAAATACGGGCGGCGTGTAAAATTCGCCCTGCATTCTGCGGCTTTCGTCCTCGCCGAGGCGGTCGATTTTTCTCCGCAGCGAAAACGCCGTGGTTTCGTCCTGTACGCGGTCGTATACGCTCCAGAAATAGTTGTATTCGTACACGGGCAGGCGGTGCGTTTCCTTTCCGCTTTCCAGCAGAAACTCCACGCGCCCGTTTTTGTTCGGCGCGCCGCCGCGCAGCGCGTCCGCCAGAAAGTATTCGGCAAGCTTCTTTTCGCCGCGCCTGCCGTCGAGGTAAAAGGAAAATAAGGAAGCCCAGTATTCGTACACCCGTTCGAAATTTTCTTCCGTAATCGGCTTTTTTTCTTTCGGAAACATCGAAAGCTGTTCCCCGCACGCGCCCGCCAGCGCCGCGCGGAACGCCTTTTCTTCGCCCGCTTTTCCGAGAGAATACACCCGCACGCGGCACAACTGCGGCGAAGAGAGTAAATCGCGCGTTAAAACGGGGCAGGGGGAAGCGGGGGTTCTGTCCCAGTCGTAGTCGTTGCCGGCGCGTTTTCCGCAGAACGCCGAAAAATCCTGCGTGGAAGCAAGAAAGGCTTCTTCGCGGCACACGCCGCAGATTCTTTCGGGCAGCATCCGCTCCGTTTCCTCGTAGCGGATTTTCCGCACCGTATACAGCGCCTGCGCCAGCATCGAAGAAAGGCGGGCGGCGGAAATTTTCTTTTCTTTACGGAATACGAAAAGCACGCCGCTGAACGTATCGCCTTTTACCTGCGCTTCGCCTATGCCCACGGCGTTGTAAAATTCCGTTTTCACGTTCTGTTCGCTTCTGGCGCTTTTCAGCGCGTCGCAAAGCGCGGTCCCTCTTTCCGTTTCTCCCGCGATTTTTACTGTCGTTTCGTTTTTCATCTGTGTGTTCCGCACGTTTCTGCCGCGCTCCTTCCGTCTTGGAAATATCCGTAGAATATTATACTACGTTTTACGGCAAAAAGCAAGCGCGTTATGCGCCGCGGCGGAAAATCGAAAGCAGAAATGGAAAAAAACGCCGCTTTTTTTCCCGCGTTGCTAAAAATTCCCTCTTCGGGCAAATTTTGTGCCTTGCAAACCGCGCCGTCGCATGTTACAATGCTTTTAAAACCAAAAAACGGAGGCAACACAAATGAAACGCATGAAAATCGCCGCGGCTCTGATTCTTGCCGCGTGCTTTACCGTTCTTCCCGCATATTCGCTCGCCGCGGCATACCGCGCCGGGCATATTACCGCCGCGCCACCGCAGGGCGAAACGCAGCCGTCCGAATCCCCGGATACGCCCGATTCGCCCCCGGATAATCCCGCAGAATCGCCCGATACCCCGCAGCAACCGGAAACTCCGGGCGATACGCCGGAAGGACCTTCTTCCCCGGAACCGCCCGCCGAGCCCGGCGCGCCGACGGAACCCGAAAAACCGCAGCCGCAACAAAATCTGCAACTGTACATAATCTGCACGGGCAGCGGCGTAAATCTCCGTTCGGGCGCGGGCAGCGGCTACAAAGCGGTGGCTTCGGCGGAAAAAGATACTTCGTATGCGGTGGCGGAAAAAACGGGAAACTGGTACTGCGTGTATTACCGCGGCAAAAAAGTATATCTTTCCGCAACGTACGCCAAAGAATTCACGCTGGAAAAAAGCGATAACGCCGCCGTGGAACGGGTACTGGCAGAGGCGTATAAACTTCTCGGCACGCCGTACGTGTTCGGCGCGGTGCGCCTGCACGACGGCGCGGGCAATTTTCAGCGCGGCTTCACCGTAAACGCGTTCGATTGTTCTTCGCTCACGCAGTATGTGTTTTATCTCGGCGCGAATAAACTTCTCGGCACCACCACACGGTTGCAGGTAAAAGAGGGCAAAGCCGTAAAGAAAAGCGAGCTTTCCCGCGGCGACTGCATCTATTTCACCAACGCTTCGCGCTATTACAACACGGGCACGGAGCGCGTGGGGCATGTGGCGATTTATCTCGGCAACGATTATATCCTGCACACCTCGTCCGATTACGCCCGCATCGAAAAGCTTACCGCCGCGCGCAAAAAGTATTATATCGAAGCCCGCCGCTTCGTGTGAGAATTTTGCGGAATTATCTTTCGTAGCTTTCGGAAGTTTGTTTCTTTTTCACATTTTCCGCTCGTCTGCGCTTGACAAATTTTTCCTCGTATCGTATAATAAACGTAGCCTCGTCGGAAGCTTTCGTTTTCGGATAAAGCCGATGCCGCCGGGCGGCGGAAAGGGGCGGTAAAAATCGTCAGGGAGAAACAGAAACAACAATGAAAAGACAGTGGACGGAACAGGAAATTAACGAATGGTACGCAAAGCAGCCGTGGTTGCGCGGCACCAACTTTTTGCCTTCGGATTGCATCAACCGCCTGGATATGTGGCAGTCGTTCGGAAGGGAAGAGCATCTGAAAACGGCGGAAACGGAATTGAAACTCAGCGAAGAAACGGGTTTCAACACGGTGCGGCTGTGGTGCAATTTCGACGTGTATTATAAAGAACCGGAAGAGTTCATGCAAACGCTGGAAAGCTATATTTCGCTTTGCGCGAAGTATCATCACAGCGTAATGCTTGTGCTTGCGTACGAAGAAGATTTGCCTTACGGCGACAAGTTTGTGGCAAAAGAACTCGGCGCGCAGAAAGAATATTACAACCATTTCAACCGCGATTACGAATTGCAGGATAAGCTGATGGCGGAACACGCGTACAAACATTATACGGAATATCCGGAAATCAAGCCGATATTCATGGAAATGGTGGAACGCGTTGTGAAAAAGTACCGCGCCGACAACCGGATTCTGGCTTGGAACGTGGAAAACGAACCGGGCATCACCATCGGCAGCCGCGCGATAAAACTGCAGGAAGAGCTGTTCGCGCTTGTACGCTCGCTCGATCCCGTGCAGCCGCTGGCGGCGGACGTATGGATCGGCATCAATGAAGACGGCACGTTCATAACGGAAGCGGAAGCGAAAGCTTACGAACTGTCCGATTTTATCTCGTTCCATTCCTATTCGAAGTACGAAAAATTTTTAACGGGCATTTACACGCTGAAAAAGTATTTCAGACGCCCGATTATCGTAACGGAGTGGCTCAATCGCTGCAACCATAACACCGTGCAGGAAATTTACCCGCTGATGCTTATCGAAAACGTGGGTTGCTATTGCTGGGGCTTCGTGCAGGGGAAAACGTACACCACCGAACCGTGGGAAGCTCTCTGGAAACAGGCGGAAAGCAATCCGGACGTAGATTTCGATTTCACGAAATGGCAGCACGAATTATACCGCAAAAACCTGCACCCGTACGATCCCCGCGAGATCAACACCATCAGGCACTGCAACGCCCTCGCCGATAAAAAGTAAATTATCGCCTTCTTGCTTTCCCCTTTGGGGAACCCTTGTCGAATTGCCGTTTTAAGGCAATCTCGGCAAGTAGAGTGGCGGCAAAGCCGCCGAGAGAGGATAAATTTTAATTTTTCCTTATGTTGCGGCTTCCCCTCTTGCCTGCATAAAATTTTGCTTACAAAATTTTCTTCGGCAAAAAGGGTAATCCTTGCCCTCGTCAAGGCTTCCCCTTGGGGGGAAGCTCCTTGCGAAGCAAGGGGATGAGGGGCGCAACTTGTTTTCTATACACCCAAATTCAAACAAAGCTTCCGTTGAACTATCGCCTTCTTGCTTTCCCCTTCGGGGAGAGTGGCGAGCGAATGCGAGCCGAGAGAGGATAAATTAAAAATATTTTTATAACACAAAAAATCGCCCGGGGGGATTGCTTTTCCGCAATTTCCCGGGCGAAAAATTTATTTTAGCTTTATATAAGGCTTCCCCTCTTGCCTGAAAAAAATTCAGCGAACTTCATTTTTTTCGGCAAAAAGGGCAATCCTTGCCTTCGTCAAGGCTTCCCCTTGGGGGGGGGAAGCTCCTTGCGAAGCAAGGTGATGAGGGGCGGTTGAACTATCTGTTAAAAGTTTTCAAACAGGCAACCAACCCCGCACCCTGCGCAAACCTTTACTCAATCGCAATATACGATCTTTCAGGCAATTTTTGCGTTACTTTCGGGATTACCAAAGACAGAATGCCGTTTTCGTACTTCGCCTTGATGTCCTCTTTCGAAACGTCGTCGCCAACGTAGAAGCTGCGCGAAGAGTATTCGGAAATTTCCTTCCGTCTGTACACCTTGTTTTCCTTCTTGGCGTTTTCGCCGTTCGCTTCGTTGCCGCCTTCCTTTTCTTTCTTCGAACATACAACGTTCAGATACCCGTTTTCCAAAGAAAGTTTAATCTGTTCTTTCGTAAATCCGGGCACCGCCACTTCCAGGCGATAATCCTTGTCGGTTTCGCTGATGTTAGATTTCAGATAATCGGCTTCGTCCGCAAACACGGGGCGGAAGAAATCGTCCAGTGCGTCAAATAAAGAAGTATGCTCCATATGATTGTTATTTCTGTTCTGCAAATAGTTTTTCATAATAATTCATCTCCTTAAATTCAAATCGATTTCTGAAGCCCGAACGGTTTTGCGCTCTCTTTCATCGCGCCTTTCCTTTCGTTCTTCGCTTATTATTATAAATACGATTCCGCCCGTTTAAACACGTATTTTACGAAAAGTTTTAAAATTTTCAAAGCAGCGGAAAATATAAAAAAAGCCGTTTAAAACGGCGTTTTTCGGGGTATATATGCGGTTTTTCAATGGTTTCCCTACTGTTTGTTTTTTTCGGCGGCAAGGCGCAAAAGCAAGCCGATAAACGATTTCGTGGCGGCGCTCACGGGCTGTTTCGCACGCCGCACAAGATAAATCGAACGGCTGGGCAGGGGAGTATCCGTTTTCAGCCGACGGTATTTCGTCGAAGTCTTTTTCAAAAACACGTCCGGCACCAGCCCCACGCCCAGCCCGTAATCCACAATGGGCAGTATCTGGTCGGCGGTGGCTACTTCCACTTCGGGGCGGAAGTCGATGCCGCGCATGCGGAAAAAGTCGGTATACGAATCGTAAGAGGCGGTCTGCCTGCCCAGCGTAATCAGCGGAAACGCGCACAGTTCCGCCGGCGTATACGTTTTTTCCGCGTCCGCGGGGTAATCTTTGGCACATACGGGCACGTCGGCGCAATCGGCGATTTTGTAATATTCGAAAGCCGGGTCAAACGTTTCGGCAACGGAAATCACGGCAATTTCGCACTGCCCGTTTTTCAGCGCGGCAAGCGCCTGCGGCGAGGAGTGGTTGAAAAGCAGAATAGTGATTTTCGGGTGTGCTTTTTTATACGCGCCGAGGGCGGGCAGCAGCACCTTGTGCAAAGCCGCTTCGCTGGCGCTCACCGAGATATACCCGCCTTCCAGCGCGGAAAATTCCGAAATTTCCCGTTCGGCGTTTTCTATCTGTTCCACGGCGACTCTGATGCGCGCGTACAATTCTTCGCCTTCCGGCGTCAGGCGTACGTTTCTGCCCGCCTTGTAAAACAACGCCACGCCCAGTTCCCGTTCCAGCTTTTTAATCGTGCGCGTAAGGTTGGGCTGATTCGAATACGTTTTTTCCGCGGCAACGGTAAAACCGCCGTATTTCGCAACATTATAAAAAATCTTGTAATATTCGTAGTTGATATCCATCGTTTTATCCTCGTTTTAAACAATACGTTTTTGATATGGATTACCGTAAAAAAATACATTTTACATATTTTACGTATTGTATTATACTGTGTGCTTGTTTGAATGTCAAGCGAAAATCAGGTAAAAACGAGGTGTATTTATGGATAGGTTGTTCGAATGTCTGGCGGCGACGTTTTGTATGTTGCCGTTTCTTGCGGACGTCATACTGCAGTTGAAAACGAAAAAAGGGTTTATTCCGCCCGTGTTCGGCGCAACGTTCGCGCTGGGCTTTTTCTTCGGCGCGCTGGCGCATGCCACGGGGCGCGGGGCGGGCGTGCCGCTCGTCTTTTATATCGCGGGCACCGTCGTCGCGTTCTGGAGCTTTGTGCTGAAAGCCGAAAAATCGGAAGAGAAAAAGGACGAAGCGCTTTACGGCGGCAATGCGGATAAGCGCGACGGCAAAGATAATAAGCCGCAGGCGGAAAACGGAAAGAACCAAAAGGCAGGGCGTGCGGCATGAATAAAGATCTTACAAGCGGAAAACCGTCAAGCGTTCTGTGGAAGTTTTGTCTGCCGCTGTTCGGCAGTATCATTTTTCAGCAGTTGTACAACATTGCGGATAGCTTCGTGGCGGGGAAATTCATCGGCAACGACGCGCTTGCCGCGGTGGGCAACAGCTACGAAATCACGTTGATTTTCATCGCGTTCGCGTTCGGCTGCAATATCGGTTGCTCCGTCGTGGTATCCAATTTTTTCGGCGCGAAGAAGTACGGCGAAATGAAAACAAGCGTGTACACGTCGCTTATCGCGGGCGGCGTGCTGTGCGGCGTTTTAATGCTGTTCGGCTCGATTTTCTGCGGCGGGCTGCTGCGCCTGATCAACACGCCGGAAAACATTTTCGCCGATTCGAAGTTATATCTCGATATTTACATTTACGGCTTGCCGTTCGTGTTCTTTTATAATATCGCCACCGGCATTTTCTCGGCGCTCGGCGATTCTAAAACGCCGTTTGTTTTTCTTGCCTGCTCGTCCGTTGCGAATATCGGTATGGATATTCTGTTCGTCGCGGCGTTTAAAATGGGCGTCGCGGGCGTCGCGTGGGCAACGTTCCTCTGCCAGGGCGTCAGCTGCGTGCTTGCGGTGCTGTTCGTCGTGCTCCGTCTGAAAAAAATCGGCGCGGGCGAAAAAACGAAGCTGTTCTCGTTTGCGATTCTCGGCAAAGTGGCGGTGATCGCCGTGCCCAGTATCTTGCAGCAGAGCTTCATTTCGGTGGGCAATATCGTAATTCAGTCGGTCATCAATACGTTCGGTTCGGAAGTAATGGCGGGGTATTCCGCGGCGGTAAAACTCAACAATATGGTGGTAACTTCGCTCACTACGCTGGGCAACGGCATTTCGAATTACACCGCGCAGAATATGGGCGCGGGGAAGCACGCGCGCGTGAAGCAGGGCTTCCGTGCGGGGCTTGCCATCGTGTGGATCATCTGTGTTCCCGTCTGCGCGCTGTATCTCATCGCGGGCAAGTATCTGATGTACGCTTTTCTGGACGACGTAAGCGGCGCGGCGCTGAAAACGGGGCTCACGTTCCTGCGGGTGATTTCGCCGTTCTATTTCGTCATCGCGGCGAAACTGGTTGCCGACGGCGTGCTGCGCGGCAGCGGCATGATGAAGCAGTTCATGATAGCCACGTTTACCGATCTGATTCTGCGCGTGGCGCTTGCCGAAGTGCTTGCGCTCACGCCGCTCGGAACAACGGGCATCTGGATGGCATGGCCGTGCGGCTGGTGCGTTTCCGCGGTGCTTTCCATAATTTTCTATCGCGGCGGCGCGTGGAATAAAATGCCGGGCGCGGAAAACAAGGAAGAGGAAATCGTCCGCGAGGAAGAAGAGCTGGAAGAAGAAACCGAGGGCGACGGCTTGTAAAAAACAGCTTGAAAAAACAGCCTGAAAATTAAAAAAACACGTTAAAAATCGGCAAAAAGTTGTTATTTTTTGCCGATTTTATTGCTTAAATTGCGTTGTTTTTCAATAAAATCGAGGTAAATTTCGCCGTTTTTGATTGTGTTTCCGGCGTTTTTTACCTTGTTTTCAACGTTTTTTTCGCCGTTTCCGGGCGGATTTTTCAAGGCGTTTCCGGGCGGCGGTTCGGGCGGTGTTTTCCGTCCGGCGGGGTAGGGAGATTTTAAAAATTTTAAAAGACCGAAATTTTCCATAAAGAATCACCGTGAAAAAAAATGAACGGGAAAATTAAAAAAGAGCGGAAGAAAAAAGAAAAAACGGGGAAAATTCGATTAAAAATACGTAAAGGTAGTCGTTTTTGTTTGCTTTAATCGCCGTTTTGATATATAATAGAATATGCGTTAGTATCGTCGGAATATGAGTTTGCCGTAAATCCGCACGGATTTATGCCGCAGACGGATTCCGATTTACACTTTTGAAGGAGAATGATCTTATATATGCGGAGTTTGAAGAAAAAACTTACCGTGCTTCTGGCTATGGCTACGCTTGCGTGCTCGGCGGCAACGCTCGCTTCCTGCGCTGGCAGCGATTTCACGCCGCCCGCTCAGGCGGATACCACAAGCGACAAGGTTACTTCCAACGGCGGGTTCCTTGTGGAAACGGGGGATTACGTATACTTTATCAACGGCGCGGCGGAAGCTTCGGCGGATAACACCTACGGCAAAGTGCAGAAAGGCGCGCTGTATCGCATTGCGAAATCGGCGTTGAAAGCAAAATCGTACGGCGCGGCGGAGTGCGTGGTGCCTTCGCTGTTCGTGGCGCAGAATTACGACGGCGGCGTATTCATTTACGATAATTACGTGTATTTCGCTTCGCCCACCAACGAAAAGGAAAAGGACGGCACCGTTTCCACTTCCTGGCTTTCGTTCAAGAAAGTGAAGCTGGACGGAACCTCTTCGAAAAAGGAAGCGGACAAGTATCTGTTCCGTCTTTCGGACAATACGGTTTCGTACCGTTTCGTGAAGGGCGCGGACGGCGTGGTGTACTGCATGTACGTGCAAAGCAGCAACCTCTATTCGTTCAACACGGATACGGGCGTTACCACGCTTTTGGTGAAAGGCGCCGAGAATTATTATTTCGATACCGAAAACCTTGAAAACGGCAGCGTGTACTATCTGATGAAAGTGCCCACCGCGATGACGGCGGACGCGGGCAAATTCGGCTACAATCAGTTGTACCGCGTTTCCCCCGAAGCCACCGCGGAAACGAACGCGGACAAAGCCGCGTATACCGTGAAAGACGGCGCGGGCGAATATAAAGAATACGCGTTCGACAAAGCGAGCCTTGTGAAGAACAACGCGGATTTCGACGGCGGAGATATTGCGCAGTACCCGTACGTGAACCTCGGCAGACTGGTTTTGGACGGCAGAGGCGGCATCGATCCGCAGGACGCAAAAACGACGTTCAACGACGCGGACGAGAACAACGGGCACGCTTCTTACACCTACGCGGTGCTTTCGTACAAGGGCGGCAGAGTGCTTTTTACCCGCAAGGGAAGCCTTTCCGACGATACGCCCGTATATACCTTTAAAGACGAGCAGACGAAGAGCGGCTGGAACACGGTAACGGCGAACGCCGAAAAATTATTCAGAGTGGCGGACAATTCGACGAACGCTTCGGCAAGCGCGATTTACTACGAAACGGGCGACAACCTTGCTTATCTGTACGTTTCGAACAACTATATCTGCAGGACGGAAGTGAGTGCGGACGGTACGCTTATCGAGGACGGCGAACGGCTTGCCGAAACGGTGGCGAGTTCCGCAACGCTGTGGAAAACGGAAGGCGAATATCTGTACTATTACGGTTCGGCGGATGCCGGGAACAATCTGTACCGCCTGAAATACGACGGCGCGGCTTCCGCTTACCGCAAGAACCTTTTGATCGGCGACGAGGACAACAGAGACGCGGAATATTCCCCCGCAAAAATTCCGGACGTGCAGTGGAACGATTCCTGGTATAAGCCCGAATTTGCGGACAATACGCTGTTCTATTGCAACGCGCAGTCGTTCGGTTCGAAGTCTTTCGACTATATTTATACGACGAATTTAAGCGGCAGCGGCGAAAACGGCGCGATGACGGCGGCGGAACTGAAAGCGTTGAACGAAAAGTATACTTCCGTTACGGATTATTTTTCCGACTGTGCGGATACGGGCGACGACGGCGAAAGCCTGAAACTTGCGCTGCAGTATTATTTCCGTACGGGCGAGCTGACGGCGTACGACGAATTTTTGAAAGAGGCGAAAAAGCAGGGCTATAAGGATTACTACCGCTACGGCGAATATGCGCAGGCGGAAATCGCGGCGTTCAGAAATCATACGGCGCACGGCGAAAACGATTTTGCGACGAAGTTTAAAGACGGCGACGAATATTACGATAGGGAAACTTACTTTATCAACCGCATCGGCGCGATGAAGAAATCGGACGCGGAAGCGATTGAAAAAATATGGCGCACCGATTTCGTGAAGCCGCTGCCCGATTTATCTTCCGACGATGGCGCCTGGTCTACGGCGAAAAACGTGTGGGTTTCGATTGCCGTTGCGGCGGGTGCGATTGCGGTGATTACGGGCATTACGCTTCCCATCGTGATTTCGCATAAAAAGAAAGCCAAGCTTGCGGCAGACAGAGAAGCCACGAGAGTGAGAAAACCGAAGATCGATACTACCGACGATAAGAGCATCGACGTGTACGCGACGGAAGAAAAGCCCGCGGAAACCGCGGCGGAAACGACGGAAAACGCCGACGGTACTGCGGAAAATAAAGAGGAATAAGGCTTTTGATATGAAAAGCGTCTTGCGAAAAGCAGGGCGCTTTTTTGCTGCCGATAAAAAACGGTGGAATTTTTTTGACTGTATTGTTTAAAATAGCCGGTGCGAAGAAGCGGGCGCCCCTCATCAGTCAACGAAGTTGACAGCTTCCCCCCGAGGGGAAGCCTTGACGTAAGGCAAGGCTTCACATTTTTGCCGAAAAAAATGAAGTTCGCTGAATTTTTTTTTCAGACAAGGGGAAGCCGCGAAACAAGGCAAGAATTCTATCGGTTTGCATACACTTGCCGCAAAGAGACCGAAGTTTTCTTCGGAGATAATGCGGACATTGAAAAAATGCGAAAAAAAATTATAAAAATACGAAAAATTGCACAAAAACAGTTTACAAAAGAAAAAAATACTAATATAATATAGCAAAATGCCGTTTTCAAATCCCGCAAGGGATTTTTTTGCGGCGGATAACGAAACGAAACAGAGGAACTTTTATTTATGGCAAGATACGAATTATGCCCCAGATGTCAACTGAATTTCATCGACGCGGATAAAGAGGATTTTTGCGAAGTGTGCAGAATGGAACTGAACGGCGAAAAGACGTTTACCGATAATTTCGAAGAGGCGGATACCGAAGAAACGGAACTTTGCCCCATCTGCGGCGAAAACTATATGCGCGCAGGCGAGAAAATGTGCGACGAATGCAAGAAAAAATCGGAATACGAAGAGGACATCGAGGAAGAGGAAGAAGAGGAGGATCCAGATAAGGATGACGCCTGGAGAAGCTACCTTGACGACGATGACGCCGGCGACGATATAGGCATCGACCTCAGCGGCGAGGAGCTGGACGAGGAGGATGACGAGGAAGAGGAAGAAGAGGAAACGCAGAATTCCGACGACGATTTCGAATATGTATCGGCGGACGATTACCTCGACGACGAGGATGATGACGACGAGGACGACGAGGACGATTCGTTCGACGACGATGACGCTCCTTCGCCCAAGAGCGGCGCTTCGAAAAAACGCCGCCGTAATGACGATGATTTTTAAACGAAGCCGATTCTGCGGCGCAATAGCCGGATTTGCGGGTGTTACGCCAAAACAATTCCATAAATAAAAACAGCCGACGACGGAACGATTGTAAACCATCCCGCCGTCGGTTTTTATTGTTTTTATTTCAGCGGCGTTGCGCCGCCGTACGCCGCGATTTAAAGATCGTCGGCGTCCTGTACGGGCTTTTCTTTCGGATTCAGCGGCTTGCCCGTATAGCTGCCGTTGACGTCCGACTTCGAAGCGAGCCCGATCAGGCTTTCTACCTTTTTCGAAAGCTTTTTCATGGGGAAGCCCTCCTTTCTTCCGCCGTTACGGCGGTTTTATGCGTTAGTCTTCCTCTTCTTTGTGTTCGTTGGCGGAGCCTTTGCAGTTGCGGGATTTGCCGCAGCCGCCGCAGTTCTTCGTGTTGCCGGTGCGATTGTTGGTGCGTTTCTTGTTTTCGTTGTTGTTCTGATTTTTCATTTTTATTCTCCTTTTAAAATCGAATCTGCAAGGTAAGCGAAAATCCTTCCGGTCAGACGCGGTTGCCTTCGAAAGGCAGATGCAACATTACGCGCCCCTGTTCCGCGCCGCAGAGCGGGCAGGTTTTCCAGGCTTTTTCGCCGACTGCCATGTGTCCGCAATCGCCGCATACCCAGAGTACGGGCGAATCCGCGGAAAACAGCGTGCCGTTTTTTACCGCGCCGGCAAGATAATCGAAAATGATCCGGTGAGAATCTTCTACTTTCGCGATCAGCTTGTAAAGCGCCGCAATATCGGCAAAGCCTTCTTTTTTCGCAGTTTCGGCAAATTCGGGGTAGAGTTCCGTTTCCGCCGTTTCGTCGTTTGCGGCAAAGGCAAGCCCTTCTTCAAGCGAACCCGCATGGAAAGGATAGCCGGCTTCGATGTCGATATTCTCGCGGCTGCCCGCCTTTTCCTGTAACGTTTCGAAGAAGCGCTTGGCGTGGAACGTTTCGTTTTTTGCGATCGTTCTGATTTCGTCCGCAAGCGTTTTATAGCCTTCCTGCATCGCCTGTTTTGCGATAAGCTGGTAGCGCATGCCCGCCTGCGATTCGCCGGCGAAGGAACGCGCTAAGTTTTTAAAGGTCTGCGTTTTTTCAAATTGCATAAAATTTTTGTTTCCTCCCTGAAAGGACTTTCGCCGTCCTTGTAACAACATTATGCAGCCGCAAAAGACAAAATATCCGCAATTTTTTTGAAATTCTGCGGAAAAACAGGGTAAAACTGAAAAAAACTACCAAAACGCTTGCATTTTTTCGTGCGGCGTATTACAATATTCAATGATAAAAATCGGACGTCGGAATTTGGCTTCAAAAAGGATCGGGAAAAATGGATATCACGAAAATCGATAAAAATTTTGCCGCCGCGGCGGTGGAAAAAGACGGTAAAAAACGCTTTTTTCTGCCCTGTGCGCCGTTTAAATTGTACGGCGGCTTGTACGAGGCGGGCGCGGGGTTCGTGCGTATGCCGCTTGGCGTTGCGGCGGGCGTTTCCGAAGGCGTGCATTTTCTTGCTGCCAACGGCGCGGGACTTCGGCTGAACTTTACCACGAATTCCAAAACGTTGCGGCTGTATGTGCGCGAAAGTTATTTTTGCCGTATGCGGCATATGGCGTTGACGGGCAGTTCCGGTTTTATCTTATGTTCGCGCGAGGGGGCGGAAAAGAAAAGCGTTTTACGCGGCGTACTTTGCCCCGAATGGGATTTCTGCGACGAATTTGAAGTAGCCGTAAATCTCGACGGCGAGCTGCGCGATTATGTTTTGCATTTTCCGCTGTATTCGAGCGTGGCGTCGCTTGCGATCGAGCTGGACGGCGACGCGTATCTCGGCGAGGGTACGGGGTATAAAGGCGTGCCGCCCGTACTGTATTACGGTTCTTCGATTACGCAGGGCGGGTGCGCTTCGCGTGCGGACAACTCGTACGAAGATCTGATTTGCGAGCGCACGGGCGTTGACTATATCAACCTCGGTTTTTCGGGCAACGGCAAGGCGGAGGACAATATGGCGGACTATCTGCGCGGCGTGGATTGCAGCGTATTCGTGTGCGATTACGATCATAACGCGCCTACGCCCGAATATCTTGCGGCAACGCACGAGCGGTTGTATAAACGCTACCGCGAGGTAAAAAAGGATACTCCGATTGTGTTTGTAACTCGCCCCGAATCTTCGTGCGTGAACGACGACGCGAACAAGCGCGCGGAAATTATTTACGCCACGTATGAAAAGGCTTTGAAAAAAGGCGACGAAAACGTGTATTTCGTGGACGGACGGGAATTCTTTCCCGCAGAGCTGAAACAGCGGTGCCAGGTGGACGGGTGCCACCCTACGGACCTCGGGTTTTATTTTATGGCGGATAAAATCGGCGGGGTAGTGGAGAATATACTGCATAAACGCCGGATAAAAGAGGTAGACTGACAATGCTGCATATAGTGCTTGTGGAGCCTGAAATTCCGCAGAACGCGGGAAATATTGCGCGAACTTGCGCCGCTACGGGGTGCGTTCTGCATATGGTGCGACCGCTCGGATTCGAAGTTTCGGATAAGTATCTGAAACGCGCGGGGCTGGATTACTGGCACCTTGTGGACGTAAAATATTATGATTCGTTTGCCGAGGTGCGGGAAGAGGCGGCGCGGGAGAATGCGACGGCGACGTTTTACTTTTTTACGACGAAAGCGAAGCGGACGCACAGCGAGGCTGCCTATAAAGACGGCGATTACCTCGTGTTCGGCAAGGAGACGAAGGGGTTGCCCGAAGAGCTGTTGGTGGATAACGAAGAAACGTGCGTGCGGATTCCGATGCGGAGCGAAGCGAGATCGCTGAATCTTTCCAACTCCGTGGCGGTTGCCGTGTACGAGGCGCTCAGGCAGCTGGATTACCCGCACCTTTCGGAAGAAGGGGAGCTGCATCGCCTGCACTGGAAGGGCGAGGGCGGCGCCGAGGGAGAGTAAAAAAATGTTGATTTCGACGAAGGGAAGATATGCGGTGCGGGTGATGCTTTCGCTGGCGGCGCATAAAAAGGAAGAGTATCTCACGCTGAATGCGATTGCGACAGAACAGGCGATTTCGGAAAAATATCTGGAAAGCATTGTGGCTTTGCTGGCAAAGGCGGGGCTGGTGGAAGGCGTTAGAGGCAAGGGCGGCGGATACCGCCTGTCGCGCGAACCGAAAGATTATAATCTGCTGGAAATTCTGTCTGTTTCGGAAGGTTCGATTTCGCCCGTTTCGTGTCTGGAATGCAAGCCGAATCCCTGCGCGAACGCGGGGGCGTGCAAGACGTTGCCCGTGTGGGAAAGGTTGCAGATCGTCATCGACGATTTTCTGCGCGGAGTTACTTTGGAAAGCGTTCTGACGGACGGCGTTGCGGAAAATGCGGCGGACGGAGAAAAGGGGCAAGCGGCGGAAAATAAGTGCGACTGCGGCTGCGAAATCGCCGAAAACGAGGGGAATGCGAAAAACGGCGGCGCGTGCTACGATTCCAGAAAAAAATAATTAAAAAATTTTTCTTCACAAGGTATAAACCTATTGACAAGGTATGTTTTGCGTGCTATACTATAAGCGCGAATTAAAAAGGAGCCTTTGAAAATGAAGATTTATCAATCGGCGGATGAACTGATCGGAAAAACGCCGTTGCTGGAACTGAAAAAAACAGAAAAGAAATTTAACCTGAACGCGCGGCTTTTAGCGAAGCTGGAATATTTTAATCTGACGGGTTCGGTGAAAGACCGTGTGGCGAAAGAGATGCTGGACGACGCGGAGAGGCGCGGGGTGCTGCGCGAAAATACCGTGATTATTGAGCCGACGAGCGGAAATACGGGCATCGGGCTTGCCGCGGTGGGCGCGGCGCGCGGGTATAAGGTGATGATCGTGATGCCGGATACCATGTCTGCCGAGCGCAGAAAACTGATGAAAGCGTACGGCGCGGAGCTGGTTTTGACGGACGGCAAGAAGGGCATGAAAGGCGCGATAGAAAAGGCCGAAGAACTGGCGAAAGAAATTCCCGATTCGTTTATCGCGGGGCAGTTTGTGAATCCCGCGAATCCCGAAGCGCACAGAAAGACGACTGCCGAGGAAATCTGGGAAGATACGGACGGCGCGGTGGATATTTTTGTTGCCGGCGTAGGCACGGGCGGCACGGTTACGGGCGTGGGCGAAGTGCTTAAAAAGAAAAAGCCCGGCGTTTATGTGGCGGCGGTGGAGCCTGCGGCTTCGCCCGTGCTTTCCGAAGGAAAAGCCGGTCCGCATACCATTCATGGCATCGGCGCGGGTTTTGTACCGAAAGTTCTGAATACGGGCGTATACGACGAAGTGGTGCCCGTTTCCGGCGACGACGCGTTTGCGTTCGCGCGGATGATGGGTAAGACGGAAGGCGTGCTGGTGGGCATCAGCTCCGGCGCGGCGCTGGCGGCGGCGATACGGATTGCGCAGCGGAAAGAGAACGAGGGCAAGACGATTGTGGCGCTGTTGCCCGACGGCGGCGACAGATATTTATCGACGGCGCTGTACGAGGAGTAACGTAGAAAATAATATTTTACGCGGGAACGGGTATCGGCGGAAAATACGAAAAGGAGAAACGGACGATGCGCAGAATTTATGCGGATAACGCGGCAACGACGAGAATGAGCGATAATGCGGTGAAGGCGATGATGCCGTTCTTGCAGGACAATTTTTATAACGCTTCGAGTTTGTATGGCGCGGGGCAGGGCGCGAAAGAGGCTCTGACGGCGGCGCGGGAACAAATTGCGAAACTGATCGGCGCCGAGACGAACGAAATTTACTTTACTTCGGGCGGCAGCGAAGCGGACAATCAGGCGATTTTATCGGCTGCGGCGGCGGGGGCGCGCAAGGGAAAGAAACATATCGTTTCCACGGCGTTCGAACACCACGCGGTGTTGCATACGCTGAAAAAGCTGGAAAAAGAGGGCTTCGAGATTGAACTTTTGCCTGTGGGAACGCAGGGGAATATTACGGCGGAACAGGTGAAAAACGCCATCCGCGAAGATACCTGCCTTGTAACGACGATGTACGCGAACAACGAAATCGGTTCGATTCTGCCGATTGCGGAAATCGGCGCGGTGTGCCGCGAAAAGGGCGTAACGTTCCACACGGACGCGGTGCAGGCGACGGGACATCTGCCCATCGACGTGAAAAAAGAGAATATCGACATGCTTTCGATGAGCGCGCATAAATTTCACGGTCCGAAAGGAATCGGCGCGTTGTATTGCCGCCGCGGCGTGTTTTTGCAGCCGTTGATCGAGGGCGGCGCGCAGGAGAGAGGCAAACGCGCGGGCACGGAGAACGTGGGCGCGGCGTGCGGTATGGCGGCGGCGCTGAAAGAAGCGTGCGATAATATGGAATCGAATACGAAAAAGCTGTTAAAGTTGCGCGACGAGCTGATTGCGGGGCTGGAAAAGATTCCGCACGGCGCGCTGAACGGCACGAAAGAAAACCGTCTGCCCGGAAACGTAAGCTTCTGTTTCGAGGGGGTAGAGGGCGAAAGTCTGTTGCTTTTGCTGGACGACAAGGGCGTTTGCGCTTCTTCCGGTTCGGCATGCACTTCGGGCTCTCTGGACCCGTCGCACGTGCTGCTTGCCATCGGGCGGCCGCATGAGGTGGCGCACGGATCTTTGCGGCTTTCGCTTTGCGAGGACAATACGGAAGAGGACGTGAAGTATATGACGGAAGTGATTCCCGAAATCATCGAATATCTGAGAAGCTTCTCGCCTCTTTGGAAAGAGAAAGTCAGCGGCAAAAAGCCGTTTGTGATTTAGGCGGCGTAACCGGGCGAGCGGGACATAACCCCCGGAAAAGAAATACGGATAAGCTCTGCGGGGATACGAAGCGGGGCAAAAGGAGAAAATATTATGGCGTTATACAGCGAAAAAGTGATGGATCATTTCAGAAATCCGAGAAACGTGGGAAGCATAGAGAACGCGGACGGCGTTGGCGAAGTGGGCAACGCGAAATGCGGCGATATCATGAAAATTTATCTGAAAATAGATAACGATATTATTACGGACGTGAAGTTTGAAACGTTCGGGTGCGGCTCGGCGATCGCTTCTTCTTCGATGGCGACGGAGATGATTAAGGGCAAGCCGCTTTCCGAGGCGCTTACGCTGACGAACAAGGCGGTGGCGGAGGCGTTGGACGGGCTGCCCGCCTATAAAATGCACTGTTCGGTGCTTGCCGAAGAGGCGATTAAGCGCGCGATTAAGGATTACTATGATAAAAACGGCATCGAATACGATAAGACGCAATTCCCTGCGGACGAGGATTGCGACCATTGCGCGATGGTGTAAATTTTTAGCGGATTCGGCGAAAAATCAGCAGAAAATAAAAGCGGAGCGACTTGGAAAAAGTTGCTCCGCTTTTGTAGTGCGCGGCGGATAGTTAGTAACGTAAACCGAATAGTCTGAAACGTTACACGCTAATCCTTTTTGATAGGAATTCTAATAACGGTTTTTAATTTTTCTACCGCACATTTGCGCGGGTCTGATAAATATATTTCGTGATGATAACGATTTTCGGTTATATCTGATTTGTATCCGTTTTCAACCATAAATTCGTGCATAAGCGAAACGGTTTGAGGCTCGTCGTCAAAACTTCCGATATGCATACACTGAACGCAGACGCCTTCGTTATATGTCAAAAATTCAACTTTTGAAAAATCTTCTTTTTTCTTTCGTGTTGCTTCTTCTATCGCCCAATCAAAATCTGCTTTCGTAACAAAATCAGGCAAGCGAATAATCGATATAAAATTAAAATCGTCCTTGTGAGCATAATCGATTTCGCCCAAATTACCGTTTTGCCACCAAAAACCTTCAAGCGGCGGCACGACGTATTCAAAATAACCGTCGATTTTATGCGAACCTTTATAACTCATTTTGATAGTAAAAGCAATGGCATACAAAATCCCGATTGACTTTTTATATTCGCCGTTTTCGTCATTCGGGTTACCTTTACCGCGTACCGCAAGATAATTCATTTTCGGAATTGTAACAATTGACGGCTTATTTTTCGGCATATAAAACTCTTTATATTCTTTTTTGAAATCAAACGCCATTATGTTTACCTACCATTATTGATACAGATATTATAGCATAAATTTCTAAATTTTTCAACCGCTATTGAGTTTGCGAGCGCAGAAATCTTGAAAAAACTTCAAATGGAGCCATTCTATACTCATCCCTTTGAACATGCTTAATATATTCATCAATAAATGAGAATAATTCGAATGAGCCATTTGCAAAGTATTCCCAATGCATTTCGAAGTAACTAAGATTAATGAATACAAGATCTTTAACTGTCACTTTATCCGAACTTACTTTCTCCGAAAATATTCTTCTATAATGAGAATTCAAACCATCTGCACCGAATGAGTTATCAGTATATATGATAACTGGATAGATGTTGATTTTTTCAGGTATATCATTGTCAAATGAAATACCATTTTTGTCAATGTCAGATATCGCATTGAGCAATTGATTTATGCCCTTTGGTTTACCTTGCTGGTTTTTTACAAATTTGATATTAAGTGCTGAGAATAAAGTATCTACTTGTTTTGAAGTCTTATCGTTATCATTAATCATAACATCCTTAAATTCAATTATACAGACATTGTTGTTATTTCTAATATAGCAGTCGCATAATTCATTGTTTTTTGAATCTGGATTATCTACAGAGAATTTACTGTATGAAGAGAACGCTTTTCCTAAAACATCACTTAAAAGAATTTTTTCTGAAAACTCTTTTGCTTTAACATTAAAAAACTCTGGATCACCAAGAAAAGCCTTGAGTCTAAAGATTTGTGATTTGTACAATTGATTAATTACATTGTTAATGTCTAAAATGTAGTATTGGCCGGCTGATATTCTATATAAACTCCTATCTTTTAATATTTTTACATAAGACTTATTATTGTCTATAAGCTCATTAATACACAGAGAATCTAAATATGATTCTCTCATTAGTGGTTTGAGGTCAATCGGGATTGTGAAAATTTGCCTCCTTCGTTCAATTGCTCTCTCCACACAATGCGTCATTATCACTATCAATCCGATGGTAAATATAATATCACTGTAATTATTAATACCCATAGCAGAATAATAACCTGGCATTTTGCTGCCATACAATGGATGCTTGTCCAAATATTCAAAAAACTTTTTCCCTCTAATTATTTGATTCCTGAAATCTAAATTCGATGTATAATCTCTCTGTTGCATAAAGTTAGCAACAGTGATATCTTCAAATCCAAGACCATTCAATGCATCTTGGAAATCTTTGTTATTTGTATCAATCTCGTTATTAGCCTGTTCGTTTATTATTAAATAAGCGTCGAAGAAACGTTTTGTTTCAATACTCGTTAGATCTCGACAAGGAAGATTATTATGTATCTGAAATATTAAATCATAAAATAATGCATTTGAGTAATTCCAGAAGAAGATATATTGAGCGTTAACTTTACTTTCTGCTTGCTTTATTCTGTTAAGTATATCACTGCGATCACTTGTGGTCATCTTGTTTAATAGATTATTCAAAATCTTTTTCTGTAATTCGTATTCTTGATCGTTCAAGTATAGAAAAATATTAAAACCAGAAATATAGTTTATAAGAGTTGTGGTGGGAATATCCTTCAGCAAATCTTTAACGTACTCTATATTTTGCTTTACTCCATACAATTCAGAATATTCGGCAAGTTGGTATAATTGTATTCTTGTATCCATCATAATTATCTGAGACTTAATTTCTACAAAGTTAATTAATCTGCCTGTACTTTCCTGCCTAATTAATAAAAAAAATATAAGCAAAGTACGCATAAAAGACATACAAAGTGCCAAGCCAGTGATTGAACAAAGATTTGATTAGTTCGAGTTCGTTATGGGTTCGATTGATCTTGATGCTACGCTCAAATTATCAGGTACAGAACAGAAAAAAGACGATTAAAAACGAGATAGTATATTCATCTGTTGGGTAAGGTGGATGGCTTGCCTAGTAAGTTTGGAAAAGAAGTACGGCAAGGCAGGTGAGGTGACGAGCAATTTTCATTCTAAAGATAATTAAAAAAACATAAAAAGGGGGCAAACTCTGTATAGGTTGCCCCCCTCGCAATGATTAGGTACTACAATTAGCGTCGCTTGTATCCATTAATCCTTTTAGTCACCTTCAGCCTTTGCTTTTCTAAAAAGGCTTCGATCATCCCCTTTCGTCTTAGGAAATACTTGATTCCTTTTGGTGTCACATAAACGGTCGGTCCGAACTCGGTAGTTGAACTGGGATAGCGTGTTTCAAGTATCCGCATCTTTGTTGATTTTCTTGTCGGGAAGTTGCGGTCGGTTTCTCCTTTCTTATGTACATAACCGTTTTTTCGGAGAAATTCATAAAGTTGGTTCCGTCCGATGTCACATCCGTTGCTAACCAGAAAGTCTGAAAACATGGTGACCGGGATGCTGTCTGCATTGTGGCGAACGGATTTTCCGAAATCAGCATCGGGAGCGAGTTCCTCGACTTTATTTTCCAGTCCTTTGATTTTCGTCTGGAAAAGCTTTCTTTCCTGTTCAGTTAAAGTAGCGGTTCCCGTTGTCAAAAGCTCTTTGATTTTTTTATTGCACCAATAAGCAAATTCAGGTGATAGCCATCTTGCAAACTCCATTGCAAGGTCCTCATGCATCCATGTTCCCTGTTGCCCATTACCGCCACTCATAACTATCAGTAAATCAGCCGAAGTACATATCTGCACTTGTGTTAAAAACTCCAAATACTTCTTTGCTTGTTGAGTTCTGAGCCAAAGAGCTGGTTTTTTCTTTTCTCCAAAAGGTTTCGCCATTTCAGTGGCGTTGATTTTCACATTATCGCCTTCCGCCAGAAAAGTGACGTTTGTGTTTCCATATTGAAACACGACATTCTTTTGTGCCATTGAATAAAATGATTTTGATGTTATACAAAAGAATCTGAACTATGGGCGATAATACGTCCATAGCTATCACTCAATTAATTTTGCTTTTCAGAATCGGCAGCTTCATTTTTCTTACCGATGTTGGGGTTCACATAGAAAAACAGTTTCTTACCGTCGATGTGAGGCTTGTAAACCTCAAACCCGATTTGTTTTGCATACTTACCAACGCCTGACTTGGTTGCCAATTTTCCAGTTTCAGACTCGAAATACTCTGCCATTTCCTCATACGTCATTCTTTTTTTTAGTTCCATTGCCTTCTTCTTTATTTAAGTTACTAATAAGGGTTTCTCAGGTATAGGTAAGTGGATTACGTGAAAGTTGGGCAATGATGAGGTTTTATAGTTAATAAATGCAAAGAGCAATAGAACATGGAGCCGAGGATTCACTTTACTATTTTTCAGATATACTTTCTTATTTCATCGCAACTTCCAAATAGC
>UQPN01000025.1 GCA_900542935.1 uncultured Eubacteriales bacterium
GTGATTTCCTATTTACGGTGAGAAAAATTATAATAATAACAGTAAATCGAAAGGAGTTTTCAATGAAATAAGGGCACGCAGAAATTTACCTATGCCGTGTTGCCGCATAGCGGAAACGTGTACGAAAGCGACGTGGCTAAAACGGCATACGCGCTGAATCGTCCGCTTTATATTTGCGAAGCGGCGGAAAAAGATTCGTTTGCGAGTACGAATAATTCTCATGTTATCATCGAAACGGTGAAACGTGCGTACGACGGCGCAGGAAATATTCTGCGATTATATAACGATACGCCTGCCGTACAAAAGGCAAAACTTGCGGGCGATTTTAAAAAATTATACAAAACGAATTTTTTGGAAAACGGTTGTGAAGAAATCGCGCCCGACCTGATTTTTAAACCGTATGAAATAAAAACGTTAAAGCTGCTGTAAAGAAAAATTCAGAAACGAGCAATAAATCTGAAATCACTATTCAAGATAAAACATTCTCAAACAATTTTTTTTGATTTTATCTAGATGCATTGATTCTTACTGTTTTTAATATCGGGGTTTAGCTTAAAATTCGTTTTAGGTTAATCATTGTCCACCATGGCTTAGCGTTTATGCAAAAATCATTGCATAAACGATAATTTTATATTGTATAAATGTATAATTATACACTCATTTTTGCGATTTCGGCATCATTTGGGGAAGAATTTGGGGAAGGAAATAGTTGCTCTGTTAACTATTTTTTTGTCGGCGTAGGGGAAATTACTAAGTCCATTTGTTTTTTCATAAAATCATCGGGAAAATGCGTATAAACTTTGCCTACAAGGCGTTGCGGCGAATCGCCCATCCGGATATCCACAATGTCTGGGCGGACGTATTGCTGACAGAACGTGGCGAACGTATGGCGCAGGCAGTAAGCCGTTTTTCCTGCGAGTAAATCTTTCATCATATCGTTAATTTTCAAGCGGTGCAAATCGGCGGTGAGCGGTTTGTTCCATTCGATCAGTTCCTGCGCCTGCTTCGGCACGGGAATTTTTTTGTACTCGATTTTTCCGTTTTTGCGTTTTCTGTTGCGCGCGATGAGTTTCTTCGTTGATTTCGCAGGGGCGTACTCGGTTACACGGAAGTCAACGAAAAAGCACAAAAATCGTTGCGTTGACGACAGGAAGTCATGCGAATTTTTGGCAATAATTTTTGCCGTTGACTTTTGCATTTCACTGTGCTACAACGCGACGACGAAAGGCGATAAATTTCGTCGTTCGACGAAGAAAGCGGGTGGTGCAACAAATCAATTGCAAAGAAAAAGGCGGTAGAATCAACGTTCTATCGCCTTAAATCGTATATTATTTAGTTTTCTTTACAAGCTTACCGTTTTGACTGGGTTTCGTCAGCCAGTCGTAAGAATTTTTCTTTTCCGCGACTTTCGTCTTAACGATTATCCCTGCAACGCCTTTTACGCAAATGAAAAGGAACCGCGGGTTCGACCACGGTTCCTTATGGTGGAGATAACGAGATTCGAACTCGTGGCCTCCTCGTTGCGAACGAGGCGCTCTACCAACTGAGCCATATCCCCAAAGTACTCAATCATTATACCGTTTCTTGCGCTGTTTGTCAAATGTTTTTCCATAGTCTTTTAAAGTTTTTTCTTATTTTTTTTGTTTTATAATTGTTGCGAAAGGCGGGGGTGAGAGAAAAAAATAGATTTTTTCCTGATTTCAGTACGTAACCAAATTGACAAGATACAAAAAAATCGCTATAATGTTTGTGTCGCAAAGCAAAAATCAAAGGAAAATACGGTGCGCGGCGGAAATCTTGCGGCGGAAAACTTATGGAATCTTCAATACAGAACAATATACGGAAAATCCGCGAGGAAATATCCGAAAATCCGTTCGGCGAACGCGTGAATATCGTCGCCGCCACAAAAACGCGTACGGAGGAAGAAATCAAAGAAGCGATGGCGGGCGGCATAGACGCCGTTGCCGAAAATAAAGCGCAGGAATTCCGCGATAAAAACGATTTGTTGCCTCCGTTCCCGCGCCATTTCATCGGCAGACTTCAGGAAAACAAGCTGAAATATATCGTAGGAAAAGTACAGCTGATTCAATCGTGCGATTCCGAAAAAATCGCGCGGGCAATTTCTGCGATGTCTTTAAAACGCGGCGTTGTTAGTAACGTTCTGCTCGAAGTGAATATCGGCGGAGAAGAAAGTAAAGGCGGCTTTTTATATGAGGATGCCGAAGCCGCGTATCGCTTCGTGCGCGCGCTTCAAAATATCAGACCGTGCGGTTTCATGGCAATGCTTCCCGCCGGAATCGATGAAGAGGATGGCGGCGCCATGGTGAAAAAAATGCGCGCGCTGCTCGATAAAATGAAAGCGAACGACGCCGATATGTCTGTGCTTTCGATGGGCATGAGCGGCGATTATAAATTGTGCGTGCAAAACGGCAGCAATATGGTGCGGATCGGTACGGGCATCTTCGGCGCCGGAGAACAAAAATAAATAACATATAGCGCCGTACGGGCGAAAACGTAAACGCAAAGGAAAACAAATTGAGTAAATCGGGCGGCAAATCAACAAAAATCAAACGCGGCGGGGCGTATCTTACGTTCCTGCGCGTTTTTGCGTGCTTTACCGCGTTTTTAATGCTTGTGCTTATCGGCGTGGAGGCTTCCACGTTGATTTCCGACGCAACCTGGCGGCAGTGGACGCCCGATTACGATTTTGCCGATTTAACCGCCACGTTGGAAAAATCGCAGAGCGAGCTTACCGAAGACGATTATGCGTTATTGTACGCGCAGACGGGCTTGACGAAAATCGGGGCGGACAGGCTTTGGAATAGCGGCAGCGGTAAAAATCGGATCAGAACCATTCAGAAATGTTATATGGAAAAAGTGTCGGTGTATCGCGAACGTTTCGCCCCGTGGACGTGCTGGGAGAAGCTGGAAGAGGGGAAAAACGCGGCAATCGGCGCCGTGCGCGAGGGGGATATCATCGTAACTTCGGCAACGCACGTTCTCGGGTTCCGTTACGGGCACGCGGCGCTTGTGGTATCGGACGACGGACTGATTGTAGAAGCGAATACGCCGGGCACCACCAGTCATTTAACCGCAGTGAACGTATTCAACGATTATGCTACGTTTATGGTACTGCGCCCGAATCCCGAAAAAATATCGGATGAAACGCGCAAAGAAGTGGCGGAATATGCCAAAAAACAGTTGCTCGGGGTGCCGTATACGGTATTCGCGGGTATTTTCAGTAAGAAAAATCAACAGCCGTTAAAGGGAACGCAGTGCGCGCACGTCGTGTGGTATGCGTATAAACAGTTCGGAATCGATCTCGATTCAAACGGCGGCTGCGTGGTAAAGCCCCGCGATATGGCAAACAGCGAATATATGCAAATCGTGCAGATTTACGGCTTTGATCCCGAAAAAGTGTGGACGTAATCGTTTTCCGCGGCGTTTTAAACAGAACAACGGACAAAACGGAGCAGACGGAATCATGGCGGAAAATTGCATCATAATAACGGGCGCGACGGGCTATCTCGGCAAGGCGTTCATAAACGAACTGATTTACAGTAAAGAACTAAAAAGCGGGCTCGAAAGCGGCGAAACGTCGCTGGTATTGACGGGCAGAAGCGAGGAAAAACTTGCCGCGTTGAAAAGCGGTATTCCGTTCCGCGCGGAAATATTTACGAAAGCAATGGATCTATCTTCGGAAGTAAGCCGCGGCGAATTTTTCGAAGCGCTTTCCGCGCGCGGCGAACGGGTGAAAATGCTCATCAACGTCGCGGGGGCGGATATCCAGAAACCGTTTGAAAATTACACGCAGGAAAAACTGCTTTTCCAGTGCCGCGCAAACTTCGAAGGTGCGGCGGCAATGTGCCTTTACGCAGTGCAGCACGCGGCGAAAAAGGCGAAAATCATCAATATTTCCAGCGTTTCCGGCATTTATCCCATGCCGTATTTCGCCGTTTATTCGGCAACGAAAGGCGCGCTTACTTCGTTTTCGCAGGCGCTTTCGCGCGAAGTAAAAAAACGCGGAATTACCGTAACCGTCATTCTTCCCGGCGCGATGCCCACGCGCGAGGACGTGCGTGAACAAATCCGCGGGCAGAAAGCATGGGGCAAACTTGCCGCCGAGCCTCCGTCGCTGGTGGCAAGAAAGAGTCTGCGCGCTGCGGAAAAGGGCAAACGAAAAGCGATTATCGGCTTCTGGAACATGCTGATGAACGCCGCAACGAAGCCGCTGCCTCTTTCTTTGAAAATGAAATTCATCGAAAAACGCTGGAGCAAAATTTCGAAAGACGCGTTTTAGTCGTCCGTCGGGAGTTGCATCCGAAAAAAAACGGCAAAAGCCGGAACAATGCACAAAAACAAAAAAATCAAAAAATAATCGAAGAAAAGGAAAAATAAAAAAATGAAAGACGTAAAAGATACACCGAAGCTGACGTTTGGTCAGAAATTGAAAAACTTGTGGAACTATTTCACGACGTACGAAAAAATCTGGTATATATCCATTCTCGTACTTGCCATCGTGTTCTGTTTCGTTTTCCCGGAAGATTCCGATGAACTTGCGGTAAACCCTAAACTGATTACGATATTGTATCTGGTGGATATTATATCGAATATCACATGCGAACTTTTGATTTCCAAGCAAAGCAAATGGAATTTCATCGTATCGCTGCTGGTAGAAGTGGTGGAAATACTTATCTGCATCGTATGCGCGTACAGATTCGCCACCATGGCGGTAACGCTGTTTTTCTGGATTCCCATCGACATCATCAGCTTCGTAAACTGGAATAAACACGCCGATTCCGAAGAAAAAGAACTTACCGCGGTGCGCAAGCTCAGCTGGAAGCAGGATATACTTCTTATTGCGGGCATTGCCGTCTGGACGATCGGCATAGGCTATCTTCTTTCCCTGATCGATTTGGGTAAAGGTATTTTGTCTTATAACGAAGTAGTGAAAGACGTAGGCGGCTATCTCGACGCGTGCGCTTCCGCCGTAGGCATAGCCAACGGATTATTCATTCTGTTCCGCTATCGCGAACAGTGGATCGCCTGGTATATCGTCTGCATTCTCGAAATCGCGTTGAATATCATGGCGGGGCAGTGGATACTGCTTGTTCTCAAAGCGGGCTATCTCACCAACACCACTTACGGTTATATTAAATGGACGAAATATATCCGTTCGCATAAGGCGCCTGCTTTAGGAAATGCTAACGGCGTCGTTCCCGCCGCAACGGAAGGCGAAGAATAAAACCGGCAATAAATCCGTTTTGTATTCCTCTGTAACAGGTACAAAAATTGAAGAGCTCCGAGCGCGATTGAATCGTTTTCGGAGCTTTTTTATGCATATTCGGGCGGGGTTAAGTCGTTTTTATTATACTTAATTTCTTCGGATTTGCCTATACATAAAGTAAATCCGTAAGGAGCGAAGCGACGGAACGGCGATTGTCGCGTAGACGATCGCGTTGCCGTTGCCTGTTTTAAATAAAAAGTAAATCCGAACCATTCGCTCGTTACGAGCCAACAATTCGGATGATAACTTCTTGGTGCACCTTAAGGAATTCGAATCCCTAGCCTTTGGTTCCGTAGACCAACGCTCTATCCAGTTGAGCTAAAGGTGCATATTCCGTTGCTTTGCTTTCTTTGAAAAACAGCCGCGACAAGCGCGCCTTTTCAAAACTGCTTACATAGTATAGTATTTTTTTCTGCGTTTGTCAACCGTTTTTCGGCAAGTGCGCTCTAATTTTTTTGAAAATTTTTTCAAAACGTCGCTTTTTCTCCGCAATCGGAAAATTTTTCTTGTTTCCCCTGAAAAAACACCGTTTAAAATCTTGTCTTTTTTTTTCGGATGTGCTACAATGTAGAAAAATTGATTTAAGGAGAAAATTTCAATGGCTAAAATTACTGCGGATACTTTGATTGCGGATTGCTTACAGCTCAACCCGGACGCACCCGATATTCTCATGGCGGCGGGCATGCACTGCTTCGGTTGCGCGATGGCGCACGGCGAAACGGTTGCGGAAGCGGTTGCCGTTCACGGCGAGGATCTCGATAAGCTTCTTGCGAAACTTAACGAGGGACTGGAAGACTGAGCGTTTTTGCGCTTTTTCTGAAATCGACGTACAATAAATGCGGCGCGCGCGTTTTTGGCGCGCGCTGTTTTTCTGCTTTTGCGGACAGATGAGCCGCGCCGCGAGAAATTCTTGTTTTCGCTCGGCAAGAGGGAAACGAATATGCTTACCAACGTTAAAAGAAAAAAAGAAATCGATATAGTGGGCGGTCCGATTTTAAAATCGATGATTTTATACGCGCTGCCGCTGATAGCCACCAATCTTCTGCAGCTTCTGTTCAATGCGGCGGACGTGGCGGTGCTGGGCATTTTCAGCGAAAGCGGCGACGGCGCCGTGGCGGCGGTGGGCGCTACGGGTTCGTTGATTCAGCTGATTATCAATTTGTTCGTAGGACTTTCCGTAGGTACAAACGTGCTTGTGGCGCGCTGCGTTGGCAGCGGCGAAACGGAAAGGTCGCAGCGGATCGTCGGGTGTTCGGTGGTAACTTCGCTTCTTTGCGGCGTGATATTGTTGTTTGTGGGCTTTTTCGGCGCACGCGTTTTTCTTATATGGATGAAATGCGATCCGGCGGTTCTGGATATGGCGGTGAAGTATCTTAAAGTTTACTTCCTCGGCATGCCTATCATCATGCTTTACAATTTTTCCACCGCAGTGCTCCGCGGCGTGGGCGATACGTTCCGCCCGTTAATTTATCTTGTCATCGGCGGCATTGCCAACGTATTTTTAAACGTATTTTTCGTGCTGGTATTAAAAAAAGACGTAGAGGGCGTGGCGATCGCCACGGTGGTTTCCAACGGTATCTCGGCGGTGTTTGCCATTCTGGCGCTTTTTAAAGAAACGGGCGCCGCGCAGCTGAAAAAAGAACATCTCCGAATTTACAAAAGAGAGCTTGCGGATATGGCGAAAATCGGTTTGCCTTCCGGTTTGCAGGGCAGCTTGTTTTCCATTTCCAACGTGCTTGTGCAATCCGCCATCAACGGCTTCGGTCAATCCGTCATGGCGGCGAATACCATCGCTTCGCAATACGATAATCTTACCTATCAGGCGATGTACGGCATCAGCCTTTCTTCCACGGTGTTCGTCAGCCAGAATTACGGCGCGAAAAAATTCGACCGCGTGAAAAAATCCGCGTATACGGCGCTCGGTTTAACTACCGTGATAGGGCTCGTTCTCGGCGGATTGCTTGCGCTTCTTGCCCGTCCGCTGTGTTCGTTTATGACGGATAGCGAAGAAGTCATCGGCTACGCGCATACGCGTATGCTGATTATTTCGATTACCTATTTCCTCTGCGGTTTGCAGGAAGTATTCGCGTATTGTCTGCGCGGGCTGGGCAAATCGATGACGGCGATGTTCGTGGTTCTTGGAGGCACCTGCCTGTTCCGTATTCTCTGGCTGAATACGGTGCTGAAAGCGTGGAATACTCTTACGTCGCTGTATCTTCTGTACCCGGCAAGCTGGCTGTTAACCACGCTGATTTTCGTGCCGATTTACTTCGTCTGCCAGAAAAAGGCGGGCAAGCTGCTGGAAGAGAACAATTGATTGATTTTTTGCAAGAGAAAGCCGACCTTGAAAACAGGTCGGCAAAATTTTTATCCGGAGATTTTTATTCGTTCCGCTCCGAAAACAGATAGGGTAGTTCTTCCAGATACGGCGCCATCATCGAAGAGGTGTTAAATACGCGCACGCTGCAGCGGAATTTTTCGTTTTCGTCTTTGGATATCGCGGCGATTTCGCCGTCGAGGCAGAAACCTTTCCCGAAAATTTTCAGAAGATCCTGCGTCAGTTGCCTGCCAAGCTCGCCGATCAGGCGGTTCAGGCGGATGCTGTAAGCGTATGCGGCGAAATTATTTCCGTTTTTTACGTGTACCAGCTGCAATTCGTCGCCGGGGCGGCTTTGCGCCAGCGCGCCCTGCGAATCGCAAGTAAAGCAGCGGAACAAATCGTCCTCCACGGGAAAGGTTATCCCCAGAAGCCGTTGGCGGACGCGCATATACAGTTTTGAAAGAAAACCGCGTTTCATCCTCTAAATTATAACACGTAAAGGGGGAAAAGTAAACTTTTTATCGTGAGTCGTTTACAAAAAAGTGAGAAAATCGCAAACGAAGTTTTAAAATTTCATTGCCGAGGGGAAAAGGCTTGCTTTTTTTATTCCGATCTGCTACAATGAAACCGTTGCGTAAAATTCCCGGAGGAAGATATGAATTACGAACAGACGAAAGAGCTTTTAAAGCGGAACGGGCAGGAGCAGTTGCTGCGTTTTTGGGACGAGCTGGACGAAACCGGTAAAGAAAAGCTTCTGCGTAATATCGAAAGACTCGATTTTGCGGTACTTGAAAATTTAAAACATCCGCAGAATTTATCCGGCGAAGGTTCGCGCCTTTCGCCGGTGAAAGGACTTTCCGTCGCCGATATCGAAGCAAACGAACAGCGTTTTAAAACCATCGGAAACGAGGCGTTGAAAAGCGGAAAAATCGCGGGACTGCTTCTTGCCGGCGGGCAGGGTACGCGGCTGGGCGCGGAAGGACCGAAGGGCGCGTTTAATATGGGCGTTACGCACGAACTTTCCATTTTTGCCTGTCAGATGAACAACATTCTGAACGATTTGCGGGAAAGCGGCGCGCGCCCGCTTCTGCTTGTGATGACAAGCGAAAAAAACAACGAAGAAACGCAGGAGTTCTGGAAGAAAAACGGGTATTTCGGTTACGATGCGGAAAAAGTGCGGTTTTTCGTGCAGGACGCCGCGCCGTGCACGGACATGAACGGCAAAATTCTTCAGGAAGAAAAAGATACGCCCGCCACTTCTCCGAACGGCAACGGAGGCTGGTTCTCGTCGCTGAAAAAATCGGGATTATACGAAGAACTGAAAAACGGCGGAGCTGAGTGGCTGAACGTATACGCGGTGGATAACGTATTGCAGCGCCCGTTCGATCCCGTGTTTATCGGCGCCACGCTGGAAAGCGGAAAGGCGTGCGGCGCCAAGTGCGTGCGAAAGAACAGTCCGCAGGAAAAAGTGGGGGTGCTTTGCGAAAAGGACGGCAAAGCCGCGGTGATTGAATATTACGAACTGACGGAAGAAACGGCAAACGCGCGGGCGGCGGACGGCAGCCTGGAATATTCTTACGGCGTGATTTTAAATTATCTGTTTTCGCTGGAACGGCTGGAAGAAACGGAACGGGAAACAATCCCCGTACATATCGTGAAAAAAAAGATTCCGTATGTAAACGAGCGGGGCGAAAAATGCGAACCGCAGCGGGAAAACGGGCTGAAATTCGAAACGCTGGCGGTGGATTTAATCTCGTTTATGGGCAGTGTGTTGCCCTGCGAAGTGCGGCGCGAAAAAGAATTCGCCCCCGTGAAGAACGCTACGGGCGCCGACAGCGTTGAAACGGCGCGCGCGCTGCTTGAATTAAACGGCGTAACATTATAAAATAGTCGCCGGAAACGCCGCATAAACAACGCGGCGGACGCGAAGGAGAAAATTATGGCTACCGAACTGGAAGGCAACGAACAACTGCAAAAATTTATCGCGCTTTTATCCGACTTGAATCACGAATGTGCGGAAACGTTCGCCACGGGCAAGATAGAAATTCTGCATAAAATGAACGGCACTATCCGCGAAATGTACGCGATTCAGCACGGCGGCAAAGAGGAGGCGTACACGGCGATAGAAGAGGACGCGCAGGCGATTTACAAAAATTTCAACGCCATCGTGGCGATGCTGAAAAGCAACGAAAACGGCACGTTCGATAAAGCCACGAACAATGCCGTCAAAACGTTTTTGCAGAATATTTTCGACGCGGATCTGCGTATCCTTGCCGCCTACGGGCTGGTGTGATGCGCGGCGGTTCCGCATTTTTTCCGCAAACGATTTCCGATGCGGTCAGAACACGTTTTCGAAACTGAACGAATACGCGGCGGGGATTTTTTTCGTCATTTCGATGAGCACTTCTATTTTCGGCAGCGCGTCGTCGAATTTTTCCTCGTACAGATAGCCGATCGCTTCGTTTAACTGATAATCCACGTTTTCGATAGAGGTGTGCGTAACCCATACGTGCAGCTCTTTTCTTTTTTCCGTCCAGAACGCGCGCACGCTATCTCCGTCGCAGAACGTGGCTTTTCCTTCTTCCGTTTTTTCGTACAGCGCCGTCAGCCGTTCGCGGAAGCCGTAAAATACGGCGTTTACGCAGAAGTGTTCGAACAACGAAATAAACAGCAGCAGCGAAGCCGATATAATAATGCTTACGATGGTTTTCACCATAACCTTGCGCCTCCCGTATCCGTTTGCAGAATTTTGAATTTTTCGCCTTTTTGCTGAAAATACATCTTTCCGTTGCCGTCCAGCGTTAAAATCAGCATTTTTTTATAATTATCGCACCCGTTTTCACGTAAAACGCGGCAGAATTCTTCGCGTGTTTTTCCGCTTAAAAGCACGTTTTTTTCTTCGAATTTCCCTTCGTCGATGATGATGACGGATAAAGAGGACTGCAGTTTTTCATAGTCCTGCTTCGGCAGTGCCGAAAACGTGCCGTTCGCTTCGTACAGCGCGTAATCCACGGCGTCAAGCGAAAAATATCCCGCTCCGCGCAGACTTTCAATCAGATCGGAAACGTCAAGATTGTTCTTTTTCAGTTGCGTGATGTCTATGCCGTTTTTATTTAAAACGATACTGGGCGAACCGCTTAATATGCGCTTCATCGTTTTGGATTTCAAGTCGCACAGGCACACGATCTGGTGCATCAGATAAATGGCGAGAATCGCGACAAGCCCGTACAGAAGCGGCACGGATGGATCTGCCATGGGGATGCAGGCAAGATCGGCGATGATCAGCGTAATGACGAGTTCGTACGGCTGCATTTCGCCTATCTGTCGCTTTCCCATCAGCCGCATGATGAATAAAAGCGTAATGAAAATTAAAATCGTTCGTACGAAAATAAGACTCATAACAAAAGTATAGGCAATTTCCGCGCGTTTATTTGCCGTTTTCCGGAAAAATTCTTTGAAAAGCGGCGCTGTTTTCATTGATTTTTTTTCGCGTTTGGGGTATACTGTATGCAACAAGAGTAGCTTTGGCGCGTTAAGTGCCGCCGGACGGGACGTTGTCGGCGGACGAAAGGGCGGGCCCGCGATCGTGCGGGCGTCGTTCTGCGGCGACCACGGCGCGTCCGCTTTCGCTTTGTCTTTCGCCCGTGAGGGCTGTATACAAAACGGCGGACCTCTCGTTTTTCAACGAGGAGGTTTTTTATTATGGAAAAAATACAAGAAGGACTGTCGTCTGCGGGCGAGCTTGAAACCCGCGAGTGTGTCCGGAAGACAATGGGAGAAAAATTCAGAAAAATTTTCTTTTCCGAATTTATCAGGGGGCAGACCTCCGAGGGGAAAAAAATAGCGATTGTTGCCGTTTTAACGGCGCTTTGCGTGATTGTGAACGCGCTTTTAACGTTCCCCGTGCCCACGCTTGTTCCTACGAGTTCTCCGAATATGATTTCGCTGAATATGTGCGTATGCTTTCTTTCGGGCAGTATTTTAGGGGCGTTTTACGGCTTTTCGGTGGGACTTATCGGCGATTTACTGTGTTTTTTACTGTTTAATTCGCGCGGGTATATGTTCTTTCCGTGGGTGAGTCTATCCAAGGCGTTTTCGGGATTTATCGCGGGCATAATTATGTGCAATTTCCGCACGAAGAAAAAAGGCGGCGTGTATTTCAAAGCCGTGCTTACGGGTGTTTTCACGCTGTTGATTTGTACCGCGGGCATAGAAACGGGCGGCTATTTTCTCTATTATAAATACGTGCGGCACTGGACGTTCAATAATATCGTTTCGAAACTTCTCGAAGTGTTCGGGCTCGGCGAAATTCATATCAATTATTTCTGGTATATCGCTTACCGCATGATCGTGCTTTTAAGAGTCGCGGAAAACGCCGCGAATCTGCTTGCGTTTATTTTGCTGATTCCCGTGGTGAATTCTTCGAAAGCGGTGAAAGCGAAAATAGATTAAAACGCCGAAAAATACGCGGCGCACAATATAAAACTGTTTTAGAAATGCGATAATCGCAAGAAAAATTGACGGGGCGCCCCGCGCGGACTTGACGTTTTTTCTGCGATGTGCTATACTTGAAAAGTAATTTTTTCAAAGGAGTAACCGAAAATGACTTATTCGCTGCTTGCCGATAACCCCGGAATCACGATTTTCGGGTTTAAAATATACGCTTACGCGCTTTGCATCGTAAGCGGCATGATTGCGGCGTTTTTTCTGATTTCGCTGTTATTCAAACGCAGAAACATGTCGTCCGATTTGTTTATGACGTATTTCTGCGTTACGCTTCCTATTGCCATCATCACCACGCGGCTTTTTTACTGCATTACCGACGGCATGCCGATCAACGAATGGTTTTCCATGAAATCCATCCGCGACGGCGGGCTTTCTATTATCGGCGGCATTTTAGGCGGCGTTTTCGGCGTGGCGCTTGTAAGCTATATCAAGAAAGTGAATTTTTTCCGCGCGGGCGATTGCATCGTGGTGGGGCTGTTATTGGCGCAGGCGATGGGGCGCTGGGGGAATTTCGCGAATCAGGAAGTGTACGGCGCGGAAGTAACGAATACGGCGCTGCAATGCTTTCCGTTCGCCGTGTATATTCATAAAGGCGGCAGCTGCCTCGAAACGTTTACGCTTACCTTTTCCAAATGGTTCGGGTTCGACGCAGGCATCACGGGCGGCACGTGGCATTACGCGTTTTTCTTCTACGAAAGCCTTGCGAATTTAATCGGCGCGCTGCTGATATTCCTCTTTGTGTGGAAGAATCCCAAAAAGCCGAACGGCGTGGCTACGGCGTGGTATTTCATGCACTACGGCGCGGTGCGCTCGATTATGGAACCTTTGCGCGATCCCGAATATATTTTAAGCGGCGGCGGAGTGCCGTGGTCGCTTGTGTTCTCGCTGTTGCTGTTTTTATTCGGCGCGTCGATGATGGCGTTCGTGCTCATCCGCAACCGTAAGAAAGAGGGCGTTTTGTTCGGTTCGCTCAAAGGCGATCCGTACGCGATTACCGAATACAGGGGAGATTCGAAAAACGAAATTCCCGTGAAGAATAAAATCAATATCATGTGCGCGATTTATCCCGAAAATTATGCCGAGCCCGTAGCGAAAGAAACGAAAGGAACGGCAGAATCGGAAGAATCGCAGGCGGAAAGCGGGCAGGAAAAAGCACCGGAAGAACAAACGGAAAAAGACGGGGAAAACGACGAAGACGCAGAGAAAAAGGAATAAACGATGCGCAACCTTACTTTATTGACGGATTTTTACGAAATTACAATGGGCTACGGCTTTTTCAAACAGAAAAAGCACGAGGAAGAAGTGGTGTTCGATATCTTCTTCCGTCAGAACAAAATGATTACCTATTCGCTGTTCGCCGGGCTGGAACAGGCGATGGATTATCTTTTGAACTGGCATTTTTCCGAGGACGATATTGCCTATCTCCGTTCGCTGAACACGTTCGACGAAGAATTTCTGAAGTATCTTAAAAACATGCGTTTCACGGGCGACGTGTACGCGGTGAAAGAGGGCGAGCCGGTATTTCCGGGCGAGCCGATTCTCACAATCAAGGCGCCTCTGATTCAGGCGCAGTTTGCCGAAACGGCGCTGCTGAATATCATCAACCACCAGACGCTGATCGCCACCAAAGCGGCAAAAATCTGTCGCGCGGCGCAAGGCGGCGTGGTGATGGAATTCGGGCTTCGTCGCGCTCAGGGACCGGACGCGGGCATTTACGGCGCGCGCGCGGCGATCATCGGCGGCTGCCGTTCCACTTCCAACGTCATCACCGGGCAGATGTTCGACGTGCCCGTGGCGGGAACGATGGCGCACAGCTGGGTGATGGACTACGCAAGCGAGTACGAGGCGTTCAAAGCATACGCGAAAGTGTATCCCGATAACTGCCTGCTGCTTGTTGATACCTACGATACGCTGCACAGCGGTATACCCAACGCCATCCGCGTGTTTAAAGAACTGCGCGCGGAAGGGCACGAACCCGTGGGCATCCGCCTCGACAGCGGCGATTTTGCCTATCTTTCCAAAAAGGCGCGTAAAATGCTGGACGAAGCGGGGTTCGAAAAAGCGATTGTATGCGCTTCGGGCGATCTGGACGAACGCTCGATTTCTTCGCTGTTAAATCAGGGCGCGAAAATCAACAGTTGGGGCGTAGGCACCAAGCTGATTACCTCCGAAGAGATGCCGGCGCTCGGCGGCGTGTATAAGCTTGCCGCGGTTGTGAAGGAGGACGGAACGATCGTTCCGAAAATCAAGCTTTCGGATAACGCGGAAAAAATCACGAATCCGTCGTTTAAAAACCTGTTCCGCTTATACGATAAAAAGACGGGCAAAGCGGTGGCGGATATAATCACGTTGCGCGGCGAAACGGTGGACGAAAGCAAACCGCTTACCATTTTTCACCCGCTGGAAACGTGGAAACGCACCACGGTTACGAATTTCCGCGCGGAAGAATTGTTGCACAAAATCGTGGAAAACGGCAAACTCGCGTATGAATTTCCGAAGCTTACCGAGCTTCGCGAATTTGCGCAGAAAGAGCTTTCGGCGTTCTGGGAAGAATATCTGCGTATCGATATGCCCGCGCTGTACAAAGTGGACTTATCGGAAAAGCTGCACAAGCTGAAAACGGATATGATTTCGGAAATCCGCGAGAAAAATGCGGAGAAGTAAAGGGAGAAACATGGGAAAAGGCGGTTTTACGGCAAAATTGAAAAAGAAGCTTTCGCTCGGCGGCGTTACGCTGTGGGGCGCGGCATTGTTCGTCTTTCTGATTGTTTTCGATCTTGCAACCAAAGCGCTTGCCGAAAAGTATCTTGCGGACGGCAGGGCGGTGAAAATCGTCGGCGATTTCGTCGTGCTCAGGCTGGTGTACAATCGCGGCATTTCTTTCGGAATGTTTTCGGATAGTTCCGTGGGCGGAAAAATCGCGATTATCGTGCTGACGGCGCTGATGATGATTGCGCTTTCCGTGTTTTATGCCTTGCTGGATAAGCGGCGGAAAACGCTTCGTATTTCGCTGATTTTCGTGGTAGCGGGCGGTATCGGCAATTTAATCGACCGTATCGTGTTTAAAATGTGGCAGACGGGCGGCGCGAAAGGCGTGCGCGATATGGTGGACGTATCGGGTATAAAATTCGGCTCGTTTAATTTCGGCATCTGCAATTTCGCCGATTTCTTCATTACGGCGGGCGCGATTCTGCTGGTTTTATCGTTTCTGTTTTTCGACAGCGAAGCGCTGTTCCCCACAAAAAAGAGCAAAGCTTTAGCGGAAACGCTGGCGGCGGAACGCGGCGAAAACGAAAAGGCGGAAGCGAACGACAAAACCGACGGCGGCGCGGACGAGGGCGATAAAACCGGCGAAGAGGGCGGCGGGCAATGACTTCTCGCGAATTTACGGCGGAAACCGATTACGCCCGCGCGGACGTGTTTTTAAGCGAAAAAACGGGCGAAACGCGTTCGCGCGTGAAAAAGCTTGCCGACGAAAACGCGGTGAGTATCAACGGCGCGATTATCAAAGCTTCGCGCGAAGTGAAAGCGGGCGAAACGGTAAAAATCGAACTTCCGGAAGTAAAAGAGTGCAAGGCGCGCCCGGAAAACATTCCGCTTGATATCGTGTATCAGGATAACGATCTCGCCGTCATCAACAAGCCGCAGGGCATGGTGGTGCACGCGGGCGCGGGGCAGGCGGACGGCACCCTCGTAAACGCGCTTCTCGCCTCGCTCGATCATTTAAGCGGCGTGGGCGGCGTGCTGCGCCCCGGCATCGTGCACAGAATCGATAAAGATACGTCCGGCTTGCTGGTTGTGGCTAAAAACGATAAGGCGCACGTTTCGCTTTCCGCGCAGATTGCCGATAAAACCTGCAGCCGAAAGTATTATGCGCTGCTGGAAGGCTGCGTAAAAGCGGAAAAAGGCAGAATCGCCACGGACATCGGCAGAAGTCCCGCGGACAGGCTGAAAATGGCTGTGTTGCCCGCAGGGCGCGGCAAAAACGCGATTACCGATTACGAGGTGGCGGTGCGCTACGGCAGCGATTATACGCTTTGCCGGTTTATGCTGCACACGGGGCGCACGCATCAGATACGCGTGCATGCGAAATATATGGGGCATCCCGTGGTTGGCGACCCGGTATACGGATATAAAAAGCAGAAATTTTCTCTGAACGGACAGCTTTTGCACGCGTATTCGCTGAGTTTTACGCACCCGACAACGGGCGAACGGCTTACTTTTTACGCGCCGCTGCCGCCGTATTTTTCCGGCTTGCTGGAAAAACTCGACAAAATATACGGCGTGAATCTGAACGTTGCCGCGCTTGCGGGCGGCGGTAACGCGCAGGACGAATAAAGAAAAAAATTTAAATCTCAGGAGGATTTATTATGGCAACCAAAAAAACAACAACTACCGCCACCACACGCAAAAGATCTTCGGGTACCGTTACGAAGTACGGCATTCTGAAGGGATGCAGCTATTTTGCACTGGTTATCGCCGCAACGATGTTTTTAATCGGCGGAATTTTCACCGGCTCCGTGGCAAGCATCATCAATCTGATTGCAAAACTTTTCGTACTTATCGGCATCGGCATTCCCGCTTACGATTATACCCGCGGCAAAAAAACGGCGTGGCGCGTAATTTACTGGATCGCGCTTGTCGTATATGTGCTCGGCTGCGTATTCGGCGTGATGGGCGGCTTAATCAAGTAAGCAAAAACGTTGAAATTTTTCGGAAAAGGCGGCAATCTTTGCGATTGTCCGTCTTTTTTCTTTACAAAATCGGAAAAACAGGGTATAATAAACGGGTATAAAGATAAGTTCGGATCGAACGGGATACAAAAGCAGAACGGAGAAATAATCATGGCAAATCCGCTGATCGCCCTCGTGGGGCGCCCCAACGTGGGGAAAAGCACGTTTTTCAATAAAGTGGCAGGCAGAAAAATCGCCATCACGGAAAATCGCCCCGGCGTTACGCGCGATAGGCTGTATGCCGACGCGGAATGGCGAGGCAAAAAATTCACCGTGGTGGATACGGGCGGCATCGAACTGAAATCGGAAGATACGATGTGGCGCGAAATTTTCAAACAGGCGGACGTGGCTATCGATACCGCGGACGTGATTTTGTTTTTCACCGACGGCAGAGAGGGGCTTTCCGCCTCCGATTACGACGTGGCGGACGTACTCCGCCGCAGCAAAAAGCCGGTAATTCTGGTGGTGAACAAAATCGACGAATATTCGCCCGATAAAGTGTTCGAATTTTACGCGCTGGGGCTCGGCGAACCGTTTGCCGTTTCGGCGGAACATTCCTCCGGCATCGGCGACGTGCTCGATAAGGCGGTGGAATATTTTCCCGAAGGCGAAACGGAAGAGGATAAGTCGCTGAAAATCGCCATCGTCGGCAAGCCGAACGCGGGTAAAAGCAGCCTTGTGAACAGGTTGCTGGGGCAGGAAAGAAGCATTGTTACGCCGATGGCGGGCACCACGCGCGACGCTATCGATACTCTGTTTGAAAGAAACGGAAAAAAATACACGATTATCGATACGGCGGGCATCAGAAAGAAACGCAGCGTGGACGACGACGTGGAATATTACAGCAATATGCGCGCGTTCGACGCGGTGCGCCGAAGCGATGTGTGCGCCCTTGTGGTGGATGCCAACGAAGGGCTTACCGAACAGGACGTGAAGATTATCGGCTACGTGCACGAACAGGGCAAACCGTCCGTCATCGTGATGAATAAGTGGGATCTTGTGGAAAAAGATACCCACACGGTGAATAAGTTTGAAGAAAAACTGCAGAACGACCTGAAATTCATGTCCTATTATAAATCGCTGTATATCTCGGCGAAAACAGGGCAGCGTGCGGAAAAACTGCTTTCTCTTTGCGACGAAGTGTACGCGCACGCCACGTTCCGCGTGCCCACGGGCGCGCTTAACGATTTAATCGGCGACGCGGTGCGTATTTCGGAACCGCCTTCCTACCTCGGCAGAAGAATGAAAATTTACTATTCTTCGCAGGTGAGCGTCTGTCCGCCTACGTTTGCGCTGTTCGTGAACGACGAAGGGCTGATGCATTTCTCGTACGAGCGGTACCTCGAAAACGTGATTCGCGGCGCGTACGATTTTTCGGGTACGCCGATTAAAATCGTCGTGCGGGAACGGAAAGACGAAGAGTAAAAAGAAACGATAAAAGGAGTGCGTACGGCGGTGCGGTCTTGGAATTTTACGGAAAATTTTTGGCAATTTTTAATATTGGCGGCGGTATGCTATTTTATCGGCTGTTTCAATTTCGCACGGTTTATCTCCAAAAAGAAGCATAAAGACATCACGAAAATCGGCAGCGGAAATCCGGGTACGATGAATATGAGCCGCGAATTCGGCTGGAAGATCGGCGTGATTACCTTTTTCTGCGATGCGTTCAAGGGCGGACTTCCCACGCTTGCCGCGCATCTGATTTTCAGAAAATTCGTGTTTTCCGGTTCCGACGTGTGCGTGGCGGATGTAGCGAGGTATCTTGCGGCGCTGTTCGTTATTATCGGACATATTTTCCCCGTAACGAACCGCTTTAAAGGCGGAAAAGGCATCGCTTCCACGTTCGGCGGATTCTGGTTCGGTTTAGCCTGCGAAAATCCGTGGTTTCTGTTGCTCGGCTTTTTGCTTTTCGTGGCGGTGGCGCTGTACATTTTTTTCACGGAGTGGGGTTCGATGGGCTCGCTGATCGGCACTTCCGGGTTTGCTATCTGGCAGGGAACGTTATTTCTGTTGCGTTACGGAGCGGAAAAAAACGTGTATTTCGCGGCGGCGATGTTGTTGCTGCTGCTGTTGAACGTGTTCACGTGGGGGGCGCATCATAAAAACGTATGGCGGCTGTTAAGCGGCACGGAACACAGAACTTCTGTGAAAAAAATTGCGAAAAAAGGCTGAAAAGCGTTTACTTTTGCGGAAAATACGTGTATAATAATATAAAACGCGAAGGTGCGGCGAAAGCGGCGGAAAACCGAAAAAGCGGCGCGCGCGTGAAAATTATAATACGGGGGTGTAAAGGTTTCGATTGCCGGTGAGCGGAAAGATAAGCATACCGCAGACGGAGTGGCTGCGTTAAAAACATTCCGAAAAATTTAAATGCAGATAACAATGCAGAATACGCCTTAGCGGCGTAACTTTGTTTTAAACAAAGCGTCGGCTTTCATTTTTTCGTCGGTGAAAGACGCGGCGTAAATCAAGACGAAAAAATCTTTTTGTTCCGGCGGGAGGGGACGGAAAGATTAAAATTATCCCGTGCGAAAGCGGCGGCGCGTTTACCCGCAACCGTTTTTTAAGAATAAAGGCAAACTAAGTATGTAGAAAGTTTTTTGGCAGCCGAGTAAGACGTGGGTTCGATCCCCACCACTTCCACCATCTGAAAACACTATCGACATCTGAACTCCCAAGGTTCGATTATTGATAGTGTTTTTCTATTTTTTTCAGTATTTATGCGGGTTTGTATGCCTTTATTCTTATTTGCTTTATCGGACTAAAAACCGAAAGAAGTAAAATAGCAAAATTAAAAATAATAATTTTTTATTTCCGAACCCCGCTTGTCCGATAGATTTACTCAAAATCTTCTTATTTTTCTTTATATTCACGTTCTTTTTGATTCGGAGTCTTGTATTGCAGTTTTGCGTGAGGACGTTGCTCGTTATAAAACTCAATATAATCCTCAACAGCTTTGTAAAATTCCTTTTCCGAACGATACTTTTTTCTGTATAATTCTTCGCGTTTTAACGATGCGAAGAAAGATTCCATAACGGAATTATCGTAAGGAACGTATGCGCGGGAAAATGAATGTGTGATTTGCAATGATTTTAGGTAATCGTTCAAACCTTTTGAAATATAATTTGAACCGCGATCGGTGTGAAAAATAAGAGAGGTAGAGGGGTTTCGTTCTTCATAGGCTACCTTAAAAGTTGTTTTCACAAGTTGAGTACTGTTTATTTTTCTTATTTTGTATGAAATAACTTTTCTTGCATACAAATCGATAATAGCGCAGATGTAGTATTGTTTATTGTTGCACTTAAAATATGTGACGTCGCTTACCCAAACCTGATCGGGCGCGTTTGTATGAAACTCTTGGTTAATATAATTTTTATATTGTCGAACATTGTCGTCATAATATTTTTTTGCGCCTTGACGAATGCTGACAAGTCCCATATCGCTCATTAATTTTTGAATCATCTTTACTGATGCTTTTACACCGCGACTATGTAAAACCGCGGCAATTTTTGCCGCTCCGAATATTTGATTGCTTTCATCGTATATTTCTTGTATTTGTTCGCGTAATGCTTCTCTGCGTTTCGCATACCAAGTGTTATCTCTTTTATTGCGGAGAATATGGTTGTAATAAGTTCCCCGCGGAATATCCAACGCCTCGCAGAGCATATGAACGCTGTAATTTTTGGACAAGTTTTCTGCTACGGACAATTTGTCTTTCAACGGCGAATTTGGCAGGACATTTGCTTTTTTAATAATTTCGATAATACCTTCAAGTCGAGCTATTTTCGATTCAAGCATTTTGAAGTTACGTACAGTTAATTTTTTGTGGTCAGATTGTTTTTGTTCATTCTGATATTCGGACAACCAATTATAAAAAGTGCTTTTGGAAATTTCGATATCTTTAATTATTTTAAGTGGTGATTCCCTGTCTTTAATATATCTTTTGATTGCACTTTGTTTTTCTTCCAACGAATGTCTCTTGTTCATGAGATTACTCCTTTACCGTTTTATTCGGTAAAAGTATTATACCGCGATTTTAAGGCAGTTAAAAAATGTGTTATAATTTTAATGAAAATAGAAAAAGACGAATCGCAAGGATAAGGAAACGGTGAGCGCGGTATATTTGCTGTCGGCAGAGCCCCATGCCTGTGGCGGCGAGCAAAGCAGACGTCGATTTACGGAAAAATATTGTTGAACAACGTTCGGTTGACGGGCATAAGAAGATTAATTTTATGGTACACAATGATTTATCAATTTTGCCACTACGTTGGTAAAATTGATGCCGCTGCATATTTTTATCTTAATTAAGAACGTAAAAATTAAAAAGACGATGATCAAGAGTATGAGAGCGGAATAATACCGTGGTCTGTATTTTTAAATAAAACTTTGTCGACGCTTTCGACAAAATTCTATCGAATATATCGAAAGTATCGATAAAAGCCCGTCGAATAAGTTGACGAATTTAAATGGTTGTGGTACAATATAACCGTAAAGGAGATTTGTTGCTATGGCTATACCCGTAAATATCGGAGACTTAATTAACCAAAGAGTAGTAGAATCCAATAGAATCGAATTTAAAAAGTCCTGGAATCCAAACGAAATTATTCATAGTATTTGCGCTTTTGCGAATGACATAGATAACGTCGGCGGGGGCTATATCGTTATAGGGGTAGAAGAAAAAGACGGAAGTCCCGTCTTTCCTGTTGCAGGCGTCGAGCAAAGAAAAATTGACGGCATTCTTAAAGAATGTATCGGGTATTGCCATTGCATCGAGCCGTTATACAATCCCGTAATAGAACCCGTATTATTTGAAGATAAATACGTCATAGTGATTTGGGTATCCGGTGGATACGGGCGGCCGTATAAGGCGTCCAAAGACGTGTTTTCCGACAAGGCGAACAAATACTATTACATCAGAAAATTCAGCAGTAGTATTGTAGCTTCTCCTTCGGAAGAAAAAGAATTGTTCTACGTTTCTTCGAATATACCTTTTGATGACAGACCGAATTTGTCTGCGGATATATCGGACCTGGATATAGGTTTGATGCGTCAACATTTAAAAGAAGTCGGCAGCGGATTATACGAACTTTCGCAAAAAATGGATATGCTTGAAATAGCGAAAAGTTTACAAATCGTTGCCGGGCCTACGGAAAATATAAAACCGTTAAACGTCGGGATACTGATGTTCAGTGAACAACCCGAAAAATATTTCAGATATGCGCGCATCGAAGTGGTTGATATTCCCGATCCGACCGGAACAAATATGGTCGAAAAAGTTTTCAGTGGTCCGATACAACGCCAATTGAAAGATGCACTTTTGTATATAAAAAATTATACGATAAAGGAAGCGGTGATTAAAACGGCAGATAAAGCGGAAGCGACTCGGGTTGTTAATTATCCCTACGCCGCTGTGGAGGAAATACTTTCCAATGCGGTTTATCATAGGTCATATCAAATCAACGAGCCGATAACCGTAAGGATAACGGGCGAGGGAATGGAAATAACAAGTTTCCCGGGATTTGATAGAAGTATAACGGAGAAAGATATCGAATCGTATAAAATTCGCGCGCGGGCATATCGGAATAGAAGGATAGGCGATTTTCTTAAAGAGTTAAAACTTATAGAGGGGCGAAATACAGGATATCCGAACGCTTTGAAAGCGTTGAAAGAAAATGGGTCTGCGTATCCCGAATTTAAAATGGATGAAGATCGCTCTTATCTTTCGGTAACGATTCCCGTACATTCGTATTTTTCAACCAAAACGGCAGAAAGTAAAAAAGAAAGCGATTATCAAAAGAGAATACTAAACGCATTAGGTAAAAATGCCTATTCTCGGAACGAACTTGCGGCAGCAATGGGATATAAAGGCATTTCGGCAAAATTAACTTCGGCGATTGAAAAGATGCTTCAAAGCGGAGAGTTGGAAAATACTATCGTTGGAGCAAGAGTTAAAATTAAGCGAAAAAAATAAATTGTGTAATCTAAAGTCTGCGGGGAGTTTTATTTGTGGAACTCCCTGATTCTTTATAAAAGAAAATATTTTAATCCGTTGATCTTTCTATGAGAAAGATTTTATGCAACTATCGCTTTAGGCGGTTTAAGTGAAAATAAAGAATTATCGACGAACATAAGACTTAAATATTTCCCCGAAATACAGGTTTAGGTGTATTTAATATAAAATATTGGAATACAATAGTTCAACTCTGCTTAACAAAATAGAAAATGTATCTATTTTGAGCAGGTTTGCCATCTCAGGTGAACAAAAAAGATACCTGCGCGAAAAAGCCTGATTTTATCAGGCTTTTTTGCTATCGAAATCACGAAAATTTCAGAGCGTTTTTCGTAGATGCTTTTTAATTCTGCGCAGAGTTGAACTCCCGTCTTTTCAAATTACATAAAATTTTGGCGTATAGCGTAAAAAACTATACGCCTTTTTTTATGCAAAAAAACAGGAGGTTAGAAAAATATGTATTTCAGAAACGAGCATCACAGACAGGCATTTCGGGACGGAATGAAAAAGACAAAAACGGTTGTATTTTTAAACAGATGGAAGATGCACTCGAATATTCGTTAAACGTTCTTAACATTATTCAGACGAATATTGTGGGAAAAGAAAGAGTGGATACTCCGTATTTTAATGCAGAGGCTTTTAGAGAGGCTTTGTTTAATGCTGTATGTCATAATTTATGGGTTGAAAAAGTTCCTCCCGCAATTTATGGGTTTGATGATAGAGTCGAAATAATCTCGTATGGATTGCTGAAAGACGGGATGACGAAAGAAGAGTTTTTTATGGGAATCAGCAACCCTGTCAATGAAGAATTTGCGAAAATATTTATGCAGTTACACTATATGGAACAATCCGGAAAGGGTGTGCCGACTGTCGTGGCTAAATACGGCAAAGAAGTATATCATTTCGGGACATCGTTTATACAATGTATACTACCGTATAATATAATTGATAAACAGAAACAGGAAAGGTTATTGGAAAAGGTAAATTCCACCATAAACTCCACCATAAACTCCACCATAAATTCCACCATATATCGCCGAAAAACTTGGCGAAACGTTTGCGTACGAAAAGGAAATCCGTGAAACGCGCGAAGCGGCGCAAGAAGCGTTTTTCGTTGCGGAAGACGGCGCGTTTACGGCGGAACGGGGCGAAAAAAAGTATACCGTACTCGGCAACGCGCTCGCGATTTTGTCGGGGGGTAGCGGCGGGCGAAACGGCAAAAACGGTGTGTGAAAAAATCGCGAAAGGGAAAATGCAGGACTGTTCGTTATCGATGAAAACGTTCAAGTACGACGCGTTATTGAAGTGCGACAAAGCGAAATATCAAAGCGCGGTGCTTGAAGAGATACGGCAAGATTACGAAAAAATGCTTGCGGCGGGCGCAACGAGCGTATGGGAAACGACGGACGGAGCGTCGGAGTTTGACAACGCGGGCAGCCTGTGCCACGGATGGAGCGCGATTTCGATTGTGTATTTCGAAACATTATTGCGGTTGCAAAATGAAAACAAAAAGGCTGAGTAAAAAAATAAAGGAAAAAGGCAGGCGCAAAGCATTTTCGCTGCCTGAATTTTCAGAATAAACATTTTCAGAATAAACATATATTTTCGTTCGGCTTCATTGCGGGGACTGCAAGTTCGCAGTCCCCGCAACGCTTATAATAAAAGAAATTTCATTCAGACGAAGTAGAAAAAATAACGGCAAAATTTAAACGTCCGGGTAAAATTTAATATCAAAAATACATAAAATCATTTTTAATAAAAATTTGGCTTTTTATAGAAAAAAATGGATAAATCATTGAAAATTCTTTAAAATTTCGAAAAAACGGTTAAAATGCAAAATTTAACGGCAAAAAAACATCATAAAAATTATAGAAATACATATCAAAAATCCGAGGTTTTTCGTTTTTCCTATTGACGGACGAAAAATTTAATGATAGACTTATTTTGTTGGCACGGATTCAGCGAAGCGAAAATCATTCAAAAGATTGCTCTTCGTTTAAGTGCGTGCCGATAAATCTATTATATAAGGAGTCGGAAAATGGGAACAAAATCTAAAAAAAGAGTCGGCGCGCTTGCGCTTTGCGCCGCAATCGGTTGCTCCGCGCTTTGTGCGGGAAGCGGCTCGATTACGTCGATTACGTCGCTTCGAGCGAAAACGGGAACGGCGGAGGCAGAGGCGGAGGCGCAAACGCACGAAAATGCGCTTTCCGAACAAAACGAAATCCCCGAAAACGCGAATTACGCCGCCGACGTGCAGTATTATATGGGCGCGGCGGCAAAAGTCGCTCAGGTGGGCGATCAATCGTTGGTTGAAAACCATCTCACCCGCGGCGCAGATTATTTCGACGGTATCCGCTGGGTAAACGATACGAATCAAGGCGAAAGTGCCGATAAGAACTGGTGGGGCTTCGCAACAATCACAATGGGGCTTACCGACGGCGAGCAGTCGTTTGATTTTGCTGACGCCGACGTATTGCAGTTAGAAGTCAACGCGCTTTCGGGCAGTTCCTACAACTGGATGAGTTTATGGCTGGTAGATAAAAACGGCTCGCAGATCAATGTCAATGGAAATGATCCTTCTTATGCTTCGGCGTTTTTACATCATCCGTATTTTTACGGCACGGCAAACGGGACAGAAGTATCGAGGTATGTATCGGCTAATTCCGACTGGCGCGGGGTATATATCGACGGGCACGGTTATCTCGAATTAACGAAAGATTTATTTACGGGTGAATTTGCAAAATACAATGGCGCAACGGAATTCGATTTTTCCAACGTTACCGCGCTTGCCGTAAGGTATCATTCGTGGGACGCAAAGGCGTTGGAAACGGGCAAAGTAACGCTGATACGCGATGAAAAACAAACGGTTTTGTTTGACCCGTCTGCCGCAACGCAGATTACGCAGTGGCAGAATCGCAGCGCGATAGCGGCAATCAAAAACAGCGAGTGGTATTACGGACCTGCCTGGTGGAGAATGGACGAATCGCATACCTACGAAGAGTTTTTAAGCGGACTCGGCAGCGCGATGGCGTATCAGGTTTATCAAAAAGATTTTGCGGATAAAGCCGTCTGGAATTTAGAAAAAGCGGCAAAAACAACGAATACGCAACAATGGCTCTACATACAGGCGAAAGAATACGCAAACGGCGCGGAAACAAACAAATATTCCGATATGACGAACTATGCGGGAATCACGTTCGAGCTCGATACAACCGCTTTAAATTCCGAAAGCGTTTCAATCGACGTAACCGTGTTCGATGAAAACAATACGGCGTACCGTTCTTGGGGCAACGTGGGGCACGCAACCTACGTTTCCGAGGGCGGCGCGAAAACGAATGCGGACGAAGAAATCGGCGCGAATACTTTCAAAAAGGGATTTAAAGGCAAAGTTTATATGCCGTTTTCGGTATTCGAAAAGGCGGATAAAGATTATCTTGCCGATTCGTCTTTGTTTTCGTCGCTGTATTTCGTAATCAATTCTCATTCGTTTGCGACGTATGCGGGCATACCGATTATGTAGAAGCCGTTAATCCCACCCCCACGCCCGATCCCACGCCCGATCCTACGCCCGATCCCGCGCCGCAACCCGAAAAGCCCGAAAATTCCGAAGAAAAGAGCGGATGCGGAAGCGGTTGCAACGGCAAAATTCGCTCGGGGGTATTCGCGGTAACGGCGGCGTGCGCGTTGTCGGTTTTATCGATATTTGTGCGGAAACAACGCAAAGAGAGAAAAAATGAGAAAAAATAATCGAATTTTTATCGGGCGCGCCTTGGCGATTTTAGCGCTGTTTTCGGGGTTTTCCGCTTGTACTGCGCAAAAAGACGAAGAGGCGGTAATTCCCGAAGGATATACGAAAGAAAGCGCGGCGGGAAATATGTTTTGGGAACAATCGGACGTCCTCGATGAAAACGGGCAGGTCGTCGCGAATGCCGACCTGGCGATTTATAATTATTGCCCGTCGATTTTTCAGGAAGACGAAAACACCCGCTACGCGTATTATTGTTCGAACAGAGAAACGCGGGGCAAAGGCGCGGGCGACGTATACGTCGATTCGCTCGGCAACGATCGCGTTACCGATTATATCGCAATGCGAAAGGGCGTAAAAATCAAAGACGAATGGTTTTGGAGTCCGAAAAAATACGTGCTTTCGCCTTTGAAAAGGCAGAACGTATCCGAAAGCGATACGGAAGGACAGCAGGTATGCGATCCGAACGTGATCAAGGGCGAATTTACCTACGACGGCGAATCGTTCGGCTATTTAATGGCGTATCTTGCCTGCAATACAAGAAACAACGAATACAATCACGTGTGCCTTGCCGTGGCGAAAACCGCGGAAGGACCGTGGAAGCGTTGCGATAAAATCAATCCGTTGCTGAAATACACTTCCGATAACGTTCCCGCCGAATTGCGGAGCACGTATCAATGGGGGTACGGTCAGGCTTCTATGATCAGCGTGGATAAAAAGGGCAGAATTTTAATGTTTTATTCCACGATTGCCCCGATCTTCGATGAAAATAACTGCTGGCGGCACGCAACGGTAACTTCCGTGGCGGGGTACGATTTTTCCGATCTGAATCAGATAACGCGCGAATTTTTCGTGCAACAAATGAATTGCGGCGGTATTCTGCGCCTCGGCGAAAATTCAAAAACGTCTGCGCCCACCGCCGTTCCCACCGTAACCAACGGCGATTACGCCTACGACCCCGTCGGCGGGTATATTTACGGAATCACCGACGGAGAGTATAACGAACGGTTTGCTATGTCCGCCGCGCCGGTTTTCAGAATTAAAAATCAATCGAAATCGGGAACGGCGGAAATCGGATCGGTTTTCAAAGATTACGAGGCGAGCACGTGGAGAGAAGAAAAAATTTCTTGGGAAACGGTAGGGCAAATCAGCTGTAAAGTCGGCGAAACGTACAAGGGCGTGCACAATACGTGCGTCGTCCGCGACGGGTACGGGTATCTTACAGCAAGCGATCGTCTCGAAGTCGTGGTAACGGAGTCGGACGTCAATAAAAAATACGTATCGAGCGGAAAAAAAGAAGACCCGCTCTGGACGTACCGATTAAAGCGCGTTACGATAAAAATTTAGTCGGGGTTACATTCGAATGGAGAAAAATAAGAAACAGAGAGTTATTCTCGATACAGATATGGGCGTCGATTGCGACGACGCCGTTGCGCTTGCGATTCTGCTGAATAAGCAAATCGCAAAAGAGCTTGAAATCTTGTGCGTTACCACAAGCACCACAAGAAGCGGAGCGGTGTCAACCGTCAGGGCAATCGCGGAATATTACGGCGAATCGGTAACGGTTGGCGCAATGGCGAAGCCTGCGCTCGGTTGCGATAAGCTGAATAATTATTCGGCGGCGGTGATGGAAAAATACGGCGCGCCCGACGGGGCTTGCGAAGCGGTGAAATTATTAAGAAAAACGCTTGCCGAAGCAAAGGAAAAAATCACGCTCGTCGCCATCGGACCGCTCGTGAATCTGGCGCGGCTGTTAAAAAGCGAAGCGGACGAAATTTCCGCGCTCGGCGGCGTGGAATTGCTTGAAAAAAGCGTGGAAGAAATTTTCTGTATGGGCGGTTCGTTTGCGCAGAATTTCGGCGAAAACCCCGAAAAAGTCGAGCCCGAATGGAATATTCTGCAAGATATAAAGTCGGCGCAATATTTTACCCGCCGTTGCCCCGTGAAAGCGGTGTTTGTGCCGTGGGAAGCGGGCGCGGAAGTCTTTACGGAAATGAAAAACGGCGAAAACCCCGTGTGGTATTCTATGCGGCGTTACGCCGAAAGCGTAGGCTACGAAGTGAATCGTTTTCGCCGGATGAGTTGGGACCCCGTTACCTGTCTTTGCGCAACGGAAAACTGCGAAAAATACTTTGATTATTCCTCATCGGGAAAAATAACGATTCTTGAAGACGGCAAAAGCGTATTTGAGGAGGGCGAGGGCAACCATCGGATTTTGCTTCTGAAAAAAGGCTTCGAAAAGATTTCGGAACGCGTGAACGCGGGAATCGAGCCGATCAGAAAAGAATCCGAACGGTTGCGCCGTATAATGGTATAAAAATAAGTCGAATCAGAATAAACCGCCGCTTTCGGGCGGCGGCTTATACGATTGACTGATACGATTGATAAAAAATATATTAAACGTTGCGAACGAGGCTTGCGGTTTTTACTTTTTTCTGTTCTTGTTTTTTGTATTCGAGCGGCGATATGCCGTAATACTTTTTAAAAATCAGGCAAAGATGAGAAGCGGAAGAAAAGCCCGTCAATTCGGCGATTTTATTCAACGAATAGTCAAAATTCAAAAGAAATTCGCATACGTTTTTCAATCTTATTTCCGTCAGATAGTTTTTTGCCGTTTTCCCCGTATTCGCAAGAAACAGCTGACCGAGATAGTCCGCGTTATAGCCGAGGTTGAAAGCGATTTGTTTAATGCTGATATTCTGATTCGCGTTGACGTTGAAGTAATTTAAAATATATCTGAAATATTCTTCTTTGTTTTGCTCCACGCCCGCTTTGCGCAAAACAAGGTACACTAATTTTTCGGTAAGCGTATTCAGAATTGCCGAATAGTAAGAGCGTTTTAAATTCATTTCGTTTGCTATTTCGAGCATTGTTTTTAAAATATCGCCGTCGTGATCGGCGGCAAGCGGCTTTTTCGGCAAAAGCCGATCGGTTTTGAACCCGATAAACAGCACCGTGGCGGGGGTGCGCGAACTTTCGCTGTGAATCTCGTTGGGGGCGGTGAAAGCAAAACAGTTGGGCTTGAATTTGTAATCTACGTTATTTATGTTCACCGTGCCTTCGCCCGAAAGATAATACACCAGTTCGAAGCAAGGGTGAACGTGCGGGTGAATCTGGTAAGATTGATTATAAATCTGCCTGTTAAAAAAAATAAATTCGGTATTCACAAGAAATTCTCCTTGCTTTTTCTGTATATCAAAGCAATTCTATTATACCATAATTTAACGCCGATGTCAATAATAATGCAATCGGCTGAACGTTCAGGAGGTAAAAACAAAAAATGATGAACGAAGCGTTAAAACAATTAGAATCATATTTAAACGGGGATAAGCTCGCCGTACGCTACACGTTGCAGACGGACGATCTTTCTTCGGGCGGCGCAAAAAATTTCGCCAAGCCCTATAACGACAGAAAGGCTTATTTTATTCAGCTCCCCGCCGCGGGCGAACTGTACTGCGAAGAAACGAAAACTTCGCTCCGCGCGGAATTTATTACGGTTGGCGGCAGACGCGGCGTGCTTGTAAAAATGCGCACGACGCGCACCGATTTATCGGAATTTTCGCTGGAACTTCCCATCAATTTTATGGGCAAGAAAAACGGCGGCGGCTGGCAGAATCAATACCTTTTGAACTCTCCGTATACCTCGGCGGGCAATAAATACAAATATTGCTATCTTTCGAATCCGAACGGCAAAAACCTGATTTTGTTCCCGCAGGGGAAATGCGACGGCTGGAAATGCAACTATTCTTCCGACTACTGCCCGGGGCATTTCTTTGTGTCTTTGGAGTTTATGCCGTCGTTCGATAAAGCATACGGCACGGGCTCGCACAATACGTCTTTAACGCTGTATATTTTCGAAACGACGGGGGTAGAGGATGGAATAAGCCTGCTTTGCGCCGCGTTGCATACCTGCGCGCTGACGTACGAAAAGAGCTATGTGAAGATCGGCGAAACGCTCCGTTTGCGCGTGCACGGCGCGTGCGATTACGTGCTTACGTGCGGAAAACAGTACGAAATTAAGC
>UQPN01000026.1 GCA_900542935.1 uncultured Eubacteriales bacterium
CGCCGATCAGTTCCCCGATGCCGGGCACCAGCAAATCCGCCGCCGCCACCGTCTTGCCGTCGTCGTTCTGCTTCATGTAAAACGCCTTGATTTCCTTGGGATAATCGGTCAGGAACACCGGCTTTTTAAACACGGTTTCCGTAAGATACCGCTCGTGCTCGCTCTGCAAATCTTTGCCCCAGAAAATATTCTTGTCGTCGAATTCGTTTGCGTGCTCTTTTAAAATCTCAATCGCCTCGGTGTACGGCAACCGCACGAAATCGTTTTCCGTAACGTTTTTCAGCCGTTCCAGAAGCCCCGTATCCACAAATTTATTCAAAAAATCCAGCTCGTCTTTGCAGGTTTCTCCGACGTACGAAATAATGTATTTCACCATCGCTTCCGCCACGTCCATATCCCCCGCAAGGTCGCAGAACGCCATTTCCGGCTCTATCATCCAGAATTCCGCCGCATGCCGCGCCGTGTTGGAATGTTCCGCGCGGAACGTCGGTCCGAACGTGTACACGTTGGAAAAAGCCATTGCGTACGTTTCCGCGTTCAGCTGCCCCGAAACGGTAAGCGAAGCTTTTTTCCCGAAGAAATCCTGCTTATAATCGGGCGCTTTGCCGCTCTTTGCCAGCTCTTCGAGGGGCAGCGTGGTTACCTGAAACATCGCGCCCGCGCCTTCGCAGTCGCTGCCCGTGATAATGGGCGTATGCACGTACACAAACCCGCGCTCGTTAAAAAACTTATGAATGGCGAACGCCGCTTCGCTGCGGATTTTAAACACCGCCGAAAAGAGATTCGTCCGCGGGCGGAGATGCGCGATTTCCCGTAAAAATTCCACGGAATGGCGCTTTTTCTGCAGCGGATAATCGGGCGAAGATTCCCCCTCCGCAACGATTTTTTTCGCCTTGATTTCGTAAGGCTGCTTATTTTCGGGCGTAGCTACCACTTCGCCCGTAACGAAAATCGCCGCGCCCACGTTCTGATGCGCTATCTCGTCGTAATTTTCCAGCGTGGCGCGTTCAAACACGATCTGCGTGTTTTTAAAGCAGCTGCCGTCGGAAAGTTCGATAAATCCGAACGCCTTGGAATCGCGCACCGTCTTGATCCAGCCGGCAACGCCAACCGTTTTGCCGGCGTACGCCGCTACGTCCGCGGCGATTTTTTTCAGTTCGATTCTGTCCATAATCGTCTTTCTCCCGTACCGCGACTTTTCGCCGCGGCAAGTCGTATGATATTTATACCTAAGTATTATAACATTTTTTCAAAGAAAACACAATCGTTTCACGGAAAAAAGTTCGCACTTTTCGATTTTTCGAAAAAAATATTTTATAATTCTTTATCGATTCCGGTCGAAGCTTCGAGTTTTAAGGCGATTTTCACGGTATTTTTCCCTTGCGCCGTCATCGGAAAGCGACTTCTGTCCGCCGCCCGTTCTTTGCAAAACGAAGCCGCCCGCTCCTTGCTTTCCCCTCCGGTCGGACTTAACCTGTTTCGTTAAGCCGGCATTTTTCCTGCCCGCCCGCCGTTATTTTCATTTCGGCGACGTCGCATACTTTATTTCACGGCGCGTCCTTTTCCTCACCGTTTTCTTCCGTCTTTCCCGCCGCGACCTCCGCTTTCTTTACCGCTACGCCGTAAATACCCCGTACGGGCGCATAGCTGTCCGAAAACAATTTCTCCCGGCAAATCAGTCTGCCGTTCTCGTACGTTTCGCGGTACAGCACGCTTTTTATTCCCTCTTTCGGCGCGCGCAACCAGATTCTCCCCTCGCCGTCCGCAGGCAAGCCCGCCGCTTCCTTTGCCGAAAGTTTTTTCTCTTCCGCTTCGGGCGGAGGCGTGCGCCCCGTGATTTTCCCGCACAGCGCATACGTCCGCCGGCTTCTCGTGCCGTAAAACGTAACCGTAACTCTCTTGCCGGCGCACACCGCCCGAAGATACACCGGGTACGCAAACGGATTGACGATTTTCAGATCGCACCGCGACGAAACCGCGGCGTCCCGCGAGGCGGGCACATACGAAACGGAAAGCGAATGATTCCTGCGTTCCGTAACGTTCAGCCCCGATAAAAGCGCGGCGTTGAAAAGCGTGGTGCTCGCCTGACACACGCCGCCGCCCACACCCGAAATAAATTCGCCGCTCTGAATGATTTTCGCCTCTTTGAATCCGCGTGCCGCCGTGCGTTCTCCCACCGTTTTGTTAAAGGAAAGCGCCTCGCCGCCCTCCAGCGTAACGCCGTTTAAAAACGAAGCGGCAAGTTCGATATTGCGGCACCTGTTCCCGCCCGAAGAGGAATATTCCGTCGTATACGAAGCCAGTTTTTCCGTGCATTTCAGCGCGTCTTTCATCGTAAACGAAGCGCGCGCCGTCCGCGCGTATTTCCGCATATCCAGCCGCGGAAATTCATATCCGTGTTCCTTTAAATCAAGCGAAGAAAGCGCGCTTTCCAGCGCCCGCGAAAATTTTTCCCGATCGATCAGCACGCCGTCTTTTTCTCTCTCGTACGAAAATCCGTTTTTATCGAAAATCACGCGCGCGTTTTTCACGGGAATTTCCGCGGCGGCAATCAGCCGTTCCGCCCCCTCGCCGAAAAGACGGCAGCGCATTTTCGTTTCGTATCTTCCGCCCCGCTCCGCGCGCGAAAAAATCTCTTCCAGGTCGTCGTCAAATCCTATTTCGCACGGAGAAACGATTTCCGTTCCCTCCGCCGTATCGGCATACAGGCAGGGAATCCTGCGCCTTTCCTCCGCGCGGATTTGTTCGAACGCCGTCCTTTTTTCCTTTCCGCCCACGTCTACGCCGCATACGCACACCCCCGCGGGGAAATATTCCCTCGTTTCTATCCCCGCCGCCTGCGCCGTGCGCTCCGCATAAAATTCGTTTGAAAAACGCCCGTTTTCCCGCACGATAAACGGAAAAAACAGAAACAAAAACGCAAACGCCATAAAAATCGCCGCCGAAAAAACGCTCCCCGTAAGGAGCGCGCTTTTTCGCTTTGAAAATTCCGTTTTTCCGCCGAACATTTTCCCGCCGTATCCGCGCATAGCTTTTCCGCCTCCGCTATATATACTGCGCGGTTTCAGCGTAAAATATGCCCGTCGTCGATGCGGATTTTATTCGCTTCTTTTCCGTACAGAGCGCGCTCGGCATGCGTGCAGGTAACAATCGTCTGCAGCCCGTCTATCCGCGATACCAGTTTTTTGCGCCGCAGCGTGTCCAGCTCGCTCATCACGTCGTCTAAAATCAACACGGGGTATTCCCCCGCCACTTCCCTGAAAATTTCCACTTCGGCAAGTTTCAGAGCCAGCGCCGCCGTACGCGTCTGCCCCTGCGAAGCGTACCCCCGCGCCTCTTTGCCGGAAATCACGAACGAAATGTCGTCCCGATGCGGTCCCACCGTGGTATACCCCAGCCGTCTGTCCTTTTCGTACGAATTTTTCAGCCGCTTTTTCAGCCGTTCCGCTATCTCCTCTTCGTCGCCCGTATACGTCTGGTCGGGCGTCAGCGAAAGCGTCTCTTTTCCGTCCGTCAGATAGGCGTGCGTATCCGCCGCGTACGCCACCAGCCTCGCCAGAAACTCTCTTCGTTTCACGGCAATCGCCGCGGCGTAACGGCAAAGCTGCTCGTCCCACACGGGCAGCGTGGCGGCCACCGTCCCGTAATCGGGATTTTTCAATAAAGCGTTCCGCTGATCGAGTATCCGCATATACCTGAGAAGCGCGGTGTAATACGCCGGCGACGTCTGCGAAACGGACATATTGATAAACCGCCTCCGCTCGTCCGGACCGTCCTGTATCAGCCTCAGCTCCCCCGGCGAAAAGAACACGCTGTTGATATGCCCCATCAGATCCGCGCTCTTCGTCAGCTTCGTGCCGTTCACGTACAAAGCGCGCTTGTTTTCCGAAATATCCGCTTCAATCGTAACGCGCCCGTAACGGTTTTCCGCCTCGGCTTTGATTTCCGCCGTTTCCGCCCCGATGCGAATCAGCTGTTTATCGTGGCGTATGCGCAAAGACGAGCCGGTGCAAAGATAAAACACCGCCTCGGCGCAGTTGGTTTTGCCCTGCCCGTTTTTGCCGAACAGCACGTTCAGCCCGTCCGAAAAAACAAAGGTTTCTTCGCTATAATTTCTGAAATTGCGGAGAGTGAGAGATCTGATCTGCATAATAATTTTGCCCGAAATCGAAAAACGGCGGCAAAAACACTTTCTTTTCCGCGCGTTTTGTATTATAATTATAGCAGAAAATTTCAAAAAACACAAAGAAAAAACGCGCGGCTGCACAAAAACTATGCAAAAAAAGAGAAAAATCCGCGCAAGGAGGAAATCGTTTTGGCTGAAAAATCGCAGGTACTCTATTTATGGAAGCTGATCCGCGACAGGATTCAGAACGTCATACCGCCCGTCGTGTTCGATACGTTCATCAAAGATCTCGAACCGGAGGACGTCATCGGCAGAAAAATCATTTTAAAAGCGCAGACGGTGATGACGGCGGATACCATCGTAAAAAAACACTCCGCCGCCATCAACGACGCCGTGGAAAAGGCGAACGTCGGATTAGACGGCTTCCGCATGTACGTGGAAAATTCGGTAGCGTACCCTCTCGAAGGAGAGGAGGACTTTTCCGATTCCTTCCGCACGGTGCCGCTCAATAAAAATTATACGTTCGATTCGTTCGTGGTAGGCAGCGGCAACAAATTCGTGTATGCCGCCGCAAAAGCCGTGGCGGAACACCCCGGCGATAATTTCAACCCCCTCTTCATTTACGGCGAATCGGGCTTGGGCAAAACCCACCTTCTGCAGGCAATTGCCAATTACGTGGCGGAACACGATCCCGCAAAGCACGTTTTATACACCACCTGCGATAACTTTCTCAACGAATTCATCGATTCGATGATTGCGGGGAAATTTTCCTCGCGCGATAAAAGCACAAGGTTCCGCAACCACTACCGCGGCGTGGATATTTTAATGATCGACGATATCCAGTTTCTCGCGAAAAAACCGGGCGTGCAGGAAGAATTTTTCCACACCTTCAACGAGCTTTTCTCGCAGAACAAACAAATCGTTTTAACGTCCGATCGTCCTCCGAAAGAAATCGCCACGCTGGAAGAGCGACTCCGCACCCGTTTCGAAGGCGGACTCATCACCGACGTGCAACCGCCCGATACCGAAACGAAAATCGCCATTTTAAAACGCAAAGCCATGGAAAAACGCTGCTTTATCCCGGACGAAGTGCTGGAATATCTCGCCGGCGATTCCGGGCACGACGTGCGCACGCTGGAAGGCAGGCTCAACAAAGTGATTTTCGCCTCGAAACTGCACGAAGAGCCCATCTCCCTCTCGCTCGCCCGCAAAGCGCTCAACGAATCCGTGCGCGAAAGCGGCGAAGAAAAAGAGGACGTTACCCCCGAATCCATCATTTCGGCGGTCTGCTCCTATTATAAATGCCGCAAAGAAGACCTGCTCGGCAAAGGCAAAAAAGCCGACCTCGTACGCGCGCGGCAAATCTGCGCGTATTTAATGTGCGAACTTCTCTCCCTCCCCCTCGTTTCCGTAGGCAACTTAATGGGCGGCAGAGATCACACCACCATCATGTACTCCCGCGATAAGGTGGAAGATTTAATCCGCCTCAACGAAAAAATCGCCAAGGAAGTCGACGACGTGAAAAACGCCGTGTACAAGCGTTGAAAAACGCTCCGCTTTTTCGCAAAAATTAAAAACAACGATAAAAAACCATGAAAGACTTTGAAGAATATACCGCCGACGCGGTTGTCATCGGCGGCGGACACGCGGGCGCGGAAGCCGCGCTGGCGCTCGCACGCACGGGCGTCGATACGGTGATGCTCACCCTGAATTTAGACGGCATCGGCTTTCTGCCCTGCAACCCCTCGATCGGCGGCACGGCGAAGGGGCATCTCGTGCGCGAAATCGACGCGCTCGGCGGCGAAATGGGCGTCGTCGCCGATAAAACGGCGCTGCAGATGCGCATGCTCAACGCGGGCAAAGGCGCGGCGGTGCAATGCCTGCGCGCGCAGACGGATAAAGCGGCGTACCACCGCGAAATGAAGCGCGTGCTCGAAAACGCCGAAAATCTGCGTATCCTGCAGGCGGAAGCGGCGGAAATTCTCACGGAAAACGGCGCGTGCGCCGGCGTAAAAACCACGTACGGCGGCATTATCCGCTGCCGCGCCGTCGTCGTCTGCACGGGCGTATATTTAAATTCGCAGACGATTACGGGCGAACTGGTGCAAAAAAGCGGACCGAACGGCTTTTCCCGCGCCACCTATCTCACGGATTCTCTCGCCCGACTCGGCTACAAAATCCGCCGTTTCAAAACGGGCACGCCCGCGCGCGTGGACGGCAAAACGGTAAACTTCGCCGCGTGCGAAGAACAGAAAGGCGACGAAAAAGGCTACGCTTTCTCGTTTATGACAAGCGCTCCGCCGAAAAACACGGCTTCGTGCCACCTCACCTACACCAACGCGATTACGCACAAAATCATTCTCGATAATCTCGATCGTTCCCCCCTCTACAACGGCGCCATCACCTCCACGGGCCCCCGCTACTGCCCGTCCGTAGAAACGAAAATCGTACGTTTCAAAGATAAGGAACGCCACCAGATTTTTCTGGAACCGGAAGGCGCGGACACTTCGGAAATTTACGTACAGGGCATGAGCACTTCCATGCCGCACGATATCCAGCGGCAGATGTACGCCTCGGTGGCGGGGCTGGAACATGCGGACATCGTGCGCTACGGCTACGCCATCGAATACGACTGCATCGATACGCTGGACGTCCTCCCCACGCTCGAATTCAAAAAGGTATCGGGCGTGTACACGGCGGGGCAGATCAACGGCACTTCCGGCTACGAAGAAGCGGCGGCGCAGGGCTTGATTGCCGGTCTGAACGCCTCTTTGAAGCTTCGCGGCAAGCCACCGCTCGTCCTCAGGCGCGATCAGGCGTATATCGGCGTTTTAATCGACGACCTCGTTACCAAAGGCACCGACGAACCCTACCGCATGATGACTTCCCGCGCGGAATACCGCGTTTGCCTCCGTCAGGACGATTCCGATTTCCGTTTAACCCCGCTCGGCTACGAATGCGGACTCGTAAGCGAAGAACGCTATCGAAAATACTTGCGGCGCAAACAGACCTACGAAAAAGCGCTCGCGCTGCTCGATAAAAAAATCGAACGGGAAAAGTGTCTGGATTTGTTGCAGAAACACGGTTACGAACCGCCTCACTGCGCGCTGTCGTTCGCCGATTTAATCCGCCGCAACGTATCTCTTTCCGAAATTTTCGAAGAATACGCCGAAGATTTGCCGGAAGAAGCCAAGGAACTCCCGTCGGACGTTCTGGAATCGGCGGAAATTTCCGTAAAATACGGCGGCTACGTCAAACAGGCGGAAGAACAGATCGCGCGGGCGAAAAAACTGGAAGAAAAATCTCTTCCCGCAAACATCGATTATTCGTCCATCGAAGGCTTGCGGCTGGAAGCGCGGGAAAAATTAAACCGCGTCCGCCCGCTGAATCTGGGGCAGGCAGGGCGCATTTCCGGCGTAAACCCTGCGGATATCGCCGTTTTGATGGTCTATCTTTCCCGCTGACGGACGTCCGAAAGCAGCATACAAAAAATTCAAAAAAAGCCCCGACGGAAGATTTTCCGTCGGGTTTTTTGAAGATTCATTTACTTTTCCGCTGCCGAAATGCGCTTATACATATCCTGCATCTGCGCGTCGATTTCGGCGATTTTCTGCGAACATTCCAGCATCTCTTCGTTGATGCCTTCGGGCAGCTTCGATTTATCCGCCTTATACCGCACGTCGTGTTCGAGGCTCGCCCAGAAATCCATCGCAATCGTGCGTATCTGCACTTCCGCCAGCACGTATTCCGTACGGTCGGATAAATACACGGGCACTTTGATGTCGAGGTGCAGCGAACGGTACCCGTTATAGTTGGGCGTTTTTATGTAATCCTGCCGCTTCACAAGTTCGAGGTCCGTCTGCCTCAGCAACATTTCCGCCACGGCGTACACGTCGTCGATATAGTTGCACACCACCCGTACGCCCGCCACGTCGTTCACGTTCTTCTTCGCCGATTCTATGGTAACGGGCACGCCCTTTTTAATCAGTTTCGCAATGATGCTGTCCGCCGATTTCAGCCGGCTCTCCACGTGGTGTATGGGGTTCCGCGCGTATAAAACGTTGAATTCGTTGTTTAAAACTTCCAGTTTCAGTTTTAAAAGCCGCACCGCCGAATCGTACAGATTCTGCATTTCAAGAAACTCGTGCGAGCCGTAAAACGAAGATATGTCCCCGTTCCTGCCGTTTTTGCTTTCGTACATAAGCCGCCTCCCCTCGTTCGTCTTTTCCAGTATAACACACTTCGGGAAATTTTTCAAGCAATCGCGCCGCCGTACGAAGTTTTTACGCCGCTTTTTTCATCTTTTTCACGGGGGACCACGCGTTCGTCAGATACAATATCACGGCATACACCGCTTCCGCCGCCCACGAAATCGCCCAGCCGAGGTAAAACCCGTTCATGCCGTATTTCGCAATGAAAAGCGCCGAAGCCGCATAGCGCACCGTCGCGCCCCACAGCGTGGAAGTAAATAAGCACACGGAAGCCTTCGTGCCGCGGAACAGCGCATGGAACAAATTGTTCGTGCCGTATAAAATCATCATCGGCGCATACACGCGCGCAAACAGCACCGCGTAATTTTTCGTGATTTCGCTCGCGTCCTCCTTGAAAAACAGCGAACATACCTGCTGCGGGAAAATCGCGCAGACCAGCAGAAACGGCAGCGAAAACGCCAGCCCCTGTATCGCCCCCGCGCCCAGTCCCTTTTTGATTCGGTCGTATTTTTTCACGCCCATGCACTGCGCCGCATAATTCGAAAGCGCCTTCGAAGAATTGCTGTACACCGCGCCTATCAGGTTAAAAATCGTCAGCGCCACGGAATACGCCGCGGGCGCCTCTTTTCCCAGCCCGTTCACCAGCGGAGATAATAAAAGCGACGATAAATACATCACCATCTGCTGCGCCATGTTCGGCATCGAATAGGCAAACGATTCGCCGAACTCCTGCGCTTTCGCCGAAAATTTCTCGTCCGCAACGCCCATCTCTTTATAGCAGGAACGCAGCTTGAAAATATACAGTATATCCACCGCTACCCCCGCGAAAACGGAAGAAATCGCCAGTCCGCGCACCCCCATGCCCATCTTTACCAGCAGAATATTTCCGCCGATATTCAGAACGGTTGCCGCCACCGACATCCACAGCTGAAACCCGCCGATGCCGAAAGCGTTTAAAATGCACAGAAACGAATGATTGAACACGATGAAGCACAGCCCCGCCACGTACACGGAATAATACGCGTACGCCTCTTCCGTCAACGCCTCTTCCACGTTCAGCAGACGGAAAATCTGCTTATGAAAACCGAGGCATACCGCCACCATCACGGCGGTGAACGCCAGCTGAATCGCAAACGAAAGCGCTACCGCGCGGCGGATTTTCCGATATTCTCCGGAACCGAACAGCTTGGCGATATAAATGGAAAAACCCACGCCGTATCCCCAGTACACCGAGGATAAAAACGTGGTGAGCGGCGAAGTTACGCCCGTCGCCGCCAGTCCCGTTTCGCCGATCAGTTTTCCCGCAATCGAAGTATCGATGATTCCGTACATCTGCGAAAGCAGCCCCGAAAGCACCATGGGCAATCCGAATAAGAAAAACGTCTTGTATACGTTTCCGCTCGTCAGATCTTTCATTTTTTCGCCTCGTTCTCTCCTTTTTTCTTCCACAATTTTTCCAAAGCAGGCACCGCAAACGATAATACCGTCGCCAACGCCGAAAGCGCCAGCAGCAATAAAAACACGCCGTTCCAGCCCGATTTATCGGCAATCGCGCCCAGCCCGTAGGCGCTGATCGTACTTCCGACGTACGCCGAGCCGTTTAAAATTCCCGCCATTTTTCCCGATTCGTACTTTTCCCGAAGCAACATCGGCGCCACGCTCGTCAGCGCGCCGTTCACCGAATGGGCAAACAGCGAAACGCCCCCGAACAGCGCCACCGTCGCGCCGCCCGCGGCGGCGCCCGTGTTTCCGCTTCGCAATATCGCCGTAATGCCCGCCACGGCAAACGTTTCCGCCAGATAAATCACGCCGCACAGAATAAGAAAATTTCCGATTTTTTTATGCAGCCAAAGCGCCAGCGCGCTGCCGCCCATGCCAAGCAGCGGCAAAACCAACGTCAACGTCAGAGAAAGCGAATTGCCGTATCCGAACGACGTCTTTAAAATTTCCGGCACCCACGTGTTCAGCCCGTCTTTAATCAGATTGACAATCGCCGCCAGCACTCCGGGCACGATAAACACCGCCGCAAGGTCCCATCCGCGCACGCGCGCTTTCCGCCGCGTCCCGGCGTCCGCTTCTATTCGCCCGACCTGCCCGGTTTTTGCCGTTTCTTCCGCGCGTTCCGCGTTCCTCGCGCTTTGCAAAGGTTTCGTCAGTCCGTCGTAAACAAAAAACCAGCACGCCGCAAACGCCCCCGCAAGAACCGCCGCAAACAAAAACGCCGCCCGAAACGTCGCAATCTTCATAAACAACGCGCTCGTCCCGTACGAAATACAGGTTCCTATCGCCACCGACATGCTCATAAACAGCACGCCCTGTTTCAGATATCCGTCGCTGAGGTGCGCCGCAAGAACGGATACCAGCGACGACCACAACACCGAAAGCGCCGCGCCGTTTATCAGCCACAACCATTTGTACGCCGCAAACGCGGGCGAAAAGAACAGAAACGCGTTCATCGCCGCCGAAATCAACAGCGCCGCCGCAATACAGTACTTTTTGTTATAACGCCTGCACAGCAGTCCGTTCACCACCTGCCCCGCGCCGTACGCAAAAAAGTAAAACGTACCCGCCAGTCCCGCGGAAGCATTGTCCGCGCCGTAATATTCGCGTATCGCCACAATATTCGCATTGTAGCTGTAGCGCGAAACGTAGCTTACCGTATAAGCGAAAACGCACATAAAAATCAGCCATACCTGTAATTTTCCGCTCTTTTTTTCGCTTATCTTTTGCATCTTCCGTCGTCCTCCGCAAATTTGCCGCACTTTTTCCGCGTTTCCGCACCCGTCGCTTGACATCTTTGTATTTTCACAGTATAATTATATCCGACGGCAAAAAAAAGTCAACTTTTCTCAAACTACGTTTATTTTTATGTAGTTTTCTCAAAAATTCTCAAAATACGGTGATAAAATGTATCAGAACGAACGACTGGAAAGCATAACGGAACTTGTACGCCAATACGGCTACGTAACGGTGAAATACCTTGCTTCGGTGCTGCACTACTCCACGGCAACCATCAACCGCGATCTCAACGCGCTGGAAGGTCGCGGCGTATTAAAACGCACCTACGGCGGCGTGGAAATCACGGATAAACACACGTACGTCCCCCTGCCTTTCCGCTATCATCAGAGCCGTTCCGAAAAATTAAAACTGGATAAAAAAGCTGCAGAACTGATCGGCGACGGAGAAACGGTATTCATCGACGCAGGCACCACCACGGAACACATCGGGCAGTTTCTCGCCGAAAAAAAGGATCTTACCGTTATCACCAACAACATCGCGCTGGCGGCAAGAATTTCGGAGATGAAAATCAGAACCATCGTTCTCGGCGGGGAAATCAGCGAACCGCCCGCAATGATCTGGAGCGCGGAAACCACGGAAGCCGTGCTGAAATACCGCGCGGACAAACTGTTTTTTTCCTCCTCTTCGGCAACGAAAAACGGCGAAGTGTATTTCCGCGAAAACGCGGCGATGCCGCTGATGGCAGCCATGATGAAGCAATCGAAAAAAACGTATTTTCTTGTGGACGGCGATAAACTTACCGGCGATCCGAAAAGCGGTATTTATTTTTTCTGCGATTTTTCTTCGTGCACGGGCGTAATTTCCGATTACGCCTTTTCGCCGGAAGTAAAAGCCGCGTTTCCCGATACCGAATTTATCGAAGTGTAGCTTCATCCGCTATTTTCTCCGCCACGGCAACGTTTTCAAACTACGCCAAAAGGCTCGCGGAAGCAAGATAGAACAGACTGTTCGCAAACGCCGCTTTTCGCGGCGCTTCTCAATAAAATGCAACGGACGCTCCCCTTATCCGGGAAGCGCCCGTTTTTTATACATCTCACAAATAAATTGTTTTTTCCGTCGGCACGAAAACAAAATCATTCTTCCGTTTTTCACACCACTTTCGCAAAAGGCGGAACGTCGCCCACGCTTTCTGCCTGCCCGCAGCATGAAAATTTCTTCAGGAAATGTTCGTGCGGATATTTTTCAACGCGGTTTTTTCCAGCCGCGATACCTGCGCCTGAGAAATTCCCACTTCCGAAGATATTTCCGTCTGCGTTTTACCTTCGAAATATCTCAGAAATAAAATTTTCTTTTCCCGTTCGCCCAGTTTTCCCATCGCTTCGCGAAGCGCCACGTGTTCCGTCCAGGATTCGTCGGTATTCTTCGTATCGGCAAGCTGGTCCATCAGAAGCAGCGCGTCGCCGGACTTGTTATACACGGGTTCGTACAGCGAAACGGGGTCGGAAATCGCGTCCAGCGCGTACACTACTTCGCTTTGCGCCACGCGCATTTCCGCGGCAATTTTTTCAAGCGTCGCCACCTCGTCGCGGCTTTCGATTTTCTCGCGCGTTTTCAGCACAAGGTATGCCGTATCGCGTATGCTGCGCGATACTCTCAACGAATTTCCGTCGCGGATAAACCGCTTGATTTCCCCGATAATCATCGGAAAGACAATAGTATGGGAAAAACGCCGACCGGTTTTTAATTAACCTTTACTTAATTATAGCACGTTATTTTGCCGTTTGCAAGTAAAATTTTTATATATTTTTTGGAAATTTTTATCCCGTCAATTCTTTCTGAAATAGAACGTCGCCTTGCCTTTGCCTTCTCTTCCGATAACGCCTTCGCGGGTTAAAGTTTTCAGAGAATTTTCAACGGACGTTTTACCGACGGACGGCACAAGTTCCATTATATCGCTTTTCGTAAACTTACCGATTGTATTGTTTACCGCATTTCTCATCAAATCGATCGCCGAAGTTTTACCTTCTACAAATGTTACTCTTTCTTCAAAATCCCTATAAGCCGCCAGAATCGTTCCGAGAATATATTTTATGAAAGGCGTTATATCGTTTTCTTCGCTGTTCCAATTCATATCGCTTTTTTCAAGTGTTTCATAATAAGTTGCTTTTGTTTTCTCGATTTTACTCTCCAAGCTCACATATTTACCTACGACATAGCCGGCACGATACAAAAGCAACGTCGTGAGCAATCGCGACATTCTTCCGTTCCCGTCGTTGAACGGATGAATACACAAAAAATCAATAATAAACGCCGGAATGAGAATAAGCGGATCGATTTCGCAAGAATCCGTTTCACGATTAAAACTTTCGCATATCGCATCTATCGCCATCGGCGTTTCAAACGGATCAAGCGGCATAAACCGCACGATTTGCTCACCGTTTTCTTTGATTTCCGTAATATAGTTTTGCGTATTTTTAAATCTGCCGCCGATACCCCTTTGAGAATAACGATATAATACCTGATGCAATTGCAAAATATAGGAAGATTTTATCGGAATATACTCGTAACTCTCATGAATTAAAGATAGTGCGTCGCGATACCCCGAAATCTCTTCTTCGTCTCTGTTTCTCGGCGTAGTCTTTTGGTCGCATAACTGCTTGATACGAGTAGCCGTGGTTACAATACCTTCTATTTTATTAGACGCTTCGGTACTTTGTATTTTTGCTATATCTACAAGTTTTTCAAGTGTTGCAGGCTTTTGTTTTAAGAATAACGTCTGCTTTCCTTTGTATTCGTGTATTTGCGCAACCAGACCTAATATCTCACTGTCCCACTTAATATCCTTTAATTTTTTGTAATCAAAGTTTCTCATATGCCTGCCCTCCAGACGATTAGCTCAATTATACCATAAAATTGGGCGATTGTCAATTTATTTGGGCAATTATACGCACAAATTTAATTAAAATCGGGCGATTCATGTGGAATCCGGGCAATTCCGCTTGCATTTATACTTTCTATCCTTTTAATACGACGGCAGAAAGATGCAAGACGTAGAAATCATTTACAATTTTGTCGGAGCAATCAATCTACCGCAATACGGTTCGGATTAAAACGCATTAAAATGGCGTGAGGGAGCGAAAAACGGGTAGGCAATAAACTACCTACCCGTAAAATTCCCCACGAATATCTAACTTTTGGGGTTCACTTCAATGTTTGAGTTGGAAGACTCCTTTTGATATTTTTTATGATAAAGTGTTGCGTTTAGTTTGACAATTCAAGCACAAAAAAACGTAACAATCGGTTGTATTTGCGTTAATTTTTGCTTTTAAGCGCGTTTACGACTTCCAGTACCCAGTCGGTTTGGATAAAGTCGAACTTCATTGCGGCAAGCTTTTTCCATGCGCTTCCGTCGCCGCTTTCGAGAGCAGCGTCGTCGGTAAGTCCTGCCGAAATTATGTCGCGTTCGTTATACAATATCGAGTTAGCCCATACGAGCAAACCTTTTTCGTGCATGGACGAAATGTACTTTTCGCTTGCAACGTCGTCGTCAAGGCTATCAAACAACGCCTCTATTCCGATATAATTGATATTGCGTTGCAGCAATTTGTCGGTAACGTCGTCGGTGTGACGAGCCAAGCCCATATACATAAAATCGGGTGCGTGTTTTTCTAACGCTTCAAAATATTCGTCCTCTATCGGCGTTTTGACGATTACCTGTTTTTCCACTCCGCATTCGCGGATTACGCGCGTAATGCCCTCGACATCCTCCCAGTACTTATCGACGTTTATATATACTTTATCTTTAAGTAAAGCAAAAACGTCTTTAAGAAGCGGCACTCTGTAATGAGTGAGTACTTCGTCGTTGTTGAGAAGCGGCGTGTTTTTAACTTCTTCTGCGGTCATTTCGGGGATATATTTGCCGCATTTAAGAAAAACAGGCTCCATTCCCGGATGAAAGCAAAAATATTCGCCGTCCAGACTTTTGGTAACGTCTATTTCCACTACGTCCGCTCCTTCGTTTATCGCGATTTTCTGAGCCAGCAGCGTGTTGCACGGAATATTGGCTCCGCTTACGCCCCTGTGCGCCGCGATAAACGGACGGGGAAGTGCTTTTCTGTTTTCAAAAATACTTTTATTGAAATCCATGATATTTTTCTCCTACATTTCGGCAAGCGACTGAATAGCTCTCGAAAGCGTCGCTTCGTCGGCATATTCGACTTTGCTGCCCATACTTATGTCCTGAGCCGGGCGAGTTACTTTTACGCCGACTTGCAGATCGTATAATTTTTCGTAATATGTGCCCGAACCGTCCGGCAGATCGTTCCATCCAATAAATTCATATCCGAATTTTTCCGCTCGTTGCGTTTCCGCCGTGAAAACGTCAACGGCTTTATGCGTTCGCATTGCCTTCTTCACGCCGATTCTTTAAAACCGAGCCTTCCCGATCCGCATTCCGCCTGTTTTGATTATAATCGTTTTTCTTGATCAAGTCAAGATAAATCGCGCTTTTTTGAAAATTTTTGTCATTTTTTGCCCGTTTTCTCTTCAGAACGCGCATTTTTCGTTCGCCGCATAAACAAAGTTTTCGCACTTATTTCTTCTTCCTCCGCTTTTATCGTATTATATTTATTGTCGTACAAATACACGTCGATATGTCCGTGCGTAATCACCACTTTCTGCACCAGTTCGCGCATCACGTTCTGCCGTTGCTTTGCCGACATCTCTCTCCACGTATCCGGCAGCGTTCTCAAAAGATTGATTCTCTCTTCCAGTCCCGCCGAAATCCGCGCCTTTTCCCGCGCCGTATCAATCTCCCGCGAAATTCGTTTCATATCCGTCTGAAACGCTTGCGCCTGTTCCAGTATACTTTCGTCGCCGAACATGGTATACGTTTTCACCGCCCGCCGATACCGTTCTTCCAGCCGTTCGTATTCTTCCGACAACTGCTCGGCAATGTCTTTCGTCCGTACACAGCGATTTTTCATTTCGTCGCTGTAACGCACCGCAAATTCTAAAATTGCCCCAGATACATATGCTTCCACTACGTCGGCGTCATACGTTTCGTTGTCGCAGTCCGCGTTTATGTTCGCGATATACGGCTTGTCTTTCGCGTTGTATTTCGAATAACAAACAAGCTTATATTGCGCTTTTCTTACATCTCGCCCGCCATTCGCGCTGCAATTATCCCCGCTTATTTCGCCGTTCGCGCCGTCATCATTTTTACCGCCGCCGCTCATCAAAGCGCCGCCCTCGTTCGCCGCGCCCATCCCCCCTATGTTTTTGCCTTTTCCCCATTTCATATACCGCATTTTCGCGCCGCAAACGCCGCAATATACAAGCGAAGACAGCAAAAACCGCGAACTCTGTTTCGTAACGGCACGTTCCTGTAAAATTTGTTGCGCCTTTATAAACGTTGCGTCGTCGATAATGCGCTGATGAATCCCCTTGAATTGTTTCCCCTGAAAGGTGATTTCGCCGATATACGTGCGATTTTTCAGAATATTGAACACCAAAATATCCGATTTGAATCCGAGTGCTTCCGCAATCAGCCGCGGAGAATATTCGCGCGTATTGTACATTTCAAACGCCTTTTGCACCCGCACCGCCTCTTCGGGAACCACTTCCAGCGTATTCGTCTCTTTCGAATATTTATACCCCACGGGCGCGATTCCGCCGCCTTTCCACAGCCCGTCCAGCGCGCGTTGATACCGTCCCTGCGAAAGTTTCGCCACAATCGCGTCGTGGTCGAACTCCGCAAAAATCGACAAAATCGAAATCAAAATTCCGTACGTCTGGCGGCTTCTCGAATCGATATTATCCTTCACGGCATAAAAATCGCACCCGAACTTATCGCAGCGTTCTTTTAAAAACTTTAAAATCAGCATCTGCGTTCTGCCGATTCTGTCCAGACTGTACGTAATCACAAGTTTCACTCTGCCCGCTTCCATCAGGCGGTTAAGCTCGGAAAAAGCCGGGCGATCCTCGTTCATACCCGTATAACCGTCGTCCACAAACACAACGGGGTTTTTTATATCGTACGCCTGTACGTATTTTCTGATCGCGTCAAACTGAAAATCGAGTCCGTACCCGTCCTGCGCCTGCATATCGGTGGAAACGCGAAGATAAATCGCCGTAATATCGGAAATTTCTTCGGAAATTTCGTCGTATACGGGAAAACAAAAATTTTGTTTTTTGCTTTTCTCTTTCAATTTTCGCGCCTCCTTTCTCTTTATTTTTTACCGTTTGTTTCAGGCATTTTGCCCCGACTTCCGCTCGCCTGTCGTTGCGCCGGACAATTTTTTGCGCCTATTATACTCATCGATTTTCGAATAATACACCTCGTTTACAAGCTCGCTCACGTAGTCGCTCACGCAAATGTAGTTTTTATATTCGCTTTTTTGCAATTTTTTACCGCCCATATACACGCTGATCGTCATGAAAACTCCTCCTTTTCAAACATTTTCCGCATTTCGGATTGTTGCCGTTTTTCGCGGTTTTTAACCGCTTCCGGCGCAGGTAATGCCGCTTGAAAAGCAAATCTTAAAAAAATTTTCCGAAGTTTTTCATCCGTCCGCGTCAGTATACCGCGCCGGGCTAACTTTACGCAAGTAAAATTTTTATTATTTTTCGTTACCGATAACATTTTTTATTCTCCAATAATTTTCTTTTTTCCGCGCACGCTTTTTTACGAAAAAAACGGCAAAAACGCTTTGTGTAACTATACGCAATTCCGCGCAGTTTTACTTTGTTTACATTTACGCGAAAATCACCCGATTTTTGATAAATGAGCGCAGAACGTACCCCTATATACAAGTCGTCGGCGCTTCGCGCCTCCGACGGGGTACGTTCTGCGCACCCGACTTCACTCTTTTACATACCGATTTTCGGCTATTTTGCTCTATCCGCAACTTCGCCGAAACCGCCCGCAAATCGCGTTGTTCGCCGCTAAACCGCTTGGCGAAACAACGCGATATTTTTTGCGGGCCGGCGTTTTTCGCCTGTGGTTTTCGCATATCATTCGGGCGGCTTTACGTTTCCTTGTATTTCCGCCAACGCTTCCTGCGGATTGTTTTCGTCTACCTTCACAATGATTCCCGTCTTATCTTCCGCGATCCGACACCCCGAAAACGCGATATATTGATTTTCCGTGTAATCCGATTCGCCTATTAAATCTTCCTCGCTCATCCAGCCTTGAATGCTTTCGGGGCAGTTTCTCGAAGACATCGCCTTGCCGCCTTTATTCAGGTATTTCAGCACGTAATTGTACGCCAGATGCTTGAACGGCATACATATTTCTTCCACGTCCGAACGACCGAATTTCTCGTTGAATTCCGTATTCGACGTCGTTTCTACCATGCGTTTTCTGTTCGTGTTGTAACTTTTCTCTTTCACGAGTTCGCCCGGCATCGTGCCTTGCGGTATGTACATCAGTGCGTGAAAATGCAACCGCTTTTCGCCGTTTATTCCTTCCCACACGCCGTAATATTTCCAGCCGTTCCGTCTTACTTTGTTTTTCAGATATGCCCGTAATTTATTATAAAATTCTTTTGCCGTCAGTTTTTCATCCGAGTATGTGAATGTTACAAAATAATTAAAGCCGTTCAGATTACATTTTCTCATCGCCCGACGTATTCTGCTTTTTTCGTTCTGCCGTTTCCGTTCCAGATTCTGATCCACAAACGCCGCCGCGTACTTTCTGCCCGCGTGATAGGGAAGCATTGCTTCTATCAATAATTCCCGACGTCTTTTCTTCGGCTCGTGTTGCCAGATTTCATAAAACTTATCGAATACCGTTCGCAACGGCATTTTTTCTGTTACGGGCGGGGTAACGGCTATATTTTCGGTAGGCGGCTTCACGGAATTTTTCTTTTCCGCGACGGGATTTTCTGCCGCATGCTTTGCCTTTTCAAACGACGATACGTCCGCTTCCACGATTTTATCGATATACGCGCGGCGTTTCCGTTTGGCATATCTTCGCGGCGGATCGGCCTGAAAAATATTATGACCGCCGTCGTTCGTCAGCTTGCCGTGCAATATACGCCATTTTTGTTCTTCCTGTTTATTTTCCTGCATTTTTACCTCCGATCCTTTGATTTTTCGCTATTGTATCATTAAAATACGAACGGTTTTGTCGTATTTAAAAATTTTCTTTAAATTTTTCTCCCACTTATCCAACTACACGAAAATGAAAAACGTGGTGGTCGTTTCGATTATTTCACAAACTTTTTCCAATACGTAAATTTTTTATCTCTCACTACTTAGAGAATTTTCAAATAGTCGTGTGGGCGTTCCAAGAAATATTTCACTCAAATTTCATAATTCATGAAAAAGACAATAAAAAAAGACGTACTATTCCATAACTTAAAAAGTTACTTCGTAGTGCGCCGCTGCTTGCCATTGTGCGACAAGAAATCTTTACTCTGGGTTCGTCACCGTTGCGGACACTTTCCTATCCGCACATTCTGATTAACGAATAATTCTATAAAATTGTTGTAAAAACAAAATAAAGCATGTCCCTGATTTTGTTTTATACACCTATTATATACCCTCCGCTTTAAAAAGTCAAACGTTTGTTCGTATATTTTAGAAAATTTTTTTAAATTTTCATAATTTCAGTTCTTCCAATAATTTTTTTGCCCGCTCTTGTTCTTCAGTTGTTATATTTTGATTCACTTTGATTTCGTTCATCGCGGCTTTCCTTCCGCCGCAAAACAATATTCTGCACCATCGCCGCACCTGATAAAACGGAAACAATATCGGACATTTTTTCAACGACGGATAATATACCGCCATATCTTTATACGAAAGAAATATGCGGCTCATCAGATGTCTGAATTTTCCGCCCTTTTTATTTTGCGACATTGCAAGGTTTTGTTTGAGCGTTCCGTATACTCCGCCTTGCAAAATATAATCCTCCATTTCCTGCGTAATTTCGTTGTATTCTTTGTTCCCGAACCACGCCGCCGCCAGATTTTCCGCTTCTTCCGAAAATTTTAAGAGCTCACCGTCAGACAATAATTTGTTCCGCTTATTTGTATTGCCGGTATTTACGCGATTATACAGCCACAAATCGGCAAACGGTCTTATTCCACACCCACCGTGAATAAAATGTTTTGCCATATGCGCTATATGATAGTAATAAAACATCTCGTCGTTCATAGCGTGCCGGCTTGTTCCGTTTATCGGTTGCACGTAATTCCATACCAGCTGCAGCGGAATATCCGCCTTACTCACCACATCGCTTTCGATAAGCGAAAAATGCAGTTCGAGATGCACGCCGTTTTCAGAATACATTTTTATATCGTGCGATGTTTTTTCTCCGCTTGTATATTTTAACGAATCGCATAAAGTCCGGACGGCAAAATTCAAATCTTCCTCCCGCACTAAAATATCTATATCGCAACTTGTTCTCATCCACGGCTCGGGATAATACTTGCGTATTACCGAACCTTTCAACGGAATAAACGGTATTTCAGCTTCTTCCAGCGTTTCTTTCAGCCGTTCCAGCTCGTAATTGATATTTTCGTAGCGATACACCGCCGTAAAAATCTGCTCGTAGAATTTTTCTTTGACTTTCGCTATCGCCGCCCGCTCGTTTTCATCTATATCGGCAGGCAAGTTTTCAAAAACGCCGCTTTTATTCAGCGAGTCTCCCACCAGATGCGCCACGTCGTGCGCCTTCGAAAGCTTATATACTTCAATCAGAAACCGCGCGGAAATCTCTGGCAAAACAATTTTCTCATTCTGCCTGCAAATCTCGTATTTTATACAGTTAAACATCGTTTGCGCTACGTTTTCCATCATCGTCGCTTAATCTCTGAAATATAAATCTCTCGTGTACACTTTTTCGCGTACGTCATCCAAGCAAGAATCGTAACGGTTTGCAATGATTACGTCGCACATTTTCTTGAAACCACCGAAATCATGAATCACCTTGTTTTCAAAGAATGTATCTTCCTGCAAAGTCGGTTCGTAAATAACGATTTCCGCGCCCTTTGCTCGCATTCTCTTCATTACTCCTTGTATCGAAGATTGCCGGAAATTATCGGAATTACTCTTCATTGTAAGGCGGTAAACGCCGATGACAACTTTTTTACCGGGAATTCCGTTTTCCCCGTATTCTCTGTCCTTCCCGTAGAAGCCTGCCTTTTCAAGCACTTCTTCCGCAATAAAATCTTTTCTTGTTCTGTTCGATTCGACAATCGCGGAAATCAAATTTTCCGGAACGTCCTCGAAGTTTGCACGAAGCTGCTTCGTATCTTTCGGCAAGCAATACCCGCCGTATCCGAACGAAGGATTATTATACTGAGCGCCGATGCGAGGATCAAGACAAACGCCGTCGATGATAGACTTCGTATTCAATCCTTTCGTTTCCGCATAGGTATCGAGCTCGTTGAAATACGCCACCCGAAGCGCGAGATAAGTGTTTGCGAAAAGCTTTACCGCTTCCGCTTCGGTCGTATCCATAAACAGCGTGTCGATGTTTTCCTTTATCGCGCCTTGCTGCAACAATTCGGCAAACTTATGTGCCATAACTTCGACTTTCTCGTTCCCTTTCGGGCAACCGACGATAATCCGGCTCGGATAAAGATTGTCGTATAAAGCCTTGGATTCTCGCAAAAATTCGGGGCTGAAAATGATATTTTCCGTATGATATTTTTCTCTCACGCTTTTCGTGTAGCCCACGGGAATCGTCGATTTAATCACCATTACGGCGTCTTTGTTTACCGAAAGGACAAGCTCGATCACCTGCTCCACATATTTCGTATCGAAAAAGTTCTTTTTCGGATCGTAATTCGTAGGCGCGGCAATAATAACAAGTTCGGCGTTTTTATACGCCTTTGCCCCGTCCAGCGTGGCAACCAAATTCAGCTCTTTTTCGGCAAGGTATTTCTCTATGTATTCGTCCTGAATCGGACTGACGCGTTGGTTGATTTTCTCCACCTTTTCGGGGATAACGTCAACCGCCGTTACCTCATTGTGTTGCGCAAGAAGCACCGCCAACGATAACCCAACATATCCCGTTCCCGCTACCGCTATTTTCATTTCGTATTCTCCTTGCAGTAAAATTCTTTATACCATTCGGCAAATTTACGTAACCCGTCGCGCAAACTTGTGTTTGGTTTGAATCCGAAATCTCTTTCAAGCGCGGATGTATCCGCATACGTTACGGGAACATCTCCAGCTTGCATCGGCACAAGTTTTTTATGCGCTTCGAAATCATAATCTTTCGGAAGAACGCCCGCTCGCACCAATTCTTCTTGCAAAATTTGCACAAAATCAAGCAAATTTTCGGGATGATTGTTTCCGATATTGTAAATTTTGTACGGCGGAATCGGCAACCCGTCCTCCCCGTTTTTCTTTTCGGGCGCGTGCATCATCACGCGCTTTACACCTTCCACAATATCGTCCACATACGTAAAATCGCGCTTGCAATTCCCGTAATTAAAAATCTGAATAGTTTCGCCTTTGATAAGCTTGTTCGTAAAACCGAAATACGCCATATCCGGCCGCCCCGCAGGACCGTAAACCGTAAAGAACCGCAAACCAGTTGACGGAATGTTATACAGTTTGCTGTATGCGTGTGCAAGCAATTCGTCTGACTTTTTCGTTGCGGCGTAAAGCGAAACGGGGTTGTCCACTTTATCGTCCGTGGAATACGGAACTTTTTTATTGCTACCATATACAGAGGACGAAGAAGCATATACAAGATGCTCAACGCCCTTTACCCCGTTATCGTAAGAATGGCGGCACGCTTCGAGAATATTGTAAAAACCGATGATATTGCTTTCTATATACACGTCGGGATTTGTTATCGAATACCGAACGCCGGCTTGCGCCGCAAGATTTACAACGATATCAAACTTATATTCTGCAAAAAGCTCGTCTATAAGCCGTTTATCTGCTATATTCCCTTTAATGAAACGCCATTTTGAGGAGCTGTTTTCGGCAAGTTTTTCGATTTCTTTTAAACGGTATTCTTTAATGGAAACGTCGTAGTAATCGTTGAGATTATCTAATCCTACGATTGTTGCCCCGTCAACGGTTTTCAGCAATTCTTTTACAAGATTCGCCCCGATAAACCCCGCCGCCCCGGTGATAAGGATGCGTTTTTTTAAATCAATTTCTTTTAACATCTTCAGCTCCTTTATGTTGATTCGGTTTTTATTTTTTCTTTGTAAAAACACCACAGATTTTTTTACATCCTCTAATTATGTCTTTCTTATAAAAAATTAAATTGATTAGTAATGTTACAGCAGTTGTTATCGCAAAAACGGGAATTGCTTTTAACACCCAATGCAAGTAATCCATAGGAGTCTCAAAATGAATCAAGTTGCAAATTATAACTGAAATCGCAGCAGTAAAAATATTAACGATAATCCGACTAAGAAAAACTTTGCAACTTCTCAACAAAATATGATTTTTTAAGTAGATCACATAATCTATTGTTCTATATACTGTTGCTATAATCGTTGCTATTATAATGCCGGGTAGACCAATTAAATAAGCCAATAAAAATGATAAAACCAAATTGCTCCCCGCCTCTATAAACGCTCCAATTTGCGTTTCTTTATAATGCCCCGCCGCTAAAACTAAATTATGATAGTTTTGTTTTATACAATGCAAAGCCTGAGAAATTACAAATAATATTGAAAACAAAGGTAAGATATAATTAACATCATCTATTCCGTTTGTATATATTCTGACAAAATCTGTAATCAACAGCCCGGTTGTTGAAAAAAAGATAACTATTATCATAGAAGAAAGTGTTTCTATCATATGAAAATTATCTTGTAAATTCTTTTGCTCTTTTTTGGCAATCATACTACCAAAAGCAGCCTCACCACCACCAGTTAAAGAATTTACAATATTTAACACCCCGGATAAAATCATATTATAAACAGCATAAACGGAAGAAAATTTCAGTCCCAAAACCACAGTTACAACCATAATATCTACGTTGTTATGGATATAATACGCAATATGGTGTCCAAACCCATTCCAGCGCTGTTTTATCGCAACCATATCTGCAAGTACTTTATTATCTATGTTATACTTTTTTCTCACTATAAAAAAAAGCAATATTGGACGTATTAAATAGACACTTGTACTTGCAAGTTTCACAACATGAACACCGCACCCAAATTTCAATAAAACAACAGATAACCCTGTATTCAGTAAAACCGTAGCTATCTGAATACAATTGCTTATATATGTCCTTTGGTCAGCGTTTAATAAAACTGAATAGCTCAATCCGTAATAATATTGACCGAAAATGCTTACGCCAATTATCACGACAAGCGAAGCTGTAAAAATCCAGGATAATTCCGTATGCGAAATGAATTTAAAAGAGCTAGCCAATATAACTACGTAAACGATAAAAATATAAGCGATCTTTCTAAAAAAACTTTGTGTTGCGTTGATAATACCACTTATTTTGTTGCTATCGCCATCAGCCAGTGGTTTATATAGCGCAGCTCGCGTTACCCCACCCACTCCTGCTTCTAAAAGCGAAATATATCCCAAAAATTGAGTTATTGAAGATACCGCTCCATTGACTTCAGAGCCAAAAGCAGTCAATAAAAGACGCGGAAGAATAAACCCGCAAATAACTGTTACAATCTGTAACAGAAGCGACGTAATTGAATTCAATAATGCTAATTTCGTTCTCATTTCAAACTTTTTATCCGTCTCTTGTTTATTCTTTCAATACCACTCTGTTTTTACTTTCTGAAAATTCGTTTTAACGCAGCCGCCACACGATACAATGCACAAATACGCAATACAGTATTATAATTTTTCTTTTTTAAATTATTAAGAATACAATCCCCCTTTTTTGTATATTTCAAAACAATTTTATAATAATCATCGGCGAGTACATCATCAAAAAATTTGTACTTATTTTTTTTGAAAGTTTTAAATCCGGAAATCATTCGCACATCATTTTTGAGGCAAGCTTTACAGTATGTAAAATAATCTATGTAATCATTTTCAGACAAAACATTTTCCTTTTGTAAAAAAGTCCATACTTCACGACGAACAGTTGATATTACTTGAAAGTTCTCATAAGTAACAGAATGAGTAATCGAGGTAGGATTCATCCTATATCTATATAATTCAGCTTCACTGAACAAGACTTTTTTTGCTTTTTTATACAGCAAAATACTTTGCAATAGATCTTCAGCATGCTTAACTTGAAAATATTCACAATAATCCCGTTCGTCGAGCAAAGTCGTTTTTATTGCTTTTCTGCATAAGGAATTATATCCTGCATCCGTAAATACTTTTTTATAAAGTACTGCTTTATCTTCAATAATTTCAAAAGGTCGATTCCGATTATCAATTTCAGGCAATTTTTCGTTTTCATTAAATCGCCGATATTGATAAATAATCAAATCACTTCCGGTTGTTTCAATTATATTATTAATCGTATACAATGTTTCACATTCCAAAATATCATCAGAATCAAGATATAATACATACCCGTTTTCGCTGAAGCCCTGATCAAATAAATATTGTCTTGCTGCTTGCCGAGCCGACAACAGTCCTTCGTTTCGTTTGTGTATCACCGAAATTTTACTATTTCCATCGGCGTATTTATCGCAAATATCCCCTGATAAATCAGTTGAGCCATCATCCACCAAAATTAAATTCCATTCGGCATACGTTTGTTTTAAAACAGATTCAATACACTCTCCAACATATTTTTCAACATTATACACGGGAACTAAAATATAAAATTGTATTTTATCTAAAAATTCTTTCCCCATAAAACTAATCCTTCTTCAAATAGTTCTCTATGAGCTTCACATTCTAAAACATTCTGCACAGACAAAAACTGCTGTTTACCGAATATCCTTTTTAATTTCCATCGCCCATATTTTCGTCTTGTTATTTTATTCAGCACTCGAAATGCAAAACTTTTTCCCATTCCGGAAATACGAAATAAATAGTCATCAATCATTTTCTCTGCAAACTCGCTATACTTTTTTTCAATTTCTCCAGCCCTTTTTATTTCTTCACTTCTTGCAAAAAAATCTTTTAATATTCTATCCGATGCCGTAGCTGAAGCGATCTGTACACTCTTTCCCTTTTTTATAAGCGGAATATATGAAATTTGACAATCGTTATCAATTTGAATCAGTAAACTTGTCTGCCAAAATTCACTTTCACTATCATCAAATAAAAAATTACCTTGCCCGTAGACAATCGTTCCGTCTAAATATTTTTCTTCACAGCCGATACAATGGCTGTGTTGACAAACCACCAGATCGGCTCCGCTTTTTACAAATTTACGACACACCCGCTGCAGATTCGGCGACGGATAACGATAGTGTTCTTTTCCCCCATGATAAAGCACTATCACATAATCAACCTCCTGTTTCAAGGAGGAAACATGATCAAAGGACTCCAACGGATCAAACGGATTAGCCCCGACAGAGTTCTCTGTTGCTATGGAAAACTCATGTTCAGCACAAGCATATATACCGATTTTCTTTCCGCTAATCTCAAAAACGTATGGGACTTTCGCTAAATTTAGGCTATTGCCAACCCCGCAATAGGCAATATTGTTTTTTCTTAACAAATCACAGGTAGAAAGCAACCCTTGTTCGCCTTGATCCATAATATGATTGTTTGCAAGCGTAACAAAATCAACGCCAATAGATTTATATCCGTTAATCGTTGAAGTTGGGGCTATCAAATTCGGACCACACTTATCAATAGGCGAACAAACATCTGTCAAGGGGACTTCTAAATTAAAAATCCTATAATCCGCATCGTTCAAAATCTTTAAAAGTTCGCTCCCGACCAAAAACGCCGCATCTCCCTTATTAAATTGTTCTATATTACTTTTCGTTGGAACAATGTCCGCACCTATTAAAATACTCATTTAAGTTCACTCTTTTGTGGTAGCTTTATCCAATCGCCTATCTTTTTATCCCATTCTTTCGGCTCGATTTTATCAAATCCA
>UQPN01000027.1 GCA_900542935.1 uncultured Eubacteriales bacterium
ATTACCCTTTTTGCCGAAGAAAATTTTGTAAGCAAAATTTTATGCAGGCAAGAGGTGAAGCCGCGTAGTGGCTGAAAATTTTATGCAGGCAAGGGGAAGGCGCGTAGCGGCTGACAATTTTGCGAATTTTTTCGCAAGAAAAATGAGCAAGGACAAGGCTTGAAAAAAAGGGGAAAATTTAAACTGACCTCTCTCGGCGCCTTGCGCCACTCTCCCCGAAGGGGAAAGCAAGAGGCTTTGCGCACTCTACTTGTTGCGCTTGCCTGATGGCAACGCAACAAGGATTCCCCGCTAACATAGGTTTTTTCGTGCTTTTCTCCTTCAGTGGAAAAAGCGAAAAAAGGGGAAAGCAAGGGTAATGCCGGCACAACGGAACAGGCGAAGCCTGCCCGAAAGGGAAAAACAAGCAGCTGCGAATAGGAAGCTGCATGCAAAAAACAAAAATTAATAAAATTAAGGAGAATTTAAAATTATGGTTACGATTACTACTGCAAACGACGCTTTGAAAAACTACTATCTTGACGCGGTGAGCGACGCGCTGAACACGAAGGTGAATCCGCTGCTTGCCAGAATCAGAAAGACGACGGCGGACGTATGGGGCAAAGACGTGCGCAAGCTGGTGAGATACGGCGTTGCGGGCGGCGTTGCCGCCGGCGACGAAACGGGCGCTTTGCCCGCGACCGGCGGAAACAACTGCGTGCAGCTGGTTTCCACTTTGAAAAATCTGTACGGCACGATTGAGATTTCCGACAAGGCGATTCGCGCTTCCGCAGGCAACGAGGGCGCGTTTGTGAATATTCTGAACGACGAAATGCAGGCGCTCATCAAGAGTTCGGAATTTAACTTCGGGCGCATGCTTTACGGCGACGGTTCCGGCAAGATTACCGGGGCGAGCGTTTCTGCCGCAGACGAGACGGCGGGCGTGATCAGCGTGGACGACGCGACGAACGTTTTCGAAGGCATGATTGTGGATTTCTGCACGTCTGGCGGTTCCAGATTGGCGGGGATTTCCGGCAGACAGATTACGAACGTGGACAGAGCGAACAAAAAGATTCAGGTTTCCGGTACCGCGATTGACAGCGATACGCTGACGAGCGGCTGCTATATGACGTTGCAGAGCTCGCAGAAAAAGGAAATCACGGGGCTTGGCGCGTTGTTCGGTTCTTCCGCTACTTTATACGGCGTAACGAGGGCGAATTATTCGTGGATGAAGCCGTATTCGCTTACTTCGGCGGGTACCTTCGATATTACGAAATTTCAGAAGGCGGCGGATACCATCGAACAGCAGTCGGGCAGCAAGATAAACTTTGCGGTGTGCTCGTTCGGCGTGAAACGCGCGGTGTATAATTATCTTGTAGGGAAAGGCGTAACGCCCGAAATCAGAGAAATCGACGGCGGTTTCAAGGCGATTATGCTTGACGGCGTGCCCGTGGTTGCCGACAGATTCTGCCCGGCGGGGACGATGTATCTTTTAAATACCGACGATTTCTGTTTGCATCAGCTGTGCGACTGGCAGTGGCTGGAAAACGAAAACGGCAGCATTCTGAAGCAGATTGCCGGCAAGGCGGCATACAGCGCCACGCTGGTGAAATATGCGGAACTGCTCTGTGCCCGCCCGAACGGTCAGGGCGCGCTGTTCGGTATTACCGAGGCGTAAACCGGATTTCAGACGGGGAAGAACAAAGGAAAGCCGCGCGCGGAAAAGCGCGCGGCGAAAATTTACGGGGGTTTGATTTTTTGAAAAAAAAGCGGGGCGCCGCGGGGAAATAATTCTTCGGGAAAACGGAAGCGCGGGGCGGCGATAAAAATGAAACAGGAGGCGGAAAAAATGAAAGTGAAAGACGTTGTGCGGGCGGCGGCGGAGGCGCTGCGGCTGACGGACGCGGTGAATTTTTGCGACGGGAAGAACGAATCGGACGCAGAAAAAGCGGCTGCGGGAGAAGCGGAAGCGAAAAAACTTCTGGAGTTTTTCAACGATACGGAAACGGAACTGGCGGTTCTGTCGGTGCCGCTGATAAAAGACGAAAAAGTTACGGCGGTAAACGGGGAAATCGTTCTTTCGGCGCTGTCGGAAAATTTCGTGCGGGCGTTGCGGCTGACGGATAAAAACGGGAGGCGCGCGGCGTTTGCGACAGGTGCGGGCGCTTTGAAAACGGACGCGGACGAAGGCATTTTGCGGTACGCGTATCTGCCCGCGAAAAAAACGCTGGACGGCGAAAGCGATTTTCGCTGCGGCGTGCCGGAGAAGTTGTTTGTGAACGGAGTCGTTTCGAGATATTATTTCGATCGGCAGTTGTTTGAAGAAGCCGCGGTATACAAGAAAGAGTACGAAGCGGCGGCGCTGTGCGTGCGCAGGCTGGCGGGCGGGGGAAAATTCCGCGCGCGGAGGTGGCGGTGATGGCGACGGGAAGCGGAAATAAAATTTCGCGAAAACCGCATATCTTTCGTTTCGACGGATTTACGCGGACGGGCGAGGCGGGAAAGCTGCAGGTGCAGACGCGCAACACGGAACTGTCCGGCGGCGGGGCGTACCCCGCGTATGCGCTTGCCGACATTGTTTTAAAGGGCGAAAACGTTGTATTCCCCGCGGGGGAAGGAACGATTGTGCGGGCGGCGACCCCCGCGGAGGTTTCGGACGGGGTGAAATACGAGGACGCGATTACCGTAACTTCCGATTTAAGCGTGTACCGTTACGAGCCGAACACGGGAGAATATGCGGAGCTGACGGGGATTGCGCTTAGCTGTCTGCCGACGATAGTGCCGTATCTTTCGGCGGAAAAGGACGAATATGCGGTGCTGTTCGGCGGGACGGTGGCGGCGGTGCGCGCGGGCGGAACGGTGAAAACGTTTGCGGAAAGCTGTTATAAAAATTACGGCTGCGCGGCGGCGGAAAGGCTGTTTTTTGCGGCGGACGGAAAGACGGTGAAATATTCGGGCGTGCTTGACCCCGGAAACACGACGGACAGCGCGGACGATGGCGGGTATATCGTATTGCCCGCGGATTCGGACATGCGCGGTATGTGCGCGCTGGGAAAGTACGTATACGTGTTTTTCGAAAAAGAGGCGTACCGGCTGGACGGACGGGGCGCGGCGAGAGATTTTTCGGCGGAAAAGATGTGTTACTGCGGCGGGCGGATTTATGAAAATTCGGTTTTTGCGTGCGGGAACGGGATTTGCTTCGTAACGGACGAGGGGATTTATTTCTTTGACGGAACGACGTTTACCAACGTTACGAAAAAACGGACGGAATTTTCGTTTTCCGACCTGAAAATCCTGTACTGCGCGGGCGCGGCGGGGAAATTTCTGTGTCAGTTCGGAAAGTCGGCGTTACTGACGAAAAGCGTTTTATACAATACGGAGACGGGAGCGCTATCGGAGATACAGTGCGCGCTGAAAACGGCGTGCGCGTACGGAGAGAGGCTGTTTGTGAACCGCGGCGGGGAAGAGAAGGAATTTCTGTTCGGCAAGCGGGCTTCGGACGATATTTCGTATACGCTGCAGCGGCTGAACGAGGACTTTTCAAAAAAGGGCGTGAAAACGTTGAAGCGGCTGACGTTGTACGGAACGGGGACGGCGGAAGTGAACGTATATTGCGGAAAGGAAACGACTCCGAAAACGTATGTAACGGCGCTTTCGGAAACGGGGAAGAGCATCGAAGTGAACGAGAGCGCGGAAAGTTTTTCGTTTACGGCGTTTTTAAGCGGCGGTACGACTCTGACGGGGGCGGAAGCGGAGGTGTACGCGTTCGGGCGGAAGTGAGAGAGCGGAACGACGAAAAAGGAGGCGGTAAAAATTGACGATAGACATTATTACGCTGACGGCGAAGCAGTATGCGGCGCTGAGCGCGGAACAGCTGGATAAAGTCCGCGCCGCGCAGCTGAAAAAAGACGGATATAAGGCGGCTTTGGAGGAAGAAAAGCGGAAAAAGAAGTACGCGCTTGTGCGGGCGGGAATCTTCCGTTCGTGCGTGTACGAAAAACTTTGCGCGGCGCTTACGGCGGAATACGAGGAAAAAACGGCGGCGGTGCGGCAGGGGTTGTTGTTTTACCTGCAATACGCGGCGAAGCCCGAAACAAGCGGCGGAACGAGCGCGGAATATGCGGATTATTCGCTTTCGGCGACGGAACGCGTACAGGCGGTGAAAAATTATTACCATGCGAAATATACGAACGCTTCGGAAAGGTTCGACGCGTTTAAAAACGATACGACGGCGCCGACGTATCTCGGCGAGTATTATTTGGCGACGTACGATTATTTTGCGCAGGGAAACTGAACTTTTTTAAAAACCGCGGAGAAAGGAGAGGAAAACGTTTGACGTTTTTCTCTCCTTTATTTTAATTTGTATTGTTTTATGCCGCGAAGGATAGCGCGAAAGCAAAATATAAGGCGAAGAAAAAGGTTTATTTTGTATAGCATACAATTATGCACGAATTTTTGAATTTATTGCATAAATATTCGAAAAAATTGCAAAAATTTGCAAAAAAACTTATAAATATACATAAAAGTGCTTGACTTATGCGAAAAACAGTGTATAATTATGCACATAAACCAAAACAAAGCCGCGGCGGAATCGGCGCGGGAGATTCAAAGGAGAAAAAAATATGAAAACCAAAAAACTTGCCACTGTATTGCTTGCTTCCGCACTGACCGCGGGAAGCGCGTTCGGACTTGCTGCCTGCGACGAAACGACTACGGGAAACGACGCGGCGCTTCTGGACGAGATTACGAAATTGCAGCAGCAACTGAGCGAAGTACAGAAAGATCTGGACGACATGAAGAAGAAAGACGAGGAGCCGGCGGACGAATCGGTGTGGAACTTCGGCGCGGAGAGCTACGAAAAGCTGAAATACATCGATAAAGGACTTTCCGACCGCGACTGTTTTGAGGGAAAACATTTCAAATATACGCAGAACTGGATTGCTTACACGCTGAAAAACGCGGGATATACGAGCGAAGATATCGAATATCAGGACGTGGCGCTTCCCACATACGCGACGAAAGACATGAGCGCATATCAGCTGAAAAAGAAGTATACCGCGGCGAGCAAAGCGGAATATCTGAACGACGGAAAATATTATTCCAAAAAGACGAACGGTTACGGATATGTGGAAAACGCGGAGGGCGAATATGCAAAAGTAAACGTAACTTCGCAGAATATCGTGGTAACGAAGGAAGGCAAAACGGACAAGCAGATTATCGTAGGGATGCACTACGACGGCACGGGCACGGGCGACAACGGTTCGGGCGTGGCGCTGGGGCTGACGACCGCGGAAAAATTCTTTGACGTGGAAACGCAGTTTACGATTAAATTCGTATTCTTTACCGCGGAGGAATACGGATTGTACGGTTCGACGGCGTATGCGGAGAGCATGACCGACGCGGAAAAGGCGAACACGCTGTATATGATTAACATCGATTCGATTGTGTGCGGGGATTATTGCTATTTATACGGCGGCGTGCAGGACAACGCAAACAAGACGGTTACGCAGACGGAAGCGTACGATAACGCTTCGGCGGTGGCGAAGAGCTTAGGGCTCGAATTCAAATCTAACCCCTGGACGTGGGGAAATCTTGCGCCCGAAAATTACGACGACGAAAACCCCGATTATGCGGCGCCTTCCACGGGAAACTGGAGCGACCATGCGCCGTTTGCGGAAGCGGGCGTAAAGTATCTGTATCTGGAAGCGACGAACTGGGAGATTCCCGATTACACGGGGTACGGGGAAAGCTCGATTGTGGGGATGCTGATGAATACCGAGAACGATTATCTTGAATTCATCGAAACGTACTATCCGGGGCGCCCGCTTGCGCACCTTACGCAGTTTTCTTCGCTTTTGAACGCTTTGCTTACGCAGACGAGCTGGAATTATTGAGTTTTTCCGCTTTTGACGCGGCGTTACGGAATTTTTACACAAAGCATTTGCGACCGTTCCTTTTTTCCCGGAACGGTCGTATTTTTTTTGCTGCGGGAAGGGGAGGCTTGGAAAATGCCGCTTTTTGGGGTAGTAACAAGCTGACGGTTAATCGACTGCCCCTCATCACCTCGCTATGCGAGGAGCTTTCCCCCCAAGGGGAAGCCTTGACATAAGGTTAAAATTTTAAATTGACCTCTATCGGCTCGCATACGCTCGCCGCTTTTTTCAAAGGGGAAAGCAAGGGGGAGGCTTGGAAAATGCCGCTTCTTTGAGGTTGAAAACAAGCTGACGGTTAATCAGCTGCCCCTCATCCGTCAAGGCAAAGCCTTGCCACCTTCTCCCCAAGGGGAAGGCTTAAGACAGCGAAGCTTGTCCGAAGGGGAAAGCAAGGAGTAGAATTTCTTATGAAATCCGTGAAATGTGAACGGTTTTGCCGTAAATGTAAAAATTTGCACAAATTGCATTATTTTGTATATTGACAAGGCTAAAAAACCCTTATATAATAAAGATATAGAAGATCTTCTTAAAAATTCTGTCAAGGAGTAACGAAAAATTGAGAACTTTTAAACAAAAAAATTGTTATGACGCAAAAGCCTCGGATACAGTTTCAAAGCGGCGTAAAAAAGCGTTTCTGAAAGGCGCTGGGATTTTGTGCGCGTGCGTTTTTGCGGGTGCGGCGGGCGCTTGCAAAAAGGACGATTCCGTAAAAGAAGGGAAAATTTACGATTTTTACGGGACTGCCGAATTTGTATTGCCTTTCGAAAGCGAAAATTACACGAAAACGGACGTTCTGAATTTCGATACCGATTTAACCATGGAGCAGATGACGGAAAAGACGAAATCTGCCGGGTATGGTGCGGAATTGTACGATTTCGACGGCGTGAAACGAATGTTGATCACGCAGGAACAGGGCGGTTGTAACTATTATTTCCTGATTTATGACAAGACGCTTCCCGCAGCGACGGGGAACGGATCCGCAGAACGGTTTACGTTGTGCGATTTATCGGAAAGCTACCGTATAAACGATAAACAATACGTTTTTCTTTTTCCGCAGCAGTTTGCCGAAGCGGGAAAAACGGGCTTGGTTTCCGGGGCGACGGAATCGAAAAAAGTGTACTGCACGTTTAACGAATTTGCCGATTTTTACAGAAATACGGGGAAAGACGACGTAACGATAGATTCCGGAAACCGCACGGTAACTTTTTCGTGTAAGGCGAGCGTTGAACAAAACGGAATCGACGCGAACCATTCGGCGGGAGAGATTCTTTTAAGCTATACCGAGGCGGAAAACGGAAATTATGTGAACGTCAGCCTGAAAAGCTGAGAGGCTTTGAAACTTTTATAAGACAGATACAGGACAGAATAGCTGAATCCGACGGCGCGCCGTCGGATTCTTTTCGTACGGAGGGGAGCATCGGGAAAAATTCAATCTGACCTCTATCGGCTCGCATACGCTCGCCGCTTTTTTCAAAGGGGAAAGCGAGGGGGAGGCTTAGAAATGTTGCTTCTTGGGGTTGAAAACAAGTTGGCGGTTAATCGGTTGCCCCTCATCACCTCGCTTTGCGAGGAGCTTTCCCCCCAAGGGGAAGCCACGGAGCGGCTGACAATTTTATGCAGGCTAGGGGAAGACTGTATCAAAGGCAAAGAATCACATTTTCATCGGTTTGTAACAGTCCGTTACGAAACAGGCGAAGCCTGCCCCAAGGGGAAAGCTTGACATAAGGTTATAATTTTAATTTAACCTCTATCGGCTCGCATACGCTCGCCACTTTCCCCAAAGGGGAAAGCGAGGGGAGGCTTGGATAATGTCGCTTTTCGGGGTTAAAACAAGCCGGCGGTAAATCGACTGCCCCTCATCCGTCAAGGCAAAGCCTTGCCACCTTCTCCCCAAGGGGAAGGCTTAAGACAGCGAAGCCTGCACCGAGGGGAAGGCTTGACATAAGGTTAGAATTTTAAATTAACCTCTATCGACTCGCATACGCTCGCCACTTTCCCCGAAGGGGAAAGCAAGGGCTGCGGCATAACGAAAGGCGGAAAGCAAATAAAACGTTCAAAACACTTTACTTTCGGGGCGGAATGTGATACAATATATATAATCGGGTAGGTATATTATTATGAAATACACTTCGAAATCTTTGAAATATGTATTCGCCAACTTCGGATACCTTGTTTTATTCGGGCTGTTTCCTGCCGTATTTCTTGCCTATTCCCTTGATACGGCGACGGTGGGCGCTATTTTACGCGACTATTTTACGGGCAGCCCCTATGCGAGCTTTTCCGATATTTTTCATGCGGTGTCGATTTTTAATTTTCATTCCGTTTCCGCCACGATTGCGGACGTTTTAAGCGTTATACTGGCGGTAACTTGCGTGGCGATGATGATGGCGTTTATGGAAAAGCACATGCGCATCGGCAAGAAAACCTGGACGGGGCTGTTTTCCAAACTCAACGACAATCTGCTTTCCACGCTGGGCATCACGTTGCTGTTTGCCTGCCTGTACGAGCTGTGGGCGCTGATTACTTCCGCGCTTCTTTTGTGCGTTTCGTTTTTCGCCAGCAAGACGGTGATTTATATTCTTTCCGTAATCGTGTGGTTCGGCACGCAGATAGCGCTGCTGTTTGTGGTTTCGCTGTTTTATTTATGGCTGCCCTGTCTGCAGATTACGGGGTTCAGATCGTTCGAAGCGCTTTCCTATTCGTATCAGCTGGCGACGGGCGTGAAGCGGACGATTGTGCGGGAACAGTTTGTTTCGATGACGATTGCCGAAATTTTAATCGGTCTCGTCTGCGTTTTTGCTCCGTGGGCATGGCTGAAACTTGTATTGAACTCCGCGGTATTCGCCGGGCAGATCCTGTTGTTCGTTACCCGTATGCAGGTGGTGTATTTCGACAGGGCGCAGTTGGAGAGAGCGGACGAGAAAAATTATTATTTCGGCTGATTATCTTTCTTTTGAAAATATTCCGGCGGAAAAAAGCGGAAAGCGTATGGCGCCGAGGATGCGCAGCTTTTTACGAGGAACATTTTATAGTGCGGCGCGCATGCGGCGGTAAAAATTTTTATGAGAATAACGAGAGGTGTAATAAAATATTATGCGATTTCGTAACAGTTTAAGACTTCTGATGGAAAATTTCGGGAACGTTTATAAGATGCTCCTGTATAAACTGGCGGTTACGATTATTTTCGCCGCGCTTTCCGCGGCGCTGGTGGTGCCGAGGCTGGTAACCATTCTGGAATCTTCGCAGTGGCTGGAATTCGTGGAATACTTAAAATCGTTCTTTAAAGCGGTAACGAGCGGGGATACGCAGTATCTTGCCAATTTTCAGCAGGAATTTACCGGCGAAAACGGCGCGGTACAGAATCTTCTGGCTTTTTTGAAAGAAATGTTGCCGTCGCTGGTATGGGCGATGATGGGCGTTGTGTTCTTCTATCTTTTAAAGCGCGTTGCCGATACGCTGTGCCATTACACGGTGGGCGGAATGCTGAACGACAGAATGTCCGCTTATACCGAAACGCCGTTTTCGGGTTTGTTCGTGAAAAATCTCGGTAAGGCGTTTACGTATGCGCTTGTGTATGTGCCGTTGATGTTCCTGTACAACGTGGCAATGATTTCGCTTTGCTATTTTCTGTTCTTCTATCTGTTGCGGCTGTTATCGTCGCAACTGCTCCTTTCGCTGTTTTTAACGATTACGTTTATCGTACTGGCGGAATCGCTGAAAATGACTTTGACGGGGTTCTGGCTGCCCGCGATGACGACGGGCGGGGAGAAAATAGGCTCGGCAATGAAAATCAGGGGAAGGATTTCTTCTCCGCAGTTCGGCAAGATTTTTTCCGTGTACGTGGTGAGCGTGTATCTGATTTTGTTTGTGAACGTGCTGGGCGCGATTTCCACGATAGGAAGCATGCTGCTTTTAACGATTCCCGCTTCGTATTATCTTTTAATCTGCGTGCAGTACGTGAATTATTACACGGTAACGGGGCGCCGGTATTTCCTTGCGTACGATCGCGTGTTTGCGGACCCCAGCTGCGGAGACGCGGCGCATTACCTTGACGCGGTGGGGGCGGCGGAGATTGCCGAAGCCGGAAACGGTAAGGCGGAAAAGACGGAAGCCGCGGAAACAGAGAAAAGCAAAGCGGAAACTTCTGACGCGGCGGAACAAAACGATTCCGCGGCGGAAAGATCTGCGGAGAACGTTTCCGCGAAAAACGCGGAGATAAGCCCGGCGGATAAAAAAGAAGGAAACGGCGCAGAATAACGGCATCGGAATCCGGTGAAAAAGTCGGGTTGCGCGAATCCGGCGCGGTTTTTGCAAAAACGGAAAGCGACGGAAAAAAGCCGTCGCTTTTTTACGGAAATCCGGAGGAATAAGGTATGTTGGATTGCATTATTATCGGGAGCGGCATGGCGGGAATTTCGGCGGCGCTTACGCTGAAAGCGCAGGGGCGTTCGTTTGTGCTGCTGGGCGCGGCGGAGCAGAGCGCGAAGATACGTAAAGCGGAGCGGATTGAAAATTATCCGGCGTTTTTGAGCGGCTCGGGCGAGGAGCTGGCGGCGCTGTTAAAACGACAGCTGGAAGAATCGGGCATAGAAATAAAAACGGGCAGAGCCGCGGGCGTGTATGCGGGCGGCGGCAAAGTAACGGTGCAGACGAGCCGGGACGAGTGGCTGGAAGCGAAAACGGCGATTCTGGCTACGGGTGCGACGGCTGCCGCGGCGGTGCCCGGAGAAAGCGAGTTTACGGGCAGGGGCGTGAGCTATTGCGCTACGTGCGACGGGGCGCTGTATAAAGGCAAAACCGTAACGGCAGTGGCGGGTTCCGCGGCGTTTGAAGAGGACGTGGCGCTGCTTGAAAATTTTGCGGGTAAGCTCTATTTCGTGCCGCTGTATAAAGACTGCGCGTACAAGCCCAAAAAAACGACGACGGAAATGTTTACGGACGGGCTTGTGCGGATAGAAGGGGACATGCGCGTGAAAAAAGCAGTATTCCGCACGCGCGAAGTGCAGACGGACGGGGTGTTTATTCTGAAAGAAAGCGCGCCTTTGCAGGTGCTGTGTGGCGGGTTGAAAACGGACGGCGCGCACGTGGTTACGGATAAGGAAATGCGTACGAATCTGCCCGGAGTGTTTGCCGCGGGCGATTGCTCGGGCAGACCGTATCAGCTTGCCAAAGCGGCGGGCGAGGGGTGCGTGGCGGCGCATTCCGCGTCGCATTATATCGAAGCGGGCGCGAAATAAATTTCGCGTTTCTGTGTTGTTCTGAGCCCCTCACGGCTTGCAAAGCGGTTGCTTTCAAACGAAATGTTATGCGTTTCGTTTATGTAACCGCCCCTCATCCGCTTCGCTTGCGCTCGGCACCTTCCCTCGAGCGGGGAAGGTGTCGCCGAACGGCGACGAATGAGGGGTGTAGCTTGTTTTCTGTTATAAAAAATTATATCTTATATCGAATTTGAAACTGCCCCTCATCAGTCAACTTCGTTGACAGCTTCCCCCCGAGGGGAAGCCGCATAGCGGCTGACAATTTTTGCCTCATTGTGCGCAAGCACGATGAGGCAAGGGGAAGCCACGAAGTGGCTGACAATTTTTGCCGAAGAAAATGAAGTTTACTGAATTTTTTTAGGCAAGGGGAAGCTTCTGAAAGAGGCTGAGCATTTTTGCCGAAGAAAATTTTGCAAGCAAAATTTTATGCAGACAAGGGGAAGCCACGAAGTTGGCTGAGCATTTTTGCCGAAGAAAATTTTGTGAGCAAAATTTGATGCAGGCAAGGGGAAGGCTTTGAAATGAGACATTGATTTTAATTTATCCTCTCTTGCCGAGCTTGCCTTAAAACGGCAATTCGGCAAGGATTCCCTACGGGCGGTTATATTTTATCTTCGTTGCGGGCATAATTAACGTATGAAAAATACGGAAAAACGCTCCGCGAAGCCGACGGACGCCGGAACGGCGGAAAATGCGGAACAGTCGAAAAACAAAAACGGCGGTGTGAAAGCCGCCGTGAAATTTATAAGAAGCAAATACGACTTGCTCGCCCGCAAAAGGTATTCCACGCTGGCGGGCACGTTCGTGTATTTTTTCGTGATGTCCGTCATGCCGTTTTCGGTGTGGCTGACGCTGCTGTTCGGAAGAATGAATCTGCCGGTGGAACGCGTGCTGGAAATGCCCGTGTTCGCCTCGGTTGAGGGGATTCTGAATTATATCCGCGGCGAAGCGTTGCTTGCCAGAAAGGGCGCTTCGGCGGTGCTGCTTTTTACTTCTTTGTATTCCGCTACAAGCTTTTTTTATCATTTGCGGCGGGGCGGGGAGATTATATACGGCTACGCGCGTAAAAAAAGCGGCTGGCGGGTGCGGATTTCCGCGCTGTTGTTTTCGTTTGCCGTAATGGCGGCTGCCGCGTTGCTGCTTGCCGCGTATGCGGGCGGGGCGTTTTTTCTTTCGCGACTGTTTTCCGGAAAAGTGCTGTTTGCGGCGAATTACGTGCTGTTATTATCGCTTTCGTTCTTTCTTGTTTTAATGCTTAACGCGTACGTGTGCCCGTATAAAACGAAGCCGCGGGAGATTGTGAAAGGCACGCTGTTTACCGTGGCGGCGTGGGCGGCGGCTTTGGCGGGGTTTGCCGTGTATCTGAAATTCGGCAATACGGGCAGACTGTACGGCGCAATCAGCGCGGCGTTTGTGTTTTTGCTGTGGCTGTACGTTTTAATGGTTTGTTTTGTGGCGGGCGTGGCGTTCAACAGCGCGGAAAAATCGTTCTCGGCGGAAATTACCGAGGAAAAAACGCTGTAAAAAACGCCCCGGACGAAACGCCGCGGGGCGAAGAAAAATGAAAAAATCCGGCTGTCTATGCGCGGCAGAGAAGCCGGAAAACTTTTTTTGGGGAGAACGTTTGAAATTTTCAAACGTTCTCCCCAAAAAAAAACTGCGCGATCCTTTTTTGCCGGAAGTTACCGAAGAGGTAACGCCGCAGGCGACTCCTTCAAAGCTTCCCTATGGCACACGCAAAGCACCGTTTAGTGCTGCTTCGTCCCCGACCTGACACGGTTCGCGGGTTTACGTTGCATAAGACCTTGATATCAACGTTCCTTACGGCGCGCATACCTTCCATAACGTCCGTCGGGAAAGGCTTTCAGCCCGGCTATAGCGGATTGCCGGTACAGGGAGCCGCTGCTTCCCCGCCTACGCGCATTATAGCAAGTATACCATACTTTGAAAAAAAACGCAACCGTTTTTGTATGGGCGCGCGGCGGTTTTTCTTTCCGCTGCTCAGGCGGCTGCCGCATTTTCGCGAAATTTCGCGGTTTTTCACGCTTTTTGCGCTTTTTACTTGACTTTTACGGCGAAAACGGGGTATAATAACTATCGGACGCCGCGAAGAGGAAACAAACGCGCGGCGTTTACGAAAACCGATAAAAAGGACGGAATAAAATGGCGGAAGAATGCACTCACGATTGCTCGTCTTGCGGCAAAAGCTGTTCGGACAAGCAGAAAAAAGAAAGTTTTTTGAAAGAACCGCACAAGAAATCGTCGATTAAAAAAGTAATCGCCGTGGTGAGCGGCAAGGGCGGCGTGGGGAAGTCTTTGACGACTTCGCTGTTGGCGGCGTACGCGCACAAAGCGGGGAAAAGCGTAGGGATCATGGACGCGGATATTACGGGCCCTTCGATTCCGAAAATGTTCGGCGTTACCGAGCGGGCGAGCGCGGAAGAGGACGGCTTGAACACCGTGCTTACGCCCTCCGGCATACAGATGATGTCGATGAATCTGTTGCTGGAAAACGAGAACGACCCGGTGATCTGGCGCGGTATGATGATTGCGGGCACGGTGCAGCAGTTCTGGACGGACGTGATCTGGCGGGACGTGGATTTGCTGTTCATCGATATGCCCCCCGGAACGGGCGACGTGCCGCTCACGGTGTTTCAGAGCATTCCCATCGCGGGGGTAGTGGTGGTTACAACGCCGCAGGACCTTGTGAAAATGGTGGTGGAAAAAGCCGTAAAAATGGCGGAAATGATGGACGTGCCCGTGTTGGGGCTTGTGGAAAACATGAGCTATCTTACCTGCCCCGGATGCGGCAAAAAAATAGAAGTGTTCGGGCACAGCAAGGCGGACGAAATTGCGGCGGAATACGGCATTCCCGCGGTGGCGAAGCTGCCGATTGACCCGAAAATCGCGGAACTTGCGGATGTGGGGCGGATTGAGGACTACGACTGCGACGCGCTGAAGGAAATTTACGCCAAGATTGAAGGGTGAAAGAAAACAAGTAGCGCCCCTTGATTTTCAGAAATTTCTTCCGAAATATTCAGAAAACCAAAAATGGGCTGCGCCCCTTGATTGAAAATTTTCGGTGAAAAATTTCAATCAAAAATGTGCTACGCCCCTCATCCGCTTCGCTTACGCTCGGCACCTTCCCCCGAGCGGGGAAGGCTTGAAATAAGACAATAATATAGCCTTCCCCCCCGGGGGGGAAAAAAAGGTGTCGCCGAACGGCGACGAATGAGGGGGGTGTAGCTTGTTTTCTGTTATAAAAAATTATATCGAATTTGAAACTGCCCCTCATCCGCTTCGCTTACGCTCGGCACCTTCCCCCCAAGGGGAAGGCTTGAAATAAGGCAATAATATATCCCCCCGGGGGGAAGCCGCATAGTGGCTGACAATTTTATGTAGGAAAGGGGAAGGCTTTGAAATGGGGCGGAAATTAAAAATTCGGGCGGTATAATTTAAAGCTCTCCGGCGGGGAGCTTTATTTTTGCGGATTTTTACATGGATTACGGGCTTTTTACGGATTTTTTAAAAAATTTTCGTAAAAAAAAGGGTTTCGGACGTATAATTACGTATTATAATTATAGTCGTATCTGTAAAACGGGCGAAAATACCCGGATATACGGAAGAATTTACGGGAAAACATCGCGTTCGGCGGAAAGGAGGCGGAAAAAATTATGCGGTTCGATCCGAAATTCTGGGAAGAATTGAAAGCTAAAAATAATATCGTGGAAGTGATCGGCTCGTATATTCCGCTCACGAAGCGGGCGGGGCAATACTGGGCGTGCTGCCCTTTCCATCACGAGAAAACGCCCTCGTTTGCGGTGAAAGAAGAGGACGGGTTTTACCATTGCTTCGGCTGCGGCGTTTCCGGCGACGTGGTGAAGTTTGTGCAGAACATAGAATCGACCGATTTTATGACGGCGGTGCGGATTCTTGCCGACCGCGCGAAAATGGAAGTGCCCGCTTCAAGCGATTTCGACGAGAAAAAAGCGCAGGAATTCAAGCGGAAAAAGGACGTGGCGCTGAAAATACTTCTGGAAACGGCGCGCTTCTATTTAAGCAATCTTTACGGCGGCGATTCCCGTGCGGACAAGCACCTTGAATATATTCAGCGGCGGAAGATTTCTCCCTCGGTGGCGAAAAAATTCGGGCTCGGCGCGTCGCTCGGATTCCGCGAGCTGCCCGAGTATCTGCGTTCGCTCGGTTTTTCGGCGGAAGATATGCTGGAAAGCGGCGTGGCGTCTTTGGATAAGCGGGGGCGCCCGGTGGATTCTCTGGCGGGGCGGCTGATTTTTCCGATTATCAATTCGCTGGACGAAGTTGTGGCGTTCGGCGGCAGGGTGATGGAGAAAACCGATTTCGCGAAGTATAAAAACACGCGCGAAACCATCGTTTTCAACAAGCGGAAGAATTTATACAACATCAATCTTTTGAAAAAACTCAAGCGCGAACAGGCGGTGAACGAAGTGATAATGGTGGAGGGGTATATGGATACCATTTCCCTCTATCAGGCGGGGTTTAAAAACGTGGTGGCTTCCATGGGCACGTCGCTTACGACCGAGCAGGCGCGGCTGATCCGCCGTTATACCGACAAGGTGTACATCAGTTACGACGGAGATTTTGCCGGGCAGAGCGCGGATTTGCGCGGGCTGGAAATTCTGAAAGCGGAAAATCTGACGGTGCGCGTGGTGCCGCTGCCCGACGGGCAGGACCCGGACGACGTGGCGAAAGAGGGTGCGGCGGCGTACCAAAAATGTCTGGACGCGGCGGTGCCGCTCATCGATTACAAGCTGCTTGCCGCGGGGCGGAAGTACGATTTGAACAAATCGGACGAAAAGCGCGCGTTTGTGGCGGAGGCGCTGAAAATCGTGCGGGAAGCGGAAACGGCAAGCGAGCGGGAAGAACTTCTGAAACAGCTGCGGGATAAGACGGGCATCACGTTGCAGTCGTTGGAGCGGGATCTGAGCGATTTGCCGGCGGCGCAGGCGCAAAGCGAAACGGCGGCGACGAAAGAGGCGGAAGAGGGCGGCGATAAATTTCAGCGCGCCGAGCGGTTTATTTTGGCGGCGAAGCTGTTTTCGGCGCCGTATGCGAAAGATTTCGATCTGAATCGCATTTCGTTTACGGACGAAACGCGGAATACGATAGCGAAGTACGTACTGACATGCGAAGAGAACGGAGAAAAAATCCGTCCGAGCGATTTGTTCGACGTGCTGGAAGCGGATTCGCCGGAATTCTGCGCGATTCTCGATCTGAATTACGAGGACGAGCTGGAAAGCCGCGTATCGGAAAAGTTTTTCGCGGATTCGGTGGCGACGCTGGAAAAAGAAGCGGTACAGGCGAAAATCAAGGCGCTTTCCGAAAAGTTTTCGGCGGCGACCGAGCTGAAAGAACGGCAGCAAATCGCCGCGGAAATCGACGCTCTGACGAGGCGGCTGAAAAAATAGCGCCGCGGCGGAGCAGACAGACTAAATAAAAAAACGGGTTATCAACGTAAGATAAACAGGCACTCACAGGAGGCAGAAAAGAAAATGGAGCAAATTTCCGAGCAAAAATTGCAGGAGCTCGTTAATGCGATTATCGGCGAGTACAAGATGAAGGGAAGTATTTCCACCACGGCGCTTTGCGAGATTGTGGAAAAGGTGGATATTACGCCCGAACAACTGGACTTTGTGTACAAGGCACTGAAAGACGCGTCGATTCAGGTGGTGGACGAGAGCGAACGCGACAGGGAACTGTTTGAGCAGGCGCTTTCCGACGTGGGGCTGGACGACCCCGTGAAAATGTACCTGAAAGACATAGGACAGGTGCCGCTTTTAACGACGGACGAAGAACTGGAACTTGCGCAGAAGATGAGCGAGGGACAGGAAGCGGCGAAAAAGCGGCTTTCCGAAGCGAACCTCCGCCTTGTGGTTTCCATTGCGAAACGGTACGTGGGACGGGGCATGCTGTTCCTCGATCTGATTCAGGAGGGGAACCTCGGATTGATGAAAGCGGTGGAAAAATTCGATTATCAGAAAGGATTCAAATTTTCCACGTATGCCACGTGGTGGATTCGTCAGTCGATTACGAGGGCGATTGCCGATCAGGCGAGAACGATTCGTATCCCCGTGCACATGGTGGAAACGATTAACCGTCTTGTGCGCGAGCAGAGAATTCTGCTGCAGGAACTGGGGCGCGAACCGACGCTGGAAGAACTGGCTGAACGCATGGGCGTTTCGATTGAGCGGGTGAGCGAGATTCAGAAAATCGCGCAGGACCCCGTATCGCTGGAAACCCCGATCGGCGAGGAGGAGGACAGCCATCTCGGCGATTTTATCGAGGACGACAAAACGCCCACGGCAAGCGATTCCGTGGCTTCCACGATGCTGAAAGAGCAGATCGCGCGCGTTCTGGATACGCTGACGCCGCGCGAAGAGAAGGTGCTGCGGCTTCGTTACGGCATCGACGACGGCAGACCGCGCACTCTGGAAGAAGTGGGCAAAGAATTCAACGTAACGCGGGAGCGCATCCGTCAGATAGAGGCGAAAGCGCTTAGAAAATTGCGCCATCCTTCGAGAAGCAAGCGGTTGCGCGATTTTAATCCGTAAAGGCTTTCGAGAGTATGGCGAATACGGAGCGGATTAAGATTTTGTGCGCGCACCTGCGCCCCGCGGAAACGTTTGCGGACGTGGGCTGCGACCACGGATATATGAGCGAGTACATGCTGAAAAACGGGCTGTGCGGAAAGCTGTATTTTTCGGACGTGAGCAAGGGTAGTCTGGAAAAAGCGAAAAAGCGGCTTGCGACGTACGTGGCGGAAGGAAAAGCCGTAGGCGTGTTGGGAGACGGATTTTACGGGATTCCGGACGATACGGAAGAGGTGCTGATTGCCGGCATGGGCGGAAGCGAAATCGTGGATATTCTATCTCACGAAAAGTACGGGTTTCTGCCCCGGCGTTTTGTATTTCAGCCGATGCTGGACGGCGAGAAGCTCAGGCGGTACTTAATAGCGCGCGGCGCGTATTTGGAGCGCGATTACACGTTTGAAAGCGACGGAAAACCCTACGATTGCATTGTGGGGCGGCGGCGAGGAGAAAACGAAAAAGCGCAGGAGTATACGCGCGGAGAATATGCGTTCGGGTACGAAAACATGCGCGAAAAATCGGCGGCGTTTCTCGGACGCCTGAAAGAAAAACTGGCGCGTGCGGAAAAGTACCTCGGAGGCGAAAATTTAAGCGACGTTTCGCGCGGCGAGCTTTGCGCGCGGCGGGATTTTCTGCGGGGGGTGATTACAGGTGAAATCGATTGATTTTTTTGCGTTGATCGAACCGGCGGCGCCGATGGCGTACAGCAAAGAATTCTGTTCCCGCTACGGCGCATACGATAACAGCGGGCTGCTGCTGGACTGCAAAAACGAGGTGAAGACGGCGGTGTTCGCGCTGGATTTATCGAAAGACGCGGTGAAAGCGGCGGAAAAATCGGGCGCGGGCGCGATTGTTACGCATCACCCCGCCATCTATTCGAAACTGGCTTCGCTTTCCGCGGACGACGAAACGAGCGGCGCCGTTCTTGCGGCGGCACGGGCGGGCATTTCCGTGATTTCCATGCATCTGAATCTGGACGCGGCGGAAGGCGGAATCGACGAAAGTCTTGCTCGGGCGGTGCGCGCGGCGGGCAGAAAGGCTGCCGGAAAGGCGGCGGAGCGTTGCGGCGAACCTACGGAAGATAGGATGTTTACGTTTTCTTGCGGCAACGGCGCGTACGGGCGCGCGTACGACGTGGCGGACGGCGCCGCGGTGAGCGCGGAAGCTTTGAAAGAAGCGTTGGACGGCACGCTTGGCGGCAGACATACGCTGTTGTTTGCAAACGAGGGGAAAACGGTGAAACGCGCGGCTTCGTTCTGCGGCGCGGGCGCCGACGAAGAAGCGATTGCGTTTGCCGCGAAAAACGGGGCGGACGCGTTGATTTCTTCCGATTTCAAGCACCATATTTTAAAAGAAGCGGTTTCGCGGGGAATGGCGGTGATTGCGCCCACGCATTATGCTTCGGAAAATTACGGGTTTTATCAATTTTATTTAAAAGTACAAAAAATCGCCGGAACGGCGGGGGTAGTTTGCGAATATTTCGAAAACTCCGCGCTGCTCTGACGGAAAGGCAGGTAAAAAATATGTCTGAATTGACGGCAATTTTAAAGTATCAGGAAACGGATAAGAAGCTTTTCGCTCTGGAGCGGGAGCTGGCGTCGTGCGACGAGAGAAAGGAATTCGTGAAAGTGAAAAAATTCCTTGAAGGCGCGGCGGAAAAGCTGGATTCGCTGGAATCGAAAGCTCGCGGGCTGAAAGAGAAAGCCGCTGCGGTGGAAGAAGGCTGTACCGCGGCGGAAAAGGATCTTGCGGATTTCGCGGGCATCGACGAACTGATTAAAAGCGGCGGCGACGTATCGTATTACAAAAAAGCCGCGCAGAAACAGCTGGACGCGCTCCGTAAGACGAAGAGCGAACTGGCGGCGCTTGTAAAGAGCGTAAAGGAAACCGATCAGGAGTACAAAGAACTGAAAAAGCAAGTGATTGCGATGCAGAAAAAGTACGCCGAGGCGAACGAGAAATACAAGGCGGTGAAAGCGAGCCGCGACGACGAGCGGAAAGCGCTGGAAAAGGAACTTGCGGGCATTGCGAAAGATATTCCCGAAGAGGCGATGAACAAATACCTTGCAAAGCGCAAAGAAAAGGTGTTCCCCGTGGTATTTCCGTTGACGGACGGCCGATGCCCCTGCTGCGGCATGGAAGTGCCGCTGGCGGCGATGAGCAAGCTGAAAGAGGGCGTCATCGAATGCGAAAGCTGCCGCAGGATTTTGTATCAGCCGCAGTAACGCGCGCCGGAAGCGGCGATTTTTAACGGAAGATTGAAAAGACTTCGGGAAGCATATCCGCGCGCGGCGTTGCATAGATTATAAAATGCAGAAAACCGTGGCAAAAATTTCATTGCTTACCGTAGAGAAAAACGCTTTATACTGGAAAAAACGCACGGGCGCGAGGCTTTGCGCGGTGGTGAAAGACGACGCATACGGGCACGGCGCGGCGGAAGTTGCGGCGGCGCTTGAAAATATCGCCGACTGTTTCGCCGTTTCGAACATCGACGAAGCCGTCGCGCTCGGTTGCGTTACGGATAAAGACGTTTTGATTCTTACTCCGCCGGCAACCGAAGCGGAGGCGAAAGAAATCGCGCTGCGCGGCTGTATCATGGCGGTGGACGGCGCGTTTACGGCTTGCGCGGCGGCAAGCGCGGCGGCGTTTTTGAAAAGCGTTTCCGCGGGCGGCGACGCGGCGGAAAGGGCGGTGCGCGTGCATATCAAAACGAATACGGGCATGAACCGTTTCGGTTGCGACGGCGCGGCGCTTACGAGGACGGCGGAGATTTTAAAGCATAGCGCGGGCGTGCGCGTAGAGGGGATTTTTTCTCATCTGGCGGGCGTGAGCAATATAAAAAATGCGGCGGCGCAGCGCGATTTGTTTGTGAAACATTGCGCGGTCGCCGAAAAATATTTCGGGCGGCTTACGCGGCATTTATCCGCCACGGCGGGCGCGTGCTTATCCGAAGATTACTATTTCGATATGGTGCGCGTGGGGCTGGGGTTGTACGGCTATCTTCCGGACGGCTGTCTGCCGTTCGTAGAGCAAAAACCCGGGCGGGGAGGCAGACCGTTTTCGCCGGTGCGCCCCGCGATGAAAGCGTATGCGCGGTGTATAGAAAGCCGCACGTATGCAAGCGGCGAAATCGGGTACGGCGAGCGGACGGGCGTGCCGGGAGAGAAACTGCACGCGGTGAACGCGGGCTACGGCGGCGGGTTTTTCAGAAGAGAACGAAACGGCATGAGCGGCGGAAAAAATGCGGCGCTGCCGTGTATGGACTGCACGATCCGCCGCGGCGAAAAGCCGCGCGGCAGGGAAATCTGCGTGATGAAAAACGCCGTGGAAACGGCGCGGGAAGCGGGAACGATAGCGTACGAAGTGCTTTGCGCGGTTGGCTCGCATGCCGAACGCGTGTATATTTAAGCGAAAGGGGCGGCGGAAACTACCGTTTGCGGCGGAAAAACGCAGGCCCGCCTGCCGGGCGGTTTTCGGAAAAACAACAGAGAACGAGCACGCGCATCGGGGCGCGGATCGGATAAAAATTTTTACACAGGAGAATACGAAAGAAATGTCGAATTTCAAAAAAGAAGCGGGAAAAGTGTGGCGCACGGTACGCGAATGTCTGGTGCATGCGCTGGTGCCGATTTTCATGTATCTTGCCATGAGCGGCATCCTGCTTATTGTGTTACAAAAACACGCGGGCGAGGGCGGAGAAGTATCGCGCTCGACGGTGCTTACGGCGTCGATTATCTGCGGCGTCATTGCGGTGGCGTACAACGCGCTGATGTCCTGGGGGTGCGGCGGAACGCATTTCGAACAGCTGATTTCGGGCAATATGAAGCGCCGTTCGGCAGCGGAGCTCGGCAGCGATCTGACGATTACGGGCTATAAAGAACATAAAGAGTACCGCCCCTGGAAGGGATTTCTGATGGGATTTTTCGTGTGTCTTCCCGTGGTGGTTGCGGGCTTGCTGTTCGGCAAATTTCAGCCGGTTATCGAATCGGGAACGACGGGGAAAGGCGCGGCGGTCGCGCTTCTGATTTTCGAATTTTTCGCGGGGTGGGCGGTGATGCCGTTCCAGTACCTGCATGCGCCGAATTTTTATATGTCGATTCTGGTTGCGCTGATTCCTTTCGTTGTTTCGGGCGTGTTTTATATCGTGGGCGCGTATTCGAAACGGGCGAAAGTGGCGAAACAACAGGCGCTGGCGGACAGAAAGAGCGCGGAGCAGACGGCGAAGCCGAAAAAAATCAATTACGGTGGCTTGCCCGGCACGAAGCCCAACAAAAAGAGATAACGGCGTATGCGTATCATCGGCGGAAAGCACAGGGGCAGAGTGCTGACGGAATTCAAAGGCGAGGCGATACGCCCCACGGCGGACAGGGTGAAAGAATCCGTGTTCAATATTCTTTCGCGCGAAATCGCGGGGGCGCGGGTGCTGGATTTGTTCTGCGGCAGCGGCGCGCTGGGGCTGGAATGTATTTCCCGCGGGGCGAAAGAGGCGGTGTTCAACGATTGTTCGAAAGACAGCGTGGCGGTGCTTACGGCAAACATAAAAAAGCTGGGCGAGGGAGAAGTATGCACGGTGCGCGCGCTGGATTATCTTGCCTGTCTTAGCGCGTTGCAGGGAAAATTCGATATCGTGTTTCTCGATCCGCCGTACCGGTTCGATTACGGCGTGAAGGCGGCGGAAGATATCGCGCGGCGGGGGCTTTTAGCCGAGGACGGCGTGATTGTGTACGAACGGGACAAGCCGTTTGAAGAAAGCGTAGCCGAAAATTCCGGCTTGCACGTTGCCGACGTGAGAAAGTACGGAAAAACGTACGTATCGTTTTTGAGGAAACTATTATGAAAAAATGCTTGTTTGCGGGTACGTTCGATCCGCCTACGGTGGGGCACAAAGCCGTTGTGGAACGGGCGCTGAAAGTGTTTGACGAGGTGATTGTGGCGATTATGATAAACCCCGAAAAACAGCCGACGTTCACCGTGGCGGAGCGGGAAAAACTGCTTGAAAAAACGTTTTCGTCGCCGCGCGTGAAAATTATTTCTTCTTCGGGCACGGTTGCCGCGCTGATGAAAGAAACAGGCGCAAACTGTTACCTTCGCGGGATTCGCAACGGCACCGATTTCGATTACGAAACGGCAAGCTACTATTTAAGCGAAAAACTTTACGGCGAATTTGTGGCGATGTACGTGCCCTGCCCGCAGGATTTATTGCACGTTTCCTCTTCCGCCGTGCGTTCGATTCTGAAATTCGGCGAGAGCGTAGAGGGATACGTGGCGGAAGAGGCGAAAGATTTGCTTGTGAAATTTTACGCCGGAAAACAATCCGGCAAAGGTTGATTATGGATCTTTTCGATTTCAACAACTACGAAGAAACGGCGAAGCCTCTTTCCGAGCGCATGCGCGCCAACACGCTGAACGAATTTATCGGGCAGAAGCATCTTGTGGCGGAAGGCTCGCTTCTTCGCCGCGCCATCGCTTCGGACAGGCTGGGCAGCTGCATTTTCTGGGGGCCGCCGGGCTGCGGAAAAACCACGCTGGCAAACATCATCGCAATGACGACGAACGGCGAATTCATTAAGTTAAACGCCGTTAATTCGGGCGTGGCGGACGTGAAAAAAGCCGTGGATACCGCGCGCGAAAACCTGCGCATGTACGGCAAGCGCACCTATCTGATGCTGGACGAATGCCACCGTTTCAGCAAAACGCAGAGCGATTCGCTGCTGCCCGCCATAGAAAAGGGCACGATTATTTTTATCGGTTCCACTACCGAAAATCCGTACGCTTCGATGACGCCCGCCATTGTTTCCCGCTGCCGCGTGTTCGAGTTTAAGCGGCTGACGGAGGACGAAATTGCAGACGCGCTGCGCGCCGCCTTGAAAAACCGCCTGAAAGGCTTGGGCAAGACGGGCGCGGAGGCGGACGACGACGCGATTAAACATATCGCGCGCGTGGCGGGCGGAGATTTGCGCACGGCGTACAACGCGCTGGAACTTGCCGTAAACACCACCCCGAAAGATAAGGACGGCGTGATTCGCGTGCGGCTTGCCGACGCGGAACAATCGATACAACAGAAATCGCTATCGTTCGGGGAGGACCAGTATTACGATTATCTTTCGGCGTTCTGCAAATCGCTCCGCGGCAGCGATTCGAACGCGGCGCTTTATTATGCGCACAGAATCATCGAGGGCGGCGGCGACCCGATGCTGGTGGCGCGGCGCATGGTGGTACATTCGGCGGAGGACGTGGGGCTTGCCGATCCGCGCGCGCTGCAGATTACCACGGCGGCGATGTACGCGCTGGAAAAAATAGGGTATCCCGAAGCGATGATTCCGCTTTCGGAAGCGATTATTTACGTGTGCGAAGCCGAAAAGAGCAATTCCGTGGTGGAAGCGATGGGCGCGGCGAAAGAGGACGTGAGAAACGCGCGCGACGACGAGGGCGTGCCAGCGTATTTAAGGGATAATACTTACGGCAGCGCGGCGGATAAGGCGGCGAGCAAACAGTATAAATATCCGCACGACTACGGCGGGTATGTAAAGCAGCAGTATCTGCCGGATTCCGTGAAAGACCACGTATATTATACGCCGAAAGGGCGCGGGTACGAGAAAGAGATTGCCGCGCGGCAGGCGGAACGCAAAGGGGATAAATAAGGCAATGGTGCGGCAGGCATTAACAACGGCGCGCACTATATTAAGCTGATTTTCGAAAACCCGAACGGCGGGAAGTTCTCGGTGGAAATCGACGGGTATTACAATAAATAACGGCGAAAAAAAATAACGCAAAGAGGCGATAAAAATGAAGTGCTTATATTGCAGCTGTACGGAAAGCAAAGTGGTGGATTCGAGATCTTCGGACGACGCGCGCACGATACGCCGCCGCAGAGAGTGCGTAGGGTGCGGCAGACGGTTTACCACGTACGAAACGATTGAAGTTACTCCCGTGCTGGTGGTGAAAAACAACGGCACGCGGCAGGCGTTCAATGCGGAAAAGATACGCAACGGCATTATAAAATCGTGCGAAAAGCGGCCTGTGGCAATGGCGACGATAGACGATATTGTGGCGGATATTTCGAAGCAGGTGTACAACAGCATGGAAAGCGAAATCACTTCGAAAAAAATCGGCGAAATGGTGATGGACCGCCTGAAAACAACGGACGAGGTGGCGTACGTGCGCTATGCTTCGGTGTACCGTTCGTTTAAGGATATTTCGTCGTTTATGGCGGAATTGCAGAATATGATGGGGAATAAGTAGACAATAATTTAGCCTTCCCCTTGGGGGGAAGGTGCTGAGCGAAAGCGAAGCGAATGAGGGGCGTAGCACATTTTTGATTTTCCGAATATTTCGGAAGAAATTTCTGAAAATCAAGGGGCGGGTACATTATCGCTTAGACTGATAGATATAGAAAACAAGTTGCGCCCCTTTGTTTGAAAATTTCTTAAAAGGCAAATTTTCAAACAAAAAAGAAAA
>UQPN01000028.1 GCA_900542935.1 uncultured Eubacteriales bacterium
CGTGATCGGACTGAGCCTGAAGATAGCCCGACCTCATGCCAGCTTCGTAATCGGTCAGTTCCTTACCTACTTTCGGTCCGTGTTCATGAACTTTGTTTTTGCGTTCGGATGCGTAGCCCTTCGCTCTTTTGGAAGGCACGCTCCATCTGCGTTCGTTGTTATTTTTGTTTGCCATAATGTGTTTTACTCCTTTACCCGTGTAGCCGTTAGTCCAGCATAGAATTTTGATTTTTTGTTGCCCGTGTTGCCGTTAGCCAAGCGAAAAATTTTGATATTAAGTTGTAGGTTTGCAAGCTGTTTTCTCTTTGTTGAAACATTCCGTTTCGTGCGACTTTTACTTTGGAAGGTGGCCACCTTTATCTTTCGAAAGCCCGCATAAAACAGTCGGTTTTCTTTGCCGAAAATAGACTTGCTTTTATATTTCCATAGAGAACGCGAATTCTCTTAATGGACGATTGAATGTAACCGAAACGACGGTTAAAGTGCCGTTATAGGTTGATTAAACGCACATTTATGTGATTTTTAATCAATATAAGTCCTTAAATATGTGCGTGTTTTGATACGTTTACCGTCAATATTGTTTCTTGATTGAAACACGAACTCATAGTCGATGTCGCGCTCGGAAGTTCTGAAATAATAGGTATCGTCGCTCACAGAATGAACGTCTCCGCGATTGTTGGAACAGAGAGAAATTTTCTGTTTGACGATATAGTCCGGGGTGCGATAAACGTTGTCTGCGTTTTGAAGAAAATCAATATCGCAAACGGGTTTTACAACAGCATGTTTTGACATATTTTTTACTCCTTTGCCCGTAACCTGATAGCACAGTGATTTTGTTATTTCAACGCCGACTGCAAGAAATAAATCAATTTGTTGTTGAGTTCCTTCATATAGTCGGTGGTGAGTTGCCATTCTTCGGCAAGAACCGCTTGCGTATTGTTGTCAATATACAGCGACACATAAAGGATATAGAGTCTTGCAGGAGCGTTTTGCATTGCCGTATTGTATCGTTCGACTTTCTGAACGATCGCAAGCGGCTTGACAGTTTTGGAACTTCTGTCGAACAGTTCTTTCATTGAGTAGTAGTAACGAATTTCTTTTAAGTCGTTTCGGACCTGAACCGTGGTAAGCATTTTTAACACCTCCTATTTTTTGTTTTTTCTGCCGAACTTCTTGATGATTGCGAGCATTGTTTTCTTTTGGTTTTCGTCGCAATTTCCGAGCATCGTTACCAATAACTCCTGCTGTTCGTCTGACAGATACTGCTTTCCAAGATAGTAATCATCTTCGACAAAAACTCCGCTATCGTGCCGGCCCGCAGCGGTGTATATCGGGTAAGAAATCGAGAGCTCGAGAACGTCACGTATAATTGTTTTTCTGCTTACGCCGAGTTCAAATGCGAGATTGTCCATCTTTTCGTGACGACGTTCGCAAATAATCTCTAAAAGCGCTTGGCGACGTTCCGTTGCTCTCAATTTTCTCACCTCCTTTGCCTTCGATGGCCTTATTTTCGCAGTCAACTGGGACACCTTTTGTCCCAATTAAAAAAGTTTTTGATATTTTTTTTGATTTTTTGAAATAAAAAAAGTGCCTTGACAAACAGGAACCTCTAAAAAATGAGATTCGCTGTTCGCCAAGACACTTTTAAGCCTTGTATTTTACCTGATAGGTAAGTTACGAACACTTACACATAAAGTATTTAAGCCGGATTTACCTACTTTCGCTATTCCAGAACGACCGGGATTTGCTTTATGCACGCTACAATATTAAGTTAGTCCATCTTGATTTTAATCAGGATTTCTTTGTTATGCTGTTTACTGAATATCTTCGCTTTACAGCGATGACAAACAACAAGGATTGCGCCGTCTTTTCGTTGATAGCCCGTAGTCTTTTTATGACAACAAGGACATACGAAAGGAACAGGGTTAGAACTCGTCTCCAAAATTCAACCTCCTTTCCCCATGACACACAAAGAGTTGTATTTAACCCACTGCATTGATAGGGTTGGGTAATCCCACATCGCAGGAAGATTATCTTTTGTGCCTAAATATGAATAGCAACGGATAAGACGGGGCTCTCTTACTTTGCCACTATGCAAATTTCAAAAAAATCAATAAATATCCTTGAGAATTTTAACTGCCACGCCTTGTATGGCAACATCATCGAAAAACATATCCTTCATTCCGTCGTTTTCGGGATGCAAACGGATTTTCTTTCTTCTCTTATCAATATAATATCTTTTCAACGTCGCCTCGTTTTCTATGAGCGCGACAACTATTTGACCTTCTTCTGCCGTGTCTTGCTGACGAACGACAACCAGATCGCCATCATCTATGCCGGCGTTTATCATACTGTCGCCCTTTGCCCTAAGAATAAAGAATTGTCCGTTACCCAAGAGTTCACGAGAAAACGTAACGTAACATTCTATATTTTCTTCGGCGAGAATGGGAGTACCGCAAGCGACTTCACCAACGATAGGCAAACGATTATGACTCCAGAGAGAATTTACGATTTCCTTTGTTTGCAAGTCGCCGTATCTTCCGTTCTTTTCAAGGTCACCACGCTTTATAAGCTCGTCCACATATCTATATGTTTGAGGAACGGACAAGCCGACGGCGGTTGCGATTTGTTGAAAAGTAGGATAAACGCCGCTTTCAAAGTAGCAATCGTTAATCAACTTCAATATGTTATTGAGAGTTTTCTCATTTTTGCTTCGCATGGGTGTCTCCTTTTTCCGTAAATGAGTTTCGTTTCTCATTTAGGTATTCTTATTATATCCAAACACAACTTAAAAGTCAAGAGGAAAAAAGGGGCAAAACGAAAAAATTTTTAACTTATTAAAATTAAAAAAGTAGGAGTCGAGTGGCTCCTACTTTAATTTGTTAGACAATTGTTCCTTTTGCCAAATCTTCGGCGATAAAAGAGCAGAAGTAAAAAGGAACGGTTAGCAACTTTTGCTTATCGTCAAAACCATAATTGTTTCTTGATACCTTAATCGCAAACTCATACCTGTTGTGATTTGAAAACTTTTCCAAGGAGTTCAACATTCCGCGCCCTTTCTTAACGTCAATCGGGAACAACTTATTGTTGGATTCCACGATAAATTCAAGTTCGGCGGACAATTTACCTTTCCAATAAAAGAGATTTATGCCTTGTGCAATAAGCTCGTTTGCGACAAAGTTTTCAAAGAATATGCCCGACAACATATTTTCTTTGTCGGGTGAAACAAACGACGATGCGTTTATTCCGCTTTGATAGGAAAACATACCGCTATCCGCAAGATACAAACGGAAATTGCTATCGTTATCTTGAATAAGCGGCATAGTAATATGTTCTTTAAGTTGATACGACCTATTTACAATGTGCGCCATTGTAAGCCAATCAATGGCGGTCGCAAAGTCGCGAGTTTTGCTTTTTTCTTCTATAAGCCCTGGCGAAAAATTCTTTGATTCTTTATTGAGCTCTTTATATATATTTGAAAACAATGAACGCGAACGCAATATAGCTTCTCTGCTTGCTTGATACAATTCCATATCGGAAAGATAATTGTCGTATAGAACTTTAAGAATCTCTCTCGACTCGAAGAGATTTTTCGTCGTAATATAGTTATCTACGACTTCAGGCATTCCGCCAACAAGCATATATTTATAAACTTGTTCCAACGCAAGCTCATGAACACTTGTATCTAACGCTTTCTTTTCCGAATATGCCTTTTTTATTTTTTGGTACAGCACTTTGTTGCTATTCAAAAGAAACTCTTCAAAAGTAAGCGGATATATTGTAATTTGATTTATCTTGCCGACAGGAAACAAAAATTTAGAATTGTTTCCCGCGCCCCGCTTATTGGTTTCTCTTTGAAGTTTTATTCTTACCATAGAGCCGGTTGCAATAACCGGGATTTCCTTGAAATCTTGGCAAAAATACTTCAATGCAGAGATAATATTCGGACATTCTTGCACTTCGTCAAAAATCAATAAGGTTTTACTGTCTATTTGCCTGCCTTTTTGGAGAGATATGAACTCAATAATCTTTTCTGCGTTTGCGGTAGAAAAGCAAAATTCACGAATTTCATCTTCTTTCTTGCAGTCAATGTAGATATAACTATCTTTATAATACTTGTCGGCAAAAATATCCTTAACCAAGTAAGTTTTGCCAACCTGACGTGCGCCCCAAACTATCAAAGGTTTTCTATTTGTGCTTTTATTCCATTCTATAAGTTTTTGTGTCGCCAATCTTTCCATAACTATCGCTCCTTTCGTAATCTAATTATACACGAAATTAAATTGTTTTGCAAGAGTTTAGATATATTATTTGCACCTTTTTTGGTGTTTTGTATGGCATTGTTTGCACCTTTTTAAGTATTATTTTGTCGATTGTTTGCGCATTTTAAAGCTTTTAGCAAAAATCTGTGTGTTCAATTTCGACATTCAACGAGCAACATAATGAGCCTTTTTGTTTATAGTAGCCGTATTTACAATTTCCTTTTGTCTTTCGGGGGTATAGCCTAATCGTCTGCATCGACTGGTCAAGGCTCACAAAAAATAATCCGATTTCAAAGGTAAAAACATCTTAACATACAATTGATGACAACTGTATGGCATATTTTGAAGAAAAAATAAAAACTATCACTATGCTATTTTTTGCTCGTCGCTCCGCTTTTTCCTTGACAAGTCGCTGCATTCGATTATTCTCGCCCCCTGTCGAAAGACAAAATGAAAAATGCAAGGTGGTGATTCTGCACGAACCATTGTTCAGCCCTTCGGATGCCATTGTCGGCGTCTCGCCCGAGGGGTGTTTATCCATTGAAAGTGGAAAATATGCCTTGAAAGTAGACTTCCAACCATTCACACTTTTTTCTCGAAGTGTGCTAACGTTGATTCAGAAGTTAGCGAGCGATATGCAAAACATACGCCGATTGACTTCAAATCTAAACAAGGAGGTTCAAGGCAAATGTTAAGAAGCATCAAAAAAGCATTCGATATAATCAAAGCCGAAGACGCAGAAACTGCCATCACCGTTCACACTATCCGAACTTGGTGTAAACAAGGCAAAATTAAGTGTCTGACTGCCGGCAACAAGGTTCTTGTTGATATGCAAAGCCTCTTAGATTATATCGCAATCAAAACAGACAATACGGAGGTATAAAATGGCATACTCAAAAATTACAACAAACAAACGCGGCGTTTTACAAGCGAAAATTCAAGCGTATGGGTTAGATCCTATGACGGGGAAATCGAAGTTGTATGTCAAAACCGTTCATAACACAGACAATCTTTCCGAAGCAAAATTCAAAAAGTATGTTGCAAAAGCAGAAATTGAATTTGAGGAAAGCATAAAACTGACGGGAAAGACATCTGAAATCGAAAAAACTTCAACAGACGGAGTTCTGACCTTTACGCAGCTTGTAAAAGAATGGAAAACGTCCGTGCTACAAAATCTATCAAGAAATTACTATGGCAGGATATGCGTTACCGAAAAACTATTTACGAGTTTTTTGGTCGAACATCATCTTGCCGATAAACCAATCTCGGAAATTACTGTTCGACACGTTCAGTTGTTCCTTAATTCATTTTGTTCGGGCGAAGAAATCCCGTCCGGCTTGGCAAAACTGAAAAAGCCATTGCCTGATACTATAAACGGCAGGCAAATGATAAGGGATAACGTTATAAACACGAACAGTTTATATAGACTGAAACATCTCGACGGGGCAATCAGAGTTCAGACGGCAAAGAACATCTGTGAATATTGCCACTTGAAATTTGACGACTATTTTGAGCCAATCTTCAAGATAAAGGAATGTTCGCCCGAAACAATAAAAGGACATCGAAGAATACTCCGAACCCTTTTTAATGAGGCTGTCAGGTATGAATGGATTGCAAAAAATCCCGTATGCAAGACAAAAGTTGGTGCGTCGGCAAAAAACGGCAATATTTCGATAAAGCCAGTCGAAGAAAAAGAAGTGTTTTCGCTTGCAGAAGTAAGACAATTCATCAAACTTCTTGACGAATTACCCGACGATTTGATATATCGACGCGTTACGTTGAAATTTGTGGTCTTAACGGGCGTGCGAACAGCCGAATTGCACGGTTTAAGATGGGCTGACTTTGATTTTGACAAGAGAATTGTCCACATCAGACGTAACAGACTTGCGACCGAGGGATTTGGCATCTACGAAAAAGATCCGAAATCAAGAACGTCGAAACGCGATATACCGCTTCCGGCTGAACTGATGGACGACCTTAAAAAGTATATGAACTGGTTCAGGATTGCCGACGATGAATTTGACAATAAATTAGACGAATACTACTTCTCTGTCAATATATTGAGAGAGCCTGAAGGGGTATCCAGCACAGCACAATGGCTTGCTAAATTTGAGGCAAAGCACGGTCTTAAAAAGGTTTCGCCACACGGATTGAGGCATACATATTGCAGTATTCTTTTGTCCCAAAATGTGCCTATTCAGACAGTCAGCAAATATCTCGGACATAGCGATTCGACCATAACTCTTGAAGTTTACAGTCACTTTATTCCAGACACACAAGAGCGAGTCACAGATGCGTTGAGCAATTTGTTTAACGACTAAGCGACTCGCTTAGATTTTATAAGGAGAAAACGATAATGTATTTACCACGATTAAGAAGAATAGCAGACGTATTGAACGAAGTAAAACAAGTCGATCCCGACACTTGTCTAACTCGCAGTATGTTGATTGAACTAATGAAACAAGGCGTAATAACGCCACTCAAATACGGCAACGCTTGGGTTGTCAATATGGACGAATTGCTGTTGTTTGTAAACGGCAAAAAGGAGAAGTAAAATGAAATATATGACGTCAGGCGACATTCACAGAATGTTTAAGCAAGAAGACGAAGGCACAATCATAAGGCGTAATAACGTTCGCAGAATCGCTCTCGAAAACGGGATTAAGAATACGCTTACGCAAAACATAATCTTGATTGACTCAAAGGATTTCTTTGAGAAAGTGAACCCGTATGATTTGCAGGCACACGAATACAAGATTCCCAAGTTAAGGTGTATTAAAGATTGTGCAAGAGAATGGAACAAACATCGAAAGACGGGCGATCGTTTTATACACGCCGATGAAATACGCGATTTTTTGAAAACGGACACAACGGTATTTAAGTATAAGTTCGGCAATAAGTGGATTGTAAACTACGATCAACTTTTGCCACACCTCAAGAAAATAAACCGCCGCGAAAGCAAATTATGGAAGGCATATATGGCTCGTATAGGCATAAAAAAATCAGTCACTCCACGCAAGAAGTGACTGAAAAAATGGCCTGCCTGATTGGAGTCGAACCAACGGCGTTCCGCTTAGGAGGCGGACCCTCTATCCTACTGAGGTACAGGCAGATATTTGATATTTTAGCACGATTTGAAAGTTATTGCAAAAGATTTTACAATACCGAAACAATACCTAAAACAATACCAAGTATTACTTTCTAAAAGCCAAACCACAATATTTAGTTGTAAACGCTATATCCAAACTCAATATAATGTGTTTTCAACCGAGTTAAGCACTCCCTTAGGAGGGCGGTGCTCTGTCCTGCTGAGCTACAGGCAGATAGGGTGAATTCTTTACAGTAACAAAGGCTCTAACCGTGTCTTTGTTTTTGTTTCTACGCTACATTATACACGTTTTTTCGAAAAAAAGCAAATATTTTCGTCGCGCCTTCAAAAATTTAACGCACGGTTTCCGCAAAACTTTGCCGCGGCGTTGTATAAATACAAGGCGTCGATACAATGCGTTGTATAAATATAACTTTGCCGCGGCTTTACAAATTGTATTCCGTTAAAAACCTCTTACAGCACCTTCGATAAAAATTCTTTCAGACGTTCGTCTTTCGGCGCGGAGAAAATCTGTTCGGGCGCGCCTTCCTCGCGGATAACGCCGCCGTCCATAAACAAAACTTTCGAAGCTACTTCCCGCGCAAACCCCATTTCGTGCGTAACCACCACCATCGTCATGCCGTCGGCGGCAAGATCTTTCATCAGTGCCAGAACTTCGCCTACCATTTCGGGGTCCAGCGCCGAAGTCGGCTCGTCGAAAAGCATCACTTCGGGGTTCATGTTCAAAGAACGCACAATGGCGATACGCTGTTTCTGCCCGCCGGAAAGAGTGGAGGGGTACACGTCTTTCTTATCCTCCAGCCCGATTCTTTGCAGCAGCTTCAGCGCGCTTTGCTCGGCTTCTTCCTTTGTTTTCAGCTTCAGTTTTACGGGCGCCAGAGTCATGTTCTGCATCACGGTCAGGTTGTTGAACAGATTGAAATGCTGAAAAACCATGCCCATTTTTCTGCGCGCCAGATTGATATCTATCACGTTTTCTTTGTACAGCGATTTTATCGCCTTGTTGTATTCGGCGCCTTCGTGTTTTTCGTGCAGCAGATCTTTCGCTTTGATTTCATGCACCAGTTCGCTTTTTTCAATCTCGCCCGCCGCAAGCATCTTCGCGTACGTTTTCGATTTTTCTATGATTTCCGGGTGCAGATAGGGGTCCACGGGCGTTACCAGCTTCCCGTCCAGCCACACTTCCCCGTACGTCGGCTTTTCCAGCAGATTCATACAGCGAAGCAGCGTGCTTTTGCCGCTTCCCGAAGGACCGATCAGAACGATTCTTTCGCCTTTTTTCACGCGGCACGATACTCCTTTCAGCACCTGCAGCGCGCCGAAATTTTTATAGATGTTGTCTACGTTTACAATGCAATCCGTTTCAGTGGCGTTCACTTCTGTTCAACCTCGCTTCTATGCTTTTTTGTATTTTCTGCAATCCCAGCACGATAATCAGGTATATCGCCGCAATAATAAAGAGGGGCATATACAGCTGCATCGTCTGCACGGTGATGTACGTCTGAATTTTCGTCAGGTCCACAATGCCCACGTATCCCGCCACGGAAGTTTCTTTCACCAGCGTAATGAATTCGTTGAACATCGTGGGAATGGCGCTTTTCAATGCCTGCGGCAGCACGATTTTCGTAAACGTCTGCAGCCAGGTCAGCCCCAGCGTTCTGCCCGCTTCCATCTGTCCGGCGTCCACCGAATTGATTCCGCCGCGCAGAATTTCCGCCATATACGCGCCGCTGTTCAGTCCGAACGCGATAATCGCCACGGGAATGCCGCGCGTTTCGGGAATCCCTAAAAAGTTTGCCGATTTCATGCTTTTCAGAATCACGAAATAGCAGATAAACAGCTGTAATACCACGGGCGTGCCGCGAATGACGGTTACGTACAATCCCGCAACCTTATCGAAAAACCTCGCAATCGGCTTGTCTTTGGGGATAATGCGCACGCAGGTAACCGCAATGCCGATGATCAGTCCTAACAAACAGGAACCGAAAGCGATTAAAAGCGTGTTCCGCAAGCCTTTCAGATAGAGGAGATAGCTTCTGTTTTCCAGAAAGCATTTGTAGAAATCTTTTCCCGCGTTCGCAAGAAAAGCGTTTATGGCGTTTGTCATGTTTCGTCGTCCTTATTATACGGCTAAAGAGCCGAAACATCATCCGGCTCTTTATTTATTTTGTTGCGTTTGTTTTCGCTTATTCGGCGGGCTCGATGGCGGAATACTGTTCCAGCCACTTGTCAATCTGCGATTTTCCGTCGGCGCCCTTGGCAAGAAGTTCGTCTAAAGCGGCGTTCACTTTCTCAATCAGAGCGGTGTTGCCTTTCTTCGCCACGATGCCGTAGCTTTCCGCGTCAACGCCTTCGATAGTGGAGTACGCACAGGAGCTGTCCGAAGCCACAAGTTGCGCCGCCACCTGCGAATCTACCACAAGGTAGGTGTTCTCCGTATCTTTCATTTCCTGAAGCGCCGCGGCAACCAGAGTGAAGTCCTGTTTGGAAGAAATCTTCCAGGCAGCTTCGTTGTCTTCAATCGTCATCTGGCTGGTGGTACCCGTCTGATATACCACTTTCGCGCCTTCGAAGTTGGAAGCGGCGAAGTCGTTGTCGTCCGTCAGAGTCGGGTTCGAAGATTTCAGGTAAACAACCGCCTGGAAAGCTCCGCCGTAATAGAATTTGGAATATTCAACGGCTTCCGCGCGGCTCGCTTTCCACGAAATGCCCGCAATGCCCAGGGCGTTGTCCTCGGAAATGCCGGCTACGATCGAATCGAACGTACCGTTAATTACGTCAAGTTCGTAGTTGTATTTGTTCGCGATGTACTTCGCGATTTCCATATCCACGCCGATGATGTCGGTGGAACCGGCTGCCGTGAATTCCCAGGGCGCAAAGCCCGCTTCGGTGTAAACGATCAGCGTTTCTTTTTTGTCGTCCGTTCCGCAGGAAGCAAAGGAAGCGGCGGCGGTAACGGCGGTGGCGGCAAGCGTAATGGCGGCAAGTTTCTTGAATTTCATTTTTTTATTCTCCTTTAAGTTGGTTTCGTTTGATTTTCAATGAGGCTATTTTACACCTTTTTGCTTGCTTTGTCAAACATTTTTATGTATATTTTTGAATATTTTTTATAATTTTTACGCTTTTTTTGCCATTTTTATGAATAAAATAAAATTTGTATTGCATAAATGTATAATATGCAAAAATCGGCGGAGCGGCTTCTGAAAAACGCGGCTCCAAGAAAAACGTGCAGAGGCAAGCTTTTATAAACGTTAAATGTGCGGGCGCTTATTTTGCTTTGCCTTGAAAATATATTTAAACGTTCCGAACAAAAGCACCGCGCATGCGGCAGCCCATGCGAGGGGGTCGGCAAACGTCAGACCGAGCAGCGCGGACGATCCGGCGTTGATGTCAATCGGTCCGTGGTTGAGCGCCGCGGGCAACAGCAGGCATAAAACGGTTCTCGCTATCAGTTCGCCCACCCCCGCAACCAGCGGAAACAGCGATTTTTCGATGCCTTGTAAAGAATTGCGGAGCACATACAATACGCCGAGGAGATAATATAAAGATAAGTCGCAGTAAAGATAGGCGTTTCCGTAGCGGATAGCCTCCGCGCTGATTTTTTCGTCCGAATAAAATATTTTCATATACGTTCCGCCGATGGTCAGAAGCAAACCGCCTCCCGCGCAGACGATATAAACGATGAAAGCAATCAGCAACGCGGCTTTCACGCCTTTTTTCACTCTTTCCGTATTTCCGGCGCCGTAATTCTGCCCGCAGTAAGAAAGCATGGCGGTGCCAAGCGCGTTAAACGGACACATTAAAAAATTGTTCAGTTTCGTAGCCGCGCCGAAGCCGTTCTGCGCCGCCGCGGAAATCACCACGCCGTCGGCGGAAGTGTCGAATTTTACGATGACCGCCTGCATGACGATCAGCCCGATGCACAGTATAGAAAACTGAAAAGCGAGGGGCAGACCGAGTTTCAGATGATTTATCACGGGAATTTTTTCAATACGGAAATCCGCTTTCGTCAGGCGGTATTCTTTATACCGCGCAAACGTATATACAAAACACCCGATTGCCGAAATCGCCTGAGATATAATCGTGGCGATCGCCGCGCCCGCCACGCCCGTATGAAATACGGCGATAAACAATAAATCCAGCGCGATATTCAGTACGGCGGAAACAATCAGAAATATCAGCGGAGCAAACGAATCGCCTACGCTTCTTAAAAACGACGCGCTTAAATTGTAAAAAATCTGCGCAAGGCAACCCGCAAAGATGATGTAAACGTAAACGTATGCCGAGCGGTATATTTCGTTCTGCACCGGATTCGCGGAGGCTTGAAGTCCTATTCCTTTCAGCAGCGGGTTAATCGAAAGAATCGAAACCGTCGTAAGGATAACGCCGATCATGAAAGATAAAACAATCTGCGTTGCCAGCGAACGCCTTATCGCGCCGATGTTTTTTTGCCCCGAATGTTTCGAAGTAATCACCGAAAAACCCGCGGTACAGCCGAAAGCGAACTGCAACACGAGAAAGACGATGGTTCCCGTGTTGTTTACGCCCGCTACCTGATTTTCACTGAGAAATTTCCCGCAGATGGCGGCGTCCGCAATCGTATAGATTTGCTGAAACAGATAACTGATCAGGATAGGTACCGAAAAACCCGCGATTACTTTCCATACGCTTCCTTTCGTCAGATTCACCGGTTTGAACAATTCGTTTATTTTTTTCATAAGTTAAAGCGCCCTCTTAAAAAACAAAATCATTATACATCTTTTTCGGAAAATGTAAATCGAATCGCACCGCTTTTCGAAAAAAAAATTCCGGTAAAAAAATCCGCCCGTCTATAAAAAGACAAGCGGATAAAAATATCGGATTTAAAAATTCGTACGTCCGTAAAAATCAGTCGTCCAGAAAATCCACGGAAGACAGCTCGTACACCAGCGTTCCCAGATTGAACGAAAGGGGAGTTTCCATTTTTAAAATCACGTTGCGGTATTCGTTGTTTTCCGCTTTCGTGGTTTCGGCAACCCATACTTTCTGTGTGGCGCCGGGGGCGGTATCGTTGATCGCCAGCGAATACGGCACGTAGGAAACGTCGTGTTTCGCGGCGGCTTCTTCCTTGCCCGCAATCATAAACGAAAATTCTGTTTTTGCCGCATTCGATTTCGATACGGAAACGCTCTGCAATTTACCCGCCGCCGTGTTGTATACGTAAAGGGTGGAGGTTTTATCTATCGCCCGCACGGCAAGCAGCAGTTCTTCGTTGTCGATGAGGGAATATTTGTCATCCGGCTCGAACGTGTGCGTCTGCGCCTTGTACGAAGGATGCGCTGTTTCGAAAGTCTTGTCCGCAAAATATTCAATCGTGCAGCTGTTCGCCGAATAATCGGTGGTAATCACGTAAAAATATTCGCGGTAGCAGCCGTTGCTTCCCGTCAGCGAAACGGGGGAAGCGGAAGCGGGCACGTGCGCCGCTACTTTTTTCACGGAAGATACGGGTTTCAGTCCGTTCTGCGTGCTTTTCGCAATCACTTTCGAATATACGGTATCGCCGTTTTCGCCCGCAAACGAGGCGGTTTCCGCGCCGAACGTATAGCTTACGTCAATCGAAAGCGTCGTTTCGTAAACGTAGTTTCCGTTTTCCGCCGAAAGTTCGGTTTTATATTTCCCGTTCGAATAGTTTACGGAATACGCGTCGTTGCCGCCTTTTTCAAACGATACGTTATATTCGGCGATTTCCTTCGCGCCGCCGAGGTCCACGTTTTCGCTGGCGTCGGTAACGGCTTTGCGCCACCGCGCGTTAAACTGAGTGGGCTGCGATACGGAACAAGCCGAAAGCGAAACGACGGCAGCCATGGAAAGCGCGGCAACCGCGCCTGTTTTTCTGAATTTCATAATGTTTTCTCCGGTTCGGAATGGTAAATTTTCAAGCGCGGCAACCGCGCTTACCCAACTATTATAGCACGTTTTTAAAAAATTGTAAAAATAAAAAAGGGATTTCTTTCAATTTATTGTGAAAAATTTCCGAAATTTTCATCGTTTTTGCCCGCCGTTGTGCTATAATAGAAGAAAACGTCTTTTTCCGCGGCTAAGATATGCGGCGGATTATAAGGAGAATTGCACACAGATGATACGGGCGATCGGGGCGTATTCGCTTTCCGAATGTATGGAAATCATGGCGCGGCTCGTTGCCGAAGGCGAACGGGCGGACGAAAATAAGCGCAGCGTGGTATTCTGCGAGGACAGGCTCACGCTGATAGCCGAGCGCGCGCTTACGGCGGCGACGGGCGGTTCGTTCCGCTCGTACGTAACCACGTATGCGCGCGCGTTGAAATCGCGCGGGCGCGTCCTTACCAAACAGGGCTCCGTCGTGGCGATCGACGGCATCGTATCGTCGCTGCAAAAACGCGGCGGATTAAAACGCTTCACGCGCGGACTTCCCCGCGGCACGGCGCGCGGCTTATACGAAACCATTTCGCAGATAGCGGCGTCGGCGATCGATCCGGAAGCGCTGAAAAACGGCGCCGACGCGCTGGATGGCGGCATTTTAAAGGACAAAGTTTCCGATCTCGCCGAAATTTACGCCGAATATAAACGCTTTTTAACGGAAAACGGCTACGTGGACGAAAGCGGCTATCTCGCGCTGCTGCCCGAATATTTAAAAAGCACGGGCGAACTTTCGGGCGCGGACGTATACTTTCTCTGTTACGGCTCGTTCACGGCGCAGGCGGCAAAAACGCTGAAAGCGGCGTTCGCGGCGGCGGATAACGTAACGGGCATATTCTGTTACGGCAAAGAGGATATCTATACGGGTTCGTCGCTCCGCTCCTTTCTGCGCGCGGCGGAAGAAACCTCCGGCTGTTCCGTGCAAAAAATCAATCTCGGCACGCCCCTCGGCGGCGCGGCGGAAGTGCTCCGCAAAGGTCTGTTCGATCCCTCGGCGTTTTCGGGCGCGAAAAAACCGTACCTCACCGACGCCGTCCGCATTTTCGAAGCGGAAGATAAAAACGACGAAATGGAGCGGGTAGCGGCGGAAATCAAAAAGCGCCTTGCCGAAAATCCCGCGCTCCGTTACCGCGATTTCGCCGTGCTCGTGTCCGATTTGAAAGCCTACGCCCCGGCGGTAAAAAAGGCGTTTTCCGAATACCGACTGCCTTGCTTTTTCGATGAAAAACGCTCGCTGAAATCCCACCCGCTCGCCGCGTTCCTTCTGTCCTGCTTCGAAACCGTCCGCACGGGCTTTTCACCCGAAGCCGTAGACGCGCTTTTGCAGAACCCGTTTTTCACCGCTCCCGACGAACGGTCGGCTGTCCGGTCGGCGTCGGAACAAGAGTCGGAACAAACAACTGCGGAACAACCGTGGGAGCAACCGTCGGCGGAAGAAGTATCGGAACAACCGGCGGCGCGCGAGGAACTTCCCGCATACGAAATTCTGCGCAAAAGCGACGTATACCGCAACTATCTTTCCCGCTACGCCAACTACCGCGGCGGCGCGAAGCGCGAAATCAAAAACCTGCGCGATGCCGTTGCGCCCGATAAGCCCGCCGCGCCCGATAAGCCCGCTGCGCCAGACGATTCCGCGGCAACAGACAACCCGGACGAAGAGGTATTAAAAGAACAGCGCGCGCGCCTGCTTGCCGTAACCGAGCCGATAAAGCGCCGCGCGAAAGGCGAAGAATACTGCGCCGCGGTGCGTACCGTATTAAACGTCGCGGGCGCGGAAGAACGGCTCGCCGAAATTGCGGAGCGCGTGCAGGACGTGGCGCTCGTCGATTATCTCCGCCGGATCGGCGGCGTGCTCGATCGCGTCCTCGGCGAAACGGAAACGCTTCTTTGCGGGCGCGAAATGAACGTGGGCGAATTTGCCGACGTGCTGGCGGACGGGCTGGACGCCACGGAAATTTCGTTGATTCCCGTCAAAACCGACGCGGTATTCGTGGGCGATATCACCGATTCCCGCATCGAAAAAGTGCGGTTTCTGTTCGCCGCGGGCATGAACGAAACCGTGCCGAAAACCACGTCCGATACCGCGCTCATATCCGATCGCGAAATGGAAAAACTTGCCGAAGTCAAAGCAAAAATGGAGCCCACGGTGGCGGAAGTCAACCTCCGCGGTCGCGAGGACGCCGCCCTGAACCTCTGCACGTTCACCGATGCGGCGTATTTTTCCTACGCTCTTTCGCCGGACGGCTCCGAACCCGCCGTTTCCGAAATTCTGCGTTACGTAACGGCGTTGTTCCGTACGGCAGGCGGCAATCCGATCCGCGCCGAAAAACGGCAGAGCGGCGATGATTTCGCTTACCGCTGTTCCGCGCCCGCGCCCGCCCTCCGCGAATGGTATATCCTCCGCGAAGAGGACGAATCCGCCGGGGTAAAATACGGCGTGAAGTGCAATTCGCTGGAACAGGCGCTGGCGAGGTACGAAGAAAACGACGAATGGGCGCGCGCCGCCGCGGTATTCGGCGACGAAGCGGAAAATTCGTTCGTGGCGTGCGGAGAGCGGCTGTTTTTCAAAGGCGGAAAAATTTCGCCCAGCGCCTTGGAAACGTATTTCACCTGCCCGTTCAGGCATTTTCTGCAATACGGCTTGCGGCTGAAAGAACGCGAAGAACAAAGCGTTCTGGCAACCGACTCGGGCAATTTTATACACGAACTTTTAGAAAAGACGGCAAAGCGTTTCGAAGAGGCGAAAACCGAATCGGAAATTCGCAAAGCGGCGGAATCCGTCGGCAACGAGCTGCTTAAAAAGCCGCCGTATTGCTATTCGTGCGATACGCTTTCGGGCGAATACGCGCAAAAGCGCCTGCTCCTCGAGGGCGTCGAAGCGGCGGCGGCGGCGTTCCGTCAGGTGAAAGGCTCGCTCTACCGCGTGGCGGAAACGGAAAAAAGCGTGGAAACGGCGGATTTCCGCGGCAAAATCGATCGGGTGGACGTTTCCGGCGATTTCATCCGCATTATCGATTATAAAACGGGCGGCATCGACGATTCGGTAAGCACCTACTATACGGGCAGAAAAATTCAGATGGAAATGTACATGGCGGAGGCGAAAGGCGATAAAATCCCCGCGGGCGTGTTTTATTTTCCCGCTTCTTTGTCGTTTTCCGACGAAGACGAAACGCCTTTCAGAATGCGCGGCTTTTTCTGCGGCGACGCCGACGCGCTCACGGCGGGCGATCCCGTGATGGCTGCGGGCGAAAAGGGCACGGAAAGCGAATTTTTCGCGGCGAAAAACGGCGATACGCGCAGCACGCACTCAATGGACAGGCTTACGTTTCAAAGCTTCGTCGAATATTCTTCGTTTGTTGCCGAGGGCGCGCGGAAAGAACTGAAAGCCGGTTATATCGGCGTTTCTCCCGCGAAAGCCGCCTGTTTGTACTGTCCGTACGGCGGTATCTGCGGCTTCCATCCCGAAAAATCGGTGCAGCGAAAAGAGGAACTCAACGTCAAACCGGAACGCGTCGCCTCCATCGTCAACGAGCTGATCGAAAGCGGAGCGAAAACACGCGCCGTAACCGACGTTTCGGGCGAAAACGCGGCGGAAAATTCCGGCGAACGCGAAGAAACGTCGCGGGGAGAAAAAGAAAATGGCAAAAAATAAATTTACCGAAGAACAAACCGCCGCGCTGGAAGCGCGTGGCAAAGCAATCGTTTCGGCTTCGGCGGGCAGCGGCAAAACCACGGTGATGATCGAAAAAATCGTCCGCCTCATTTTAGGCGGGGCGGACGTATCGGAAATTCTCGCGGTAACGTTCACGAAGAAAGCCGCGCAGCAGATGAAAGATAAGCTGAAAAGCGCGCTCGTCAAAGCCGTCAATTCCGAAGATACGCCCGTTTCCGATCTGCCTCGGCTTAAAAAGCAGCTTTCCGCGGCGCAGAACGCGGAATTTTCCACCATACATTCTTTCTGCGCAAACCTTATCCGCACGCATTATTTCGCGGCGGGCACGGGCGGCGATTTTTCCATCGTTTCCGCGTCCGACGCGCCGGGCAGAGAATTGCAGCTGCGCGCCTTAACGGCGCTGTTCGAAGAGGCGTATACGGCAAACGATCCCGATTTTCAGCTTTTGTTGTCGGTGTTTTTCCGCAAAAAAAAGGACGACATGTTAAAAAAAGTGCTCATGTCCGCCTATGCCTCGCTGCGCGATAAAGACGATTATCGGGACTTCCTGCTTCGCGGAACCGAATACACGGAAGAAAAATTCAACGCCGTCTGCGCGGGCTTGCTCGATAATTTCAAACGCAAATGCCGTTATTTCCGCCGCCGCGCCGAAGAAGAAAAAGAATATTTCGCGGCGGTCAACGCGGGCGGAAGCACGCGCCGGTCGATGGATAACGCCACGTTTTTAATTGCCGCGTTTCTCGATTTCGAAAACGCGGAAGATTATTTCGCGTTGAAAGAAGTGCCGAAAGAAACGGGCTACACGCGCAAGCAAAGCAAGTCCAAATCGTTGCCGCCCGATTTCGATAAACATGCCGACGCGCTTGCCGATTGCAAAACGGCGTTCGATACTCTGCATAAAAAAGCGGAGGAAATTCCCGTGCGCGCAAAGGCGCTGGAAGATTATTTCGCGGCGGGTAAAATCGCGAAGAGCCTCGCGAAATACGTATTGCTGTTCGAAGAAAAATACACGGCGGAAAAGCGCGAAAAAAACGTGCTCGATTACAACGATCTCGAACACATCGCGCTTGCGCTTTTAAAAGACGAAGCCGTCAGAAGCGAACTGCGCGAAAAATACCCGTACGTTTTCGTGGACGAATATCAGGACGTCAATCCCGTGCAGGAAAAACTGCTTTCCGCCGTCGGCGGCAAAAACGTGTTTCTGGTGGGCGACGTAAAACAGGCGATTTACGGTTTCCGCGGCAGCCGTTCGGAATATTTCGCCAAAAAGCGCGGCGCCTACGCGGCGGAAAGCGGCGCGCATTCGCTTTCCATGAACAGCAATTTCCGCAGCGCGCCCGCCATTTTAAACGCCGTCAACGAAATTTTTTCGGCGGCGATGCGCGAAGATACCTCGTTCGTCAACTACGCGGAAGAAGGCGTGATGACGGAGGGGGCGAAGAGGTATACAACCGACGGCAGAGTGTGCTTTCATCTCGCCGTAAAAGAAAAGAAAACCAAACCGCCCGTTTCCGGCGTGTATTCGGTGTTCGAACGCAGCAAAATCGTCCGCGACGAAAAATTCAACGCGCTTTCGGGCAGGTGCGCCACGGGCGACGAAATCGCGCGTATCGTGAAAGAGGAACTGAAGCGCAGCTGGTTCGATCCCGACGAGGGCGTTACGAAACAGGTGAGTTACGGCGATATCGCCGTGCTCGTGCGCAAAAACAGGCAGCCGGTAACGCAGGGAATCATCGCCGCGTTCACGTTCGAAGATATTCCTTTTTCCGCGTGTTCGCCCGTCTGTCTTGACGATTTTCCGGAAATAAAAACGGCGAAAGATATTCTTTCTTATATCGATAACGCCGAACAGGATATTCCGCTTTGTTCGTCGCTCTGTTCGCCTGCGGGCAACTTTTTGCCGGACGAGCTTTCGGCAATCCGCCTCGCTTATCCCGAAGAGGAAACGTTCCGCGGCGCCTGCCGCGCGTATGCACGGGAAAAATCGGACGATATCGCCGCGCGCCTGCGCGCCTTTTTCGCTTATTTTTCTTATCTGCGCGATTTATCCTGCGTGGCGGGCGCGGAAGAAGTGCTTACGAGGCTGTTTTCCGATTGCGGCGCCGAAGCGGGCTTGCTGGCAAGAAAAACGGGAAAGGAATGTCTGAAACGCCTGCATTATTTTCTTTCGTTCGCTTCCGATCCCGCTCCGCTTTCCGTGCACGAATTTCTGGCGAAACTGCAGCTGATGAAAGGGGAAATCATGTACGAGGAAAACGCGGGCGAAAACGTGGTGAAAATTCTCACCATGCACTCCTCCAAAGGGCTGGAATACCCCGTGGTGATTCTCGGCGACGCGTGCGATCCGTTCCGCGGCAAAAACGACAGTGGAGAACTTTCTGCGGACGACGAACTGGGCGTCGCCACAAAAATGTACGACGTAAAAAACATGGTGAAGCGCGAAACGCTTCTTCGCGATCTCATCGAAGAAAAGAAAATCGCCGCGGAACGCGCGGACGAACTGAACGTTTTCTACGTGGCGCTCACCCGCGCGAAATTCGCGTTGCACGTGGTGTTCGGCAAAGAGCCTCCGCCGATGAACGTTCTATACGCCGATACGTACGCGGAATTTATCCCCGATTACGTGTTCGATAAATACCTTGTGAAAAACGAAGAGGAAGAGGAAGCGCAGCAGCCGAAACAAATAACGTATTCCACGGAATTCGACGCCGCGCTGGCGGAATCGATTCTTCGGGAAATGCGGCGGCAATACCCGTTCGAGGGCGGCGAAAATCTGCCCGTGAAGCAATCCGCTACCTCGGTGATGAGCGAAATCGAAGCGGCTTCGGGCGGCGGCGCGCAAGGGGGCGCCGTATACGTCGCGGACGAGGACGTTCCCGCCGGCGTGTTTGCCGCCGGCTCGGAAACACGGCGGCTTACGGGGCTTGCCTATCACGCCTTTTTGCAGTACGCCGATTTCGCGTTTCTGCGCGCGGGCGGCGATACTACGGCGGAACTTGCAAAAAAGGAACGGGCGCGCATGAAAGCCGCGGGGCTGTTGAGCGAGGAGTACGACGCGCTTTTAAATAACGAAAAGCTGGCTTCGCTTCTGAAAAACGAAGTGTTCGCGCGGTTTGCGGAACTTTCCCGTCGCCCGCAGCCGAAAACGCACATTCTGCGGGAGCGGAACTTTCTTGTTGCGCTGCCCGTGCGGGACGTATATTTTTACGATAAAGAGCGCTACGGCAATCTCGGAAACGAAACCACGCTGTTTCAGGGCGCGGCGGACTTACTGCTGCTGGAAGAAAACCGCGCGCACATCGTGGACTATAAATACTCCTCGCGCGACGCCGCCTCGCTGAAAGAACGGTATAAGCCGCAGCTTTCGTTGTACCGCAAGTCGGTGGCAAAAATCGCGGGGGTGAAAGAGGAAAACGTACGTTGTACATTGTTTAACTTATTCCGCGGCTACACGGTGGAAATATAGCGAAAAAACGGGTAAAATGTGTATAAAAACGGGATAAAAACGTTGAAAAACGGGCATAATCTGCGCATGAATTACCTGAAATTTACCGAAAAATTAACGATTTCGCCTGTTTTTTTAATTGTTTTCGGCGTATTTTGCGCCTTTTTTACGCTGATTTTCGCCTGTTTTCTGCGTAAAAACGCGGCTTTTTTCGCCTGCGGCGGAGCGTTTTTCATTTTGTTTTCGCTTGCCTGCGGGTACTGCCACGAACTTTCCGCCGAAGATTTCCGCACGCTGCATTACAGCCTCGCCGCGCTGTATTTTTTGTTGTACGCGGCATTTTTGTGGCATCTGCGCCAAGCGAAAAAGCGGGAGGAACGCCGCGAAAAATTTGCCGCGGCGCGCGCCGCGGAAGAATACGTTCTGCCGGAGCGCGGCAACGGCTACGTGCGCGAAAAACTGCGCGAAGCCGCGGCTGTGCCCGCCGCCGCGGGCGGGGGCATCTACGAACCTGCGGTGGAACTCCGCCACGCGCGGGCGCTTTTGAAACGCCTGAAAAAAGCCGCGCTTTCCGTTGGCGACAGGCTGGAAGCGGAGAGGCTGGAAGATAAAATCGGCGCGTTTGAAAACGCGCCGGAGCTGAACGCGGAACAAATCCGCGAATTATCCGATAGTTTTTCCGCCGTACTGAAACTGTCCGCGAAATATATGCTGTGAATTACTATCTGACGTGCGAGGGCGGAACGCCCTTGTGCTTTTTATAACAGGCGGAAAAATAATTCTGATTGTAAAATCCCACCGAAAGAGCCGCTTCTTTTACGCTTGCGCCGTTGAGAAGCAGCTCTTCCGCTTTTTTCAGGCGCATTTCGTTGTAGTAGCTTATCACGCCGCAGCCCGCATAACGCGCCATCGTTTTGTTCAGCGCGGGGAGGCTTAAATTGCACAGCCCGGCGATTTGTTCCGCGGTTAAATCGTCCGCTATGTGCATTTCTAAAACGGATACGATGCGCGCGTAATTTTCGGCGGATCTGCCCGCGTTTGCGTTTACGAATCCCGTTTCCGGCGCTTCCGTAAACAGCGACAATACAAATAGTTCCAGCCGCTTCACCACGGCGGAAGCTTCCGCTTCTTTGCCTTCGCGGACGGCTGCCACGCGCACGCTTTCCAGTACGAACGCCTTCTGCGCCGCGGCGAAAACGGAAGAGATTTCCGAAAGCTGCTGCGCCGAAAGGGTGAAGATGTGTTTGTCGCTTTGCGGAAAGACGTCTGCGGCAAAAGAAAACACGATGATTTCCGGCGATGTGCCGAGGGCGGACCACAGCGAATGAAATTCGCCGCCGCGGTGAAAAATCGCCTGACCCGCCGGCAGGCGGTATACGTTTTTATCCGCCGTTACGCCCACCTCGCCGGACATAACGCAGAGAATCTCGTGAAAATCGTGGCTTTCGCCTTTGAAATTGTAATCGCGCGGAATCTGCTTCCTGAAAAACGTGTAGAGAGATTTTACGGAAAGCACGTCTTTCACGGGACATTCCGTATAGTAAGGGTTGTTCATCCTGCCGTTCTCCGTAGGTAAAAATAAGAAAAATTATCGAAATTTTTAGAAAATATATATAAAAATATATAGATTATTATTTTCCGATATGTTATAATTATAACGCGAAACGGAGAAAAAGTCAACGCGGCGGCGGGAAAAAACGAAAAATTCCGCAAAAAAACCGTCCGCGGCGGGAAAATCCGTTAAAATTATTTTTTCAGAGGTAGAAAAAGTTATGAAAACTACGCTTGTAGTGATGGCGGCGGGCATGGGCAGCCGCTTCGGGGGGCTGAAACAAGCCGAGCCGGTAACGGCGGACGGCAAGGGGATTCTGGATTTTTCGGTGTACGACGCGAAAAAAGCCGGATTCGATAAAGTTGTATTTATCGTGCGCGAAGATATGGAGGAAGATTTTAAAGAACTCATCGGCAACCGCATCGCGAAAACGATTCCCGTAGAATACGTATTGCAGGATACTTCCGTACTGCCCGCGGGCAGAAAGAAGCCGTTCGGCACGGGGCACGCGATTTACTGCTGCAAAGACGTTGTGAAAGAGCCGTTTGCCATTATCAATGCGGACGATTACTACGGACACAACGCGTTTTTCGAAATTCACGATCATCTGGCAAACGCGAAAAAGGGCGAATACGCGATGACTGCATATCACCTTGCCAACACGCTGAGCCCCAACGGCACCGTTTCCCGCGGGATTTGCGAAACGGAAAACGGGTATCTGAAAAAGGTTACGGAAGTAACGAAAATCAATCCGGACGGCTCGTTTGAAAAGGACGGAAAAACGGTGATGTTGCCCGGCGATACGCCCGTTTCGATGAACCTCTGGGGGCTGACTCCCGATATTTTCGGAGTGCTGGAAGAGGAGTATAAAAAATTCCTTGCGACGGCGGATCTGACGAAAGACGAATTTTTTATTCCTTCGGTGATTTCGAAGGCGGTGGATACGGGCAGAGCTACGGTGAAAGTGTTTAAAAACGCGGACAAATGGTACGGCATTACCTACCGTGAAGATTTGCAGGAAGTGAAAGACGCGATAGGGGGATACGTACATGACGGACTTTACGAAGGATTATAAGGCGGTAGCGGAGCAATTCGCGCTGGAAGGCGAGGTAACGGATATCCGCCCGTACGGAGAAGGGCACATCAACGTAACCATGCTGGTTACCACGGATAAAAAGCGGTATATCATGCAGAAAATCAACACGCGCGTGTTTCCCGATACGGACGCGCTGATGCGCAATATCTGCTACGTTACGGAATTTTTAAGAAAGCAGGGCGTGGAAACCTTGAACGTGATAGCGACGAAAGACGGAAAAAACTATCTGAAAGGCGAAAACTGCTACCGCGTGTACGATTTCATCGAAAATACGGTTACATATCAGACGGTTACGGACAAAGAAGTTTTCAAAAATTCGGGCAAGGCGTTCGGCGAATTTCAGAATTATCTCGCCGCGTTCGACGCATCGCTTTTAACGGAAACGATTGCGCGCTTCCACGATACGCCCAAGCGTTTCGCCGATTTCAAAGCGGCGCTGGAAGCGGACGTCAAAGGGCGCGCGAAAGACTGCCGCCCCGAAATCGATTTTATTCTTGCGCGGGCGAATACCTATTCGAAGGTAACGGACGCGCTGAAAGACGGTTCGTTGCCCTTGCGCGTTACGCACAACGATACGAAGCTGAACAATATTTTAATGGACGCGACGACGAACGAAGCGCGCGCGGTCATCGATCTCGATACGATTATGCCGGGCTCCATGCTTTACGATTTCGGCGATTCCATTCGTTTCGGGGCATCTACCGCGGCAGAGGACGAAAAGGATCTTGAAAAGGTGCATTTCGATATCGGGCTTTTCGAGGCTTATACCAAGGGTTACTGCGGTGCGGTGAAAGACAGTATTACCGAAAAAGAGAAGGAATTACTTCCCTATGGCGCGTATCTCATGACGGTGGAATGTGGCATGCGTTTTTTGACTGATTATCTTTCGGGCGATACGTATTTCGCGATCAAATATCCCGAACATAATCTCGTCCGTTGCCGTACACAGTTGGCGCTCGCGGGAGAAATGGAAAAACAGTTCGGCGAAATGGGAAAAATGGTCGAAAAGGCCATAAAATAGAATTAAATAGAATTGAAAAATAAGACCAAAAAACAGCGGACAATCTTGTCCGCTGTTTTTTATAACAGAACAAGAACGCCGAGAACCGGAGTTTTGTTAAAAACGGGCTATGCTGGTCGTCAAAAAAAGGTTTTAACTTCAAGCTGTGTAAAATATACAAAAAGCCCCTTTGTGTTATATATGTAAGGCCGCCAATCATACATGAGAATAGCACAAAGAGAACATGGAATTGAAAAATCAAAATAATGGCACAAATAGTTTAGTTTACACGATATGGAAGGGGCAATACCTATATTTACCTAAAAATATTCTGGAACAATAATCTACGAGGTGTTGTGCGCAGAAATAGGGAAAATATTGGAGGAACTATGCGAAAAAAAGAAATTGGAAGTAGATTTAAGTACTCCGTCGGTATTTGCGCCTTTAAGTCGAATTCTAAATCCCCCACTAGTGGGGGATTTTATTAAAGTTTTATCGATAAATAATCAAATCAGTTGTTATTAACTTCGAGATAGTGTCATGAGAATATCTTGATGAAAATTACCAAATTCTTTTCCGAAAATATTGATACCGCCCATATGTTTGGCATCCTCTTTAATTCCGATTTTTAATTCGATACATTTTGCTGTATCTAAATGTAGATCATCAAAGCGATGATTTTTATTATCTGTAATATCATCGATATAACACCCCTCGTCATCTATTGAAAATTTCTTCAAAAGACCGAATTGAGTGCTGTTAATTTGCCAATAGCTCGGAGTATAAATTCCGCGCTTTCCTCCAAAATCGCCTGGGGAACAATAGGTCGCTATTTCTACGTCGTTTATCCATACAGTAATATCGCTGGGCCAATTTTCGCGATAATAAGGTGCTTCTGAACAACATTCAAATGAAAAGGATAGCCTACGGCGATTACGATCAAGTATAAACAAATTGGGAAAATTATAGGTGACGAAACCCGATTGGAAGGAAAAGAGCTGGCCTTTAATTCTTTCGGGCGAAAATAGCATATATGAGGAAGAATTCTCTCTAAAAATAAAGCCGTTTCCGTCAGCC
>UQPN01000029.1 GCA_900542935.1 uncultured Eubacteriales bacterium
AAGCACATGAGCTGGCTGCACTGTTTCTGGGGTGTGGGAACCATCGTCAGTCCGTTCATTATGGGTTACGCGCTTGAAAAATCGGTGTGGAATACGGGCTACCGAATCGTGGGAGGCTTGCAGCTTTGCATTGCGGTGCTGTTGCTTGCCACGCTGCCCGTGTGGCGGGTAAACGAAAACAAACAGGCGGCGCAAACGCAGAAGCGTTTAGGACTCGGCGGCGCCCTGAAAATCAAAGGCGTGCCCTTTCTTCTCGTGGGATTTTTCGCATATTGCGCGGCGGAAGCCACGGCAATGCAATGGGCAAGCACGTATTTCGTGCAGGCGAAAGGGGTATCGGCGGAGCGCGCCGCATTTTTGGCATCGCTTTTTTATATCGGCATCACCGTCGGACGGTTTATTTCGGGTTTCATCACGGGCAGACTGGGCGACAAACGGATGATTGAACTCGGCACGGGTATTTTAACGTGCGGAATCGTCTTTCTGTTGCTGCCCGTGCATGGCGAAACGGCGGCGATCGTAGGATTTGTCGTTATCGGACTCGGCTGCGCTCCCATATACCCCTGTATCATTCATAGCACGCCGGGCAATTTCGGCGCGGAAAATTCGGGTGCGATTATCGGTATCCAGATGGCAAGCGCATACGTCGGATCAACGTTCGTGCCGCCGCTGTACGGCGTTCTCGGCAGAGCCGTAGGATTTCGGGTGATGCCGCTGTATCTTCTCGCCTTCTTCGCGCTGATGATCGTAATGGTGGAACTTACCTTCCGCCTTACAAAGCCTTCCCCTTGCCGGCGGAAAATTTAGAAAGCAAAATTTTTTTCGGCAAAAATGGGAAATCTTTCCTACTTAAAGCCTTCCCTTTGGGGGAAGGCAGCAAAGCGTAGCTTTGACGGATGAAGAAAAGCTCACTTTTCTTTTTTGTTTGAAAAATTGCCTTCGTAAAGGCTTCCCCCTGGGGGGAAGCTGTCTGTGAAACAGACTGATGAGGGGCGTAGCCCGTTTTTGGTTTTCTGAATATTTTTGATAAAAAATTTCTGAAAATCAAGGGGCGGTTTCATTTACGATAAATAATTTTCAAAACAAAGGGGCGCGCCGAATGGTATTCGGCGCGCCCCCAACTTTAAATTTAAAAAACAAAAAAATTTTATTTAATTCGCGGCGGCGCAGCCCTCGGCATACGCCTTGATTCTCGCCTTTCCCGTTTCGTCCGCCCGTCGGTACAAAGTAAGCAATTCCGCTTCGTCGGCGGGAGGGTACACGCCTGTTTTATCGGGCAGTATTTTCACGTTTCCCGCCTCGTCCGCGCGCCCCGGCAGATAGTCCACAGAAACTTCGAAAAAATCGGCAAGCGTAATCAGCACGTCGTAGCCGGGGTTGGCTTTGCCTGTTTCAAACTGCGAAAGCGTGTTCGCCGCAATGTGGATTTTTGCCGCAAGTTCCTTTTGTTTTAACCTGTATTCCACACGCAATTCTTTGATTCTCGTCCCGATTTCCATAGCTTCTTCCTTTGAACATTCTGTATTACAGAATAATTTTAAAATAAATTATGTAATATCGGTTGACAATTCTACATTACAACGATATAATGTAAGTACAATTCTATAATATAGAATAAACAAAATCGAAGGAGAGAGGAAAATGTATTGCAGAAAGTGCGGGAAAGAGATTAACGACGACGCATACGTTTGCATTTATTGCGGCGCGAAAGCGCACGAAACGCCGGAAGAAAAGCCGGCAAACACGGGGTACGCCGGTGCGGGGTATGCAAGTTACGGCAGCAATAACACTCAGCCGCCCGTAACCTACAAAAAAACGAACGGCATGGCGATTGCCGGGTTTGTCTGCGCGTTTTTGTTTCCGCTGCTGGGGTTGATTTTCAGCATTATCGGAATGAAACAATGTGAGGAACGCGGCGACGACGGTTACGGACTGGCGAAAGCGGGCAAAATCATCTCGATTGTGTTTATGGTTTTAAGTTTCGTCCTCGGCATCATTTACGGCGTGGCGATTGCGGCGATTATAGGTAGTGGCAAGTATTAAACCGCCTGAACTATCGGATCGGAAGCTTCGGAATTTTCCGAAGCTTTTTTCTTTTTATTACGGCTTCTTTCGCGCCAAAGGCGTTTCATGTCCGGCTTGTTTGCGCGCATTTTCCACCGAACGGTCGGCGGCGTTTTGCCCGGACAGGCGGCATTGTTCCGCCGCCGACACCCTCCGCCGCAAAACGCGGCGCGTCCGCAAAACAACAAAATTCCGCAGGGTAAAACCGCGAATCGGGCGCAAAAAAATTTTAAAAAAATTTCGCGCGAATTTTGTTCAAACGGTTGACAAGCAAAAAAAAATATGGTATTATTTTTACTGTTTTTGAAAAAGACGGTTAAAAAACGACGGCGGAAAAATCGTACGGCGCGGCGGAAAAAACAAGCCTTTCCGGCACGGAAAACGCGGCTCGTCCGTTACGTTCGTTACCGTTCGGGAAGAATAACAGGCTTTATTCGGCGTTTTTTTTGCGTTGCTGCGGCAATGCTAAAAAAAAACGCCTTTTTTCGTGGAAAATTCCTCCGCAAGCCGTCCTTTCAGCGCAATTTTTCATCGTATTCCGCCGGGCAGGCGGCGTTCATCATCCGAAATCAATTCAAGGAGAAAAACATATATGACAAAATTCATCTTCGTAACAGGGGGCGTCGTGTCCGGCTTGGGGAAAGGCATCGTAGCGGCTTCGCTGGGCAGACTTCTGAAATCCGCGGGCTATTCCGTGGCGGTGGAAAAGTTCGATCCGTACATGAACATCGATCCGGGCACGCTCAATCCCGTGCAGCACGGCGAAGTGTTCGTAACGGCGGACGGCGCGGAAACCGACCTCGATTTAGGGCATTACGAGAGGTTTATCGGCGTGAACCTCACGAAAGATTCCTCGCTTACCAGCGGCAAGCTGTATTCCACGGTGCTTAAAAAAGAGCGCGCGGGCGAATACGGCGGCAAAACGGTGCAAATCGTGCCGCACGTAACCAACGAAATCAAAAATCATATCCGTCTTGTGGCGAAAAAATCGGGCGCGGATATCGTCATCACCGAAATCGGCGGCACTACGGGCGACATCGAAAGCCAGCCCTATCTCGAAGCGCTCCGCCAGTTCCGCATCGAAGAGGGCGATGGAAACTGCGCGTTCATACACGTCTGCCTGCTGCCGTATCTCGCTTCGTCGGGCGAATTCAAATCCAAACCCGTGCAGCACTCCGTGCGCGAACTGCAGGGCTGCGGCATCCGCCCGGACGTCATCATTCTCCGTTCCGATAAGGCGCCCGAAGAGGACATCATTGCCAAAGTTTCGCTGTTCTGCTCGGTGCCGGAAAGCGCCGTAATTCCGTCAACCACGGTAAAATGTCTGTACGACGCGCCCCTGATGCTTTATAAAAACGGCTTGTACGCCGCGGTGGCGCAAACGCTCTCGCTGGACGGCAAGTGCGATTTAAGCGGCTGGAAGCAGAAAGTGCAGGCGATGAAAACGGCGAAGGAAAAGGTAAAAATCGCCATCGTCGGCAAATACGTCGCGCTCCGCGATTCCTACATTTCTCTGGTGGAAGCGGTGCGCCACGCCGCGGGCGAAAACGGCGTGCAAGCCGATCTCTTGTGGGTAGACAGCGAAACGGTTACGAACGCCAACGTAAAGAAGAAGCTGAAAGACGCGGACGGCGTCATCGTTCCGGGCGGCTTCGGCACGCGCGGCGTCGAAGGCATGATTGCGGCGTGTAAATACGCTCGCGAAACGGGGCTGCCGTACCTCGGCATCTGCCTCGGCATGCAGATTTCCGTCATCGAATTCGCGCGCGACGTCGCGGGCATCAAAGACGCCACCAGCGGCGAATTTTTAAGCGAAACCAACGGCGAGGGCAGCGCGGTCATCGATATCCTGCCCGAAAAGAAAGGCAAAAAAATCGGCGGCACGATGCGCCTCGGCGAATACGTATGCGCCCTGAAAGAGGGTACGCGCATTTCGGAAGCGTACGGCGGCAAAAAACAAATCCGCGAACGCCACCGCCACAGATACGAATTCAACAACGATTATCGCGAAACGCTGGAAAAAGCGGGGCTTGTTCTCGGCGGCACTTCGCCCGATAACCGCATCGTGGAAACGGTGGAAGTGGAAAATCATCCCTTCTTCGTGGGCGTGCAGTTCCACCCGGAATTCACCTCCACGCCGGAAACGCCCAACCCGCTGTTCTGCGCGTTTATAAAGAGCGCGAAAGAAAAATCGCAAACAGCTTCGGAAAAATCCGCGGAATAATTTATCCGCCGCGCTTCCGCGGCGCCCCCCGCAAAAACGCGGCAAAAACGCACGCGGGCGGCAAAAAAAACAAATAAAAAGAAAAAAACGGGCGAAAAAGCTCGTTTTTTTTGTGCTTCGCGGCAAAACGGCAATAAAAAGCGGTTTTCTGCGGCGTTTGCATACGGCATTGCTTGACTTGTCTGCGCCGTTCTGTTATAATATATGCGAAAGGAAAAAGGAGTACGGCGCGTGAACAAAAAAGTAAGAAATCATCTTCTGAATATCGTATTCGTTCTGGCGCTGCTGGGGCTTACGGTTTTCATCCTTTTAAAAAGCAACAAAGAACTTTCGTGGAACGACGTGCGCGCGTTTTTCGGGGGGTGCAAGCCCGTTTATATCATTCTCGCCGTGTGCTGCATGCCGGTATTTCTGCTTGCCGAAGCGTTCAGCCTGAAAAACATCGCGGCGAAATTCGGCTACAAAACAAAATTCGTTTCCGCGTTCGCGTATTCTTCGGCAGACGCGTATTATTCCGCGCTTACGCCTTCCGCCACGGGCGGGCAGCCCGCTTCGGCATATTACATGGTAAAGGACGGCATCGACGCAGGCTCCACAACGTTTATTCTCGTATTCAACCTTTTGGGCTACACGGCGGCGATTTTCGTGCTGGGCGTGGCGGCGTTTCTTATTTCGCTGTTCACGTCGGCGGGCGGCTGGGTGTTTTTCTCGTTCGGTACGCTTTCCAAGGTGTTCATCGTCATCGGCGTGGCGATGCAGGCGTTTTTAATCTGGCTGTTCGTGGCGTGCCTCAAACATCCGGGCGCGGTATTAAAAACGGGCGGCGCCCTGATTAAGTTGCTTGCGAAACTCCGCCTCAGCAAAAAGCCGGAAGAGTTGCGTGAAAAATTAAGCGCCATGGTGGAAAAATACCGTTCTTGCGGCGCGCAGATCAAAAAACACAAAAGTCTGTTTTTGCAAACGCTGTTGTTCAACGTATTGCAGCGCGGGGCGCAGGTTCTTATCACGGCGTTCGTATTCAAAGCCGCCGTGCCCGAAACGGATATGTTGCACGTGTTCGCGCTGCAGTGTTTCGTACTGCTCGGCTACAATTCCATGCCGCTTCCGGGCGGTTCGGGAATTTTCGAACTTTTGTATCTCAACGTGTTTTCCACGGTGGCGTTGTTCGATAAGCCGTTTCTGGTGGTGGCTGTTATGGTAACCCGCGTCATATCCTATTACGGCTGCATGATTTTCAGCGGCGCCGTAACGCTGGTATACCATGTTTTGCAGAACGGCGGAAAAATCAGATACGCGCAGACGGTGGAAGGCATTGCCGAAATCAAGCCCGCGTATTCGCCCGATTTCGAAAAAAGCATAGAAGAGGAAGCGGCGGCGCTTTCGGAAGAAAGCAAAAAAGACGGCGGCAAAAAATAACCGCAAAAATAGCCGCGCGAAAAAAGCCGTGCGCGGAAATTACAGAAAACAAGAAAACGAAAGATAAACAAGGGAGCGAAAAAACATATGAAGTGCGAAAGCAAAAAGTTTGTAGGGTTCTGGCATTACGGAGTCGTTCTTACCTACCTGTCGGTGATTTCCGGCGTGGCGGGAATTTGCTTTTCCATCGGCGGCAACAAACAATCCATGCCGGAAATCGGCGTGTTGTGTCTGCTGTTATCCGGCTTTTTCGACGGCTTCGACGGCGCCGTGGCGAAAACGCGTAAAAACCGCACGAAGCAGGACGCCATGTTCGGCGAGCGTATCGATTCGCTTTCCGATTTAATCGCGTTCGGCGTTGCGCCCGTGATGATCGGCTTCGGCATGCACATCAACCGCTGGTACTGCATGGCGGTGTATTCCGCGTACATTCTCTGCGCGCTCATCCGTCTTGCGTATTTCGACGTAACCGAAGAAATCCGCATGCAGGAAGAGGGAAACGCGCGCCGTAAATATTACGAGGGCTTGCCCGTAACCAACGCGGGGTTTATCATTCCGTGTTTCTTCATGGCGGCAACCTGTTTCGAAACTCCCGCCATTCAGGCGGCAATCATGCTTTCGGGCTACGGCTTAATCGCGCTTGCGTTCGTCGTGCGTTTCAAAATGCCCAAACTCACCATCAAAAAGCTTGTTGTCGTCATGGCGGCTTCGGTGCTTATTCTCGGCACAATGGCGATATTAAAGGTAATCGGCGTGTTGCCGCACGTCATTCTCCGCTCGTGGGAGAAATAAGCGATGGAACAATCTTTCGCGAAAGAACAAACGCCCCGCGAAACGGTTTCCAAACAAGAAACCGCGCCGAAAGGAATTTTAAAATTCCTGTATTACACAAAATGCGGGGCGTTTTTTTTAAAACCGATAACGGCGCGTTGGGTATCCAAAATCGCGGGCAGATACCTCGATTCCCGCTTTTCGCGTCATAAAATCAAGGGCTACGTCAAAAAGCACCGCATCGATATGTCGCAGTACGAAACGGAAAATTATCCCTCGTTCAACGCGTTTTTCACGCGGCGTATCCGCAAGGAGCTGCGCCCGTTCGATACCGCGCCCGAAGCGTTCGTCGCCCCGTGCGACGGCAAACTTTCGCTGTACCCGATAGCGGACGGCGCCCGTTTCAACGTAAAAGGCTTCGATTACACGGCGGCGGAACTTTTAAAAAACGCGGAACTGGCAAAAAAATTCGAAGGCGGTTATTGTTTCGTTTTCCGGCTGTGCGTAGAAGATTATCACCGTTATTTTTACTTTGACGACGGCATGAAAAGCGAAAACACGTTTATCCGCGGCAGATTGCACACGGTGCAGCCCGCGGCGCTCGGCAGCCGGCGGGTGTTTACGGAAAACTGCCGCGAATATACCGTCATAAAAACGGCGCATTTCGGCTTGGCGGTACAGTGCGAAGTCGGCGCGATGATGGTGGGCAGAATCGTCAACTATAAGGGCGCCGGCGAAGTGAAGCGCGGCGAAGAAAAAGGCAAATTCGAATTCGGCGGCTCCACGATCATCGTGCTCACGCAAAAGGGCGCCGTGTTGCCTGACGAAGAATTTCTGAAAAACACCGCCGAAGAAAAGGAAACGAAAGTAAAATGCGGCGAACGTATCGGCGTGGCGGCGTGCGGATAAAGTAAGAGAAAAATATGGAAAAAATACGCGACGTACTCAAAAAACACGGCTTTACGTTCAAAAAAAGCCTCGGACAAAACTTCCTCACCGATGAAAACCTGCTCGATTCCATCGCCGAAGCGGCGGGGATAGGCAAAAGCGATACGGTGGTGGAAATCGGCTGCGGCGCGGGCACGCTCACGCGCGCGCTTTCGAAGCTGGCGGGCAGAGTGTACGCGTACGAAATCGACAGAGACCTTCGCCCCGTGCTTGCCGAAACGCTGGCGGGCTGCGAAAACACGGAAGTAATTTTTCGCGATTTTTCCAAAGAAAATCTCGGCGAACTGTATCGTGAAATCGGCGAATACACCGTCGTCGCCAACCTGCCGTATTACGTAACCACGCCCATCGTAACGCGGCTTCTGGAAGAGGGCGCAGGCGTCAGGGGCGTGTGCGTCATGGTGCAGCAGGAAGTGGCGGAACGTTTCGCCGCCAAAGAAGATACGCCCGAATACGGCGCGATTACGGCGGCAATCGCGCTGCGCGGCACGGCGAAAATCGTAAAAAAAGTGGGGCGGAATATGTTTTATCCGGCGCCCAACGTCGATTCCGCGGTGGTAAAAATCGATTTCACCGAAAACGCGTTGCCCGTCAAAGACAAAGATATGTACAGAAAAACGGTGCGCTGCGCCTTTCTGAACCGTCGGAAAACGCTGGAAAACAATCTGATGAAATCTTTCTCTTTTTCCCGCGAAACGGCGGCGGAAATTTTAAATCGCGCGGGCGTGGAAGAAAAAGCCCGCGGCGAAACTCTCTCGCCGAAACGTCTCGCCGCTCTTTCGGATATTCTTTGCGAATACGCGAAGTAAATTATGCCGATAATAAAACGCCTTGTGCCGAAAAAACGGCACAAGGCGTTTTGCGTTTCCCGCAAAATCAGAAAACAAAACTTAATAATTGTTCCCTTAATCAAAATAAAATCATCGTTTTTCATTTTCCTTTCGTCAAACCGATTTCAAATCAGAAACGCGGGCAGGGCGCACGCCGCGCCGAGAAGGGCGCCGCAAAGCAGATCCCGCGGGAAGTGCCAGCCGCAGGCGAAACGCGTATAAAACAACGCCGCGCCGAAAATCGTGCACAAAACGCCGCATACGGGCAGATAAAAATAACCGATCCCCGCAATCACGGCGGCGGAAGATAAATGCCTGCTCGGAAACGATTGCCCGCGACGCGTTTTTGTAAACAGCGGCTCGACGCCGCGCTCGTAGGGGCGTTTCGCGTTTACGACGCGCCGTAAAAAAGATGTCAGCGCAAGGCAAATCGCGGGCAAAGCAAACAATCGTATCATATCGCGCGGCGCGCGCGATTTCGCAATGAAAAGCACGTACGCGCATAAAATAACGTAAACCGCGCCGACGGCAACCGTAAACAGATTGTCGGCGAGGTATACGCACTTTTTCAACTTCTGGCGCGAGGTGAGAAACGCCCGGTTTTTTTCGTAACTTTTCAGATATAATCCGCTCATTCCGTTTTCATTATATCACACCTCCGCGCGAAACGCAAACAAACGCGCGCTTAAAAAGCGAAATTCTTCTTCCCGCCGCCGCCCGCGTATCGCCGCCGCACGGCAACGCGCCGCCGTTTCTGCCTTACAAATCACGCGGCTTTTTTTACGAAACGCAGCGAAGCGCAATTCGCCGTAAGATAACGATAGCGCGGAAACATAACGTCGTCCGCGCCTTTTTGTAAGGCAGTTTTTTCGTTCTCTTCTATTTCGTCGCCAAGCAGCAGATGCACCTGAAAACGGTCGGCAAGGATATGTAATTCAAAGGCTTTCAGTATCGTACGGGCGGCGGGCGAAGCACATTCTTCCCGTTCGAGAAATTCGGGTTCGTCTAAAATCAGCTCTCCGTTTTCAAGGAAAAAATAAACGGAGCCGTTTTTTTCCGCAACGTTTAAAAGTCGGCGTTCGAAAATTTCGTCCTCGTCAAACTTTTCGGGCAGTCGTCGCATCGCGAATCCCGTCATCGCGCTTGCGGCGAAAATCTGATCCAGCAGTTCCTTTTCGGCAAGAGCCAGCGCCGAACGCGGCTTGTCCGCATAAGAATCGTTCCACGTCGCTGCAAGCGAATCGAAGCGCCGTAAATGTTCCATGGTGATGAATTTCATAAGTAGTTCTCCTTGTATGTTTTTGTCGATCGGCAGAGGCAAAATCCCGTTTTTTGTCGTTTTTCCCGGTCGCATAAATAGTATAACACAAATTTCCGCCCGCAGAAACTCATTCCGCGCCGTTTTGCGTGTCTTATTTTGTCGAAAAAAAACTTTGATTGTCGAAAGCGGATTTTTCGCCGGAAAAAATGATAAAAAACGTGCAAAAAACGCTGAAAAAAGCCGAAAAGCGGTCGTCGCGCCGTATTCGCGGCAAAATTTTTTTCGCCGCCGCGCCGTTTGATTTGACAATCCGTCCCGAAATCTGTATAATGAGTAAAATCGGTTTTGTTCGTCGTTCCGGCGAAAAAACGGAAGGGAAACGTTTATGGAAGCTCAGGAAAGAATTTATCTCGATCACGCGGCAACCACCCCGCTGGATGAGGAGGTGCTGCAAAAAATGCTGCCGTATTTCACGCAGACGTACGGCAACGCCAACTCTCAGCACTATTTCGGCAGAAAGGCTATGGGCGCGCTGGATGAAGCGCGCGGCGTCATCGCGCGGCTGATCGGCGCGAACGATAACGAAGTATATTTCACTTCGGGCGGCACCGAAGCGGATAATCTCGCCGTGTTCGGCGCGGCGCGCGCGCAGAAAAAACGCGGCAGAAATAAAATTTTCGTTTCCGCCGCCGAACATCACGCCGTCATGGTTCCCGCCGAAAAACTGGCGGCGGAAGAAGGCTTCGAAACGTATGTGATTCCCGTGGATTCGCGCGGCAGAATCAGCCTTTCCTATCTGGAAGAAAACGTAGACGATTCCGCGGCGCTCGTCGCCGTGATGTACGCAAGCAACGAGCTGGGTACAATCCAGCCCGTGCAAGAGGCGGCGGAAATCACGCACGCGCACGGCGCCGCGTTTTTTACGGACGCGGTGCAGGCGGCGCCCTATCTCCCGCTGAACGTGCGGCGGCTCGGCGCCGATTATCTCAGCTTTTCCGCGCATAAATTTTACGGTCCCAAAGGTACGGGCGTTCTGTACGTCAAGGGCGGCACGCCTACGGAAAGAGTGCTTGTCGGCGGCGAACAGGAACAGGGCTTCCGCGCGGGCACGGTAAATGTGGCGGGCGCCGTGGGCGCGGCGGCGGCATACGAAAAAGCCGTGGCGGAAATGGACGAGGCAAACAAGAAAATTCTCGCGCTCAAAACGCTCTTTCTCAAAGAAATTTCACGCTTCCCGTTCGTGCACGTCAACGGCGGCGACGGGCAAAACTGCGTTCCGCCGATTTTAAACGTGCGCGTCGACGGCGCGGAAAACGCCGCCATGTTGTCCCTTCTCGATCTTCGGGGGATCGCCGCTTCGGCGGGCGCCGCGTGCGCGGGAGGGGACGTCCGCCCCAGCCGTGTGCTGACGGCGGCGGGGCTTACGGAAGAACAGGCGCGCGATTCTTTCCGTTTAAGTTTCGGAAAACACAACACCAAAGAGGAAATCGTACGGGCGGCGGCGCTCATCGGCGAGCTTGCTTCATCGCTTCGCGACGGGCGATAAAAAGCGGCGGAACAACTCGTTTATAAGTTAGCCGGAAACAACTTTATGTGTTAGCTTATGCTAACTGCTAAAAAAAGGAAAATTTCACGAAAAATAGTAAAAAAAGCAGAAAAAAGCACGTCGAAAAAGTTTACGAGCGGCAAAAAATGTGGTATAATATTATCACAAATTTCCCATGGGAGGTAAGTATTATGGCACATAAAATCACCGAGGAATGCGTAGCTTGCGGCGCTTGCGCGGAAACCTGTCCCGTAGGAGCGATTGCTCCCGGCGGAAACGGATATGTGGTAGATCCCGACGTATGCGTTGATTGCGGCGCTTGCGAAGACGGATGCCCCACCGGCGCTATCAAAGCCGAGTAAGCATTGAAACTTGCCTTATAAAGGGGAAACCCTTTTAAGCACACAAAAGAAGAGAAGCGCGGGGAAATGATTGCCTGCGCTTTTTTCTTGGCGGAGAAGAATATGGAAAAAACAAACGTCGGGGAAAATGAAAATATCGTCGCGGAAGATCTCGGATTTTCCCGCGTGATTTATCAGGATAAAAATCTGTATCGCTTCACGTCGGATTCGGTGCTGTTATCCCGGTTCGCCCGCGCGAAAAAGGGGGATATCGTTGCGGATTTCTGCAGCGGCTGCGGCATCGTGGCGTTTCATTTTTTTCTTCTCAACCAAGGGGCGGAACTGCGCTTCACGCTGTTCGAACTGCAGGAAAATTTAATGCGCCTCGCGCGGCTCACGGCGGAAAAGAACGGTTTTGAAAATTTTTCCTTCGTTACGGGCAGGCTGCAGGATTTTTCCAAAGAATACAACGGAAAATTTTCGTTGGTATTATGCAATCCCCCGTACGAAACGGGCGGGTTCGAAAACGAACGGTACGAAAAGGCAATCTGCCGCAAGGAAATCGAAATCACGCTGGAAGAAATCGTAAAGGCGGCGAAACGCGCGCTGAAATTCGGCGGCAGGTTCGCGCTGTGCCATAAGGCGTCGCGGGCGGCGGAGGCAATCGCCGCGCTGGACAGAAACGGCTTCGCCGTAAAAAGAATGCAGTTCGTTTCCGGCAGCTCCGCGGCGCAGCCGTACCTTGTGCTTATCGAGGCGGTATACGGCGGCAAGCCGGGCACGGAGGTGCTGCCCGTACTGGTAAACACGGCTAAAACGGGCGCCACGACGGACTGAATCAACGGGAGGAAAGAAAAACATGGTCAGCTTTGTAGCCACGCCGATCGGAAACCTCGGCGACATCACCTACCGCGCGGTGGAAACGTTAAAAAACGCGGACGAAATTTACTGCGAAGATACGCGCCACACCATCAGACTGTTAAACGCGTACGAAATCAGAAAGCCGCTGTACGCCTGCCATAAATTCAACGAACGGCAGGCGGCGGAAAAAATCGCGGCGGCGGCGCTTTCGGGCAAAAACGTCGCCGTCGTATCGGACGCGGGCATGCCCGTCGTATCCGATCCCGGCAACGTCGTATGCGCGGTGCTGAAAGAAAAGGGCGTGCCCTATACGGTGATTCCGGGTGCCAACGCGGCGCTTTGCGCGCTGATTTTATCGGGCTTGCCCGCCGATAAATTCCTGTTCGTGGGATTTCTGCCGGAAAAGAAAGGCGAAAAGCGCGCCGTGCTGGAAAAATACAAGGATACGGAAGCCACGCTGCTGTTTCACGAGGCGCCGCAGGATATCGACGGCGACGTGCGCGCGATGTACGAAGCGTTCGGCGAACGGCGGGCGGCGGCGGTGCGCGAAATTACGAAAATTCACGAGGAATGCACGGCGTTCCGGTTAAGCGAGGGCTTGCCCGGCGAAAAACGCGGCGAATACGTGCTGGTGGTGGCGGGCGCGGAAAAAAGAGAAAATCCGCTGTGCGCTCTCACCGAAAAGGAGCATATTCTGCACTACATGCGCGCGGGGTACGAAAAAAAGGAAGCCGTAAAAATGGCGGCGAAAGACAGGGGCGTAACGAAGTCGGAACTGTATCCTTTTTCCGTGGATTTAAGCTTATAAAAGCGGAAAAACGGCGTAAAAACGCGTGAAAAACGCCGGAAAAATGCGTAAAAACGGACAAAATAAGGCAAAAAACGCAAAAAAAGCCGCAAAAAGCGCGTAAAAACAAGCGAAAAATCACATAATTCTGCACAAAAAACAGGCAAAAATCACCGACAACAGGTAAGAAATCACGCAGATGATTACCGCCGCGGTGATTTTTTTATGCTTCACGCCGGAAAAATAAACCGCGCTCACGTAAAAAATAGTTTCGTTGCCGCCGAAGATCACGCAGGCGCATCTGCCGATGTAACTGTCGGTGCCGTGGGCGGCGAGCACGCGCGATAACACCGCCGTGGCGCCGCTGCCGGAAAGCGGCTTTACGAGGATGAGTTCCGATAGTTCCGCGGGGACGCCCGCCGCGGCGAAAAGCGGCGCGGCTTTTTCTAAAAACGCCGCCTGCAAGCCGCTTTTTTCAAACAGCGAAGAAAGCATCATTACCGCCGCGATATAGGGAAAAACGGAAAGGATGAGCGACGGGGCTTTTTTTACGCCGCCGATAAACGTTTCGTACACGTTCACTTTTCTGATCGCCGCGTAAACGAACGTGAGGAGAAACAGCGCCGGAATCAGGCATGCCGCGATTTTCATGTTTCCGCCCGCCTTATCGCGATTCCGCGCTTTTCGCGCGCGGGCAGCCGACGTTTCGCGCCGTAAACCAGTTTCGTGCAGGGCAGGGCGAGCGCGAGAAAAAACGCCGAGGATAAAAGAATGGGCAGCACCACGGAAGAGGGCGCGGCGCTGCCCGCCGCGGTGCGCAGCGCGATGACGGACGTGGGCACGATTTGAAGCGAAGCCGCGTTTAACGTAAAGAGTACGGCAAGCGCGTATTCGCGCCTGTTTTCGCCGATATGCGTCGCGCCGTCGAGAAGTTGCGCCGCCCGCACGCCGTACGGGGTGGCGAGCGCGCCTATGCCGAGGAGGTTTGCCGAGATATTCATGCACACGCTTTCGGCAAACCGGGGATCGTCCGATTTGAAAAGCCGTTTTACGGGGCGGCGCAAAAGCCTGGAAAGCGCGGAGGTAACGCCCGATTTTTCCCACAAAGCGGATAAGCCGCAGAACACGGCGTACGAGGAAAGGAGCGCGAGACAAAGCGCCGACGAGGAGGACGCGGCGGATAACAGCGCGGGCAGAAATTCCTGCGGGGCGGCAAAGAGTAAAAGCGCGGCGGAAACAATGAAAACCGCGGCGAATAAAACGTTCATAAATTATTGTATGAACGGCGGCTTTGCCTTTATTCGCCGGCGAGGGCGCTACCGTGCGAAAAACGCTTTACTTTTTACGGAAAACGGGGTATAATAAAAAGCGTACTTCCGTTCCGGCACCTGCCGGACGGCGCACGGAGGAGATTATGGCAGAAAAACGAAACGCCGCTGAAAACAAAGGCAAATTTTATATGACGACGGCAATCGCCTACGCTTCGGGAAAGCCGCATATCGGCAACACTTACGAGGCGATTCTGGCGGACGCGATCGCCCGGTTCAAACGCAAAGAGGGTTATGAAGTGTTTTTGCAGACGGGCACGGACGAGCACGGGCAGAAGATAGAGGAAAAAGCCGCCGCCGCGGGCGTTACGCCGCAACGGTACGTGGACAAGGTTTCCGCCGAAATCCGCCGCATCTGGGACAGCGTGGGCATGAGCTATAACAAATTTATCCGCACTACGGACAAGGATCACGAAAAAGTAGTGGCGGAAATTTTCCGTAAATTTTACGAGCAGGGCGATATTTATAAGGGCAGCTATGAGGGCTGGTACTGCACGCCGTGCGAATCATTTTTCACGGAAAGCCAGCTGGTAGACGGCAAGTGCCCCGATTGCGGCAGAGAAGTAAAGCGCGAAAAGGAAGAAGCGTACTTCTTTAAAATGGGCAAATATGCCGACCGACTGACGGAATACATCGAAACGCACCCCGATTTCATCCGCCCCGCTTCCCGCAAGAACGAGATGATGAACAACTTCCTGAAAAAAGGCTTGCAGGATTTGTGCGTATCGCGCACGTCGTTCAAGTGGGGGATTCCCGTGGACTTCGATAAAAGGCACGTGGTGTACGTGTGGGTGGACGCGCTGACGAATTATATCACGGGCATCGGCTACGACGTGAACAATCCCTCGGAAAATTTCGCGAAGCTGTGGCCTGCCGATTTGCATCTTATCGGCAAAGACATTCTGCGCTTCCATACCATTTACTGGCCCATCTTCCTGATGGCGCTGGGGCTGCCGCTGCCGAAACAGATTTTCGGGCACCCGTGGCTGTTATCGGGCGACGACAAGATGAGCAAATCGAAGGGCAACGTGATTTATTCGGACGATTTAAACCGCCTGTTCGGCGTGGACGCCACGAGATATTACGTGCTGCACGAGATGCCGTTTGACGACGACGGCATGATTTCGTGGGAGCTGTTCACAGAAAAATACAATTCCGACCTTGCGAACGTGCTGGGCAACCTTGTATCGCGCACGGTGGCGATGATTAAAAAATACTTCGGCGGCACGGTGGCGTTGCGCGAGGGCGCGGCGAACGAGGGCACGGACGAAGATTTCAAAGCCGTGGCGACTTCCGCCGCGGAAACGGTGATAAAGAAAGGCGACGAACTGAGAATCGCGGACGCGCTTTCGGCGATTATGGCGGTATTCCGCCGCGCGAACAAGTACATCGACGAAACAGCGCCCTGGGTGCTTGCCAAAGACGAGGCGAACAAAGACAGGCTGAACGACGTGCTGTACAATCTTTCGCAGGCGATTACGACGGGCGCTTCGCTGCTTTCGCCGTTTTTGCCCGGAACAAGCGAGAAAATACTGGCGGCGTTCGGCGCGAAAGAACGCACGTTTGAAGAGTGCGGCGTATTTGCGGCGCAGAAAACCGTTACCGTTACGGAGTGCGCGCCGTTGTTTGCGCGGGCGGATATGAAGCAGCTGTTGCCGGAGATTGAAAAAATCCGCGCGCAGCAGATTGCCGCCGCGGGAGGCGCCGCGAAAGAGAGCGGCGAAAAGAACGCGGAGAAAAAGAAAATGAACGAAGAAAAGACGGAAAAAGAAGCGGAAGAAGTTACGGAAATTTCTTTGGACGACTTCGAAAAAGTGCGTTTGCAGGTAGGCGAAATCGTGGCGTGCGAGAAAGTGGAAAAATCTTCGAAACTGCTGCACGAAACGGTGAAATTCGGCGACGAAACGCGCTCGGTGGTATCGGGCATCGCGAAACATTTCAAGCCCGAAGAGCTCATCGGCAAAAAAGTGGTGTTCGTAACCAACTTAAAGCCCGTGAAACTTTGCGGCGTGCTTTCGGAGGGCATGATTTTAGCGGCGGAGGACGCCGACGGGAAATTCTCGCTGATTTGCCCGGAAAGCGACGTGAACGACGGAACGCGGCTGGGCTGAGCTTGCGAGAATTGACGTAAAAAGGCGCCGCGTCGCTTTGGAAAGCGCGGCGGAGAAAGAGAAGAGCGGAACGGGAGGCGGCGGCAAGCGGCATGATAAAGATTGGTTATATCGACGTGCACTGCCATCTGACGAACGAGAAAGAATATGCCGCGGCGGGCGGCACGGAGGCGGTGATTGCCGCCGCAAAGAACGCGGGCGCGGATACGCTGATCGTAAGCGGGTTCGACGAGGCTTCTTCAAAAGCGGCGGCGGAGCTTTCCGCGCGGCATGACGGCGTGTATTTCTGCGCGGGGCTGCAACCCGAAGAAATAAAACCGTTCGAAACGGACGAATCGGGATATACGCGCGCGCTGGAAACGGTGCGCGGGCTGCTGAAAGAGAAAAAGTGCGTGGCTCTGGGAGAAATCGGACTTGATTACCACTTCGAAGATAATCCGTCGAAAGCGTTTCAGCGCGAAACGTTTGTGAGGCAGCTGCAAATGGCGGACGAAGCGAATCTGCCCGCGGTGATACACAGCCGCGACGCGTGCGCGGATACGCTGGAAATTCTGCGGGAGAACAGGAAACTGTTACGGAACGGTTTTCTGATGCACTGCTATTCGTATTCGGCGGAAGCGGCGGCGGAGTATGCGGAGCTGGGCGGGTATTTCTCGTTCGGCGGCGTGGTTACATTCAAAAACGCGCAGAAAGTAAAAAAGGCGGCGCTCGCCGTGCCGGATGACAGAATTCTGACGGAGACGGACAGTCCGTATCTGGCGCCCGAACCGCTGCGGGGAACGTTTCCGAATACTCCGACGAACGTGGCGCGGGTGGCGGAAGTTCTGGCGGAGCTGCGCGGCGAAACGACGGAAGAGTTTTGCGCGGGCGTGCGACGGAACGCGGAACGGCTGTTTGGTTTGCGGGCGAAAGAAACGCTTTGTAAGGCTTGAACGATTCAAGGAGATTTTTGTATGGGCAACAACAATAACAACAAGCGCCGTAAATTTTACGGGAACAACGCGGGCGCGGCGGGAAATAACGGCGCCGCGGGAAACGGCGGCGCAAGCAACGGCGGAAAAACGGCGCAGCAGAACGCACAAAACGGGCAGCGGCAGCAGAATAAACCGCAGAACGTGGCGGGCGGCGGCAACGGCGCGGGCAAGAACAAGCCGAAGAACCGCGGCATGAACCCCGCGAACAACGCGAACAAAAACAGAAACGCCAACGGAAACAACGGCGGAAAGAACCGCGCGGACGACGGGCGCAAGGATACGTACGTATACGAGCTGGACGGGAACGTATATATCAACCTGACGAACAAGTGCTCCAACGGGTGCGAATTTTGCGTGAGAAACGAACGCGCGAGCTACTACGGGAATTATCTGTGGATAAGGCACGGCGACCCGACGGCGGAAAAGGTGATTGCGGAGCTGGAAAAGAAAGACGTTTCCGCGTACAAAGAGCTGGTGTTCTGCGGATTCGGCGAGCCGACCTACAAGATGGGCGAGATGACGGCGATTGCGGAATACGCGCATTCGCGCGGGCTGAAAACGCGGCTGAACACGAACGGGCAGGGCAATCTGATTAACAAGCGCGATATCGTGCCCGAACTGAAGGGAAAAATCGATCTGGTGAACGTTTCGCTGAACGCGCCGGACGCGGAGAGTTATCAGAAAATCTGCCATTCGCAGTACCGCCTCGACGCGTTTCCCGCGCTGGTGGAATTTGCGAAGTCGTGCGTGAAAAACGGCGTGGCGTGCCGGTTTTCGGTGGTGGACTGTATCGGCGCGGAAGCGGTGGAATCCTGCCGCAGGCTGGCGGAAAGCGAGGGCGTGCCTCTGTACGTGAGGAAATATATCGCGGACAGCTGAGACGCGCGGCGGCGATTCTGCGGCGGAGCGGATTCTTCCGGACGAGCGGACGGCTGATGCGCGCGGGGACGCTTTTGACGTGCGCGGGGTATGCGTTTTTTTAACGGGCGGCGGAACGGGCGCGAAGCGGCTTGAAACGGAGAAAACGGGGCGGAAACGGCGGCGATTTGCGCTGAAACGGTGAAAAAAGCATAAAACTTAGCGAAAAAGCGAAAAATCGGGGGAAAACCGCTTGACAGAGCGGGGAGAGAAAGTTTAAAATAAAAGCGTACTTTATGCGTGCGCGGCGCGGAAGCGAGACGCTCAGGCGCGGCAGGGAAAAGTGCCTTTCAACTTTTTTAAGGAGAGAAAGAACGGTGAAAAAGAATATTTTCAAAAAATTTACGGCGGCGGCTTGTCTGACGGCTGTTGCGGCGACGACGCTTTTTATGTTTGCTTCGTGCGAAACTTCGTACCCGAAGGCGGAAATTACGGTGAGCTTCAACGATACCGATTACACGCTGAAATACGAACTGGCGAGAAAGCTTGCCCCCTCGACGGTGCGGCATTTCATCGAGCTGGCGGACAATAATTTTTACGACGGGCTTTGCGTGCACAGCTACGAAACTTCGAAATGGATTGCGGGCGGTTACAAGGTGGCGGAAGGCGACGACGATACGAAGCTGGAAGAAATCGATTATTTCGCCGCAGTGAAAAACTTTTCGCTGACGCAGACGGTGTGGGCTTCTCCGAATAAGGAAAACCCGACGAGCACGGTGTACGGAGAATTTTCGAAGAACAATTACAAGGTGGAAGGCACGGGCGCCTGGAAGCAGACGTACGGTTCGCTTTCGATGTTCTATACTTCGAAAGACGCGGAAGATTCGGTGTATGTGGACCGCTTCGACGGCAACGGGCAGAGCTACAAGCCGTACAAATACAACAGCGCCACTTCGCTGTTTTACTTCTACACGTCTTCGTCGGATTCGGCGGCGAGCGACAATTACTGCACGTTCGCGCGGCTGGAAGAGAAGAGCCGCGATAAATTCGCCAAGCTGTTGAAAGCCGTTTCGGATTATTCTTCGGACGCGTACGGCGACGACGGATTCACGCAAGAAAAGAAGCTGACGGCGAACGCGGGCGATCCGTTTGAAACTTCTTCGACGGTTACGGCGAAGGTGCCTAAGAAAGCGATTGTAATCAAGTCCGTAAAAATCAAGAAATATTGATTCGAGAAAAGAATCGAAGGGAAACGCTTCCGTTTGCGCGGGGGCGTTTCATTTTATGCGGACAAAAAATAAAAATACGAGGGCTTTGTGATAAAAACGGGAAAATCGTTAAAATTATGTTCAAAAAGATTTGACGGCGCGGCGGGCGGCGATGTATAATGGAAGTACAAACTTTATTACGGAGGAAGGAAAATGAAAGAGATGTCCGCAAAGAAAATCGTGCTTGCTTCGATAGCGTTTCTGGCGAGCGCGCTGCTTTTTACCGGAATGCTGTTTTCGGTGATCAAGCTGGACGTAGGCTTCAACATGGAGCTGGAAGCGGGGCTGAAAATCAAAGACGTGAAATTGTTCGCGAACGGGTACGACATGCTGTCGTTCGAACTGCCCGCGGTGCTGAAATCGATGATTACCCAACTGTACGCCAAGATGAATTACGAGGCGGATTTGACGGCGTTGGAAGTGATTTCCGGCATCTTTTCGGTGCTGACGCTGGTTGCCGCGGTGGCGGGATGCGTGCTTACGGTGATTTCGATTTTCTGCTTTTCGAAAAAGGCGAGCAGGAGAACGGGAACGACGGTTGCCATTGTTTCGGTTTCGCTGGCGCTGGCGTATACCGTGGTATCGATTGTGTTCGTGAGCGTGGTGAAATCACAGCTGAAAGATATTTATTCCTCGGCGCAGAAGGACGAAACGGTGCAGGCGGTGCTTGGCGGATTTAAAACGAATATGTTCGTTTCGCTGATTTTTCAGGCGGTTTTAACCGTGGCGTATTTCGTATGCGCGGGAACGATTCGGGATAGCTCGGCGGAGCAGGCGCAATGCGCGGATACAAAAGCGTGCGTAGCGGCGGGAAAGAATAAAAAAGAGGATTTGTTTGCGCTGATCGAAGCGGAAACGCGGGTGATCGGATTGCTGCGGGAGTACAAAAAACTCTGCGATGAATCGGTGATTTCCGGCTCCGATTACAGCGAGAAGAAAATCCGGATGCTGAGGTGTTCCGACGCGAAACTGCATGCGGAAATGTCCGCGATGGTAAGGCAAAGCGCGTACGCGGATACGGTGAAGGCGGAAGAAGCGATAACGGCGGCGCTGAGAGGATATAAGCAGCTGGCGGACGACGGGATTATTTCGGAAGGGGATTTTATCGATAAAAAAGCTTCGCTGTTGAGCTGCGTTATGAACGGTTGAGAAATTGCCGCTTAAGTTGCGGAAATTTATTGTTGAGGCGGAGAAAAAGCCGCGCTTCTGTCGGGAAGCGCGGCTTTTTTGACGTAGAGAAAAGGGGTAGAGGCGGTTAAATTTTTTTGAAATCGGTGATTTTGCCGCCGGAGGTTTCCGTTACGTAATAATCCGCTTCGTAGATTCGTTCGCCCTTTTTACGCAGTACGCCGCATTCGTTTTCGTTCTCGCAAGGGAACGCGTACGCGTATTCGCCGAGGTATGCCCCCAGTTTTTCCGATTTTTCCGCAAGTTCGCGCGACAAAAACGCCGATACGTCGGCGCCCACGCGGAAGTTTTCGAAAAAATCGTAAGCGATAAGTCCGCTGTTTTCCGTGCCTTCGATTTTGCCAGAAATACGGTAACATTCGTTTTGCGCGAGCGCCCACTCGCCGTACAGCACCCGTTTTGCGCCGCCGCTTAATTTTACGCTTGCTTTCAGCGTGGCTTCGTCCGCGGTGTAGGAAAGCACTTCTTCGTCGAACAGTTTTTTGCCGCGCGCGTTGAAAATACAAAGCGCGTTTTTTCCCTCGACGAAATACAGTTCGCCGTGTTTCGATATGGTTGCGTTTTCGTAACGGAGCGGCAGCGGCGATATGTAAAATCCGGCGGACGTTTCCAGCGAGATGCAGAGGGAGCCCTGAAAAAACACGGTGATGAGGTCGGCGACGAAGCGTTCCTGCGCGACGATTCTCGTTTCGCTCAGGCGAGGCGGAAACGAGCGCGCGTACACCGCCGCGCCGTCGCGGAGGAGGCAGACGTATACGCCCTCCGGAGGCGCGAAAAAGAGGCTTTCGTTTAAAAACACGCCGAGGGGGAGGGCGTTCTGCGGGGAAAAACAGGCGAAGAGATTATCTTTCAGCGTGATTTCCGCAAAGCGTTCGAAGCCGTCGGTAACGCCGTAATATTTTCCGCCGACGGTGAGCGCGCAGGGAACGGAGGATAAAAAACGTACTTTCATACCGTTATTTTATTCGGTTTTTGCGTTTCGATATGTATAAAAACGAAAAAATAGGTTAATAATCCTTTCCGCCGCAGGAAACGACGGCTGCGCGGACGGGAAACGCCGCCGCGGAATAAAACTCGGAGGAGAGGGTATGAACGCAAGCGGAAAAATTAACGGTTATACGGAAGAGGAAGCGAAAACGCTGGTGGAGTACATCCGGAAAGGAAAAAAATCGGGAAAAACGCTGACGGCGTTGTTTGCCGCGTACGGCGCGGAACACGGCAGGGCGCGGGGAAGCGTGCGCAATTATTATTACGCGCTGATGCGTTCTGCCGGTTCGGACGAGCGGGTGATGAAGCTGTTGGACGGGAAAGAACTCAGTGTGGAAAAAATCCGCGAATTTACGGAAGAGGAGACGGATGCGGCGCTGAAAAGCATTCTGGCGGAAAAGAGCAAGGGGATTTCGGTGCGGCGCGCGATTATGAACGTAACGGGCGCGGACACGAAACTGGGGTTGAGATTGCAGAACAAGTACAGAAACGTATTGAAAAAGCAGCCGGAAAGAATTGAACGGGCAAAAAAGGAACTGGGACTGGAAAATGCGGGGCAGGCAAAAGGCGGAGCCGTCGGCGCTGCGGAAAAAAGCGTTGCGGGAAGCGTTAAAAAATTTGCGGCGGGCGGTAAAACGGCGCCGTGCGGGGAGTTTTTAAAGCGCAGACTGGAGCGGGAAATCAATCTGTTATACGAACGGATCGCGGGGGCGCTGCGCGAAGAGAACGCACGGCTGAAAGAGGAAAACGAACGCCTGAAAAGGTTATTGTCGATAAAAAGATAACAAAAACGACAGATCCCGCGCGGAAACGCCGTAATTTTTCTTCGGCAAAGCGATGAAAAATAAGTGAAAAAGAAAAAATATCGCGCAAAAGCCTGTAAATTGCTTGCCAAAAAGGAAAAAAGAGGGTATTATATAAACAGTTGATTTTGCGGCGCGGGGATTTCGCGCCATATAAGGAGAGTTAATTATGTTTGGCTATTTATTGGCAGAAAGCACCGGCAGCAGCAGCGGCGGCAATTCCAAAGTATTTTCCACCATTTTCATCGTATTGATTGTGGCGGCGTTCGTGGCGATGATGATTTTCAATTCGCGCAGCCAGAAAAAGCGCCAGCAGGAGAGCCAGAAGATGCTTGACGCGATTAAGCCGGGCAGCAAAGTGAAAACGATCGGCGGTATTTGCGGCGTTGTTGTGGAAGTGAACGCGGAAGAAAACACGTTTGTGCTGGAAACGGGCACCGAAGCAAGCGGCAAATCGTATATCAAATTCGATAAACAAGCCGTATATCAGACGGACGCGGTAGCGGATACGAAGGCTGCCGGAAAGGCGGAAGAGAAAGCGGAAGAAAAATCCGAAGAAAAAGCCGCGGCTTCCGAAGAAAAGACGGAAGAGGCGCCCGCCGAAGAGAAGAAAGACGAAGAATAATTTTTCTTCGCGTTGAATTCAGCTTACAGACTTTTTCATAAAATTATCCTTTTGGAAAACGCCGCTACCCTTACGGGAAGCGGCGTTTTTCGCGCTGTTTCGGAAATAAGGGGAATAAGAATCATTCCGGCATAACGGAACAGGCGATGGCTGTACGAAGAGGAAAGCAAGAGGCGGCAAGAATTCTCATTTGACCTCTATCGTCTGCTTACGCAGACACTTTCCCCGCTACCGTAGGTTTTTTCGCGCTTTTCTCTCTCAGGAGAAAAAGCGAAAAAGGGGAAAGCAAGGGGGCAACGGAAAGCAAGATACGCCGCTTTGTTTGAAAAATTTCAATGAAAATATGTAACGCCCCTCATCAGTCGCTTTCAGCGACAGCTTCCCCCCAAGGGGAAGCCTATGAAATAGGCTGACCATTTTTGCCGAAGAAAATTTTGCAAGCAAAATTTTCAGCAGGCAAGGGGAAGGCTTAAGATAAGGGAAGGCTTCGCATTTTTGCCGAATAAATGAAGTTCACTGAATTTTTTTTCAGGGAAGAGAAGGCTTATATCGAAGGCAAAAAATGAAGATACAAACGATGAGCGGTTCTTATTTTCCGGCGGACGGCATAGGATAAAAAGCGGACGAAAAGATTCGTTTTGCAAGAAAGGAGACGGGTATGTCGGCGGAGAATCTGAAAAGATCGTTTTTTTATCAGGCGCTGAAAGCGTCGGCTATTGCGGTGTTGCTGTGCGTATTGTCGGCGGCGCTGTTTGCCGTTCTGGCGCGGTTTGTTACGCTGAGCGCGACGGCGGTGAAAATTTCGGGCATCGCGGCGAAAATTTTTTCGCTGTTTATTGCGGCGCTTGTATCGTTCAGGGACGGCAAAGGGTGGCTGAAAGGGCTGGTTTCGGGACTGTTGTTCGGGCTGCTTACCTGTTTTATTTTTTCCGCCGCCGCGGAAAGCGCCGTGGGGACGGGCGTTTTATTCGAATTGCTGTTCGGCGCCGTTGTCGGTACGATTTGCGGCATGTTTGCGAATGTGGCTAAGCGATGATTGTTGCTATGATTTGACATATATCGGCGGTTTTGACCTCTCTCGGCTCGCAAAGGCTCGCCACTCTCCCCGAAGGGGAAAGCAAGGATTCGGTAAGAGCCGCAAAGGGGAAAACAAGTTACGCCCCTCATTCGTCGCCGTACGGCGACACCAGGCTGCCGAAGCTGCCTTAAACGGCAGTTCGGCAAGAAAAGCCCCCCAAGGGGAAGCCT
>UQPN01000030.1 GCA_900542935.1 uncultured Eubacteriales bacterium
CGGAAGTCGGAAGATTTATGACGATAGACGGCATAGAATATCTTGATCCGGAAACGATTAACGGCTTGAATCTGTATGCCTATTGCGGAAACAATCCCGTAATGAATATCGATCCCGAAGGTACGTGGAGTTGGAAAAAATTCTGGAAGATATTCGCTGTCGTGGCTGTAGGCATTGTTGCGGTAGCGGCGGTTGCGGCAATCACGGCATTATCCGGCGGTTCTTTGGGCGCTGTGTTAATTGGCGCAGGGGTAGGAGCATTTGTGAGCGGTGGAATCTCGGCGGGGATACAATGGGCAACGACCGGAACGGTGGATGGTGGTAGATTGCTTGTGGATGCCGTTGTGGGCGGAGTGTTAGGGGCCTTCGGCGGCTCGGCAATCGGGCAAGTCGGGATGACAATCGCGGGAGGGTTAACGTCCGCTGCGGGAAGCGTTGCCGGTGATTGGGTTGCAGGAGAAAAGGTGAATTATGCAAAAGCCTCCTTTTCAGGTGCATTGGGTGCCCTTATCTCATTCGCTGGCGGAGCCGGAGCGCAAAACGGAGAACTGGGTGCAAAACAGGCAGCCTTAGCAACGAAGAAGCAAATACTTGCCAAGAATGCATCCGGCGGATATCGTCATTCGACTAATTTCAATTTTGCAATGAAGTCAAATGCAAGGAGAATTGCGCGAGTAACGAAAGAACTGAATTCTGTGGCAATCAGATCTATCATCAGAAGTACCGTCAACATGTTTGAACTCAATGTTTATATGGCATTAGTATTTGCTTAAGAAGAACTGCGTAGCGAGGAGCATGTTTGGAAAAGAATATGCTCCTCATGAAACGAAATACAACAACAGAAACTGTTATTCCGAAAGATAACATTAAAAAATGGAGGAGAAGATGAAGAAAGAAAGATTAACAACCGAGCAAGAAAGAGATGTGCTTTCGGTAATAAGATATCCAAAATGGTGCTTATATCTAGGCATAGTGGGGGGGGGGATTTAGTTTGTTTATGACGGCATTGTTCCTGTTGGGACCGGATCATATTTTTACTGATCCTGATTATGAAGTAAGGGTTGCTGTTTCTATACTATTTATTTTATTGATAATATGGGCAGTATGGCTTATATTGTTGCAATTAAATTGGAAAATAGAAGTGAAAGAGGATAGGTTTGTATTTACAAATACATTTAAAAAAAGAAGAGAGTATAAGTTTGATGAAATAGAAGAAAGACAATTAAGAGCATGCTATCGATATTATCATAACGGTAAGCACATTGTGGGTATTTCGATGCTCTTAGATGATTTCTATATGCTGTCGGAGGCCATAGCGGCATACCGGTCAAAGAAAAAGAAAGAAGGCGAAATACAGTAACCCCCAGTAAAGAAATTTTAAGAGAAAAGCCTAAAAAGGGCTGTCCGTTATTCTTTTTGCAATAACGGCGCAGCCTTTTTTAATACCAAAGATTGAAATATTATGGAGATAAAAAGGACAAATTATGACAATAACAGAATATATAAATTTAATAATTGCATCGAAGGGGATTATAAATAACCGAGAAACGTTGATTATAAGTGAGAATAAAGAAGAGAAAGATCTTTTAAGGCTATGCACAAACGATGTATCTCAAAAAAGATTAACGTTTGCGTGGGAAGGAATCATTGCTGCCGTGGCAGAGAAGTTTAAAGATGCCGAAGTGGTAGAATTTTTTCCGGAAGAGGTTTTGAATTTTCTTATCGACAACGGGATAGCCGTGAAAACGTTATCTCAAATCAGGCTGCCCGAAAAGTATTTAAGAAGAATATTTGAAAGAGACAGTCGTTATTGGGAAACATGTAAAGTGATGTAATTGCATATAAAAAAGCATGGAAGTAAAGTTGTAACAGGAAGAGGTGTAAAACCATGTAGAGAAAAAGGTTTGCAAAAAAGTTTTGCAAACCTTTTTTGTTGCGATTTTCTTTTGGGGCGAGAAAGTTAAAAATAGTTTAATAGAGTGGTTTTATTATAAGAGATACATAACATTGATTTTTTATTTTAATGCAAATTTATTGACATAATCGGCGTTATGGTGGTAAAATTGCTTGAAATAAATTGTGAATTGTGCTACAATAAAAGAAAAATACCTAATACAGGTAAGGGAGAAACAAAATGGATAGTATAAATAAATTACAGCAGGTATTAGTAGAGCGGACTCCGATTATTGTTATTGGAGCCGGTTTTTCTCGTGGATTAAAAAATAAGAAAGGGGAAGAGGTTTTGGTGGGGCGCGATCTTGCTCGAATTTTATATGATAAAATTCTTTGTAAGAAAGCTTCTGAAGTCAACGAAGAAGTAAGGAGGGATAATCTCAAAGAGGTAGTAAATGAAATCAGTGTAATGGGGTTAGACACTGAAAGAAACAAGTTTCTTACCGAAAGATTTAGGAATATTGTTATTCCTGAAAATGATTATCATATGTTATTAAAAAAATATAAATGGAGTCAAATTTTTACATTCAATATTGATGATGCAATAGAAAATATCTATTTTCCTCAAGAAATTTCAGTCGTGAACTATCGAAATACTAAGCAACCAAAATCGACTCCCGTTTTATATAAAATGCATGGGTCGGTTAAAGAACCTGAATATGAATATGTTTTTAATGATAGAGAATATAGAGATTGTATAAAAAAGATTAGTTTTTGCAATCATGCATTAAGTGTAGATTATTTTAGGAATGACTTTATTTTTTTAGGAACAGAATTTCAAGAAGAAGATGTTCAAATAATGTTGGAAGATTTGAAAGAAAAAGTGGAGTTGAATGGTTCATTTAACTACTTTTTTATTACTCCTAATTTAAAAAACAGAGCATTAAAAAAATACATAGAACAACGAACGAACTATCATTTAATCCCTTGGGATACGAAAACCTTTTTAACGTTTTTAGATGAGAACATTATTGCTGTAGGGCAAGCGAGAAGAAAACTTAAGTTTTGGGGGGCAACGTTTATAGATGAAGAGATAAAAAAAATAGAAAATATTACAGATGTGGGCGCAATTTATCAAGGTGCGCGACCGAGTTATAGTGATTTTGTCAACGGATGGATTATTGAATACCCGGAATATTCAAAATGGAGAAAAAATTTTAACGGCGAAGAGGAAAAAAATTTTATAACCATTTATGGAGATAATTTTAGTGGAAAAACATGCGTCGCTATGCGGTTTATGTATGATTATAATTCTCAAGGATATGTTTCAATAGATTTTCCGCTTCGTTCTGATATCGATATTGTTGTTTATAAGCAGGTGCTTTTTGAATATCTTAAAACGTTGCCCAAAGGAGCCAAAGTGGCTTTGTTAATTGAAAATGCTTCATTTTATTATGAAAATTTGTTGAATTTAATCAATGAAAAGCCGGATAATTTATCCAAGTTTATAATTATCACAACGGCATCTTTAAATGATTTTAACAGCCGTAAGTATGTTTTAACATCAAATGTTTTTCGATGTCCTGTTTCTTATAAAATTGATAAAAAATATGCCGAAAACATATATTATAAATTGAGTGAAAAAAATCATTTGGGAAAATTGTATCTCTATGAAGATCCCAGAAATCCTAAAGATTCTATATGTAAGTATTTGATGTACATCAATGATATCATAGAAGCCTTATATTTATCTCAGGAAGGCAGGAGATTCAGCGACTATTTTTCGCAACACATTGACTTATATAAAGGTACAAGTAATTTTGAAACATTTAAGTTGCTGTGCTTATTTTCAAAATTAAATATTAATAGTATAAACAATGCCATTTTTGCGGAGTTAGCCGATTGTTGTCATATTCAGTTGGATTTAAAAAAATTTATTGCTGATTATGGTGCATTTTTAAAAATAGATGATGTAGGGAATATTAGTATAAGGTGTTATCGTGTTATAAAAGATTTGGAATATTTGAATTTCGATTCGGTAATGCGAAAAAATTGTATAAAGAATATAGCGACGTATTATGCAACCTTAATACAAGATAGGGAAAAATCTCCGAGGGCTGAAATTTTTCAAAAAACGATAAAGACAAAACAGTTGATTGAACAAGGAATATTGGGAAAAGATGAAGTTCTGCAAATGTTGGTCGAAATAGAAAATATTGCTAAACCTTTAAGTTATTATTGGATACAAAGAGGGATAGCAAATAGAAATCTGACATTATTTGAAGAAGCGAATAATTCGTTTGAAGTTGCGGCGAATATTAGAGACCATAAATCTTATCATATACAACATGCACAGGCTAAAAATTATATGGAATGGGGAGTATGGGCTGTTAAAAACAATAAAGCATACGATGAAATGTATTTTGAAAAAGGAAAAGAGATTTTATCGAATTTGGCAACAAGTGGGAATTTGTATTTTGGATATACAATACATACATATACCGATATGCATTTAAAATACTATAATTTAAAGAAAATGCAGATACCTAAAGATGCTTTACAGTTTATTGAAAATGGATTGAAGATGATTATAGATAGAGATAATTATTCAAGGCCGATAATTAAAAAGTTTAATGATTATTGTAAAGCTAAAAATATTGATATTGTAGTTTTAGATGGCGCGGTAAAAAGTGGGAGTTATATCGAAGATATTGATGATATTGTGCTTTATGATATTGTGCTTTAATGTATTTGAAGCAATAAATCGGGGCGAAATTCATATTGCATAAATGCAGGTTAACCAAATATGTTGAAAGTTTACACCCTGAAAAATTACACCCGTTTTACACCCGCAAGAGAATTTACACCCTGCAAGATATAAAAGATAGGACAATTATACAAGGAATAGCATAAAAATATGCAAGGAATCAAAGAAAAAGCGTAAAAATATACATAGGGTGTAAGATTTAACGCCCTCCGACGCCGTCGATTTCTGGGTTCGAGCCCCAGCGGGTACACCAGTGCTTAACAAAGCCGTACGCATTATATGCGTACGGCTTTGAATTTATTATTGAAAGCTAAACTTCAAACTATTAAAAATTATATCAAATTAAGGATTTACGCAATAATGTTTTCCATTTACGGTAACTTCGTTGTCCGAGGTGGTAGGATTGCCTTTGCCGCAGGCGCGGATTAAAATGTTGTGCGAATCGGCGTTCGCTTTCGGAATATTGCCGAACGAAAAATTCTCTTCTTTGGAAACGGAAACAATCTCAAAGCCTTTGCATACGAAAAACGATGAGAATTGCCACAGTTTTTCAAATTTACCGTTGCTGTCGGCAATCAGGCAAACGTTCGAGTTTTTGTGATAAGCGGTAATACGATAGTAGTGATTCATAAATAAAAATCTCCTTGTAGAATTTAAAAAATTTATTTGTCGTATTTCATAAAGCGTGGATATTGCAGGAAAAAGGCGGGCGTTTTCCAGACCGACCACGTTTCTAAGGTAAGTGAATTTTGGCGTCGGACAATCGCGGGAACGCCCGCCAAAGCCAACTGCAAGTACGTCATATGTACGCAGCGTAAATCAATGTCGGAACAGTCGATGAAGCAATGCCGGGCATAATTGATATTGTACGTATTTTTCAAAACGTCAAGAGCGGCAATCTCCATTCCGCCACCGCCGCAACACGGATCGCAGATAGAAATAATGCCGTCGTTTTCGGTTAAGGCAATCGCGTCTTTTTCGGCGAGCGTTATTTCTGCCATAAACTTTGAAATATGGTACGGCGTAAAAAACTGACCTTTGTTGTCGTTTCCGAAGTCGCACCGCATAAACAGTTCGCCCAAATGATCATAGAAGCGACCGTTATCGTACACGCAGGACGAAAGCAGAGCAAATAATTTGGCGAAAATGTCGGCGAGTGCTTGTCTTGCGGAAAGCGGGTATGCGGACATAACTTGCTTGTAGCGTTCTTCGCGTTTATCTTTTTGTATTAAATCAACGGTGTTGGCAATCGCAAGTGCGCCGCATTCGAATAAATCGGAAACGAATTTCGATTTATCCACGTTGCGGCTTTCGTTGTCGATATCCTTGATAATCTCGTCGAGCGAAGGAATCGGATAAGGACAAAGGTTTTGCGGTTGCTCGGGGCGGTTAATGCGTTGAAAAGGTTTTGATGCTATGTTTTCGGAATAAGAACAAGTACCGAAATCAAAAGTAAAAGGTTTCATAAATAAAAGATCTCCTGTAAAAAGCAAATCACGCGGCGGACCTTTGTATTTTGCGAAGTTTCTTATTCGCATAGGGCAGCCACGTGAGATTGACGAATTGTAAAACGCCGTCGTCAGGCGTAGAATCGTGATAAGCGTAACATTGCAGTATTTTTCTTCGGCTCGGCGAATATTCAACGGTAACGAACGGCACGTCGGGGTGTTCTTTCGTGCGGATAAAGAAAATCAACGATTCTTCCCGCGCGAATTTCCGATCGTAACCCATCCGACCAACGCAATGATCGAGCAATTCGCCTTCACGGATAAGCTCGGCAGGGCTTTGCGCAATCACGGCGATATAAACGGATTTATTATCGTATTCAAGCCCTGAATACTTGTTTGCAACGGCGGCGAAAGTATCGTAAAAGGCTTTCCGTTCTTTTTCGTCCTGTACCGCTTTCGCGGTGGCGTATTCGTCGATGCGAATATCGTGCCAACGCTTGAAGTCGCGGGGATAACGATTTTTTTCTTCGGTCATATTCAAACCGAGATATTGACAAGCGTGAAGATAATCCCGATACGAATACGGATTTGTTTCCTGCTTGCGAAGATACAGCACAAATTTTTCAAGGTCGTTTTTGAAAAACGCGCGTAACTCTTTCAAAGCCGTTTCTTTCGACAATTTCATACGGTAGTTGCGGTAGGCTTGTACGTCGGCAAGCGGTTTGCCCGTTTTAAACGCGCGAAGGATCACGTCAACGTAATACTTATTTTCCGTAAGTTCTGCGCGGTTTCTCATAAGCCATTTTGCAAATGATTTGTTTTTACCGACGGTTTTTAAAATCTGCGTTGAAAAGACGTAATCGTCAAGTCCTGCTTTCATAAGATATTCGATTTGCGGATATGTTTCGTAAAGTCGCAAGTATTCAAATATTTTTACGCCCGTGTATCTTTCAACGGCAGAATATTTGTATTCGGGAAATTTATTTAAGTATTCTCGGTTTACGATAGTGGCTTGCGGATCGAAATATTTGTCGTAAGCAAAATCCCATTCGGCGCTTTCGTACCAACGCGGAAACCTTTGCGCGCCTTGTTCGTACCAACCTACGAAATAGCCCCAGATATTATAAAAAACCATATCTTTCACGAAGCATAAATCGGAATGAATCCCGTGTACGGCGACTTGTTTATAAAGCCACTTCTTATAACGATATTTCACGGCGACGGTAACTTTTACAAGTTCGCCGTCGTTTTTTGTAAGGTAGGCATAGAAACGCGTCCGGTGGGGCAACGTTACATTATTATTTTGTATATCGGCTTTTTTGATGCGGGCGAGAATGTATTTGGGAATAGGTTTAATTTTTTCGATTTTCATAAGAATGTACCTCGGTTAAACTAAAATAAAGCAATCTCCGAGCAAATCGGCAAGCGCGCAAACGGCTTCGGGATCGAACGCTTTGGCAAACGCCTTTTCTTCTTCGAGCAAGGTATTTTCCACGTCGGTTTCGTTCGGTGCAGGTAAATCTTCTGAAAGATGCGGCGGTTCGATAATATCGCCGTCGAATTCTTTCATTTCTTCGTAGGAAAGAATTTCGCCCGTTTCTTCGTCTATTTCTTGCGGTTTCGGTTCGGGCAGAAGTTTTACTTCGTCGAGTCGTTCGCAAACGGCGATTTGATGCCCGTGTTCGATGATTTTCGATATGTAAATGTCGGCGGCGTGATAGGGGAAGCCTACCATAGGCACGCGGGTATCGAGTCCGCAATCGCGGCTTGTCAATGTCAATTCGAGTTCTTTTGCAAGCGTAACCGCGTCGCTTCCGAGAATTTCGTAAAAATCGCCCAGACGGTAGGCGACGATACAATCGGGATATTTCTCTTTGATTTTAAGATACTCTGCGTAAACGGGCGATAAGTTGCGCGGTTTTGGCGGTTCGATAACGGCTTCTTGAACGGGTTCGGGTTCGTTAGCCGTTTCTTCCAGAGTCTCTTGTAATTCTTCGGGGGTAGGCTCGTCAGACGGCGTTGGTTCGGAAACGGGTTGCTTAGAAGAAAGCATATCGAATAAAGATTCCTGTTTGTTTTGCGGCGTTGAAACGGCAGGGGTAGTAGCGGAAGCAACGCTTGTTTTTGCTGTTTGTTTGGATACCGGTACGGACTTTTTTTCGGGGATATATTCCGAGCCGTCGAGCGTGTACAACGTGCCTTCGATCGAATCTTCTTCGAAATAGTGAATCGCCCACCCGTACACCACGGAATCTTCTACGCACGCGGCGGTTTCGTCTTGTGCAATAAGGTTTCTCGCTTCGTCGCAGGCGTATTTCATAAATCCCGATAAAGATTTTTTGTTTGTCAGCGGCTTTCCGTCTTTTTCGAACGGCGTGCCGTTGTTTATCTTTTCGGCGAGCGTTTCGCTCGCGGTGTTCTGTAAATATTCTAAAATTCGTTGTTCGGACGGCGTATTTGCCGTTAATTTTAATTGTATCATAATCGTTATTCCTTTATTACCTCGTAAACGTCGTCGGCGTAATATTCGCAGACAAACCGGTTGAAAATCGCGTGGCATTTAATGCCGTTGTATTCTACGATGTAATCGTTATCGCCGACGTTTTCAAGTACCGTGATTTCGGCGAGTTTGCCGTTCAATGAATTGATATGCGCCATTGCTTTGTATTCTTTCATATCGCGCCTCACATAACCCTTTTAATACCGCCGCCGAAAGAACGGATACCGATCGTTCCGAATTCCGAACACATATCGTCCGATTTGTTCCATACGTATGCAGAAACGTAAAACATTGTTTTTTGCGGCATAAGCATATACTTCCAGTCCGATTTGTAATCGGGAATATACAGGAAATCGTAGCACTCGCCGAAGTTCGTGTATTCGTGCGTAACGGCGTATACAAGAACGTTGTATTGTGTTTCAAATTCTTTAATTTTTGCCATCAATTCGGGCTCTTGATGAGCCCAAAATCCGCCGAACGCTTCAAAAAAGCACACTTGATTTTCTTCCTGAAATCCGCGGATATACGGCGCGTAAATATCTAATTTTTGCATAATTTGGATTGCTTTTTCTTTCTTTTGTTCGTTTTTAATGTTCATAATGTTTTTCTCCTGTTAGTTATAAAATTTCTATAAGTCCGTCGCTGTATTCATGTACGTAACAATCGCCGCAGGCTCTTCCGTATTTATCGAAGTCGATATAATCTTCTAAAAATTCGGGAATGTCATATCCGCAGTCATCGAGTCGTTCTCTGCCGTAATCATCCCAGTCGTAACCAGAATACAGGTAAATATCGTCGTCCCAGTTCTCGCCGCGTTCTTCTACTTTTTTTTCAAAATCATCGAAATCGCGGATTTCGAGAAAGGCGCAGAATACTTTGTATTTGTAATCGTTATAGAGAATGCCCGATTCTTTTAAAGTTTCGAACAGCATTTCGGGGTTGGTATAATCCCAGTTGCAACAATCGGTAGGTATGCCTTCTATGTCCTGAATGAATAATTCTTCGTCGATACCGTCGAGTTTGAAACCTTCTTTTTTCAGTTCGGCAACGATTTCTTCCCAGTCGTAATACTCGGATAAATCGAGCCATTTCGAGCCTAACGCACGCTCGTTGCATTCGTTGTAACTGCCCCAAGAGCCGATTACGATTTGAATGTTACCGTTCATTTTATTTGTCCTCCGCAAGTTTGTACCAGATTTTATACTCGACTTCGAGATCGAGCATATCGTATGCGCCGTCTTTTTCGCGGTACACGGGAACGTCGGTGAAATACATTGTAACGTAACCTTGAAACTCGTTCGGACGATCTTGCAAAGGTTTACAACGATTTACAACGTCGTCGAACACGCGAATGTACGGTTTGTTGTTTTTCGAGATGCAAGGGCAGAGCAGACTGCCTTCGGCAAGATAACCGAAACCGGATAATTTTTTATCCGACTTGCTACGAACGGACTGAATTGAGAAAACTACTTTTTTCATTTGGAATTTACCTCCGAAAATAATTTTTTTTTGCCTTTTCGGCAACAAAAAAACAGCACGGAGAAAACTGAGAATCCGAGATAATACAAATAGGAAAGCGCGAAAGTCAACGAAGAAGCAAGAAATTATTGCATACAAGTTAAGCAAAATTGAAAAAAAGGGGAGAATAAAAAAGCCGAAATTGAAGCAAATCAATTTCGGCAGGGGGATATACAAATTTTCAGCAATAATTTTTGCCGTTCACTTTCGTTTTTCTTTGTGCTACACAAAACCAACCGAAAAGGCAAATATTTTTCGGGGGAACAAAAAAACAAAAAAAAGAGATATTTTCGCCGCGGAAAATATCTCTTTTATATAATGTAAGAAAAAAGCGCGTGATTTTTTCATTGCAACGCACAAATGGCATTTTAAAATCTGCACGCCGATTTTATCGGGTTTCTTTTATTTTTGTCGTACAAACACCATAAAAATAAAAACAGCAAAAAATGAGAAAGGGGATTTTTTCGCAAAAAGCATTAAAAAGGCAAAAAATGCCCAAAAAATCACCGCCAAAATCACCTCCAAAGTTGGCATTCGTCGTAAAAGTTATCGCATAAATATGCGTTAAAAACAAAAAAATTCACGAAATCTTACACATTTATGCAAGATTTCGTGAATAATGGTGCGATCGACAGGAATTGAACCTGCATGGTGTTAGCCACAAGATCCTTAGTCTTGCGCGTCTGCCAGTTCCGCCACGATCGCATTGTCCGCTTTTAACGACGATATTTATTATATATCAATCGCGCTTGTTTGTCAACCTTTTTTGCGCTGTTTGCAAAAAAATTTTCATTTCATTTTTTTGTCGATTTTTTGGACATTTTGCGCTTCGCTTCCGCTTGCTTTTCGCTACGTTTTTTAGTATAATGTTTTCGTGCCGTTCCGTCGGGAACCTCCGGCAACAATGCGCGCTACAGGAGCTTACAATGAACAAAATCGGATTCGATAACGAAAAGTATCTTTCAATGCAGTCGGAACATATACGCAAGCGCGTGGATAAATTCGGGGATAAACTGTATCTCGAATTCGGCGGCAAGCTGTTCGACGATTACCACGCTTCGCGCGTGCTGCCCGGCTTTGCTCCCGATTCCAAGCTTCAGATGCTTCTTAAAATGAAAGACGAAGCGGAAATCGTTATCGTTATCAATTCCGACGCGATCGAAAGCTGCAAGATGCGCGGCGACCTCGGCATTACGTACGATATGGACGTTCTGCGCCTCATCGACGCCTTCCGCGAAGTAGGGCTGTACGTGGGCAGCGTTTGTCTGACGCAGTTCGCCGATCAGAAGCTTGCCAAAAAATTCGAACGCACGCTGAAAAAACTGGATATCAGAACGTACCGCCATTACCCGATTGCGGGTTACCCGTACGACGTGGACGGCATCGTTTCCGAAAACGGACTCGGCAAAAACGATTACATAGAAACCTCCCGGCGGCTGGTAATCGTAACGGCGCCCGGTCCCGGCAGCGGTAAAATGGCAACCTGTATTTCGCAGCTTTACCAAGATAACAAGCGCGGCGTAAAATCGGGCTATGCGAAATTCGAAACGTTTCCCATCTGGAACCTTCCGCTGAAACACCCCGTGAACGTGGCGTATGAAGCAGCCACCGCCGATCTGAACGACGTGAACATGATTGACCCGTATCACCTTGAGGCATACGGCGTAAGTACGGTAAACTACAACCGCGACGTGGAAATTTTTCCCGTGCTCAACCGCCTTTTTCAGAAAATTTACGGCGAAGAAATTTATAAATCTCCCACGGATATGGGCGTGAATATGGCGGGCAACTGCATTGTGGACGACGCCGTGTGCGCGGAAGCTTCCCGGCAGGAAATCGTGCGGCGGTACTTCGCGGCGCTGGTGGACAGGCGCAACGATAAGGCAAGCGACGCCGTCGTATCGAAAATCGAACTGCTGATGCAGCAGAACGGCGTTACCACGGCAATCCGTAAAGTGGTGGCTGCCGCGCGGGACAAGCAGGCGAAAACAGGCGAACCCGCCTGCGCGCTGGAACTGAACGACGGCACGATAGTTACGGGCAAAACCACGCGGCTATTGGGCGCGGTGAGCGCGATGCTGCTGAACGCGCTGAAAACGCTTTCCGGCATCGACGATAAAGTGATGTTGTTATCGCCGAGCATCATCGAACCGATACAGAAATTGAAAACGGTGCATCTCGGCGGGCATAATCCGAGGCTGCATTCCGATGAAATTTTAATCGCGCTGTCCATTTCTGCGGTTACAAACCCCGTGGCGGCGCTGGCAATGCAGGCGTTGGCGGGGCTGAAAGGGGCGGAGTGCCACTCCACGGTGATTTTATCGCAGGTGGACGTAAACGTGCTGAAAAAACTGGGCATCAACTACACGGCCGATCCCATTTACCAGACGAAAAAATTATATCATGCAAAATAATCCGTATTTTCAAATGTTTTTGCCGCCGGCACCGTGAGCCGGCGGTTACATTTTGTACAAATCGGGGCGATTTGTGCAAAAACTGTTGACAACGTTTCCCGATTCTGTTATAATTGTAATTGTTTTCTATGACAAATCCGTGCGGGACGGCAGAAATTTCGCGGCGCGCGGACGACGAAAAGGAGCATTATGAGCGATTACGAAATCATCACCGACGCTTCGGCGGACATGGCTGCGGGCGTGCGGGAAAAATACGGAATCAAAGTGATTCCCATGCTGTATTTGCAAAACGGCGAAGAAAAAATCGCCGACGGAACGGAGAGCGAGGAAGACAAAGCGGCGTTTTACGAGGCGGAACGGCAGGGCGCGGAGGTAAAAAGCACGCAGATCAATCCCGCCACGTACGAGGAAAAATTCGAGCCGTACCTCAAAGAGGGGAAAGACATATTATATTTCTGCTTATCGGGCGGGCTTTCGCAAACGTATGCTTCTTCGGTTGCGGCCGCGGAAGCTTTGAAAAAAGCATATCCCGAAAGAAAAATCGTGTGCGTGGATTCGCTTGCGGCATCGGCCGGACTGGGGCTTTTAACCGAACGCGCTGCGAAAAACCGTGCGGACGGAATGACGATTGAAGAAAACGCGGCGGATGCTGAGAATGCGAAACAAAACATCTGCCACTGGTTTACCGTAAACGACCTTGATTTTTTAAAACGGGGCGGGCGCGTTCCGGCAAGTCTGGCGGCACTCGGAAAAGTGCTGCACATCAAACCTCTGCTGCGCATCGGCGAGGACGGCAAGCTTGTTAGCATCGGCAAGAAAATCGGCTTGAAATTCGCTTTGAACGAGCTGGTCAGCCTGTATTCCGCGCACTCCGAAAAGGCGGAAGGGGAAGAAATCCGCATCGTGCATTGCGATTGCCCGCAATTTGCCGAAACGGTGGAAAAAGCCATTCTGAAAATCAATCCTGCCGCGAAAATCGAAATTTGCGAAATGTCGCCGATTATCGGAATTCACGTTGGGTACGACGTAGTGGGCGTAGTGCATTACGGTAAACGCGGCATATAAAAACAAAGCGAAAAATACGTGCCGCGGAAAACTCCGCGGCGTTTGAATTTTAACGAAAAAACATATAAAAAAGGCGCGGAGCCGATCCGCGCCTTTTGCGTATAAAATAAGGAAAACTTCCGCCCGACCATGCGTGGCATTGCGGAAAAACGTCGCCGCTTTCGCCGGCAGAACGGTTATTGCGCCTGTTTGTTTTTATCGGCGCCGTCGCCGCCCGGAACGGGATCCGAATAATACGCGTTGTAATAATACTGCGAGTAGCGCGAATCTTTCTTCGCGTATTTTTCCGGCTTGTAATCGTTTACGACGATGCCGAGGATATTCGCTTTCACGAATTTCAAAGCGTCCACAGCCGCGCGGATATCGCTTTCGTACGAATATCTGTGCCGCGTTACCAGAAACGTTCCGTTGGCGAGCGGCGCTACGGCAAGCGCGTCGGAAACAAGGCGGAACGGGGGAGAATCGTAAATGGTGTAGGCAAAGCGTTTTTTCAGCGCAAGGTCCAGTTCTTTCATCACTTCGTCCGCAAGCAGTTCGTACGGGCGCACCGTCTGCGTGCCGCGGCAGATGACGTATAAATTAGGATTCGCTTTCGTCTGATGCAGCACTTCGTCCAAAGAAGCCTGCCCGGAAAGATAATCGGAAAGTCCGGGGGCGTGGGGCACGTTGAAAAATCTCGAAATCCTGCCCGCGCGGAGGTCGGTATCCACCAGCACCACTTTCACGTCCGACTGCGCCATCATCAGCGCGGTGTTCGCCGCCACCGTGGTTTTGCCTTCGGAGGGGTAAGAAGAGGTGCACAAAAAGCTTACGCCGCTGCCGTCCTGCGTCTTGGCGAGGGAAACGGAAAGCGTCATTTTTAAACTTCTGAACGCTTCCGTTACCGCAAAGGGAGTATCCTCGTTTAAAAGATATGTTTTTTTGCCGCCCTGCAAAGCCGCTTTTTCGGCTTTTTTTCTTGCCGTGATGGCATTTTTTCTGCTTAAAAAGTCGAAGATGCTCATTTGTTTTTCTCCTCCTTTTTCTTCTGTTTGTTATCCGGAGCGGAAAGATGTTCGATGGACGGCACCACGCCCAGCACGGGTATGCCGATCGCTTTGGAAAATTTATCGTAATCGCGCAGGCGTTCGTCCGCGTTATCCGCCACAACCACCGCCACGCAGGCGATAAGCAGCGCGCCCAGACCGAAAATCGTTCCGAAAAGAATCGCCTTTTTCCGGGCGTTGCCGGGGTTCAGCAGATGCGAATAGCTTACCGTCATCGGGTTGCACTGCGCCGTGTACGAAGTTACCGTGCCCACGCCGCTGTCGTTTCTCGAATCGGTGGAGTCCGGAACGATGATCCAGCCGCGTTTCGCTTCAATTCCGTTCGCCTCGTCCGCTTCCACGCCCGATACTTCAAGCGGCACGATTTTTTCCGCCGTGGCGAGGAGCTGCGCCGCAAAGGCGGCGTCGCCTCTTACGGAAACTTTCATATAAAAAGAGTTGGGGTTAGTATCGTAATCGAAATAGAAAGAAATGCAGTTTTTTACTTTTGTAAGCCACTGCAGATAGTTTTTCGCGTATTCCGCCTGCGCTTTATCGCCGGAAGCAAGCATCGAAGAAATATCGATGTCGCCGTCCGCGTTCGTAACCGCTTTCACGGCGCCTGCCGATTCTTCCATATTTTTCAGCACTTCGGTGGCAAACGTATCGGAATTGAGGTGATCGATCAACATGGAAATGTGCTGATCTTTATATACGTAGTTCGGCGCTTTGCCGTCCTCTTTTTTTACTGTGCCGTCCGCCGCGAAAACGTTGCGCGTGGCGATGATGGAAATTTCGTACTTTACTTCCGCGCCGTAGTACTTATCGTCTTGATACGTAAAATAGCCGAACAACCCGCCGATCACCGCGCCCGCCAGCAGCACGGCAATAAGAAGTTTGATTCGTTTCAGCAGAATACGGAAGACGTCGGCGATGCCGATTTCGTTCTGCCGTTGTTCCTGATATTCGTCCATTGTTCCTCCGAAACGGCGTAATTTTATTTTTAACCGTTGTTTAATATTATAGCAGTTTTGTGTTTTTACGTAAAGCGATTTATAGCGAATAATCGAAAATAACCGCGAATTTTCCGTTTTTTACGCCCGCCGCCGACAGCGGTTGACGGTGCGAGGGCGCGACGGCGGCGCGTTACGAAATTTGCAGCGCGAAGAATTTGAGATACGAAGTTTCTTCCGCGTTCAGAAGCGAGGGATGGTCGGGCGCCTGCGTGCGGATTTCAAGGCAACGCGCTTTTCTGCCGCTTTCTTTCGCGGCTTCCGCCAGCATTTTTTCGAAGAGCGGCTGCGACATGTAGTGCGAACACGAACAGGAAATCAGATAGCCGCCGCTTTTCACCAGCTTCATCGCCGTAAGATTCACGTCTTTATAGCCGCGGTACGCGTCTTTGATTTCCGCCGCGCTTTTGCAGAACGCGGGGGGATCGAGAATGACGAGATCGAATTTCTCGCCGGACTTTTTATATTCCCGCAGCAGTTCAAACACGTCCGCCTGCACCGTTTTTATGTTTTTAAAGCCGTTCAGTTCCGCGTTCCTTTTCACCGTCTGCAGCGCAAGGGCGGAAATATCCGCCGAAATCACTTCTGTTGCCGCAGTTGCCGCGTTCATCGAAAAACCGCCGCCGTTGCAGAAGCAATCCAGCACGCGCCCGCCCGCGGCGTAGCGGCGGCAGGCGAAACGGTTTTCTTTCTGGTCGAGGAAATACCCCGTTTTCTGCCCGTTTTTCACGTCCACGCTCATTTTTAAGCCGTTTTCTTCGATGATTACCTCGTCCGGCACTTCGCCGTACAATACGCCTTTTTCCTGCGGTAACCCTTCCTTTTCGCGCACGGCAACGTCGGAACGTTCGTAAATGCCTTTCGGCGCAAAGAGCTCGGTTAGCACTTTCACGATCATGGCTTTTCGCTGATAAATCCCCAGCGAAAGGCACTGAATCACAAGAACGTCGGCGTATTTATCCACGATGAGCGCGGGGAGGTCGTCCGCTTCGGCAAACACCACGCGGCAGCAATTTTCGTATCCGAGTTTTTTTCGGCTTTCCCATGCGGCGGAAATGCGGCGGCGATACAGTTCTTCGCCGTCCTCCTCGTTTCCGCGGATAAAAATACGTACGAGAATTTTCGAGGCGTGGTTGATGTAACCTTTGCCGATAAATTTTCCGTCCGCCGAAAGCACCGTGGCAAGCGATCCGTTTTTGTCTTTTCCTTCAATGCGCTGCACTTCGTTGGCGTACACCCAGGCATGCCCCGCGACGATGCGTTTTTCTTCTGTTTTCTTTAAGATTACCGTATACGGCATTTTGTTTTACTCCATATCGTTTCGATTGTAATCATTATATCATGCGGGCGCTTTCAAGTAAAGCGTTTTTTGCCCGCATGATAAAATCGCGCCGTCTTTATGCGCCGCGATTTATTTTCCTGCGGAACGTTTTACGCTCGGGATTGTCCGCATTATATATTGTATACGCGTATTGTATACGCGCGATATATTGTATACGCGCGCACGCGCGAAAAAAGCTGATTGAAAGCGAAAATTGAAAGACGATGGCGTTAATGCTTTTTCACGGGCGGTCGATAAAAGCGATTGACAAAATAACCGATTTGTGTTACGATAAAACCCTTGCTTGCCGTTTTTTGCGGGGCACCCGCGGCGAGGCGGCGGGGAACGTCGGAATTTTTGCATTTTGCCCGCGAAAGTAACGGGCGAGGAAAAAAGAATGAATATTTTCGATATTTTGCTGCTCGGCGTGGCGCTTTCGATGGACGCCGTCGCCGTAAGCATGACGAACGGCATGACGGATTCGAAGATGAGCGGAAAAAGGGCGCTTTTGCCCGCGCTGCTCTTCGGCACGTTTCAGGCGTTGATGCCGCTCATCGGGTATTATATCACCGATTTCGTTTCTTCTTCCGAAACGTTTCGCAGCACGTTTGAAAAGGCGTCGAAAAGCGTGGCGTTCGTGCTTCTCGCGTTTATCGGCGGCAAAATGATTATCGACAACGTAAAGGAACGCAGAGCCGCGCGGAAAGCGCGCGAAGCGGGGGAAAGCGCGGAAACGGAGGATAAGCGCCTTTCGTTCGGCGAAATGATCGTGCAGGCATTCGCCACGTCGGTGGACGCGTTTGCCGTGGGAATTTCGCTGAAAATGGCGGCGCTGAGCGAGGGACTTACGCCCGCGATCGGCTGGTCGGTTATGATTATCGGCTGCATTACGTTTCTGCTCGGCGTTGCGGCAACGAAGATAGGGCGGCTGATCGGAAACAAGCTGGCGGACAAGGCGGAAATTTTCGGCGGCGCGGTGCTTATCGTTATCGGGCTGAAAATTTTGCTTTTTTAAGCGGCGTTGTTTTACGGCTGCATGCCGTGGTGAGCCGAAAGCGGAAAAACGGTAAAAATGCGTTAAAATCGGCGTAAAAGCGAAAAACTTTTGAAAAAAATAAAAAAAGTTGAAAAACACGAGGCAAAACAGCTTGACGGATTCCGTTAATCATAATATAATTAGTAGGCAAGTTGAAAACAGCATGGTTGCGGCACGGTTTTCCCCGTTAAAGAAAAGTGGCTGTAAACGTAGCTTTGAAACTTTAAACAAAGAATACACACGAATAAGGAGTAATACGATATGAAGACCTATATGGCAAATGCCCAGACGGTTGAAAGAAAGTGGTATGTCGTTGACGCCGCGGGGGTTCCGCTCGGTCGTCTGGCGTCCCGCGTGGCTTTCATCCTGCGCGGCAAGCATAAGCCCACTTACACCCCGCACGTGGATACGGGCGATTTCGTTATCGTTATCAATACCGACAAGGCTACCTTGACGGGAAAGAAAGCGGAAGACAAATTTTACAGATACCACACCGGTTATATCGGCGGCTTGAAAGAAATTCCTTATAAAAAGATGATGGAAGAAAAAAGCGATCTTGCCGTTTACGAAGCCGTACGCGGTATGCTTCCCAAGAACAGTCTGGGAAGAGCCATGATTAAAAAACTCAGAGTATACAAGGGCGAAGCTCACAATCACGAAGCTCAGAAGCCCGAAGTACTCAAAGTTGATTAAGGAGAGACGATAATGGCAAAAGCGAATGTGAAAAAGAAGATTCAGTTCTGGGGAACGGGCAGAAGAAAAAAGGCGATCGCTCGTGTGCGTCTCATTCCTGCCGGCACCGGCACCATCACCATCAACGATCGTACGTTCGAGGATTATTTCCCTCAGGGTACGCTTCAGTATATCGTAAAGCAGCCTCTTGCTCTTCTTGAAGCGGAAGGCAAGTACGACGTTATCGTAAACGTTATCGGCGGCGGTTACACCGGTCAGGCGGGCGCTATCCGTCTCGGCGTGGCGAGAGCGCTTCTCGAAGCGGAAGAAAACAGCCGTCCCGCGCTGAAGAAAGCAGGTTTCTTAACCCGCGATCCCCGCGCGAAGGAAAGAAAGAAGTACGGTCTCAAAAAGGCTCGTCGCGCACCGCAGTTCTCCAAGAGATAACTTTTCTCTTCGGGCGCTTGCGCTTACGAAAAATTACGGAATACAAAAAAGTCGGCTGCACCCGTGTGCGGTCGGCTTTTGCTTTTGTACAGGCAAAGAAAAAACGGCGGTTTTATTTACCGTCGTTTTTCTTTGGTTCCGCTTCTTGTTCGTTACGGCTTTCCTCCGGCAGCGCCGTCGGCGTGCGTTCGGCATTGTTCTGGCTCTGTTTGCATAACAGCATCAGGGCGAAGAAACAAAACGCGCCCGCCGCGCAAATCGCCGCATAGCCCCAGCCCGCAAGCGAACCGACGGGAAGAAACGCCGCAATACACGCCGCGGATAGTACGGTAAATAAAATTCGTAAAGTTTTCATAGAAATCTCCGTTTGATGATATATGGCTGGCTGATATACGCGCGCATGTGCGTGTATGTGTGTGTACGTATGCGCGTATACGCGCCGCGTGTTATTACAATCATTATATCACGGACGGCACGCGGATGTCAAGAAAGTTTTGTCCGGAACAGCTAAAGAACGCGGATTCGTCAGAAAGAACGGTAAAACGGCGAAAACCGGCGAAAAAAAGGGGAAAAAGAAAAAAATTAAAAAATTTTAAAAAAGTGCGAAAAAACAGTTGACAAGGGATATATAAGTGTGGTATTATAGTCAAGCTGACGAACGAGAGGACGTCAACCGCAGG
>UQPN01000031.1 GCA_900542935.1 uncultured Eubacteriales bacterium
TATTTTACTCTCGATTTTTCCTTTCCATACAGTCGCCGTTTGTCCGGCCTCCTCAATATTGCGGCGCATAGCATCCGCTCTCGCTTTTGCCACATAAACTTCCTGCCTTGGCGCACACTCAGTACATAGTCCCTCATCCTCGTTAAAACAGGCGTCGCACACATACTGATGACAGCCATGGCAACGATGGAAATGTTGTCGTGCTTCATTTTGAGCCATCTCAAATGCTCTTTCATGCTCTTTCTGCCACTCAGGAGACCTTCCTTCAAATCTTTCAGAAAGAATATTACCGCCACGTTCTGCGCTGTAAGCGATATCCCGCACTTTTCCGCCGATAAGATACAGCGGCTTACCCGTTTCTTTTTTCAGCGCCGCGGCAAGCGAAAACAGCGGTTCTGGCACAAAATCACGCATTAACACGAAAAACCTCTCAAAAAAACAAAAAATTTTTACAATATCATTATATCAAACGAAAAAATAAATTGCAAATTTTTTTTAAATGTTATATAATGAATACGCGAGTTTTTTTCGCGGACAAAAGAAGAAGGAAAAATGCCTTGTATCATCTTATCGTAAATCCCGATGCGGGAAAGCATAAAACGCTGCGCGCCGCGCGCGCCGTCGCCGATTTTTTCGACGAACGGGAAGCGGAATACGTTATTCACGAAATGACGTCGAAACAGATTTTACGCACTACCATACGCGAACTTTCCGCTCCGCTGAAAGAGAACGAGGAGCGCCGCAACGTAATCGTAGTGGGCGGCGACGGTACGATGCACGCCGTTCTGAACGCGCTGGACGATATTTCTTCGGTGAACATCGGGTTGATCCCCGCGGGCACGGGGAACGATTTCGCCGCGTCGGTGAAACTTCCCTCAGACACCAAAAAGGCTTCGGAAATCATTCTGAACGGCACGCCGAGAGATATGGATTATCTTGACGTGGGCGGCGTTCGCTGCATGAACGTAGGAGGGCTGGGCATCGACGTAGACGTGCTGAAACGCTACAATAAATCGCAGAAAATTCACGGCAGACTCAAATACATGCGTTGCCTGATTCAGAGCATCCTGCATTTCAAAGGAAACGATATCATCATCGAAAGCGAGGGGAAAAGCGAAAAACATCGCGCGTTTCTGGCGGTGGCGTGCAACGGTTCGCAAATCGGCGGCGGCATTAAAATCTGCCCGGCGGCGGTGGCGGGCGACGGGCTGATCGACGTGTGTTTCGTGGAAATGGTCCGCGGACCGAAAGTCATCGGCGCGTTTATCAAGCTTCTCAAAGGAAAAGTTCTGGAATACAAAAAAACAACGCATTTTCGCTGTAAAAGCGTCCGCTTTGAAATTCCGGGCGGCGCCACCGTTCAGCTGGACGGCGAACTGTACGACAATCTCGATTTCGACGCGCAGATTAAAACCGGACTGAAAATGTATCTGCCGCATGCGGAGGGATAAGTTCGGAAACGTTAAAGCCGAAGAGGTCGGAAACGTTAAAACAACGGGCGGAGGGGTTATGAAAAATTCCACGTATAAAAAAATACTCGGAAAAATCCCCGCGGGGGTGTTCGTATTCGGGGAAGATTTGCGTATTTTATATGCCAACGCCTCGTTCGCGCGCGCTTTCGCTTCGCCCGGTTATGCCAAAAAAGCGGGCGAAAGCATTAAAAGCGGCGCTTTTCTCGACGCGTATCTTTCCTGCCCCGTTCGCGCCGGAGGCGGCGAAAAAAAACAATCGTTCTGCGGAAAAAAGGCGGAGTGCGGTTATTGCACGCTGCACCGCGTAATGGCGCGCGCCGCGCAGGAAAACGCGGAACAATCGGATGTGATTTCCGTTACCGTAAATAAGGGAAACCGCACGGAAACCATCGGCACGAGAATCCGTATTTTACCCGTAGACGATGAATCGCCGCGCGGAAAAAAGCGCGGAAAGCGGCTGTTTCTCGGCTTGACCGACGGCGCGATGCAAACGGAAATCGCGCGGGAAATGCTCACGGCAAAAAGAATGCAGCAGCGGTTGTTGCCCGCGGGAAAGCAGACGGGCGGCGTGCCGTATTCGTATATGTATATTCCCTGCCTCGATATCGGCGGCGATTTGCCGGACGTGTACGAGCTGGACGGAAAAGTGTACGGCGTTCTATCGGACGTATCGGGCAAAGGTATTTCCGCCGGCATGCTTTCCGCGTTTATCCGCGCGGGATTTAACCGCAAGGAACAATCGGTGGCGAAAGCGGTATCGTCGCTGCGCGATAAATTCGTGGAATTAAACCCGGACGAACGTTCGTACATCACGGTGGCGGCGGTGTGCATGGATAAAGCTACGCACACGCTTTCGTACGTGCTTGCGGGACACAACGCGCCCATACTTCTTAAAAGCGGCAGGGGGTACGGTATTAACGAAATCGAAGATCCCGCGCCGCCCGTTTCCAACTGGATAGCCGATTACAGGTACGCGGAAAAAACCATGCCTTACGAAGCGGGCGATCTTTTGGTGCTGTTATCGGACGGCGTTACGGAATGCGCCAACACGGCGGGCGAACGATTCGGCATCGAACGCGCGGAAAGCGTGCTGATGCAGTCTGCCTGCGCGGAAGATTTTATCGGAAAATTAAAGAACGCGCTCACCGTGTTCTGCGGCGGAAAATTCGGCGACGATATTACGGCGATGGCGTTCGATCTGAAATAAAACGCGGCGGAAAACCGCCGGAAAAGGGGTAATAAGGAAATGATCGATTTTCATACGCATATACTGCCCGGCATCGACGACGGCGCGAAAGACGTTTCCGTTTCCGCCGCGATGCTGGAGATGGAAAAGGAACAGGGCGTAAACGAAATCGTGCTTACGCCGCATTATTACGGAAAATTTTACTCTCCGACAGATTTCGTGCGCCGCCGCGCCGCCGCGTACGAAAAACTGCTTGCCGTTGCGGCAGGAGAGTTTTTTTTCACGCTCGGCGCCGAAATTCATTTTTCCGACACGCTGTCCGTCAACGCGGAGTGCAGAAAGCTTGCCATAGGCGATACGCGTTACGCGCTGGTGGAACTGCCGTTCGGCGAAAAGTGGTCCGGCTCGCTGTTTACGCGGCTTCGGTATTTTATGGACGAAACGGAACTTACCCCGGTGATTGCGCATATCTGCCGTTATCCGCAACTCAGAAAAAATCCCGAAACGCTGCTTCGTCTGGCGGAAATGGGGTGTTTGCTGCAGGTGAACGCCTCGGCGTTCTGCGATAAAGATTCAAGCGGCTTCGCGTTCGCGGCGCTGAAGCATAATCTCGTGCATTGCCTCGGATCGGATTGCCACAACGTAACCGATCGCGCGCCCGATTTGAAGCGCGCGGAAGAGGCGATTGCGCAGGCGGGGTATGCCGATCGGCTGGAAGAAATCGGGCGGATTATGAAATGCGTTACGGAGGACCGCCCTGTGAAATGCGCGGCGGCAACGCCCGTGAAAAAATTTTTTAATCGTTACAGGTAAACGATGGCGAAAAAAGAGAACGACAAAAAAAGGACGGTTCTCCCTCGCGTTTTTACAACGCTTTTTACGCTGCTGTATCTGGGCTGGATTTTTTCGAATTCGCTGGCTACGGTGCAGCAAAGCGGCGCGGCGAGCGGAAAAGTGCGCGACGCCGTGCAGAAAATCGTCGATTTTTTCTTCGGCAAAGGGCAAATCTGCGTTTCGCATCGATTCATCCGTAAAGCGGCGCATTTTTCCGAATTCGCGCTGCTTGGTTTTCTTGCGTTTTTTATGTATGATACGTATTTTTCCGCAAGGAAAAAAGCGACGGCAATCTGCGCGTTCCTTGCGACCGGCACAACGCTTGCGGGCGGGGCGGCGGACGAGTGCATACAGATTTTTGCGGACGGCAGAGGCCCTTCCGTGTTCGACGCGATGATTGATTTTGCGGGCGGAATCTGCGGCGTCTTTGTGGCGTTGGCGGTGTTTTTTATCGCAAAAAAAGTAAAAAACTCGTATCGCCGACGGTTTCTATAGTTTTGTATATTTAATTTAAGCGCAACATTATCGAAATAGAGTTAAAAGAGTGAATCAAAAGGAAAAATCCTAGATTATCCCCGGCGGCGGGTACAGCGACGTTTGTTCTTACAGCGAGGGTTTTCCGATAGCGCAGGAAATGTGGAAAAGAGGATATAATTGTTTTGTATTGTATTATAGGGTTTTTCCGCGTGCGTATATGCCGAATCCCATAGAGGACGTCGCGAGGGCGATGAAGTATATCATAGAGAATTATTCCGAATTGTATATTTCCGACTATCTGCTTATGGGATTTTCGGCGGGCGGTCATCTTGCCGGAATATGGGCTACGAAGCAGGGTTATCAGAGATATAATCTGCCGAAGCCGAAATTTTTGTCTTTAACGTACCCCGTGATAGATTTGTCGCTTAAAAAAGGCGTTACGAGAGCAAATTGTCTGGGCGAAAACTGTTCGGAGGAAGAGGTGAAAAAATATTTCGTTCATACGAACGTGGACGAAAATTACCCCGAAACCTATTTATGGCAGGGCAGAAACGATCAGTGCATTTCTTTTGAAAATTCCGTAATGATGGACAAGGCTCTGACCGAAAATAACGTAAAACATAAATACGTCGTTTATGACGATACTTGCCATGGTTTCGGATCGGGAAAAGGAACTTGCGCCGAAGGCTGGATAGACGATATGCTTAAATTTTTTAACGAAAACAATAAGGAGTAAACAGATATGGCATTTGATAAAGATTTTGCGTGGGGCGTCGCGTGTTCCGCTTATCAGACAGAAGGAGCGGAGAATGAGGACGGCAGAGGCGAGAGTATATGGGACAGCAAGTTCACTAAGGGGAAAACCCTCGGAGATATGAACGGAAAAATTGCCTGCGACCATTATCACAGATACAAAGAGGACGTCGCGCTTTTAAAAGAACTCGGAATAAAGAATTATCGTTTTTCGATAAGTTGGACGAGAATATTTCCATGCGGTACGGGAGAAGTCAATTTAAAAGGCGTTGAGTTCTATAAAGACCTCGTTAATCGACTTATAGCCGCAGATATTACGCCTTGGGTAACGCTTTTTCACTGGGATTTGCCGCGTAGTCTTTACGAAAAGGGCGGGTATCTGAATAGGGAAATAAGCGATTGGTTTGCGGGGTATGCCGCCAAAGTCGTTGAGATTTTCGGCGATAAAGTAACTAATTACATTATTATGAACGAGCCGCAATGTATCGTGGAAGAAGGGCACTTTATGGGTACGCAGGCGCCGTTTTTAAAACTTTCGAGAAAAGAAACTTTCACGGTCGCCCACAATCTTCTTTTGTGCATGGGTAAAGCGGAAAAGGCAATGCGAAAAGCCGCGAAACATAAACTGAATATCGGTATAGCCCCGTGTTTTACTCCGATGATGCCTATGAAAGAGGAAGACGCCGAGATTGTCCTTAATTACAATTTTTCGCCGAGCGGAGATTTTTGGGACGGATGCTATTTTACCGATGCTATTATAAAGGGCGAGTTTACGAAAGAGTATAAAGAGTGGTTTAAAAAATACGATTATTACCCTTCCGAAAGCGATATGAAGATTATAAAGAGCGATCTCGATTTCTTCTGCGCTAATTTATACAGAGGGTTTTATATTGAAAATACCGCAGACGGAATAAAAAGAAAGCCCGTTACGCCTACGGACGATTTTTCCGCTACGGAATGGGCGGTTACGCCCGAGGCAATGAAATATCTCGTGAAATACTATTATGAGAGATACAGGTTGCCGATGATTTTATCAGAAAACGGCGTTGCGCTTTCCGAATGGAAAACTTTAAACGGCGATATCCCCGATGATATGCGGATAGACTATATGAAAAGGCATATCGAAGAGATGAAAAAAGTTGCAGACGAATATCCCGTAAAAGGCTATTTTTACTGGTCGTTTACGGATAATTTTGAATGGGCGCTCGGCTATTCGAAGCGTTTCGGGCTTGTTTACATAGACTATAATACGTTGGAGCGAATTCCTAAAAAGAGCGCGTTTTGGTATAAAAAAGTCATTGAAACGAACGGGGATAATCTCGATTAAACGAAAGAGGAGAATCATATGTCTGAAAAATACGGAAAGTTCGCCGATAAACTCGGCGGCTACATAATCGACAAATTGCCCGACGCGGGAAATTACGAGTATATTTATAAAAACGACGAAATACTCGTAAAGGTAGATCAGTACGGTGTTGTCGCCGTTCAGATAAATCCGCCCGTCGGCGAAGCCGTTTTCAAAAGAGAAGAACGGGAAGTCGGGTCGCCCGTTAAGGCGTTGATTTCGGACGGCGAGAGGGTTTTCGACAACTTCGGCGTATTGACCGCCGATAAGTTAATGATAACGTTTTTGCCCGAAAAATCGACTTATAGCCTCACTTTCGGAAAAACGAAGGTCGAAACCGAGGTTTTCGTAACGAATAAAGGCAAGCGCTTTATAATGAACGTTACAATCGAAAATTTCGGCGATAAAGACAAAGAGTATAAGATACTGAAATGTTGTTTCCCGTATCTCAACGAACTTTTAATGGCGCCGTGGGATAAGCCCGAATGGTATACGAGAACGGAATATCTTAAGGATAAGAACGCCTTTTTAACGACGAAATACAGCGTTGCGGGCAAAAAGGAAGAGAGACGTTATCTTACGGTTGTCGATAGCGATAAAACTGAAGGTCGGGAGTTGAGTCTTGAAAGGCTTACGACGGCGACTAAAAATTTCAGCGCGATACCCGATAAAATCGGCGTCAAAACCGAAGATACTCTTTACGCCTTTAAGCAATGCGTTTCTACCCTTTCTTCCGTTACGGTTAAAAAGGGCGGAAAGTATTCCTTTACGCAGGTGTTTTCCGTTACAGCCGACGACGGTAAAATCACGGAAGAAATTGATCACTCGAAAGTATATTTCGACGAAAAAAATCGAAAAGAAGAAGAAAAAATACTTGAAAGGAAATACGCCGAATTATTTTCGGTAAGAACGATAAAAACGGACGATAGAGACTTCGATAAATTCATAAACGGCTTTTTGCCGCTCGAAATGTACTGGGTTTCTTCGCTTGACCGCGGTTGGCCGACGGGAATGAGAGGTGTGAGAGACGCCGCGAACGATTTCGAAGGAATGCTTTGTTACGATAAGCAGATGTGTAAAGACGTAATCGAAAACATTTTCTCGAAGCAGAGAAGCGACGGGTGGTATCCGAGACAGGTACCTTTCGGCAGCGGTACGAAATTCGATTTGAGGGAGTTTGTCGATTCGGCGTGCTTCTTCACCGAATACGTTTACGACTATCTCGCTTACACCGACGATTATTCGATTTTAGAAAAAGAGTACCCGTATTATGACAGCGAAAAGGCTGAAAGCGGCTTAGAGCATTTGAAAAAGGGGCTTGACTATCTTATTTCGGACGACGCGTCGGGCGAACACGGACTTGTTAAAATGCGTGGCGGAGATTGGCTCGATTGTTTAAGCGGAGTAGGCAAAAAAGGCAGAGGCGAAAGCGTAATGGTGTCATGCCAACTCGTTATGTGCCTTAGATATTTATCAGAAATAATGAATAAAGTCGGGCAGACAAGAGACGTTGAAAAATACGAAAAGTCAGCCTATAAGTTGATAAACGCGATAAACAAGGCGTCATTTAACGGTAAATTTTATAACGCCGTGTACACCGATAACGGCTCTTGGCTTTTTTCCGAAAAGGACGAGGACGGCGAAAAGAGAGTATACGTCCCGACGAACGCATACGCCGTTATAAGCGGAGTGGCGGACGGTAAGGAAGAATCGATATTCTCGGAAATAGCCGCTTTGAAAACCTTGGACGGTTACAAGTTGTTTTCCGAGCCGCTCGGCGGTAAGTTCATAGACGGAATAGGTAAAATGGGAACGGGAGATTTTCAGCCGTATTTCGCCGAGAACGCAAGCGTGTATAACCACGGTTCGCAGTGCTTTCTGATAAGGGCGTTGGCAAAAGCGGGGAGATACGAAGATATAGCCGAAGTCTTGGGGTACGCAATGCCCTTGTATGCGGATAAACATTCGCCGGAAAAGACCTGTTCCGCGCCCTACGCGATAACAAACTGTTATCATTTAGTGCCGTCTTTCTACGGCAGGTCGGGCTTCTCGTTTTTGACGGGCAGCGTCGCTATGATCGAAAGAGCGGTTTATTCTTGGGCGTTCGGCATAAACTTTACGCTTCGCGACATGGTAATAACACCGTGCGTACCAAAGAAATACGAAAACGCAGAGGTGGTAACGCCGTTTAACGGTCATAAAATAACCGTACAATATTCTGGCTACGGAGCGAAAATACAGTGTGCGGAAATAAACGGTAAAACGCTTCCCTTATCGGCGGACGGTCGTTCGGCTCGGATAGAAAAGTCGCGAATATCCGACGACGTGACAATTACTATTAAATTAAGTAACAAATGACAATATTTTAATTAACATAAGCGCTAAAAAAAAGCGGTAATTATTTAACAAAAATTTCAAAATGACTCTTTGGCGGGTGCTTGACTTATACAAGCGCGCCGCTTCGCGTCGCGGTCAAACACCCGCCAAACAACTCATTTAAACTCGGTAATTTTACGCCAAAGAAGTCCTTTGCAAAAAATAATACGAACTCCGATTTATTTTCAGAGTTCGTATTATTTGCATATGGTGGAGTGGGGATGTTTGCGTTCGCACACCTTTTGCGCTATTTACAGCCTCTTTCGTATCATCTATAGTCAGTTTTTCGATGTCTTTACCGCCGCGAAGATTGAAAAACACTACGGTATCATTGTCGGAAACGAATACTTGACTTACAAGGTGGTTTATTATTTGTTTTTGGTATTCTTTATCGTTGACGTCGCCTTTAAGCAGTTCTTCAATAAAAGCAAGCAAATCTTTCTTCGTAATTCTATAGCCGCGTTCTAATTCGAGTTGTGCCTTTTGCGTTTCCAAATCGCTGAGCAGAATTTCATACTCTGCCATTTTCGTTTCAATTTTGTTTTTCAACAGTTGGCTCTTTGCGTCTATAAACGCGTCGGCAAGTTTTTCCGCTTCGCTTTGTATATTGGCAATTCGTGCAGAGATACTCCTGAGATTATCTTCGTCAGTACGTTTTTCGTAATAGGAAAATACATCGTCAACTGCCATTTCCGCATTTTTCTTATCTTTCAAAAAGTTCACTACGCACGACGTAACGTAACTTTCGAGATTATCCTTATTTTCACGGAGTTTATCGCACTCGTGCTTTTGCCTTTTCTTGCAAGTATAGTAGGAATATTTTTTGCCGCTTTTGCCTGTGCTTTTATCCGCAACCATTTCAGAGCCACAATGTCCGCAAAAGACTTTGCCGCTCAAAAGATAAGGCACTTTTGCCGTTTCCTGTCCGCCGAGAACGTACTTGTTTTCTGCAAGTTTCTCCTGCACTTTTAAAAACAAGGCTTTATCCACGATTGTCGGGTAGATATTTTGGCAATCTCTGCCGCCGAACTTAAATTCCCCGGTATATTTTTCGTTGGTCATCCAGTTGTCAAAAGAACGACCTTTGAAACGTTTTCCGTTTATGCGAAAGCCTTTTTCATTCAGAATATCCGCTATTTGCTTTTTGGTTTTACCGTCGGCATATTGAGTGAAAATAAATCGTATAATTTCTGCCTCTTCTTCGTAAACAACGACTTTTTTAACAGGCTTAGCGTTATCGGCTGCCTGCTCTATTTCAAGACGATATCCGAAAGGCACTTTTCCGCCGCAAAACATTCCGTTGGCAATGCTCGTATCAATGCCGTCGCGGATACGTTTGGAAAGACGTTTACTGTATTTTTCGGCGTTCCATTCCAAAAACATTTCATAGAACTCGCCGCCTTCATCTTCGGATATAGGCTCGAGCGCGGATATAACTTTTATGCCGTATTTTTCTTTAAGCATTTCTTTGTACATAACGCTGTCGCGACGGTTTCTCGCGAACCTGTCGAACATATAAACGATTATGTACTTGAACGCTCCCGTTTGAGCATCGGATACCATTTTTTGAAATGCAGGACGGTCGGTATTCGTACCCGTTTTGGCTTTATCCGAGTAAACGTTGACTATTTTTATGCCTTTGTTTTCGGCAAATTCACTGCAAATACGAATTTGAGCCTCTATACTTTGCTCATTCTGACTTTGAGAACTGAACCGAGCGTATATTATTCCGTTTTCCATTTTGCCTCCGAGAAGATTTATTTTTTCGGCAAACAACCTATCGGGAAATGGCGGAACAGTCAAGGAATAAGTAGAAAATATTGCCGTATAAGTCGATTAACTCATAGTTTTCAGCGATATTTTATACCCTTGACGGAGCCGACATTTTCCGATAGCATAACACCGAAAAATAAAATCGAAAAATTCCAATAATAATTTTATTCGCTTATCGGCACAAACGTTTTCATAAATCGTTTCAACAAGAATGCGCAAAAATACGGGAAAGTGTATATCTGCTCGCTGTAGCCGATATTATTTGCAGACAGTTTGAAACCATAGGCAATATCGGGATATTTTTCCGAAGAAATCAGCGTTCTTAAGGATTTGGAGCGACCGCCTTTTGCTTTTACTTCTACCGGTATCATCTGCATAATATTCGCAAACAAACCAATTAAAAAGGGCGTGACATTTCACACCCTTATAATCAACCATATAATCGTTATTGCCGAGTTCTTTCAAAACCGTTATTTCTGCCATTTCTCCGTTCAGCGAGTTGATATGAGCCATTGCTTTATATTCTTTCATAGTAAAACTCCTTTAATAAATTTCGATTAAGCCGTCGCTGTATTCTTGCAGATATTCTTCGCCGCAATATCTTCCGTATCTTTCAAGGTCGATAAAGTCGATAATGCTGTCGGGTATTTCGTAGCCACAACAGTCGAGCATTTCTTTGCCGTAATCTTCCCACGAATAGCCGCTCCAAAGATTGATACAATCGTCCCAACGGACGCCGTGCGATTTAACTTTTTCTTCAAAATCGTCAAAATTGCGGACTTCGAGAAAAGCGCAAAAGACTTTGTATTTGTAATCGTCGTCCAAAACGCCCGATTCTTTCAAAGTATTGAACAGCGTTTCGGGGTTTACGTAATCCCAATTTATTGAACGGTCTTCGATACCTTCAATGTCCTGTATGAACAGTTCTTCGTCGATACCTTCAAGTTCAAAGCCTTCTTTTTTAAGTTCTTCTACAATTTCGTCCCAATCGGAATAGTCCGAAAGGTCGAGCCATTTCGAGCCTAATGCTCTTTCGTTACATTCGTTATATGAACCCCACGAGCCTATAACTATTTTTATATCATTCATTTTTTAAGCCTCCTTCGATAATAAGTTTTTCTTCGATTCTTTCTTTTGCTTCATCGAGTAATTCTTCTAAATCAATAATTGGTGCATTCATAATTAAAACTCCTCGAATTCGTCTATATAAATTTTTGTGTATAAACAACCGTATTCAAAGTAACGGCGATTGTCATCAAACAATAGGTCAAAAGTTTTAACGCTTATTCTTCCTGTGTCACTCACGGCAACCGTTACTTCGCGTTTTTCATCATCGACTTCGAGTAAATCGAACGTTATAAAATTTTCACCGTTAAAATAATCGTATTCGGGCATTTCAGTTTTCCTCCACGATTTTGTACCATACCTGATATTCAACTTCTAAATCGAGTATATCGTAAGAACCGTCTTTATCTCTATAAACGGGAACGTCGGTATAATACATTGTGATATATCCTTTGAATTCGTTTGACTTGTCTTTAATAGGACGGCAAGCCTTTTCTACGTCGTCGAATACTCTTATGAACGGTTTATTGTTCTTCGAGATACATGGACAGAGTAAATTACCTTCGGACAAGTATCCGAAACCGGACAATTTTTTATCCGATTTACTTCTTACGTTATTAAGCGGTAAAAATGGACACACTAAAAATTCATTAAAATTATCAAATTAAAGCGATTTTCTTACCTGAAATAGCAAAAAACGGCTTTGTTTAGTACAGAGCCGTTTTTCGTATGTATATAAATTACTGTTTTTATTAGAATTCCGTTTCGCTTTGTACAAGAAGCAGCAAGTCTGGCATTATAGCAGATTTTTGTTTTCCATAACAATACTGCTTTAATTCCGTAGTGCTTTCTTTGTATACGCGGTAGAAAATATAATCTAATAGCTTCGTTATATCGTTATCTCGCGTTTCGGTTTCGTTGATGACGTAAATTGCTTGTAAAACGGCGTGAATTTCATCGGTATGACGCATTGTTCGTTTTTCCATTGTGAATTCTCCTTGTGGGTATTGATTATTGCAACGCGCTGACGGCGTGTAAATATTTTTTTTGAATACGAAGTTTACGGCGATAAATAGTGGTATAATCTACGTTGAAATACCGCTTCATATCAATCGTTCGCATACCGTTCATCATCGCTAAAAGTGTTTCGTATTCGTAATCGGGTAGTTTCATTGTTTTAATAATTTTTTCGTAGCGTTCATATGATGTTTCTTCGGTTGCCTGTTTTGCATAGGGATCAATCGTAAGTTCGTTGTGCCGCAGATTCTGATCTTCATAACTGCCGACTTCGTATTTGGCGTTTTTGGTATATTTCTTCCAAAGCATTCTGCCCATATGACGGTAGCAGGCAAGACGAATCGGAAGCGGCTTTCCGAATTTACCGATACAAAGATCGCCTAATTTTTTGCCGAGAAATCGGCATAAAAAGCAGATAGCTTCTTCGGCGTAATCGTAGGCTTCCGAATACGGTTTCAGAATATCGGTGCGGCAGTAAATATCCTTATACAAACGTTGAAACACGTAGTATAAATCGCGGGTGGAATGAATCATTCGCGTTCTTACCGAGCTTAAAGCAATCAGCTCGCCGATCTGACGGATGTTCTGTTCGGTTATGACTGTGTCGTCGCTGAAACGGTAGGTTTTCTGTTGTTGAATCATAGTGGTTTTCTCCTGAGTTTGTTTTATTTTGCCTTTTCGGCAACCGAAAACAAGCACGGAGAAAATTTGTTTGCGAGATTTTATGAGTGGCGGACAGAACGGAAGTCAACGAAACAGCCGAAAAATTATTGCGTTGACGGCAGGAAGTAATGCGAATTTTCGGCAATAATTTTTGCCGTTGACTTCCGTTTTTCTCTGTGCTACCCATACTCACCGAAAAGGCAAAAATATAATTGAAAAACCAACTATCGGCAGGCAATATTTTTACAAAAATTATACAATTCATTGAAGAAAAATTTTACAAGTCGATGATATAATCTCGATTAAAACTTAGGGCTATTTACCTTAGGTAATAAATGCTGTTAAGGAGACTTTTATATGAAAATCGGAAAAAATACTATTCGATTTGGCAGTGCTTTTAAAAGGCTTTTTGCTGTAATTCTAAGCGTATTATTTTGCGGAACGTTTACCGCCTGTGGTAAACAACAGGATAAAGAAACCAAGTACAACGTGGCAATCCGCGTAGGTTGTAGTGATGGAACGTATGTTACTTTCCCGGTGGGAACGGATGAGGAACATATTACTTTACAATATGATGGCATAGAACGCACTTATTGGGTAGTAAGTTATAATTTACCCGATCACCCGCGTTATGGAGATGATTGGTTTAAACCGAGTAGCGAAGGGGCAAATGTGTTCGGAAAAACAATGACATATTGTGCGCCGGGTGGATTAAATCAATCATATAAGGGTCCGATTAAAGAAAAAGGCGAATATTGCATTTCAATTTATGCGGATTCGACATCGAATTTATGGTATTTTAGATCAATATATTTATTTATAACAATAATTTGAAAAGGAAAACTATTATGACAAAAACGAAAAAAATTGTTCTACCTCTGTTTGTTGCTCTAATCGCATTATTAAGTATCCTTGCTCTTATGGGCTCCACAATCAAGGCGTCTGTTTATGCAGATAGTATAATATATTTTTCAGATGAAAAGTATACAGAAAGTGATGTTTTGATTAATAGTGATGGGAGTGAATCTAACAAAAATATTCAGACTTTTTCTGAGGAAGTAAAATCAGCATCCGTTGGAACTTCTTTTCCTGAACTTTCACAGGTTATTCCTCTTAAGTATCTGGAATCTTCGAATGAGGAAGATGTCTTTCAGTATAACGGCAATGAGTATGGTTTTTATGTTGCAAAAGCCGGAAATTATTTTGATGTCCTTTTGATAGACTTTGTATATGAGTTTCAAGACGAAAAAACTCATTCAGACCTTGAATACAAAATACGAATCAAGCCGATACTGCAGCAGACATTCTTTCGAAGCGAAGATGAGAACGGTAATTATATATGGACTAAATCCGAATTAAGTAATTACAGATATTATGTGGCAAATCCTCGATTTTTAAGTATTGTTCAGAATGAAAATGCCTTAAATTATGAAGATAATGGGTATAATAAATCAACCGATGACGGGGTGATCATTCAGCAATTCAGAATCAATTATGGGAAAATCAGTTACGCAACAGAAGATGATTTGAGTGAAATTATAAACAAATTTGGGGCAGATATGCTTGTTGATACTACCTGTTCAATATTGGATGATGTTTGTCCGGGGTTAGGCACCGTCGCGGGGCTTATAAAGGATTTTCATGATCTGGGTGTCGATATTTATGAAACCGGAAAAGAGTCGACTGTTCTCGCCGATAACGAAAATAATATCGAGACGCGGTTTTCTAAAACGGAGCAAAGAAACAATGCTCAATTTAAAGGTTATTCTCGTGTAGCGGGTTTTATGCCGAAGGAAGAAATAATTCTGTCCGATGCAAATGATTCCTTTGCTGAGATGATAGTTGTTTTAAATGATGCAAATTATAAAAGTAGGTTAATGCAATTTTGCGAATTTGATATAGCGCGCAGAAGCGGAAATTATTCATCAATGGAATATGTTGTCGGAAATTGGCGCGATGAAGAGGCGCCGTCGCTTAATTTTTCAACACAACGTATATTATTTGAAGATCAGGCTCCTGAATTTGAAGTTAAAGAAAATAATGTAGAAGGGGAAGACATTTCCGTATATCTTCTTCAAAACGGCAAACAGACAATTATGTTTGAACCTGAATACTCCGGGGCCTACAAGTTTGATTTAGGAAATTCTGTTGGCGTAGATTTATGCGTAGCCGATTTTAATGGAAACATTATAGAAGGAAACGGTTATTATGATTTAAGAGCTGGTGAAAAGTATCGTATTATTGTTGTTTCTAAGGGAGAAAAAGTAATAACGTCGCTTGGTATCAGCCTGGCTGACGGTAAACATTCCGGTACGATTTATACCAACGAACAACAGCTACTCAAGCTGAATATTCTTCAACCAGATGTATACAATTTGTCAACGGGTAGCACAAATTGTTTAATAAAAAATATTTTTACAAAAACGAACCAGGGGTTAGTTCCGTACTCGGAGTACAGCGATTATACTTCCTATTCGACAATCAGCATACCTTTATATGCAGATGAATATTTTGTTTTGCTGTTTAACGATTCAAATCAAAGTTGTAGCTTTAATTTTGATTCGGAAATCTGTGGGCTTGCAGAATCGGATGTTGACAATAAGATTAATGCAGACGGATTCAATTATGTATACCTTAAATTTAAGCTGAGTACGGGTAATTATACGTGTACAATTCCTAATGCGCATAATTATATCGTTTTAAACGATGCCATGGAGTCAATAGGATTAATAAGGTATAGCAACGGAAATTTTGAATTTGAAAATTCTTATAATGTTGTTTACATAGGAGTACTTGCAAGTAAAGGCGAAGTTGATATTTATTTAAACTTATCAGAATATTCATATACTTGGAAAGTGGACGGAAAAGTCGTAAGTAATAATGTAGAGTTAGAAAGAGGCAACAGCTATACCATAGAGTTTTATATTAACGGAGTTGAGCAAGGCGATGATTTTATCAGTTATATAGATAAGAATGACAAGGCGCTTGCAGAAGGCATCAAATTTTCCGGTAATCAATTAACACTTATGGATTATTGCCCTATTGGAAAATCTTTTGAAATCAAGTATTCTTTAAGTGCTTCGGCCGAATCAAAGAGCGGTTTAACGATAACGCCCAAATATACAGTAACTTTTGAGGGCATAAATGTTACTAATGATGAGGACCTTACATTTAACTGGGTGCAGACAGGCGATCTTGCAAAGATCTATTACACCTTATCTAATGGTACCATCACGTGTAGCGGAACGATAGATACGGCCGGGTATATTTCAGGAAAAATTTATAGAGAAGATTTGACTAAATTCACGTCGACTTTCGGAATAAGTAGCGCTACGATATCGATAAAACAGATAGGAGTAAATACTTCAAAGGGAGTTGAAGTGATAAAGCTGGAAACATCTTTTACCCAAACAGTACATATGACATATGGTGGCGGAACGGGTACAAAGAACGATAAATTTATAATTTCCAGCAATAGGCATTTCAAAAATTTAAAGCTAAGCAAAACAAACAATAATTATTTTAAAATCACAAAATACATCTCTCTTGAAGGTAATATAATTGATAATTTCTATGGTGTTATTGATAATGATCAATTGATCGTGATTGGTTGGAAACCTTCAGGGGGGAATGAAATGGGGATAATTTTGCATAATTATGGAATAATAAAAAATCTTCATGTCAATATAGATTATAATTTTAGCTTATCAGGCTTTGGCGAGCAGACAATAGGTGGAATTGTTTGCTACAATGAGAGCAGCGGGGTAATAGAAACTTGTAGTATAAATAATGAATTAAAGGCAAGCCGGTTGGATTTTATGTCTACTGTGGGCGGAATTGTTGGCGTTAATAATGGTACTATTCGTGATTGTTGGGCAACTGCCGATGTTAAGACAAGCGGAACATTTGGTGTGATTGCAGGAATAAATTATGGTATTATTACAGGCTGTTGTGGAATGGGTAAAATTACACAACAAGTTAGCAAGTATGACGGTGCCTATGAGTTAAGTCGTGTGGGCGGTATTGCTGGATTGAACGAAAAAGGTGGAAAAATATCTAATTGTGTTGGAGGAACTAAGGATGATTCATATTTAAGGGTTGTTATTGATGTGGAATATGTAGATGATGAAGCGTTGGCTCCATATTCTGGTCCCATCGCGGGAGAGAATAAAGGGGAAATAAGTAATTGTAGTAATTATGGTTATACTATTAATACAGGCAACCTGCATTCATGGAAAAAGTGGTTCCACACTTATGCACAATTAAAAAATATAAATAATAACATATAATAATTAAAATGATTATTTCGTCGCCAAAAATAAATTTTGGCGGCGATTTTCATAATTGTCTTTAATGATGCATTAATTGGAAAATTTGTAAGGATTATTTTAATTATCCATACATAAAAGAAATGTTTGTAGGCAAGTAATATTTTGCTTTGCGACAGCTCTGCGTTCGTTGTGTTGAATATAGTTTTGTTTTAAAAAGGCAAAAAATTTTTGTAAGAAATATCGCGAAAAATGTTTTAACGAACAGAAAAACGGTTATAAAACGTATACAAGCGGAGGCTATTTTCTGCTTGTAAGAAAAATTACATAGAATTATTCGTTAATCAGAATGTGCGGATAGGAAAGTGTCCGCAACGGTGAC
>UQPN01000032.1 GCA_900542935.1 uncultured Eubacteriales bacterium
TTTTGATTTTCTGAATATTTTTGACAAAAAATTTCTGAAAATCAAGGGGCGTAGCTCATTTTTGATTGAAAATTTCCCCTGCAAAAATTTTCAAACAAAGGCGCACCGCTCCTTTAAAAAATCAAGCAAAACGCCGTGCGGAACAACAAATCCGCCGCACTAAACTTCATTTTTTAAAGTAAAATGACAAAAATTCGAAAAAAAGCAAAGTAAAAACCGAAAAAATAAAAAAAATCCGTCGTTTTTCGGCGGCGTATTTTTATTTGTTTGACTTTTCCCACGGCGAAGCGTATAATACCGTGTATAGTTCCGATCAAGAAAAAAATCAAGGAGAAATTATTATGGAATCCACAAAGGAAAAGGCAACTCCCGCGGAAACGTTCGGCGAATATATATTCGGCGACGCGGCAATGAAGAAGTACTTAACGGCAAAAACCTACGATTCCCTCCGCCGCACCATCGACGAAGGCAAGCAGATCGATCCCGAAATTTCCGCCGAAGTAGCGGAAGCCATGAAAAACTGGGCAATCTCTCTGGGCGCAACGCACTACACGCACTGGTTCCAGCCGCTCACGGGCACCACGGCAGGCAAACACGAAGCTTTTCTCGATTTCTGCGGAAAAGACGGCGCCATCATGCGCCTTTCCGGCAAAAATCTCGTTGTGGGCGAACCGGACGCCTCTTCCTTCCCCACCGACGGCGCGCGGGCTACCTGCGCGGCGCGCGGCTACACCGCATGGGACCCCACTTCCCCCGCGTTCGTAAAAGAGGGCACGCTGTTTATTCCGGCGGTATTCGTATCATACACGGGCGAAACGCTCGATAAAAAAGCCCCGCTGTTAAAATCGATCACCGCGCTGAATACGCAGACGAAACGCATTTTAAAGCTGTTCGGCACGTCCTGCAAAAAAGTGTTCACCTCCGTGGGGCCGGAACAGGAATATTTCCTTGTGGATAAAAAAGTATACGACAAGCGCGAAGATTTGCGGCTGACGGGCAGAACTCTGTTCGGTTCGAAAAGCGTAAAGGGGCAGGAACTGGAAGATCATTATTTCGGCGTACTGCGCCCGCGCGTTGCCGAATTTATGAAAGACCTCGACGAAACGCTTTGGAAGTACGGTATTCTGGCGAAATCAAAACACAACGAAGTGGCGCCCGCGCAGCACGAACTTGCGCCCGTGTTCTGCGATACCAACCGATCGGCAGATAACAACCAGCTGATGATGGAAATCATGAAAAAGGTGGCGGAAAAGCACAATCTTGCCTGCCTTCTGCACGAAAAACCGTTCGAAGGAATCAACGGTTCCGGCAAACACAATAACTGGTCGCTTTCGCTGGATAACGGCGAAAACCTGCTGGATCCGGGCACGCATCCCGAATCGGATACCCGCTTCATGTTTGTTCTCGCGTGCGTAATTTCGGCGGTAGATACCTATCAGGGCATCCTTCGCGCGTGCGTGGCTTCGGCAGGCAACGATCACCGTCTGGGCGCGGACGAAGCTCCCCCCGCGATTGTTTCCGTATACCTCGGCGACGAGCTGGGCGCCATTGTAGACAGCATCGTGCTCGGCAAAAACTACGTGCCGAAAAAGGCGGCGAAAGGCTCCATCGGCGTGCCCGAATCCCCTATTTTCCCCATCGATTCCACCGACAGAAACCGCACGTCGCCGTTCGCGTTCACGGGTAACAAATTCGAATTCCGTATGCTCGGCTCGGCGGCGTCGGTAGCCGACCCCAACATTGTTTTAAACACCATCGTAGCGGACGCGTTTGCCACGGCGGCGGATAAGCTGGAAAACTCCGAAAACCTTGAAAAGGACATCAAGGCTTACACCGAAAAACTGCTCAAAGATCACTACCGCATTATTTTCAACTACAACGGGTACGGTCCCGAATGGGAAGCGGAAGCGGAACATCGCGGACTTCTGAACGCGAAAACCACGGCGGACGCTGTGCCGGAACTTCTGAAAAAGGAAAATATCGACGTATTCGTACGCCGCGGCGTATACACGAAGAGCGAAGCGATCGCGCGTGCGAACATTCAGCTGGATACGTATATCAAAAACATCCGCATCGAAGCGAAGGTCGCGCTCGATATGCTGCGCAAAGATATTTACCCCTCCACGGCGGCGTACACCGAAAAGCTTTGCGATTCGCTGTCGGCGAAAAAATCGCTGTTCGCGCTGAACTGCGCCAAGGAAGAAGCGCTGATTAAAACGCTTGCGGAAAAGCAGGAAAAACTGCTGGAAGAAAGCGAAGCGCTGGAAAACGCGCTGGATACCCTACCCGAAGAACGGCTCGCCGCGGCGAAAGCTTGCGCGCACATCGTGTGTCCCGCCATGAACGAACTGAGAAAAACGGCGGACGAAGCGGAAAATCTCTGCTCGGCGGAAGAATGGACGTTGCCGAGATACGTCGATTTGCTGTACAGCGTATAAAACTTCTTATCTTTTGTCGGACTGCCCCGTTTCGGGGCAGTTTCGGCAAACTTTTTAAAAATAAGCGACAAAACAAGCAAAAACGGATTGACAAAAGCGAAAAAATATTTTATAATGAATAAGCTGAAACATGCAGGTGTCGCCTAGCGGTATGGCGGCAGCTTCCCAAGCTGCTTCCGGCGAGTTCGACTCTCGTCACCTGCTCCAAAATCTCTCGCTTAAAAAGGCGAGAGATTTTTTTATTAAGTCAGCTTTTAGCTAACGCCGAAGAAAATCTCTCGATTTTCCGTCACCTTCTCCAAATCTCTCGCTAAAATGCAGGAGATTTTTTTATACTCTTATAATATCCCTGCCTCTTTTCTTGTGTACAAATTCGCTTCCTGTTCCGTAAATTTCGGCGCCTCTTATCAAACGTTTGACTTTTCAGCCCTTAATGGTGTATAATTTATGCGAAAATCTCTGCAAAGAAACCGAAACGAGGCAAATTTATGTTCGATTATACGCAAGCCGCGGCAAAGCAAATCGCCGCCGACTTTCAGAAAGTCCTTTATATCATCTCCGTCTGTTCGCAGGCGGTGTACATAGGCTATCTCCTCTATGCGCTGTTCGCGGGCGCGGGCGTTCTGTGGGTGAATATCGTGCTGCTCGCCATATCCTCCGCCTATTTCGCGTTTTTTTTAATTACCACGAAATGCGGCAGGCATCCTGGCGGCGCCAAAGCGAAAATCATACAAAAAACGGGCAAGCGCGTATATAAATACTGCAAAATGCTGCTGAAAATCTACCCGCTCGCCCTCACGATTTACGGGCTTTACCAAACCACCGAAAAAGTATCGTTTTTCGCGCTTCTCCTCGTTTGTTTCATGATCATCGGCTGGATTCTTCAAATCGTGTTCGAAGTTTTCGGCGCCATCTTTACCAATCGCTTCGCCCTGATTATGGACGGCGTGAAAGCGGACGTGGAAGAAATCAAACGCCCCGTTACCGCCGTAGGCAACTTCTTTAAAAAAATCACGGGAAAAGAGGTGGAAACCCCGAAAGAACCCACGAAAAATCAACTGAAACTGCGTGAAAAAGTAGAACAATTCCGCGCCGAACGCAAAGAAAAACGCGAACTGCATAAGCGGGAACTCATCGAAAAACGCAAGCAGAAAAAAATCGACGAAAAAGCGCAAAAAGAAGCGCAAAAGCAGGAAAAAGAAGATAGAAAAGCGGCAATCGCCATCGAAAACAAGCTTCTGAAATCGGCGGAAAAACAAGAGAAATCCGCCCAAAAACAGGAAAAACGCCTGCAGAAGAAAGCCTTGCCCGCGCCGCCTGCCGAAGATACGGCAACTCCCGCGCAACCCGTTTCTCCTCCGCCCGCCGATGCGCCCGCGCCCCTTCCCGCCGCGCCGCAAGCCGAAGAAACCGCCGCATATCTCGCCCTTGCTTCCGCAACCCGCGACGAACAAGAACGGGAAAAAAACGCGACCAAAAAGAATTCGGGAAAGTTTCGGAAGAAACAATAAACAAACGAACGAAAAACAATTCAATAAAACAAATCGGCAGCCTGCGTATCAACGCAGACTGCCGAAACTTTATTTACGGCTAAAAATTACATTTTTTCAAGCAGCTTCAGATCAACGCCCTTTTCGCCGATTTTGATAATTTCCACTTTCACCTTGTCGCCGATATTCAGAACGTCCTCCACCTGATTCACGCGCTCTTTCGAAAGGCGGGAAATATGCACCATGCCGTCCTTTCCGGGCGCAAATTCAACAAACGCGCCTACCTTGGAAAGGATACGCACAACAACGCCCACAAACATATCGCCCACTTCGGGGTCGTGCGCAATCGATTCCACAATGCTCTTCGCTCTGTGCGCCGCCGCCACGTCGCCGTAGCAGGCAATGCACACGGTGCCGTCCTCTTCGATATCGATTTTCGTGCCCGTCTGTTCGATGATCTTATTGATCACTTTGCCCTGCTTGCCCACAACGTCGCCGATTTTTTCGGGGTTAATCTTAAACGAAATAATCTTCGGCGCAAAGTTCGAAAGATGGTCGTTCACTTCGGGGATGCATTCCAGCATCTTGCCGAGAATGAATCTTCTGCCTTCCTGCGCCTGCGCAATCGCGTCAAGCATAATCTGTTCGGAAATCCCCTTGATTTTAATGTCCATCTGAATCGCGGTGATGCCCTTTTCAGTACCAGCCACCTTGAAGTCCATATCGCCGAGGAAGTCCTCAAGTCCCTGAATATCCGTCATAATCACGTATTTGCCGGTTTCGGGGTCTTTGATAAGTCCCATCGCGCAGCCCGCCACAGGCGCCTTAATCGGCACGCCGGCGTCCATCAGCGCCATCGTGGAACCGCATACGGAAGCCATCGAAGAAGAACCGTTCGAAGAAAGAATATCCGATACCACGCGGATGGCGTAAGGGAATTCTTCTTCCGAAGGAATCACGGGTACAAGCGCGCGTTCCGCAAGAGCGCCATGCCCGATTTCGCGGCGACCGGGGCTTCTTAAAGCCTTCGCTTCGCCCGTGCAATAGCCGGGGAAGTTGTACTGGTGCATATAGCGTTTTTCTTCTTCCTCGTCTAAGCCTTCCATTCTCTGCGCTTCGTCAAGCATACCGAGGGTGCAGGTAGTCAAAGCCTGCGTCTGTCCTCTCGTAAACACCGCCGAGCCGTGCACGCGCGGAAGAATACCGTGTTCGCACCAGATCGGGCGTACTTCTTTCAATTTTCTGCCGTCGGGGCGCACGCCGTCCTCAAAAATCTTCTTTCTCACGATCGCTTTCGTGATATAGTAAATGGAATCTTTGATTTCGCGCTGCTTATCGGGGTAAACGTCCGCAAAATGTTCGAGAATTTCTTTCTCCGCCTGCGCCTGACGCGCCTCGCGTTCCTGTCTGTCGAACGTATCCAGCGCCCACACAAGTTTGTCGTAGCCGTATGCTTTTACCGCCGCGTCCAGATCTTCGGGGATGTGATACAGCTCCATCTCTCTCTTGGGCTTGCCCACTTCTTTCGCGATGCCTTCGATAAACGCGCACACTTTCTTGATTTCTTCGTGTCCGAACGTAATCGCGCCCACCATTTCGGCGTCCGTAACCTCTTTTGCACCCGCTTCAATCATTAAAATGGCGTCTTTCGTGCCCGCCAAAGACAGATGAATCGTGCTCTTTTCTTTTTCCTCCACCGTGGGGTTGATGATATACTTCCCGTCGATGCAGCCCACAATCACGCTGCCCGTAGGTCCCGCCCAGGGAATATCGGAAACGGAAAGCGCAATGGAAGAACCGATCATGGCGATGGGTTCGGGCGCGATGTCGGGGTCAACCGAAAGCGCCGTGGCAACCACCACAACGTCGTTGAAAATTCCTTTCGGGAAAAGCGGACGAATCGGACGGTCGATGAGGCGGCTTACGAGAATCGCCTTATCGGAAGCTCTGCCCTCGCGCTTTTTGAAACCGCCGGGAATTTTGCCCACGGCGAACATTTTTTCTTCGTAATCAACGGAGAGCGGGAAGAAATCCATTCCTTCGCGCGGCTGCTCCGCCATACAAACGGTAACGTTCACCACAGTGTCGCCGCAACGCACGAGGCACGCCCCGTTCGCCTGTTCGGCATACTTGCCGATTTCCACGGTAAGTTCTCTTCCCGCGTAATCGGTCTTGAAAATTCTGCTGTTTTCTAAATTCGGCATAGTGTTTAACTCCTTGTATCCTTGTATTGTTCTTTTTTTGTTCTTGCCCCGTTTTCCCGTCTGCCAAAACGGAAAAGCAGGAATTTTTTTGTTTTGGTTGTTGCAGGCGACTACCTTCCCTATTTTTTGCTTTTCGTACAACTTTCGCTTTGCGTATTTGTAGCCGCCCCTCATCCGTCGCTTTTCAGCGACAGCTTCCCCCCGGGGGGAAGCCTACCCTTCGTTAAGCCTTCCCCTTGAGGGGAAGGTGCTGAGCGTAAGCGAAGCGGATGAGGGGCGAAGCACATTTTTGATTTCCTGAATATTTTTGATAAAAAATTTCTGAAAATCAAGGGGCGTAACACATTTTTGATTGCAATTTTCAATCAAGGGGCAGTTACATTCGCCACCGCTCAATTCAATCCGCCCGATTTCCCCGTAACAAGCAAAAAAAGGGCGGATATAAAAACCCGCTCTTTTCAGCCGCTTTTATTTTCTCAGATTCAACGCTTCGATAATCGCTCTGTAACGCGCGATATCTTTTTCTTTGAGGTAATCGAGAAGACCTCTTCTCTTACCAACCATTTTCAGAAGCCCGCGGCGGGAATGGTTATCCTGCTGATGCGTAGCGAGGTGTTCGTTCAGGTGGTTGATGCGCTCGGTAAGAAGAGCAATCTGAACTTCGGGCGAACCGGTGTCGCCTTCGTGGGTAGCGAATTTAGCCATGATTTCTTTTTTTTCCATTTTGTTTATCCTCCGATGGAATTTAGTACGCGTATCACAAAGCAAGCCGTCGAGATTCGCACTGCTTTGAAACCGTTAGCATTATTGTACCACAAAGAAAAGAATATGTAAAGTAAAACAGCCCCGTTTTTAAAAAATTCTTTCCCTTACGGCATCCGTTCGGAAACCGTCCGCTTCCGATACGATATTTCCCGCGCGGCGGCGATGAAAAGCAGTCGGGCGCGCCCGCTTAGCCTCTATCGAAAAATTCCGCCTTTTTCGCAATGATTTCGTCGATTTTTTCTATATACGTTTTCAGATCTTTCGGCGAAGCGTACCGCGTGATTTTCCCGTCCGAAAACGTTACTTTTTTCGAAACGGCGTTCGCCCCGACGGCGATATTGTCCGCGATTTCTTCCATCACGTCTATGTTGTACACGCATTCCGCGCCTTTTTTCGCCCAGCCCACGTTCTCGTTGTTGCCCGCCTGATATTTCTGGCGGTACAGATAGTACGGGCGGTACCCGTTTTCGGGCAGCACCTGCCGCGATTTTTCCACCATTTCCGATACCACGGGCGCGTCTAAATAACTCGTTTCCTCTTTCAGCTTCGCCCCCGCTTTCAGGCACAGGCAATGCACCGTAATGTTTTCGGGCGCCAGCCCCGCCGCCGCTTCCAGCGATTTTTCGAAATCCGCAAGCGTTTCGTCCGCCAGCCCCGCGATTAAATCGAGATTTATTTCGAAATCGTATTTCGCGGACATCTCAAACGCCCGGTACACGTCCGCCGCCGTGTGTTTCCGCCCGATTTTCCGCAGCGTATCGTCCGAAAAGCTCTGCGGATTGATACAAATGCGCGTAACCCCGTGATCTTTTAAAAGCCGCAGCTTTTCCTCCGAAAACACGTCCGGTCTGCCCGCTTCCACCGTGTATTCGCACCCGTTTTCGCGCAGCTTGTCCACGGCGCAAAGCACCCGTTCCAGTTCCTCCGTTTCCACCGCAAACGGCGTTCCTCCCCCGATATACACGCTGCGCAGATTTTTGATAAGCGGCGCGCTCGCTTCGATTTCTTTCGTCAGACAATCGAGATACGCGGGCAGAAACCCGCGCGTTTTATCGATGGGCGCGGTGATAAACGAGCAATATTCGCACTTGCTGGGGCAGAACGGCAGCGAAACGAAATAATCGGCGTTTTTTTCGTCCTTTTCGTAAATTCCGCGCTGTGCTTCTAAAATTTTGCCCGTCAGCGCGGTATTTTCCGCCGATACCCCCATAAATTCAAACAATTTAGAAAAATCCCGTCCCGCTTCTTTCTCGCGATAGGCAAGTTTCGTAGGGCGAATCCCCGTCAATGCGCCCCAGGGCATCGTTTCGCCGTATTTTTCGCTTAAAATCCGGTACAACCTCAGCTTCGCAAACAGCTTTTCCTTGCGTTTGAACTCCAGTTCTCCCGAAAATTCCGCCCTGTCCTCGTATTCGTACTTCGCCCCGTCCACTTCGAACGCGTTTTTAAATACGCCGTTTTCGTAAGTAAACGAATGCGAAAGCGTTTCGGGGCGCGACTTGAAAAGCCGTGCCACGTCGTATAATTCGTTTTCGAGAAATGTACAATCCGTAACCATTCTGTCCCTTTGCTCCGTCCTCTGCCCGCGTCGTTTTCATTTTTACGCGGCTTTCCCGGCTTATTTCGCTTCCCGCAACGTCGCGGCAGCGCCCGCACGCCAAGGCGCCGCGCCGCAGGGCGAAACGCACATAAAAAATCACGAAAGCGTCGTCAGACGGTTCACGTCGTAAATCCGCTTGTCCGAACGCAGTTTTTTAATCAGCAAATCCATCTCCGAAACGTCCGTCAGGCGGATGGAAGCTTCCAGCACGGCGTCGCGGTTTTTATCGATTCTGCCGTTCACCGAAGTAATCGAAAGTTTCATATCCGATACCACCAGCGAAAGCGCCGAAAGCGCCGCGCCCTGATCGGCGGCGCGGATAATAATGTTCGCGTTGTACAGCTGCTTTTCCGTGCCCTCTTTCCGCCATTCCGCGGGCAACAGCCGTCCGGGGTCGATGCCGCGCACGTTCGAACAGTCGGCGCGATGAATCACCACCCCTCTGCCGCGCGAAGTAAATCCTACGATTTTATCCCCCGGCACGGGCGAACAGCACCCCGCAAACCGCACCAGCAGCCCCGATTGCCCGTTCACCAGCACCCCGCCGGGCGTACGGAGATTGCCGCCGCCCGCATGCACTTCGAAGGGCTTCGGCATCTCTTTTTTGTAAAAATCGATCAGCTTGTATAATACCTGCCCAACGGTAACGGAGCCGTACCCCACCGCCGCGTACATTTCGTCGGGCGAAGCAAACGAAAATCTGTCCGAAATTCTATTGAAGCTCTCTTCCGTAACCAGTTCCGAAAGGGTATACCCCTTCTTTTTCGCCTCGTCCTCCAGCTTCGCCTGCCCTTCGCGGATGTTGTCCTCTTTCAGCTCGTTCTTGTAAAACTGCTTGATTTTGGCTTTCGCGCCCGAAGATTTGATGAATTTCAGCCAGTCCCGCGAAGGACCTTTCGAATTCTGCGAAGTGATGATTTCCACCACGTCGCCCACCTGCAACTGTGTGGAAAGCGGCACGATTTTCGAATTGACGCGCGCGCCCGTGCAGCGGTTGCCCACCTCCGAATGGATGGCGTAGGCAAAATCCACGGGGGTAGCCCCCGGCGGAAGCGTAATCACCTTGCCGCGCGGCGTAAACACCAGCAGTTCCTCGCTGTACAATTCGGTTTTCAACGCGTCCAGAAACTCGCGCGAATCTTTCAGCGTGCTCTGCCACTCCACCATTTCGCGCAGCCAGGTCAGGCGGCTTTCGAAATTCGTGTTCTGCTCCTGCGATTTTCCTTCTTTGTACTTCCAGTGCGCCGCAATACCGAATTCCGCCACGCGGTGCATCTCTTCCGTGCGTATCTGAATTTCAAACGGCTGCCCGTACGACGTCATCACCGTGGTGTGCAACGACTGATACTTGTTCGGCTTCGGATTGGCGATATAATCCTTGATTCGCCCCGGCAGCGGCGTCCACTTTTCGTGAATCGCGCCCAGCACGGTATAGCACTCCTTCACGTCCTTCACAATCACGCGCACGGCGGTTAAATCGTAAATCTGGTCGAACGTTTTTCCCTTGTTCTTCATCTTTTTGTAGATGGAATAAAAATGCTTGGGGCGCCCGAACACTTCCCCTTCGATGCCGTCCGCCTTCATCAGCTCTTTAATCTGCTCCACGATGTCCGCCACAAACTGTCGCCGTTCGGAAAGTTTTTCGTTGATGTGCACCAGCAGATAGCGGTAAGCCTCGGGGTCGAGATATTTCAGGCACAAATCTTCCAGTTCGCTCTTCACGTGCGAAATACCCAGTCTGCCCGCCAGCGGCGTATAAATTTCCAGCGTTTCGTGCGCCATCGCCTGCTGCCGTTCGGGCGAAAGGTAGGCAAGCGAACGCATGTTGTGCAGCCTGTCCGCAAGCTTGATGATAATCACGCGGATGTCTTTCGCCATCGCCACCACAATCTTGCGGAAGTTTTCCGCTTCTTCCTGCTCCTTGCTTTCGAAAACGATTTTATTCAGTTTGGTAACGCCCGCAACCAGCTCTTCCACTTCTTCGCCGAACTTTTCGCGGATATCCTCTTCCGTCGCCGCGGTATCTTCCACCACGTCGTGCAGAAACGCCGCCGCCACCGTGGGCGCGTCCAGCCCCATATCCATCAGAATGTTCGCCACGGAGCACGGATGCACGAAATACGGCTCGCCCGAAGCGCGCTTCTGCCCCTCGTGCATTTTTTCCGCATAATCGTACGCTTCGGTTACCAGCTTTTTATCTTTTTCGTTTTCGTAAGTCGCGTCTATCTTCACGCGCGCCTCCGCCACCGCGTTTCCGCTCTTTCCGTCTGCGTCCATACTCCCTCCGTTTTTTAATCCGCTTTTTTTACGACCGTCAGTGTTTTTCCGTCAGCTTCCGCACCGTTTCATACAGCGCCGATTTCGAAAGATCCGTTTTCGCTCCTCTATACAGCGTGGGCGCGCCGAACGAAAAATCAAGAATACCCAATTCTTCGAATACCCGCGCCGCAAATAAAAATTCGTTTCTGTCCATGCCGAACGCGCCGCACTTTTCCGTCAGCGCCCGCGCGTTTTCGCCCTGCAGCACGCCCGCGTTGTTTTTCAGCGCCGTAAACATTTTCACCAGCTCCCCGCGCTCCGCGTTCAACCCTTCGAACAATCTCTTTCCGTTCACTTCCCGGTTATAATACGTTTTCTTTCCCTCGCCGTACGCCCCCGCAAACGCCACGGGCGTATCCAGATACACAATCGTTTCAAACCCGGATAAATCGGTATCGGCAAACGGCGACAAAATCAGAACGTTCCCTACGTTTCTCGAAGAGGGATAAAACAACTCGCACGGCATGTCCGCAAGATACGGGTACGCTTTCAGCACCGAGGAATCCGAAGCAAGCAGGCACAATCCCCAGTCGCTTTCTTTCCGTTTTTTCTCTATCAAATCCCGTACTTCTTCGCCTGAAAGCGCCTCGGGCGCATTTCTCTTTTCTTCCTCGTTTCCTTCTTTTTCGTGCGAAGCGGAAGAAAAATAAAACCCGTCGATCGCCGAAGAAAGCGCCGAAAAATCGGTATCTCCGCCCGACCTTCCGTCGTAAGCGAAATCGCGGATAAACCCTTTCACGTATTGCTTTCCGCGGAACTCCGAAACGTTGATTTCGAACACGAACGTCTTTTTCACGTCGCTGTCTATCAGCGGCAGATACTTCGCGCCCGAAAAATACACGAAATCGAGGTATTCGTTCTTCATGGAAAGGTGTGGCGAACCGGGCTTCATCGCCCGCGCGTTGCACTTGGTGCAGGTCAAAGAGAACAGCGGTTTTCTGTGCCCCACCCCGTACGGCTCCATCGCCGCCAGTTCCCGCACCAGTTTCGGCGAAAACGCGCCCGACATTTCTTCCGCCACGGGAATACGCGGCACGAAATCCTCGCGCGAATAATGCGCGCCCAGTTCCTTATCCAGCGCTTTTTCCAGTGCGGAAAAGTTTTCCGCCTTTAAATTCACGCCCGCCGCCTGCGCATGCCCGCCGAATTCTTCCAGAAGCGAAGAACACGCGCGCAAAGCGGTGTAAATGTTCACGTTTTCCACGCTTCGCGCGCTGCCCCGCAGCATATCTCCGCGCTGCACGAAAATCAGCGTGGGGCGGTTGTATTCCTCGGCGATTCTCGCCGCCACAATTCCAACGAAGCCCGCGTTCCAGTCGTCGCCCGTCAGCATAATCACGTGCGAATACGCGCCCTTTGCCGCCAGCGTCTGCTTCGCCGCCAGATACAATTCGTCGCACTTTTTCTGTCGCTCCACGTTGTAAGCGCACAGCTTCGCCGCAATCTCCCGTTTTCGTTCCTCTTCTTCCGCGATAAACAGTTCGTACGCCGCGTTCGAATTTCCCATTCTCCCGGCAGCGTTCACCCGTGGCGCCAGCGTAAACGCAAGCGTCTGCGCCGTAATCTCGTCGCCCTGCTTCTCTTTCGTCCGCGCCAGAAGATAGGTAAAACACGAACGATGATCCGCGTTGAAAAGTTTCAGTCCTTCGGTTACGATGTCGCGGTTTTCACCGAGGAGCGGCACGCTGTCCGCCACCGTGGCAAGCGCGGCAAAATCCAGAAGGTCGTATGCTTTTTCGCCGAGAAGCGAGCACGCAACCTTAAACGCCACGCCCGCGCCGCAAAGGTTGTCGTACGGGTAATCGTCCGCGTTTTTCGGATTGACAATCACGCAATCGGGCAGTTCTTCGGGCAGCTCGTGGTGGTCGGTTACAATCACTTCCGTCCCAAGCGATTTGGCGTATGCAACTTCGTCTTTGCACGAAACGCCGCAGTCCACCGTCATAAACAAATCGGGCACGCCCTCCGCAAAAATGCGGTCGATTCCCGCGCGCGAAAGCCCGTACCCGTCCGAACGTTCGGGCACGTAAATTCTCGCCCGCACGCCGTATTCTTTCAGCGCGTAATACATAATGGCGGAAGAACAAATCCCGTCGGCGTCGTAGTCCCCGAACACGGCGATTTCGCCGCCGCGCCCGCGCACTTCTTCAATCTTTTCCGCCAGCTCTTTCATGCCGCGCATCAGAAACGGCGATAAAAAATTCGCTTTTCCGGGATTCATGAAGCGGCGCACCTTTTCCGCCGTATCCACGCCGCGCGCAAACAGAATGTGCGCCGTGGTCTTTTCCAGCCCCGTCTCCGCCGCCAGCGCGTCCGCCAGATTCAGTTGTTCCTCCGAAAATTCGTATTCGGGAACGATTTCTTTCAATGTGTACCTCTTTTCTCTTCCGTTCCGCCTCTTTCCGTCTCTTTCTCAAAAGAACAAAGAGCGGGGGAAAAGCGTATTCCCCCGCATCGAGCGCGTTTCAAGAACGTTTCTTCAGTTTGCGGTAGCTTCCGCTTCGTTCGAGTCCGTTCCGCCGTCTTTCTTCGCCTGTCCGTCCGCCGGCTTCGCGTTTTTCGTCTTTTTATAATCGTATCTGCGCTTTGCCGCGCGCTTCTTTTGTAACTTTTCGAAAATCGGCGGATAAACGGAAGGAAACAAGATTCCCGCCGTGAAGTACGCCGATACCAGCCCCAGAAGCGCAATCAACGAAAGCCATTGCACGGGAGAAATCCCCATGGCGCCGATCAGCACGATGCCCGCCGCCGTCGCGCACGTAGCAATCAGAAGCGGTTTTTCGGGCATCTCTTTCGCCACGATTTCCTTTGCGGAAAGCCCTTCGTTTTCCTCGTTCGTTTCCGCCTTGCGCATCTTACCCGCCACGGCTACGCCGTATACGGCGCCCAGCACGGTCGATAAAAACAACGCGTTCGCGCAGGTGGAAGAAACGGGCACGCGCACAATCACCGTCAGCGCCGTCGTCAGCGCAAGCGTAACCAGCGTAATCGCCGCGGCAATCACGCCGCCCGCAAGTTTATGCCTGATAGCAGTATACACAAATACGGCAACCAGCAACACGCCGCCCGCAATCGCCGCACGCAGAATAAAATGCGCCGAGCGCGCCGTATGCGGCACCGAAGAAGAAGCGCTCACCGAAACGAGGTCCTCGTCGATTCCGTTCAAAGCGCCGTTTTCGCCCGTCAGCTTCGCCGCCACTTCCGTGCGCAGTTCGTTCAGTTTCTCGTTCGAAAAATCGCCTTTGAACGAATACACAATCGTATAATCGTTCGCCGAAGCGCTGCGTTCCACTCTCTTGTAGCTTTCGTCAACGCTCTTATCCGAAAACACTTTCGCGCAAGCCGTCTCCACGGCGTTTACGCGCTCTTCCGAGTAATAGGAATTCACGTGAATTTTCAGCGTTTTCTCGCTGCCGTATTCCGGCGCGGTATTCATCCCGAAAATCGCGGCAAGCACAATCCCCGCCACCAGAATCAAAAGCGCCACCGGCAGAAAAATTTTAAACTTTCCCGCAATTTTATTCGTAAACTTATTCATCGTCGTCATCCTCCCTCTTCAAGCGATAGAAGGCGTATTTATCCTTCGCCGCAGAGAACAACAAATAATTGATTACGCGCGTCCACAGCAGGCACACGAACGCAGCCGCCGCAAAGCAGATCACCGCCTGCGCCGCCACCGTGTTCAGAAGCGCCCCGCCGATCAGAAACGCCGCCGAACCAAGCACCGCCACAGCGCACACGTCCACGGACGGCGACAGCGTCTTTTTAAACGCGTTCTTCACGGCAGAAGCCACGGTTTTGCCCAGCGCCGCTTCCGCCTTGATTTTTTTGTATACGCGCGATTCCACGGCGAAAATCAACGCCAGTCCCGCCGCAAACAGCAACGCGGAAACCGCCGAAATTTCAAACACCGCGTTCGTTACGTACGCGTAGAGAAACGCCACGATTAAAAAGTACGTCATCGTTCCGTACGCCATCGCCACGCCGTAGCCCTTGTACAAAATAATCGGCAGAATCACCGCAATCGCCAGCACGATCAGCGCGGCAACGTAAAGCATCGTCTTTCCGTTTCCGCCGTATACGGCTTCGTACGAAGAAATTTCCGTCTTGTCCGAATCGAACGAGTACCCGCTGTCGCCCTGCGCATAATGCAGCGCCGAATCCAGCGTCGCGGCAAGAATCTTGCCCGCCTCCTCGTATTTCAGCCCGATCGCCCAGGTGTTGCCGGAAAGATTTTCGAAGTTGGATCCGCTCGGCGAAAGCACCGTATCGTTGCCGATTTTCACGGTAATCGTAGAAGTACCGGAAGCAAACGTTTTCAGAATGTCCGAACCCTTGTCGGTGGTTTTAATCTGCAGATACGCGCTCGAACCGGAAGTTTTCACCTTGAACGATTTAAAGTAATCCGTGCCCTTTTCCAGCTTACCGGGGTAAGTATTCGTGCCGTCGGTAATCGTCAGCTCGCCCGTATACGCAAACGTCGTCAGCGCCGACGAAACGGTGGAGTTCACGCTCGATTTCGGAAGCTTCACTTCCAGCACGTAATCGTCCGCCACCGAAACGCAGACGGTGGAATACTGCATTCTTGCATAACGCGAAGCCACAAGATCCGCCGTTTCGTCAAACCAGGCTTTGAAAGCGTCGGTAACCGCATAACTGTCTCCGTTTTCGCCCGTAACGCGCCGCATCACTTTATCGTCCTCGTTTCTGGAAAGGTAAACGCCGCCGTGTTTTTCGTACGAATCCACGTACTCCTGCAGTTTTTCTTCGCCTTCCTGCTGCGAAATGGAACGGCAGTTGCTGTCGTATTCCGTAGCGGAAATCACGCCCGCGGGATAGTACCGCGCCACGTATCCGCCGCCCAGTTCCTCGTCGGTATCGTACAGCGACACCACGGGATTCCACGTTTTCACCGAATCCTTTTTAAACACGGAAAGGTGAAACGACGGGAAAACCGCAACGGCGCACAATACAACGATCACGATGGTAATTAAAGTAAGCAATACCACCGATTTCTTTTTGCCCATTGTAAAGCCTCCTGATAAAGCATTTCTTTCCTCCCGCGACGGCTTGTCCGCGGAAAAAAAGAAAATAATATACCGATACTTATTTATTATACCTTATTAACGGCTTGTCCGTCAAGTCATATCGCGTGTATTTGCGGCATTTTTCACAAAAAAATTCCTTCCCGCGCCGAAAAAACCGCACAATCGCCTTAATCGCGGCATTTGTTCCGCCTGAAAAAATCCGGCAATCTTTATTTTCTTCGGCAAAAACGTGAAACCTTTCCTTACGTCAAGCCTTCCCCTTGTCTGAAAAAAAATTCAGTGTAAACTTCATTTTTTTTCGGCAAAAATGGTCAGCCTATTTCATAGGCTTCCCCTTGGGGGGCTTTTCTTGCCGAACTGCCGTTTAAGGCAGCTTCGGC
>UQPN01000033.1 GCA_900542935.1 uncultured Eubacteriales bacterium
ACGGACTGACGATGGTTCCCACACCCCAGAAACAGTGCAGCCAGCTCATGTGCTTCGCCTTGTAATGCAGCGCCACGTAGTTGTTCAGAGCCGCGTCGATTGCGCCGGCGCCTAACCCGTACGGGACGGCAAACGCAAGCAAATGCCAGAATTTTTTCGAAAACGAAAAGCCGAACAGCGCCAACACCGTTAAAAATACGCTGGAAACCGTTACGACGCGGGTGCCCCACGCGCGCGTGAGTTTATCGGAAAACAGGCTGGAAACGATGGTGCCGCCCGAAATTACCATGGAAACGAAACCCATATACGAAACGGGAACATTCAGTTCGACGTGCATGACGGGCCAGCCCGCGCCCAGCAGCGAATCGGGCAAGCCGAGCGAAACGAACGCGATATAAATTAACGCGAGTACGAACGAATACATTACTTTTGACCTTTGTTTTTATGAAAAAAATCGGGGCGTTCCGGTATCGTCGGAACGCCCTTCGGATTCTGTGCTGTAAAAAGCTTACTTGAGTTCAGCCGTAGCGCCGTTCTCTTTGAGCTTCGCAACCAACGCTTCCGCATCGGCTTTCGGAGCGTTTTCTTTGATTACGCCCATAGCTTCAACCGCTTTCTTCGCGTCCGCAAGGCCGAGGCCCGTAGCTTCGCGAACAACTTTGATGATCGCGATTTTGTTGGGTCCGATGTCCTTAAGAACAACGTCGAATTCCGTCTTTTCTTCGGCAGCGGGAGCAGCTTCCGCAGCGCCGGCAGCACCGGCAGCCGCAACGGGAGCGGCAGCGCTTACGCCGAATTCAGCCTCAAGGGCTTTAACAAGCTCGTTCAGTTCAAGAACGGTCATACCTTTTACTTCTTCAATAAGTTTCTGTACATCCATGGTAGTTTGATTCCTCCGTTTAAAATTATGATTTTTTTTGTAACGCGATTGTTTTTATACGGCGCGCCCTGCCGTAACTTCTTTCGGTACTTCGTACCATTTTTGCGCCATTTGCGCGCTTCGGTTTACGCCTCTTTCGCTTTTGCGATGGAATCGAGTACGTAAACGAATTTGGAAATGGACGACTGCAGGCAGCCGAGCATCTTCGCGATAAGCACTTCCTTGGAAGGGATTGCGGAAAGCGCCTTTACATCCTCTTTACCGAGATAACGGTTGTCAAGGTAAGCGGCTTTCGCGGCGATCTTATCCGCCAGAGCGGGATTTTCCTTAACGGCTTTGGCGAAAATAGAGGCGCCGCTGGTTTCGTCGGCGCAGAACACCGTTGCCGTGGTGCCGTTTAAATCGTTATCGAAATCGGTTACGCCGAGTTCGTTGAACGCCTTTCTTACAAGCGTGTTTTTATACACCTTGTATTCGCAGTTCGCCGCTCTGAATTTATTTCTGAGCGCCGTAACTTCGAGAACGGTGAGCTTGTTGTAATCGGCAAGAACAACCGATTTGCTGGCGTTGATCTTTTCCTTGATTTCTTCAACGATTTGCTTCTTTCCTTCGATATTCTTCGACATTGTTTTACCTCCTTGTGATTTTTTACTGCCGGACGTTGAAAAACGCGCTGCGGCAAAAAAAACCGCCCCGCGCCGTACAATCGGCGCAAGGCAGGCGAAAATTCTCTTCGTCTTATCTCAGCGCCTGAGCGAGCGGAAATATATTCCATTAAACCTTGCGGTGCTTGCCTTCTTCGGCTTTTCAACGATATTTATTGTACCATTCCCGCGGAATTTCGTCAAGCGTTTTTCGCGGGAATCGCACAATTTTTTTCAAATGTTTTTTACGTTACGCTTTCGCAACGACTTTTACGCCGGGGCCCATCGTGGATGCGAGCACTGCGCTCTTCACGTACGTACCCTTTGCGCTGGCGGGTTTCGCCTTGATGATCGCGTCCATAAGCGCGGTGAAGTTTTCGGTAAGCTTTTCTTTGCCGAAGCTCTTCTTGCCGATGGGGCAGTGAATGATAGCCGTCTTATCGAGACGATATTCCACTTTACCAGCTTTCACTTCTTTGATTGCTTTTTCCACGTCCATCGTAACGGTGCCGGACTTGGGGTTAGGCATCAAGCCTTTAGGACCGAGCACACGACCGATTCTACCAACCATACCCATCATATCCGGAGTGGTGATCATTACGTCGAAATCGAACCAGTTTTCGTTCTGGATTTTCGCGATGAGCTCTTCCGCGCCGACGTAATCCGCGCCCGCAGCCGCAGCCGCGTCCGCTTTCGCGCCTTTCGCGATAACGAGCACTTTCTTCGTTTTGCCGGTGCCGTGGGGAAGAACGAGCACGCCGCGAACCTGCTGATCCGCCTGACGGGGATCTACGCCCAGACGAACGTGAAGTTCGATGGTTTCGTCGAATTTCGCTTTCGCGGTGTCAAGCACGATGCCCACAGCTTCGGATGCTTCGTAGGTTTTGGTAAGATCAAACGCTTTTACGCTGTCAGAATAATTTTTTCCGTGTTTCATAATTGCCGTTCTCCTTTATTCCTCAACCGTTACGCCCATGCTGCGCGCGGTACCCGCAACCATGCTCATCGCGCTTTCAAGCGACGTGCAGTTTAAATCGGGCATCTTCATTTTCGCGATTTCTTCCACCTGCGCTTTGGTGAGCTTGCCCACTTTTACGCTGTTGGGTTTCGCGCTTGCCGTTTCCAGCCCCAGCGCCTTCTTGATAAGGACGGGTGCGGGCGGAGTTTTCAGGACGAACGTGAACGAACGATCCTGATAAATCGTAACGACGACGGGAATGATCAACCCCGCTTTATCGGCGGTCTGAGCGTTGAATTCCTTCGTGAATCCGGGCAGGTTGATACCGAAGGGACCAAGGGTGGAGCCTACGGGGGGAGCCGGAGTTGCTTTCCCTGCGGGAAGCTGTAATTTTACAACCGCAGTGATTTTCTTTGCCATAACTGTATCCTCCTACGTGGTGATAACAAGGCGGGCTTGAGATTTTTTATCCGCCTTTCCCACTGATTTGACATAATTGAATAGTTGCAAGCGCGCGCTGTTTCCGCGAAGGAAAAGATTACTTGTTCTCTTCGCCGTTTTCTTCCGTTTCCTCGTATTCGGGGGTTTCGGGAATGGGCGCGTCGATGCGCTTGATCTGTATATATTCCACCTCGACGTCGGTATCGCGGTTGAACATCTTTGTGGTAACTTTCGCTTTCTGCGTGGCGTCGGAAAGTTCTTTGATGGTGCCGATGAAGCCTTTGAGCGGACCTTCTTCGATGGAAACGGAATCGCCCACTTTGAAATCGGCGTCCGATACAAACTCTTCCAGACGCATTTTGCGCACTTCTTCCGCTTTCATGGGAATGGGGCGCCCCTGCGGGCCGCAGAACCCCGTAACGCCGCGCGTGCTGGTTACGTAGTACCAGATCTGATTGGTGTAAATCATTTTGATGAACACATAGCAGGGCAGAAGCTTGCGCTCCACCACTTTACGCTTGCCGTTCTTCTCCTCGATTACCTGCTCCATGGGAATTTTAAGATCGGTGATGTAATCGCCGAGGTTGTTGTTCTCGATGAGCTTTTCCAAAGAGTCCTTCACCATCGCTTCGTAGCCCGAATACGTGTGAAGAATATACCATTTAGGTTGTTCCTGCATCTCCATACCGGGTACTCCTTACTTACGAACGAGAAGTTTTAAAAGTAAATTGAGAAGAGCGTCTACGCCCGTAGTAACCGCGAGAAACGCGAATACGATCACCATTACCACGCCCGTGGTTTTTACAACGGTGGAAAATTTGGGCCAGGTTACCCTCTTCAGTTCGGAAAATACCTCTCTGAACTTCGCGCCGACGCGACGGAAGAAACCGGGTTTTTTCTCTTTTGCTTTGTTTGCGTTTGCCATAACTTACCTCTGTATTGCGGGCGCCTGCCGTTTTTTCGCGGATTTCACGCGACGGGAACGCCTGTATAGTAGTATTTCCGCCAAAACATCCCGCCGCGGCCGATATGGCGGCAGAGAAAAGCGGAAAGGCGAAGCGCACCGGCTTATTTCGCTTCTTTATGCTCGGTGTGTTTCTTGCAGAACGGGCAGTATTTGTTCAGAGTCAATCTGTCGGGATCGTTCTTCTTATTCTTAATACTGTCGTAATTTCTGTGTTTGCATTCCGTGCATTCAAACGTGATTTTGGCTCTTGCCGTTTTGGTTGCCATATCGAAACTCCATACAAAAAAATTACACCCTCTCTCAAGGTGCGCAAATACATTTTAGCATATTAAAGACGGCTTGTCAACTCTTTTTCGCGCCATTTTTTCGAAATAACGGAATTTTTTTTCGTCGATACGGCAAAAAAGAAACTTTATTTTAACAGACCGTCCGATACGCAAGCCGTTTCGTTTTTCGCCGGAAAGCGGCAACGCCTTCTCCCGCGGGAGAAGGCTTGTTTCGTCGCTTTATTTTTTCACTTCGCAAGCGCTTCGGCAAGCGCCGACAGTTGCGCTTCGTTTTCCGCGTTCATCGCCGAACGGACGGTTACCGTCGGCTGTGCAAACGTGATTTCTTTCGAATTTTCAAGCATTTGCTTCATCGTTTTCGCCGCCACGGGCGCCCACGAACCGTTTTCGATAACGCCTACCGTGCGCCGGCGGAAATTCCGCTCGGTAAGGTGTTCGACGAACGTGCGCATAAACGGGAACACGTCGCCGTTATACGTGGGCGAAGCCAGCACGACTTTCGTGTAGCGGAACGCGTCCGCCACCGCTTCCGCCATATCGTCCCGCGCGAGATCGACGAGTTTCACCGCGGGGCAACCCAGTCCGCGCAGTTTTTCCGCAAGCGTTTCCGCCGCCTTTTTCGTGTTGCCGTACACGGACGCATACGCCACGAGAACGCCTTCCGTTTCCGCCGCGTACGACGACCACGTATCGTAAAGGCCGAGATAGTAGCCGAGGTTTTCCGTAAGGACGGGACCGTGCAGCGGGCAGATCGTGCGGATATCGAGCGCGGCTGCCTTTTTTAAAAGCGCCTGCACCTGCGCGCCGTATTTGCCGACGATGCCTATGTAATAGCGACGCGCTTCGTCCGCCCATGCTTCGTCGGAATCGAGCGCGCCGAACTTGCCGAAACCGTCGGCGGAAAACAGGATTTTATCTTTATCTTCGTACGTTACGATGACTTCCGGCCAGTGCACCATGGGCGCGGCGACGAAATGCAGCGTGCGCGCGCCGAGCGCAAGCGTATCGCCCTCGCCCACAACCAGCCGGCGATCTTCGTACTGCGTGCCGAAAAACTGCCCCATCATGGCAAACGCCTTCGCCGAAGCGACGATTTGCGCGTTCGGATAAGTTTCCATGAACACGGCGACGTTTGCGGAGTGATCGGGCTCCATGTGCTGCACGACGAGATAATCGGGCTGTCTGCCGCCCAGAACGCGTTGCAGATTTTCCAGCCATTCGCCCGCGAAATGCGCGTCCACCGTATCCATCACGGCGATTTTTTCGTCTTTGACGACGTAGGAATTATAACTCATGCCGTGCGGCACTTTGTACTGACCTTCGAATAAATCCACCCGATGATCGTTCACGCCCACGTATTCGATTCCGTCCGCGATAAACATTTCCGCCGCCCTCCGTTTCAGTTCTTCCACAAGCCGTGAAGGTTGCAGTATGCGTATGCCGCTTCCGCCTCGTCGCCTTCGGCAAGCGCGAACGTTACTTCGGGCTTTTCGCCGGGCGCAAGACACTTGCGCTGGTTGCCCTGCTTCGTCTGCAGCGAAATCCATTCGATATAGTGCTTTTCTTCCATCGGGTGCGTTACGCTGCCCACGGAAACGGTTACGAGATTGCCGTTTTTATGCACTACGGGTACGTGCTTTTCTTTCGCCGCGTCGGTTACGCCCGCTTCCAGCCGCTGCATTTTTTCGCCGCAGCAATTTACGGGCACGCCGCTTTCTTTTACGAACGCCACGATATTTCCGCAATGTTTGCAAATATAAAATTTCTGTTCCATTTTTTCTTATCCTCGCTTGTAATTTTTTCTCTTTGAGAAACGCTTTCCGTTTATCGCGTTTCTCTTAGAATTATTCTAATTCAAAATTTAAAATTTGTCAAGCGAAACGAAGAGAAAAAACGAAAATTTTCGGTGAAATTATTTTTTGCTTTTTGCAGAAGAACGCGCCGGGCGGGATTTTGTCGCGCCGCCGCCCCGTACGTTGCAGGAAAAACCGACCGATTCCGCCGCCCCGGCAACGCGCCCGACGGTGAGATCGTCCTTTTTGCGGCTGCGCAGCGCGGGCACGGGCGAAGCTTTCTTCTGAAAGCGATAATCGGCGCCGTAGAGAGAAACGTGTTTTTCGATGACTTTGTGCGAGGGCGCGTTTTCGACGTTTTTGTTGGTAAGGCGCTGGAAGCGGAAGAAATCGGCGTTTTTATCCAGCTCGTCCACGTTTTTATAATCGTTCCGCACGGAAGTGTACTGCGCCGTGGCCGAAAGGATTCCGCGCACGTAATCGATATTTTCGTGCAAGGACAGCGGCCGGGGAAATTCGCCGCTTTTCAGAACCTGCTGCCAATCTTTATGCTCGTACTTGCGCAGCAACTCCGCCGCCTTATGCAGATGCGCGATTTCGAACCCGAAATATTCTTCCCAGAGTTTTTTAAGATACGCGTCGGATTCCGTCATATAGCACGAATAATAGAGGTAACACTCGGCGTATTCGTGGCACAGAAGCATTTCAAGCCACGTGGCATCGGGATCGTTCAGCGATTCGTACTGCGTAACGTGTTCCTCTTCCACCAGCGCGATTTCCTGATACAAACGGCGCGCAAGCTCGGTTTTCGCAAAAGTCGCCACGTTCATATAATAATTCATCGTCTGCTGTTCGGCGGCGGTGATGATCATCGCCGAAAGCACCGTGAACGGCTCGGCGGTTTTTACGTTAATCGGCGTGCGAACGTTGTCTTTCGGGTAGCGGTGGTGCGATACCGTGGGGCGCCCCGGCATGATTTCCGTGTACTTGCCCACCAGATTTTCCGCGTGGATTTTCTGTTCCATTTCCAGCAGATCGGCATAGCGGTAGAGATGATCGAAATCTTCGAGCAGCGCGAAATCGAGCGCTTTTTTCACGTTGCAGTCCTCCGCGCGCGCCGCAAGTTCCGCCGTTAAATCCACCGCCAGCTGTTCGTAGCCGATGGTGTGTTCGAGCACGCTTTCGTTTTTCGGTTTGAGCAGCGAAAGTTTTAATTGCTGCTGCTTTTCCGCCTCGCGGCAAAGCGCCAGATCGCGCCGGAGTTCGTCGTTATCCGTATGCCGCGCGAACTGATGCGAAAACCAGTTCGCTTCGAATTCGGTGCCGTTCATCAGAATCACGCGCGTTTTCGAATAGGGCGAAATTTCGTTTTTATCGTAGGCTTTGGGATAAAGGCGCTTCCAGTCCTGCAGCTGGTCTTCAAGCTTCATCGGTTTTTCGTTAAAAGGGTTCATGTTTGTTTCTCCTTTCCCGCCCCCGCGGGCCGATTTTTTATCGGATAAAACAAATCGTTCCCTTTTTTTTAACGGTTTATACCCCCGCCCGGCGCTTTTTTACGATATTGCCTTCGGCTTTGAATATGCAGTCTTCTTCCACCGTGCCGCGCACGCGCGAAAGCGGGTACACCGTGGCGTTTCTGCCGATAATCGTGCCCGGATTGAGTACGGCGTTGCAGCCGATTTCCGCGAAATCGCCCACGAACGCGCCCGCTTTTTTCAAGCCCGTCTGTATTGTTTCCTCTCCGCGTTTCATCGTCACGGGCGTTTTATCGGACTTGACGTTGGAGGTAACCGCGCCCGCGCCGAGATGAGATTTGTACCCCAGCACGGAATCGCCCACGTAGTTGAAATGCGGTACCTGCGCGCCGTCGAACAGCACAGCGTTTTTCAGCTCCGCGGAATTGCCCACCACGCAGTTTTTGCCCACCAGCGCGGCGCCGCGGATAAACGCGCAATGCCTGACTTCGGAATTTTCGCCCACGATACACGGCGCGCCGAGATACGCCGTGGGCGCGATTTTCGCGCTTTTGTGCACCCATACCCCCGCCGAAACTTCGGCGTATTCGTTTTTATCCAGCTCGCCTCCTATCCGCAGGATCTCCTCTTTCAGCCCCGCCAGCGCCTGCCACGGGTATTCGAATTTTGCTAAATATCCGCCCGCGGCGCTTTTCGTTAAATCGAACAGTTCGCTTGTTTTATACATAATTTTTCTTTCTCCTGCTTTTATTATATGCGATTTTTCCCGCTTTGTCAAGCGAAGCGGCTATTTATAGCCTTTTATGTGCAAAAAAAGCGGCTTGCCGCGAAGCAAACCGCCGATTATATCCGTTTTTATTTCACTTCGGTAATATGCCATACCCAAGCTTCGTAATCGCCGCCGCGGGGCAGGAGCACGCCGCGGGAAGCAAGCACGCCGCCGCTTGCCGTAACGCCCAGCTCTTCGATGAAATACGTCTTTTCCTTATCCAGCCCGGTGAGGAATACGGGCGCCGCGATTTCGTTGGGCGAAGCCTTGATTCTTTCCATTGCCGCGTATGCCTTCGATTTATCTTTCGAAACCAGCATTTCGCAGAAGAAATTGCTTGTAAACGGACTGGAAAGGCGGTACAGATCTCCGTCCAGCACAAGGTCCTGTATTTTCGCGTAGTTTTCCACCTGCGCTTTCGCCTGCTTCTTTTCTTCTTCCGTCATCGCAGAAAGGTTGAGTTCGTACCCCGTAGCGCCGAGAGAAGCGATGACGCCGCGCGTATTGAACGGCGTGATTCTGCCCGTCTGATGGTTGGGGCATACGGATACGTGGCAGCTCATCGTCGAAAGCGGATAGCACATGGAAGTGCCCCACTGAATTTTGGCGCGTTCGAAGCCGTCGGTATCGTCGCTCGTCCAGATTTGCGGGCAATAATACAGCATGCCGGCGTCGAATCTGCCGCCGCCGCCCGCGCAGCCCTCTATCATTACGTTGGGGAAAGCCGCGGTAAGCCGCGTTGCGAGGTCGTATACGCCTAAAATATAACGGTGCGAATATTCGCCCTGCCGATCGGCGGGAAGCCACTGCGAGAAATATTCGGAAAAGTTTCTGTTCATATCCCACTTGATATAGGAAATATCGTGCTTTTCAAGCAGCGCGGAAATCATGGAATAAACGCAGTCCACCACTTCTTTCTTCGAAAAATCAAGCGTGAGCTGATTTCTCGAACGGGTGGGCGTTTCGCCCGGTTTGATTGCCGCGTATTCGGGATGCGCACGGAACAAGTCGCTGTTTTCGTTCACCATTTCCGGTTCGAACCACAGCCCGAACTTCAAGCCCTTTTCTTTGCAGTGATTGATAATGGTATCCAAGCCGCCTTTCAGCTTCTTTTCGTTGACGAACCAGTCGCCCAGCCCCTTGTCGTCTAAATTGCGCGCGCCGAACCAGCCGTCGTCAAGCACGAACATATCCAGCCCGAGATTCGCCGCTTCGTCGATGATCGGGAACAGCTTTTCATTATCGAAATCGAAATACGTGGCTTCCCAGTTGTTGATGAGCACGGGGCGCTTCGCGTAGACGAACGCGGGATTGATGACGTACATGCGCAGAAAATCGGCGTGCGCGCGGGACATGCCGCCCAAGCCCTCGCCGCTGTAAGAAAGCGCCGCCTGCGGCGTTTCGAACGATTCGCCCGCGGAAAGTTTCCACGAGAAATTAAAATCGGACACGCCGCCCTGAATACGCAGAGGCACGTAGTTCGTGCGTTCGGCGGTGATGGAAAACGAGCCGCTGTAAATCAGCTGCACGCCGTAACATTCGCCGGAAGTTTCGGTACATTCGCCCTTCAAGACGCCCATGAACGGGTTGGTTACGTGCGAGGAAGCGCCGCGGAGCGTGGAAAGCTTCGTGATACCGTGCGCGATGGGCGCCACTTCGGGGATGCGTTCCTGCGCCCAGTTGCCGCCGAGGCGAAGCGAAGAATAATTTTCGCCTTCCAGCCGCGGCAAATCGAGGCAGAACGAATACGCGCGCCCGATCTCCAGCGATTCTTCGCCGATATTTCTTATTTCGAGATTTCTCACGATGACGTCGGCGTCGGCGTACACCGTGTAGTACAATACCACTTCCACCGCGGCGGAATCGTCTTTCAGCGTGATTTCCAGCGTTTCCGCGCCGTCCGTGCTGCCCGTTTTCGCGTTAGTGCCGCGGGCGTGCGGCATGTTTTTAAGTTCGTGCGCGCCTTTTACGATTTTGTGCGACGCGTATTTAAGGCGGGACATCGAAGCGCCGTCCTTCCGCGTATACAGCACGGTGGGTTCGCGGAAATCGCCGTGCCCGAAAAATCCGCATTCGGAAGGCAGCGAATTATAGCTTAAATCTTTGTTGATTTCGTTTTCGCCGGGAACGCCGTTCGCGCCGACGGTTTTCGTGAGATAATCCAGATCGCTTTCCTTGATTTTCGCGCCGAAATGCAGGTTTTGCAGCATGCCGATTTTATTTACGTACATGGCGTACGAATAATTTTTGCCGCCGAGCAGGAAGGCTTTGAGCGCCGCGTTGTAAACTATCATATTTCTATATTCTCCGTCTTTGATATTTCGCCTCGGCGCTTAAAAACGCACGGGCAAAACGGAAACGAAGTCGTTTCCGTCCGACTAAGGCTATTGTAACAAATCCGTTTGTTTTTGTCAACGGTTTTGATCGATTTTTTCAACATTTTGTGAAGTTGAACTTGAAAATTTTCATACTTTCGTTTTTGCCGCCGAACTCTCTCCGCGCCGACGGGAAATTAACGCCCCGCAGCGCCGACGAAGCGGCAAAAAAAGCCGCTTTGCGGAAATCCGTTTACTTATCTTCTTCGATATAGTGGCTTCTGAAAAATTCCGCGTCGGTAATCAGCACATAGAACACTCTGCCGTAATTCACGCTGTTTACGATTCTGCCGTGATCGAACACCTGCCTGTACGCGCCGTCTTTCGTTGCGAAATGGAACTGCACGTAATCGTTGCAGAAGTCTCTTTGCGAATCGATCTGTTCCCAGATGCTTGCCTCCACGCGTTCGCGTTCGTCCGCGCGGATCAGGTTTTTAAAACGCCCGCCGCAGAATTTCATGAATTCTTCCTGCGTATCGCACCCCGCCAGCCGCACCATCTCGTTGTTGGCGTACAGCATCGTATCGTCGTTTTTATCCGCCTTGTAAATGAGAAACGCGCCGGGCAGATTTTCCGATACCTCGTGCAGAGCGAAGCCCAGTTTGGAACGCGTTTCCGAACGAAGCGATTCTTTATAGGAGAAACAGCTGTGCTTGCCGCGCAGCTTCGCCTCGTACAGCGCCACGTCGCTTTTGCTTGCCAGCTCCGAAGCGTTTTTCGCCTGCAACGGGTATTCGGCATAGCCCATGGAAACGGTATAATTATATTTCTTTCCGCCGTGCGTAAACGACCGTTTTGCCTGCGTGAAACGCCGCAATTCCTCCTCGGCTTCCGCGCCCGTGCGCCCTTTTAACACAACGCTGAATTCGTCGCCGCCGTGCCTGCAGATAATCGAATTTTCGGGAAACGCGGTTACAAGCTCGCCGGCAAGATGTTTCAGCGCGCCGTCGCCGATGCCGTGCCCGTACAAATCGTTCACGATTTTAAAATCGTCTACGTCCAGCACCGCTTCCACGCACGGTTCTCCCGGAAATTCGCGCAGATATTTCGTAAGCGCCGCTTCGTAGCCCGCACGGTTTAAAAGCCCCGTAAGCACGTCGGTGCCGGCAAGATTTTTATATCTGTACGTTTTCTGCGCCAGCAGCAGAACAAGATGCAGAAGCGCCGCCGCAAACAGTACAAGAATGCCGCCCACCAACGCAACCCGCAGCTCGTTGCCGACCACATATTGCCCATCGGCGAGCGACACGCCCAGCGTCCATTTATTGCCGCCGAGGATGAAAGAAGACGTCTGCGGCGAAACGGGCGCCGTTTCCGAAGCGTACACCGTTGCGCGAGCTTCGTAGCCGTCGATCACCGATTCGCAAATCAGCTCGTAATGATACCCGAAAGTTTCCAGCGTAACAACGGAATTTTCAAAAATTTCCGGTACGCGGATAATCGCGATGGCGAACCCCCAGAAATTCTCCGCCGAAGGCGCTTCGTCGCCCTTAGTAAGATACACGGGTTTTCTGATGGCGACGCCCTTTCCGCCCTGCGCGAGATTATACGGTCCCTGTATAATCAGTTTATCGTTATCGCGCGCATAGCGGCAGATAAAGCCGCGGTCTTTATCGTTGATTAAATCGATCATGCCCGCTTCGTTGTCTTCCCGAGGATAAATGCGGCTTACCACACCGCCCGGCGCCAGCTGTAAGCACCGGATGAACGAATTGCCGGAATATTCCGACTGACTATCCCTCATCAGATTTTCGGCGATTTTTTCGAAGTAGTTTACGTTGCCGTTTTCGCTGATAATAACCTGTTCCAGCGCCGTTGTCAAAAAAACGCCATTGTTCAGTTCGCCGTGCATGCGCTCGGAACAGGTTTCGGCGTTCATACGCTCCAGCTTCTCCGCATGTTTTTCGTTTTCAACGCGCACGTCCCGCACCAGATCCGCAACGAAAATCGCTCCGATGATCAACGCCAGCAGAGGCAGCCAAACCGCTATTTTTAATTTTTTGATTCGGGATTCTTTCATATTCCGCGTTCCTCGACATAGAAAAATAAAACAGAATAAATTCGGATAGAAGAGGAGAAAGCACCCCCCCCCCGAAAAAAAATACCGTTCCGGCGAGAGAAAGTTCCGTCCGCCCGGATGATATAAGTATCGTTATTATAGCACCGCGCCCGAAAAATTGCAATCGAAACGGCGCGATGTATGTATCAATTTTTTTGCTTTTTCGTTTTTTCAGCCGCAGTACGCGGTTATCTGATTTCTCCGTTTGCGTCTTTCACCAGCAAATCTTTGATATCCAGCAGACATTCCAGAAGCAGCGGATTGAATTTGCCGCACTCGCCGTTCAGAATCATTTTCAACGCTTCGTCGGAAGAATACGCGGCTTTGTAAACGCGCTTCGCCGTGAGGGCGTCGTATACGTCCGCCAGCGAAACCACCTGCGCCGCGATGGGAATTTCCTCCCCTTTCAAGCCTTTCGGGTAGCCCTTTCCGTCGTACTTTTCGTGGTGATACAAACAAATCTGATACGCGTATTTCACCAGCGGTTCGTTATGATATTCGTGAATATTCATTACGATTTCCGCGCCGAGAACGGTGTGTTTTTTCACTTCTTCGAATTCTTCGGGGGTAAGTTTGCCGGGTTTGTTTAAAATATCGCGGTTGATTTCCACCTTGCCTATATCGTGCAGCGCGGAAGCCGTGGCAATGAGATACACGTCCTTTTTCGTCAGAGCGTAACGATCGTTTTTTTCCATCAGCTTCGCAAGCAGCAGCTCGGTGATGATATTGATGTTGGTGATATGTTCGCGCCCCATCCCCGAACGGAATTCGGTTACCTGACTTAAAATGTCCACGAGGATATGACTGTTCTTTTCCTTTTCGAGCATTTCGTCCAAAACGGCGGAAATCAGCCGTCGCTGCTTTTCGTGCAGGTTGATCGTGTTGGAAACCCGACGGTATACCACTTTGGCGTCGAACGGGCGAGCGATGAAATCGGATACGCCCATTTCGTACGCGCGGCGGAGGGCGCCGGGAGATTCTTCGTCCGTAACGGCGATGACGGGGATGTCTTCGATATAATGGTTATCCGCCATATATTTCAGCACCGTAAAACCGTCGGCATCCGGCATCATGATATCGAGAAGCACAAGCGCTATGCCCGATCCGTATTCCGCCAGCGCTTCGACGCAGGCTTTGCCGTCGTCCGCTTCCAACACGTTGTATTCGTTGCCTAATATGGAAAAAAGTACGGAGCGGTCGGCTTCCGAATCGGCCGCAATCAAAACGCTTGCCTTGTTATGCTCTTCCGAAATTTCCGCGCCGTTATCGGTAACGATCGCGTTCTTTTTGGTTTTCGCGCGATACAGCAGCCTGTCCGCGCGGTTTACCGCGTTCTCCACCGTTTCGTTGGCGCATATGGTGGCGCCGATGCTGGAAGTTAAATTGATTTCCGCATACCCCCGCATCACGATGTTGCTTACCCGTTGCAGAATATGATTGAGCACAGAATCGAAATGCTCGCTCTGCAAGCCCGGCATAATCAGCAGAAATTCATCGCCGCCGTAACGCACCAGTTTATCGGACGTGCGTATATCCTTTTTCAACGCCGCCGCGAACGAAGAGAGAACGGCGTCGCCCGCAATGTGCCCGTATACGTCGTTGTACACCTTGAAATCATCCAGATCGATCATCGCGACGCCCGCCGCCGTAAACACGGAATTTTTCAGTTTTTCTTCGTAAAAGCGGCGGTTGTATACCCCCGTCAGCACGTCGGTATACGTCTTTTCGTAGTACCCGTTGAGGCGGGAGAGCAGCTTTTCTTCGCCCGAAAGATCCAAAAACGATTCCGAATCGAATTCGCGCAGCAATTCCATTACGCAGGGAACGCCGTCGATTTCCGCATATCGCGCGATTGCCTGATATACGCCGTCCTTCGAAAATTCCAGCTTTACCTCGTCTTTTTTGCTCTGATACGCGCGAGCCGAAATGCAGTTATCGCACGGACGTTGCGTGCCCCAGAACGAATAGCACGGGCAGTTGAGTTTTTCCGTATCTTCCCGCGTACATATCCCACCGATTTCGTCTTTATGCAGAATCCGCACCACGTTGAATACCTTGCGGTAACAACGCATCTCTTCTTCGGCTTCCGCCATGGTAAGAACGCATTCTTTCTTCACGACTTCCTCCCCGCGTGTTTTCCCGCGCGTCAAAACAAACTCCGCAGGACTACGATGATCCGTTCTGCTGCTTTTTGCAGTATGCCGCTTGCAGTATGCCGCAAAATACCCGCACGACGCCTCCTCCGGCGTACAACAAGCACGCGTTCGTCTGCGGGCGCCGGCATATATTTTTGAACGCGTTTTTCCCGGCGCGCGCCCGCGTACGAAAAAAACGATTGTTCGCCGATTTACAGGCAAACAACCGCGTTCGTTTCGTCCGTCCGCCGCAGCGGATATTTCAGCCTTATATTTATTATACTCTTACCTGAAAGATATTTCAAGGTAAATAACCTTGCGTAATACTTTTTTCACATAATTTTCACGGTTTTTGTATAATTTTTTTTAAATTACGGGCGCATTTCCTATCGTTCCGCCCACAGTAAAAATTTCCGCCGCCCCGTCTAAGATCGTCAAATTCCGGGAGTTTTCTTTGTGCATGCCTCGCGCCGTCGTCGCCGATATATACGGAAAAATGTTCAATTTGTAACGTTTTATTGTAAAATATAGTGCTTTTAGCCGCTTTCGGCTGTTTTTGCTTTACCTAAGGTTGCGGATGTTAGCCTGTCGTTGCTGTGTTACAAGGGTATACTTTATCGTTTCCCGATTTTGTATTCTTCGTGGAATGCCAAACGGCATTCAAATTATTAAATTGTATCAGACCGGACTACTTATTGTCGGTCTTTTCGTACTCGGCTTTCAAAGATTCGTAGTTCTTTATCTATCATTTGTCTGCTCCTTGTCTTAATCAATCGGTGCCTGATGCGCGCCCTTCATTTCTGACTTTATAAAATTTGCCACTCCGTTACGGGTTACGT
>UQPN01000034.1 GCA_900542935.1 uncultured Eubacteriales bacterium
GGGTTCGACGCGGTGTTTATCGGTTCGGGCGCGGGACTGCCGAGGTTTATGGGAATCGGCGGGGAGGAGCTTGTCGGCGTGTATTCCGCAAATGAATTTCTGACGCGCGTGAATTTGATGAAAGCCGCCGAAGAAGGCGCGAAAACGCCTGTACAGCGGGCGAAAAAGGTTGTTGTCGTCGGGGGCGGAAACGTGGCGATGGACGCGGCGAGGTGCGCAAAGCGGCTCGGAGCGGAAGTGCATATCGTTTACCGCAGAGGCGAGGCGGAATTGCCGGCGCGGCGGGAGGAAATCGCACACGCGAAAGAAGAAGGCATTGTTTTCGATTTGCTGACGAATCCCGTACGCATTTTGCCGACGCCGCAGACGGACAGAAAAGCGGCGGATTACGGAAGAGTACGCGCGATAGAGTGCGTGCGCATGCAGCTCGGCGAGCCGGACTCAAGCGGCAGACGTTCCCCCGTGCCCGTAGAAGGAAGCGAATTTACGATTGAAGCGGACTGCGTGATTATGGCGCTCGGCACTTCGCCGAACCCGCTGTTGAAAAACACCACCGCGGGGCTTGAAACCTTGAAACGCGGCGAAATCGCGGTGGACGAAAACGGAAAAACGTCGATAGAGGGCGTGTATTGCGGCGGCGACGCCGCAACGGGCGCCGCTACCGTAATCAAGGCGATGGGCGCCGGGAAAAAGGCGGCGCATGCGATAGACGAGTACCTGAAAAACAATTAAATCCGTTTTTCGTATAAGAAAAGGCTCACGGCGAAATGCCGCGAGCCTTAAAGTTTATTTTACGGTCGGCTTATCAATACATTCCGCCCATATCGCCGCCGGCGGGAGCCGCGGGAGCGGGAGGAGTGGGGATATCCGTTACCACGCTTTCGGTGGTGAGAAGCGTTGCCGCTACGGAAGCCGCGTTCTGCAGTACGGAACGGGTAACTTTCGTAGGATCGATGATGCCGCTTTCTACCATATCGCAATACTTGTTGTTCAGCGCGTCGAAGCCGAAATTGGCTTTCTTTGCGTTGACGACTTTGTCTACGATAACGGAACCGTCGAAGCCTGCGTTCTTCGCGATCTGACGGATGGGTTCTTCCAGCGCTTTGAGGACGATTGCCGCGCCCGTTTTTTCATCGCCGGAAAGAGTGGCAACCAGTTTCTTGACGGAGGGAATAGCGGAAAGAAGCGCCGTGCCGCCGCCGGGAACATAGCCTTCTTCCACAGCCGCGCGGGTTGCGGAAAGGGCGTCGTCGATACGGAGTTTCTTTTCTTTCATTTCCACTTCGGTTGCGGCGCCTACATTGATGACGGCTACGCCGCCCGCAAGTTTGGCAAGACGTTCCTGAAGCTTTTCTTTGTCGTAATCCGATTTGGTTTCGGCGATCTGCGCTTTGATGGAAGCAACGCGGGCTTTGATGTCTTCGGAATTGCCGGCGCCGCCGATAATCGTGGTATTTTCTTTATCTACGCGCACCGTAGCCGCTCTGCCGAGCATATCCGTGGTAACGTCCTTGAATTCTACGCCGAGGTCGGAGGAAATTACCTGACCGCCCGTTAAAACGGCGATATCCTGAAGCATTTCCTTTCTTCTGTCGCCGAAGCCGGGGGCTTTCACCGCAACGGAATTGAACACGCCTTTCAGCTTATTTACGATGAGGGCGGCAAGCGCGTCGCCTTCCACGTCTTCCGCGATAATCAGAAGTCTTGCGCCCTGCTGCGCGAGGGGTTCGATAATCGGCAGAATTTCCTGTAAAGAGGATACCTTGCGATCGGTGATGAGAATATAAGGGTTATCGAGTACGGCTTCCATTTTATCTGTATTCGTTACCATGTAGGCGGAAGCGTAACCGCGATCGAACTGCATGCCTTCGACGGTAGTCAGTTCGGTGTTCATCGATTTGCCTTCTTCCACGGTGATAACGCCGTCTTTGCCTACGATTTCCATCGCGTTCGCAATCAGCGCGCCTACTTCTTTGCTGCCCGCGGAAATGGAAGCCACCTGTTCGATGGCCTTCTGGCTTTCCACCGATTTGGAAATGGATTTCAGGTGTTTTACCGTTTCGTCTACGGCTTTTTCGATGCCGCTTCTCAGGATGATGGGGTTAGCGCCGGCGGCAAGGTTTTTCAAGCCTTCGCGTACGATTGCCTGCGCCAGAACAACGGCGGTAGTGGTGCCGTCGCCGGCAACGTCGTTCGTTTTGGTGGAAACTTCTTTTACAAGCTGCGCGCCCATGTTTTCGAACGGATCGGGAAGTTCGATTTCTTTTGCAATCGTAACGCCGTCGTTCGTAATCAGCGGAGCGCCGAACTTTTTATCGAGAACAACGTTTCTGCCCTTGGGACCGAGCGTGATTTTTACCGTGTCGGCAAGGACGTTTACGCCCGTTTCGAGAGCTTTTCTTGCGTCGTCGCCGTATTTAATCTGTTTAGCCATAATATGTTACTCCTTTCCTTATTCAATGATTGTTATTATATCGCCGTCAGGGAATCAGTCCTCAACGACGGCGAGAATATCGCTTTGTCTGATAATCGTAAACTCTTTGCCGTCTACCTTGAAATCGGTGCCCGCGTATTTCGCGCACAGCACTTTGTCGCCGGGTTTTACCTGCATTTTCACTTCGTTTCCGTCTACGAGTCCGCCGGGGCCGACAGCCACTACAACGCACGTCTGCGGCTTTTCCTGCGCGGAAGAGGGAAGGAAAAAGCCGGATTTCGTCTTTTCCTCAACCGTTACGTTTTCCACGACTACTTTGTCGAATAAAGGTTTTACGTTCATAATGATTCCTCCGATTATTTTTGCCGGCGATTCCCGCGCTTTCGCGGTGCGCCCTGCAATTTTTCTTACCGGAATATTATAAACGCATTTTTATTTCGTCAAACAAGCGAAAGCAAAAAACGGGCGCGAACGGGGAAATTTTTTCAAAAACGCGGAAATATTTGCTTAAAACCATACGTCGTCGGCGTTTTTTTCGGGGTTTTGCGACATAAAATATTGATTTTTTAAAAAGAAAGTGTTATACTTATACGGTGAAACGATAAAATTATCAAGGAGATGCGCGTATGTCGAAATCTTTCAGATGGGACGAACGGTTTATGCAGCTGACGGAAACGGTGGCGGGCTGGTCGAGTTGTTTTCAGGAAAACCGCCATGTCGGAGCGATTATCGTGCGCGATAAACGCGTAATGACGACGGGTTACAACGGCGCGCCCGCGGGCGTGAAAAGCTGCGAAGAAAAAGGCGAATGCCTCAGGCGGAAGCTGAATGTTCCGAGCGGCACGAAACAGGAACTTTGCTTTGCCGTACATGCGGAACAGAACGCCGTGATTCAGGCGGCGAGATACGGCATTAACGTATCGGGCGCCACGCTGTACTGCACGCATCAGCCGTGCGTTATCTGCGCAAAAATCATTATCAACGCGGGCATTACGCGCGTAGTGTATAAGGAAGGCTATCCCGACGAATTTTCGCTGCGTCTTTTCGAAGAGGCGGGCGTGAAAGTGGAAAAATACGCCGATTTGTTGTCCGCCGCCGAATGCGAAAGCGCGGATACGGAAAACGAACCGGAAAAATAAGGAGATAAAATATATGAAGAATCCCGTAATTACCTTTACGATGGAAAACGGAAAAACTTTCAAAGCGGAACTCTATCCCGACAAGGCGCCGAACACGGTGAATAATTTCCTGTCGCTTGTAAACAAGGGCTTTTACGACGGAATTATATTTCATCGCGTTATCGCGGGATTTATGATTCAGGGCGGAGACCCCACGGGCACGGGAACGGGCGGACCCGGCTATAAAATCAAGGGCGAATTCACGTCGAACGGATTTAAGAAAAACGATATCACGCACGAACGCGGCGTGCTTTCGATGGCGCGCGCGATGGATAAAAATTCCGGCGGTTCGCAGTTTTTTGTGATGCATGAAAACGCGGATTATCTGGACGGGCAGTATGCGGCGTTCGGAAAAGTGATCGAAGGCATCGGGACGGTGGACGAAATCGCAAACGTCCGAACGGACCGGAACGACAAACCGCTTCAGGAACAAAAAATCGCAAAGGTTACGGTGGAAACGTTCGGCGAAACTTATCCGGAACCCGAAAAAATCTAAACCGAAAGGAGTTGAAATGACGGATTATTCAACATATCAGAATCCGCTGATTACGCGCTATGCAAGCAAGGAAATGCAGTATGCGTTTTCGGATGAGAAGCGTTTTAAATTGTGGCGAAAGCTGTGGGTGGCACTGGCGGAAGCGGAATCGGAGCTTGGGTTGCCGGTTACGCGGGAACAGGTGGACGAACTGAAAAAATATCAGAGCGACATCAATTACGACGTGGCGGAAGCGTACGAAAGAGAAGTCAGACACGACGTAATGGCGCATGTAAAAGCGTACGGCGAACAGGCGAAAATCGCGGCGCCGATTATTCACCTCGGCGCAACAAGCTGCTACGTGAATTGTAACAGCGAAGCGATTATGATAGACGACGCCCTGAAAATCATCCGCAAAAAGCTGGTGAACGTGATGGACAAGCTGAAAAGCTTCGCGCTGAAATATAAAGATTTGCCGACGCTCGGCTTTACGCATCTGCAACCGGCGCAGCTGACTACGGTGGGAAAGCGCGCCTGCCTTTGGCTGCAGGATTTGTACCTCGATACGGAAAATCTCGAACATCTGATTTCCACGGTACGGTTGCGCGGCGTTAAAGGCACCACGGGAACGCAGGCGAGTTTTATGGAACTTTTCGACGGCGACGAAGAAAAGGTGAAGGAACTGGAAAAGCGCGTACTTTCGAAAATGGGTTATAGCCGGGCGTATGACGTAACCGGACAGACTTATCCCAGAAAGTTCGATTATAACGTGCTGTGCGTGCTTTCGCAGATTGCGCAGAGCGCGTATAAATTTGCAAACGATCTCAGATTGCTACAGAGCATGAAAGAGCTTGAAGAGCCGTTCGGAAAGAATCAGATCGGTTCTTCGGCGATGGCATATAAGAGAAATCCGATGCGTTGCGAAAGAATCTGCGCGCTGGCGAGATATATGCTTTCGTTGCCCGTCAATGCGGCGATTACCGCTTCCACGCAATGGATGGAGCGCACGCTGGACGATTCGGCAAACAGAAGAATCGTAATCGCGCAGGCGTTTTTAACGGTGGACGCCGTTTTGAACATTTATATGAACGTGGCGGAAAATATCGTCGTTTATGAAAACACCATCGATAAACACGTGAAAGAAGAGTTGCCGTTCATGGCGACGGAAAATATTCTGATGGAATGCGTGAAAGCCGGCGGAAACAGACAGGAATTGCATGAAGAAATCCGGCAGCTTTCGATGCAGGCGGCTTTACGCGTAAAACGGGACGGGAAAGACAACAATCTTTTGGAACTTGTTGAAGCAGACGAAAAATTCAAAGCCGTACACGGAAAACTGGACGAAATTCTCGACGCGAAAAAGTTTATAGGCAGAGCTCCTTCTCAGGTGGAGGAATTTATCGGGACAGACGTGAATCCGATTCTTGAAAAATATGCGGATTTGCTTGGCGAAAGCGGCGACGTAAAAATTTAACGGATTGATTGCCTGTCGGAACGAATTATAATTGTTTCGGAAACTGAATTGCCTCCCCTTGAAGAATAGGGGAGGTGATTTTTATATTATTATGTCAGACATAATTATTACGCGTGGCATAGCAATATTTATTTGTATGGCATAGGTCTTGAACTATCGTAAACGGCGGCGCAATCGAAGAAACGGGCGCATACGTTTTTTCTCAACGAAATTCCGTCCATGGGGCAGCGATCCTGAAAAAGATATTTTTCGTCGGCGGAACGTAGCGGCATTTTTGTATAAAACGGAAGATTTCCCACCCCGAAAAACAGGTTGAATCCCGCTTTCCGCAAGGTTTTTTGTCGTTCGTCGCCGCCGTTTTCTCCGAATACCCATTCGCCGTAAGGATACGCGTACAGCGAGGTGGAACCCACAAGCGGTTCTACTTCGTTTTTCCATTTGCTTATATCGTCCCGCACTTGCTGCGGCGTACTTCTTTTAATATGTCTGTGAGAATAGCTGTGGCATCCGAACAGCCAACCGTTATTTTTCAAGGCTGCGATTACCGGGGCGGCGTTTTGAATTTCTTCCGCGCGGTTTTCGCTGTTTCTGTCCGTGCGGTAGCCTAAAACGCCGTCAAACCCCGTAAGGAAGATGATTCCGCGCGCGCTGTGATAAGAAAAATCGGGATGAGAGCCGATAAAATCTTCTAAAATCGGAGCAAATTCTTCGCCGTGAATCCGCGTTGTGCCGTCTTTGAAAAACGTTTCGGCGAAAATATTGCCTTTGTCGTCGGTAATCAGGCGCGACGACGTGCCTTTTCCCTGATTTTTCCGCGCGTAAACGATATCGTCGAACGAAAGAATCAGAGGCTTTTTGTTTTCCGGAAAAAGAAAGGGGATTCTATGCGCGCCGCCGTCGCATTCGGCAAAAGTTTCCGTTGCGTTTACCAGCGCGTAGCCGTTTTGATGCAAGGCGTTTAAAATCGCGCGGAATTCTTTCGGAGTAAGGCAATCTTCGTCGAGATTTTTGCCGTACGTATTGCCATAGGCAAAGGCGATTTCCGGGTGCGAAATCAGGTTATGGGTGAAAAGATGTTCCACTGTTTCGCGTGTGTTGATTTCGACGAGTTTGGCGGAATCGTTTTCCGTTTCGTTGCCGACGAACGGTTCCGCCGTCGTCGAACGCGGAAGGGCTTCTTCCGCGCCGCTATCGCGATTGTTGCACGCAACGGGAAACAGAAGCGATATTACGAGAAACGCAGCTGCAAACAAACGGGCGGAAAAACTTAAAATCCGCCCGGAAAAGAGTCGATGCGAGGCGTTGTGCGGTGAGTTGCGTATCGCCGCGAAAAAATTATTTTTTTTATTCATATCCGCAGTATTCGTTTTCGTGGCGGAATTATGTGAAAAAAATCGAAAAAATCACAGAAAAAGCGGCGAAAAATCGAAAAGTATTTTTACAATCGCTTGACAGTCCGGGCGAAAATGTTCTATAATTATATAAGAATTATTTCCTTGCGGAGACAGTGCGGCAACGGAAAAACAACGCAGACGGGAACGAAAAAATGTTTTACACATTACAAAACAGACATGCAAAAATAAAGGTGAACGATTTCGGCGCGGAGCTTTCTTCCGTAGTTATCGACGGAAAAGAGCGCCTCTGGCAGAATTCCGACGGAACGTGGAATGAACATGCGCCGCTGCTTTTTCCCGTGTGCGGACATTTCGGCTGTACGGTGGACGGAAAAACTTACCCGATGCCGACGCACGGATTTGCGAAAGAATTTCCGTTCGTAGCCGAAAAACGAACAAAATCCCGTCTGGTTTTTACGCTTGTTTCTTCTCCGGAAACGGAAAAATATTATCCGTATCGCTTTTCTTACAGCGTGGAGTACCGTTTGCGCGGCAGAAAGCTGACGATTCTGCACACCGTGAAAAATCTTGCGGAAACGCCGCTTTATTTTGCCTGCGGCGGGCATGAATCGTATCTTCTGGACGGTTCCGTCAGCGATTATAAGCTGGTGTTTCCTCTTTCGGAAACCTTCGTGCATCGCCCGCACAACGAAGAAGGATATCTTACCGGCGCGAGAGAAACGCTCGGCGTGGGCAACGAATTGATTCTGCCCGACAATTATTTAAGCGGAGGAGCGACGGTGATTCTTGAAAAACTGCGCAGCCGCAAAGTGAGCTTATTGAAAACAAGCGGCGAAAAATGCGCCGATATTTCGTTTTCCGGGTTTGAAAATCTTTTGTTGTGGCGGCCCGATAAAGCGAAAATGGTCTGCATCGAGCCTTGGTCGAATCTGCCGGACGAAGCGATTGCGAATCCGAAAGAATTTTCGAAAAAAGACGGCGTATTCAAGGTGGAAGGCTTGAAAAGCAAGCGCCTGAAACGCAGCATCAGATATTATTGATTTTACGGCATTCGTGATTTTTGCGGTTTGCGATAGGAAGCGAGCAAACAAAAGCGTCAGACGCAACCTGTTGCGGGTGAGAAAAAATAGCGTAAAAAAATCGTGTACCGAAAAACACGATACACGATCTGGCAGGGGAGACGCGATTCGTAAGGAGCGTAGCGACGGAACAGCGTTGTTTGCGACCGGAAGCGAGCAAACAAAAGCGTCAGACGCAACCTGTTGCGGGTGAGAAAAAATAG
>UQPN01000035.1 GCA_900542935.1 uncultured Eubacteriales bacterium
GGGGTTACTTTTCTATGAAGAAAAGTAACCAAAAGTCATTTAGGGCTCCGCCCTAAAGACCCGACGCTCGTCGGACGCAACCTCCGCTTGAGTCGGGCTGACCCTATGCTTTGCTTCGGGCAGCCCTCCCCGCTACAGTGCATCCTCCTCTCCCCACAAGGTCTTGCGACCTTGCGGGGGCCCCCGTCGCAGCCGTTCCGGGCGGGCGTTCCGGTGCGTCGGGTTTTTAGGGCGCAGCCCTAAATCGCTTTTGGGCACTTTTGACGAGTCAAAAGTGCCACCCCGGCGGCGAGCCGTACAAACCAAACTTCCTAAAACACTTTCCCCGCCGTCAGGCGCCCGCAAACTTTTTCATCCCACCCAAAAGCAGTTGACAACTCTCCCCCTGCACCAAGGTTTGAATGGGAAGCAAAATTGTTTCACGTGAAACATTACCGGGGGTTACCGGCCGTTGCGCTCCAGCAGCTCCTCCGCTACCCGCTGGTAGGCCAGCGTGCCGCGGTTCGCCTTATCGTAGTAGCAGATCGGCTCGCCATAGCTGGGCGCTTCGGAAATACGCACACTTCTCGGCACCGTGGAACGGAACACCTTATCCGCAAAGTACTTCTTGATCTCCCCCACCACCTGATTGGTTAGGTTCAGGCGGCTGTCATACATCGTCAGCAGCACGCCCTCCACGGCAATGGAGCTATTATACAGCCGCTTGACGGTACGCACCGTCTGCATCAGCTGGGTCAGACCCTCCAGGGCGTAGTATTCACACTGGATGGGAATGAGGATAGAATCGCTGGCGGTCAGGGCATTTACGGTGATAAGCCCCAAAGAAGGCGGACAGTCAATAAAGATAAAGTCATAGTCCTCCTTTACCCGCAGCAGCGCCGCCCGCAGACTTTTGGCCCGGTTTTCCTTTTCCACCAGCTCTATCTCGGCGCCGGCCAGGTCTATATTGCTGGGCAGGATGGAAAGCCCCTTGAACCGTGTGGGCAGGATGGCCTCGGCCGCGCCGCTCTCCTCCATCAGCACATGGTAGCTGGAAACCTTCACTTCCCGCTTATTGATCCCAACGCCGCTGGTGGCGTTCCCCTGCGGGTCCAGGTCCGCCAGCAGCACACGGCAGCCCAGCTGCCCCAGCGCCGCCGAAAGATTGACCGCCGTAGTGGTTTTTCCCACGCCGTTCACGCCCACCACCATAATCACGCAAGGAAACCCGATTTCGGGCACTTCCGCGTCGCGCAGCATGTTCGTAAGCACTTCTTTTAAAAGCCCCGTTACGTAATCGGCGTCTTTCAGCCGTTCCGCCATCGCGCGTTCTTTCACGCCCTCCACCACTTTTTCCGCCGTCGCCACGGATACGTCCGCGGATATTAAAATTTCTTCCAGTTCCTCGTAAAATTCGTCGCCCAGCTTGTTTTTCGAAAACAGCATGCGCATTTTCGTCGACAGACCGTCTTTCGTCTTTTTCAGCGCGCCGAACAACTTCCCGAAAATTCCCATAATCTTTCCTTCCGATTTTCCTTTTCCGAAAGAAATCGCCTTGTATTTTGCTGCAAGGCGATTTTCCCGGATACTGACAAATTGTTATTCCACGGTTCCTTCGCCAAGCTCTTTTTCCACTTCGCCCAGCTTCACCGATACTATCTTCGATACGCCCTTTTCCTGCATCGTAACCCCGAACAGCGCGTCCGACTGATTCATGGTAGGACGGCGGTGCGTAATCACGATGAACTGCGTTTCCTGCGCAAACCGTTTGAGATAGGAAGCAAAACGGTCCACGTTCGCCTCGTCCAGCGCGGCTTCGATTTCGTCCAGAATACAGAACGGCATCGGGCGGCACTTCAAAATGGCGAACAGAATGGCGATAGCGGTAAGCGCGCGCTCGCCGCCCGAAAGCAACGAAATTTTCGTAAGCTTCTTGCCGGGCGGGCACGCCACGATTTCCACGCCCGCTTCCAGCGGATCCTCGCCTTCGATGTAATCCATCTGCAGTTCCGCGTTGCCGCCGCCGAAAAGCTCCTTGAAAGTAATCTTGAAGTTTTCGTTGATGTCGTTGAATCCCTTGTCGAATATTTTCAGCATTTCCGCGCGGATTTCGTCCAGCGCCTTCTGCAAATCGTCAATCGCTTTCTGCAAATCGTCGCGCTGAATCACCATTTCGTCGTAATGCGCTTTTTCGTCGGCGTATTCTTCCACCGCGTTCAGGTTTACGTTGCCCAGCAGCGTGATTTTTCTCTTCAGCGCGGAAATCAGCCCCGCCGCCTCGTCCGCGTTGAAATTTTCCGCTTTCAGGGCAAGGCACCCCTCGTAATCGATGCCGTACGCCTCTTCGATGCGCTGGCGCATGTTTTCGAGGTTGGTATCGATTTTACTGATTTCGATTTCGCACTTGTAACGCTTGTCCGTCTGCCGCGACAGTTCTTCCTGCACCGCCGTACGCTCTTCGTCCAGCTGCACCTGGCGCAGATTCAGCGCTTCTTTTTCCGCGGAAAGCGTAGCGATCTCGTCGTTGATCGCCTGCACGGCGGCTTTTTCTTCTTCCGTAAGTTCCGCCTGCTTCGCCCGCTCTTCCAGCTGCGTAAGCTCCGCATACGCGTTGGCTTTTTCGCGCTCCGTGGAAATAATGCGGGAAATCAAATCTTCTTTTTCCGCTTCGTAGCGCCTGATGTCCGCGTTGAAGCTTTCTATCTGCTTTTCCGCCGCCGCCTTTTCCACTTCCAAAGCGTGCAGTTTCGCGCTCTTTTCGTCGCGTTCCGTCTTAAACGCTTCGCACTGCGCGCGCTGTTTTTCCAACGTCGCTTCCGCGCCCTGACGAAGCGCGTTCAGTTCTTCCTCGCTCTTGCCCGCATACGCTTCTTCGTCTTTCAGATGCGCCAGTTTTTCTTCGAACCCGCGCAGCGTTTCTTCATATACGCCCACGTTGTTCTTCGCTTCTTCCGCTTCGGCGGCAAGCGAAATTTCGCGCTGAGAAAGCACCGCCAGTTCGTTCAGGGAGCCCTGATACTTCGCCCGCAGCGCGTTCACCGCCGCTTCCGCTTCTTCTTTGCCCTTTTCGCTTTCCGCAATGGCGGTTTTCAGCTTTTCGAGGTATTTCTGCTTCTTGACGATGTTTTCGCGGCACTCTTCAATCTTGCGCTCGCCAGAGAGCACGCCGGCGCCGCTCTTCTGCTGACGGCTGCCGCCCGTCATCGCGCCGCTGGTGCTTACGATATCGCCGTCCAGCGTTACGATTTTAAACATGTTGCCGTATTTTTTGGCAATCGCCGTAGCATTGTACACCGTATCGCAAATCAGCGTGTTGCCCAGCAGGTTGGTTACCACGTTATAATAATAATCGTCGTACCGAATCAGTTCCGTGGCAAGTCCTATCGCGCCCTTTTCGTTTACGGCGCGCTGCGCTTCGCGGCTGTCCGGGCGCGGCTTCATGCCGCTTACGGGCAGGAATGTTACCACGCCGCCGCCCGTGCGTTTCAGATATTCGATTAAGATACGCGCGTCGTCCTGCGTGGGCGTTACAACGTTCTGCGTCGCCGCCCCCAGCGCCACTTCGAAAGCAAGCTCGTATTTCTGGTCGGTATGAATGATGTCCGCAATCGTGCCCTTCACGTGGCTGCCCACTTCGGGGTTGGTTTTGGCCACCGAAAGCAGACGGCGCACCGAATCTTTGTACCCCTCGTAGCGGTTCTTGATACCCACGTACATTTCCAGCGAATCTTTCAGCGAAGAAATCTGCCCGCCCACGCTGAAAAGTTCCTGATTGAAATTATTGATGGTCAGCTGCATATCGCGGATTTCTTCTTCCCGCTCCGCCAGCTCCTTTTCGCCGCCCGAGGTAAACTCTTTCAGTTTTTTCAGGTCTTTCCGCACGCCTTCCAGCTCTTCGTTCAGTTTTTCGCGGCGCGCGTTTTCCTTTTGCAGCGCGGCTTTCAGTTCGGCGATTCTGTCCTCCGCCGCCTGCTTCTGCGCCGTAAGCGAACCCTGATTTTTCCTGATTTCCGAAAGGTTTTCCGCCGAGGAAAGCTGGCTTTGCCGATTTTCGTCGGAAAGCCGTTCGAACACGTCGATTTTGCCCGTCAGCGCCTTGATCGCCTGCGACAACAAATCGGTTTCGTTGTCGATTTCCGCAATGCGCGTTTCACCTTTTTGAATCGCGGTTTTCGCCGCCGCCACAAGGTCGGCAAGCTCGCCCGTGCGGTTTTTGCCGTTTTCGAGAAATTCTTCCGCCGCGGAAATCTGGCTCTTGTACGTGGAAATCTTTTCGCGCACCAGTTTCCATTCGCCGTCTTTCCGCTCGTTTCCCACCGAAAGTTCCACGCGGCGGTCGTTCAGCTCCGTCAGTTTCAAATCGGCTTCGGCGGACTTTTTGCGGTTGTCCTCGTAGCTCTTGTTCAAAAGCTCCGCCTGCGTGTTCAGCGAAATGATTTTATCGGAATACCCCGCCACGCGTTCGCGGAATTTGTTTTTCTCGCCTTCCGCGCCGTCGTATTTATAAACGTATGTATTCACTTCGTTGTACTTCAGCGATTCCGAATACTCGCGGTATTCTCTCGCCGCGTCCGCCTGTTTGGAAAGCGGTCCCAGTCTACGTTCGGCTTCTTCGATGCGCTGCACGTAAATAAACAGATTGTTTTTGGAAGAATCGATTTTCCGTTCGATTTCTTCCTTGCGCGATTTGTACACCATCAGTCCCGTGGCTTCTTCGAAAATCAGCCGCCGGTCCTCCGGTTTCGCGTTCATGATCTGCTCAACTTTACCCTGCCCGATAATGGAGTAGCCCTCTTTGCCGAGACCTATGCCGTGGAAGAGCCGCACGATGTCTTTCAGACGGGAAGCCTGCCCGTTGATGAAATAACCGCTGTTGCCGTTTCTGTCCAGACGGCGCGTCATCGCCACTTCGGCTACGTCAAGGTCGAATATTTTATTTGTATTGTCGAACACAAGCGTTACTTCGCAGCTTGACTGCGGTTTTCTCGATTGCGTTCCGCCGAAAATCACGTCCTGCATGTTTCCGCCGCGAAGCGCGCGGGCGGATTGCTCGCCCAGCACCCAGCGCACGGCGTCCGCCACGTTCGATTTGCCGCACCCGTTCGGTCCTACGATACAGGTAACGCCGTCGTCGAAACGGATGGTGGTCTTATCCGCGAAGGATTTAAACCCCGAAAGTTGTATTTCCTTTAAATCCACAGATTTCTTCTCCTTGAAAATCTTGTTTTTGCTTGTTTTTGTTTTTTTATCGGTCGGCGCGCTTTTTTGCTTTTTCTATGCCGCCACGCCTTGAAATCTTAAAACGAAATGTTTTGCAGAAGTTCCAGAAGATTTTTTGCCGCCTCCGCTTCCGCTTTCTGCTTTTTTCTGCCCGTGCCCCGCGCCGATTTCCCGTCCGCCGCCGCTTCGCACACGAAAGTTCTGTCGTTATCCTTGCCTTCCGCGCTCAGCAAGCGGTATACGGGCAACGGAAGTCCGCGCTTTTGCAGGTATTCCTGCAAATCTCCCTTGGCGTTTTCGTTCGCCGAAAATTCCACGTTTTCATCGATGAATTTCTTCGCGTTTTTGTAGCCGTCGCCGTTCGCGCCGTCGCCGTCGAGATAAATCGCCGCAATCACGCTTTCCACAAGGCTCGATTTGGCTTTCTTGCCCGCATTGTCCCGCGCGTTGCCCGAATACATCAGATACCGCGCGATACCCAGCTTGTCCGCCGCCCGTTCCAGCGGCTCGCGGCTCACGAATTTCTGCCGCCGTTTCGTCATATCTCCCGCTTGCAGCGCGTTTTTGCCGCGGTATAAATTTTCGGTAATCGCAAGTTCTAATACCGCGTCCCCCAAAAATTCCATACGATCGTTATCCGTGCCGAGCCGCCCGCAAAGCGATTTGTGCGTAAACGCCGTAATCAGCAGATTTTTATCTTTAAACGTGTATTTCAGTTTCTTTTCCGCTTCCGCTACGGGGAAATCTTCTCTGTTCACGCTTCGCGCTCCTCCGCTCGGCAGCTTTTCCGCCTCTTGCGCCGGAAATTTCTCTCTGTTCACGCTTCCTTATCCTCCGCCGCGCTTTCCGTCGCGCCGATTGCCGCGGTTGCCGCGTTCTTTTCCAGAAGAGCTTCTATTTTTTCCGTCAATCCGCCCCGCACGGCGTTCATCGCCTGCGAAATGCACACCGAAAATCCGTACGCTTTCGAATTTCCGTGCGCCTTGATGACGGGCTTCGTAAGCCCTAAAAACACCGCGCCGCCCATCGTTTCGTAATCGGCGGATTTTTTTACGGCTTTAATCACGTCCATCACCGTCAGCGCGCGAATTTTCGCAAAAAGGTTCTTTTTGAATTCGCGTTTCAGAATGCCGCTGATCGCCTTGCCGCAGCCTTCTATCGATTTCAGCGCGATATTGCCCGTGTAGCCGTCGCTCACCACAATATCCGCGTCGCCGTACATGATATCTCTGCCCTCCACGTTTCCCACGTAGTTGATGCCCGCCGCGTGCTTCAACAGCTCGTTGGCTTCGCGGTGCATTTCGTCGCCCTTGTGGTCCTCCGTTCCGTTGTTCAAAAGCCCCGTTTTCGCGTTCTTCCACCCGTACACCGCCTCCGCATACGCCGAGGCCATCAAGGCGAAATGCACAAGATTCACGCTTTTGCATTCGAGGTTCGCTCCGCAGTCGCAAAGCAGCGTGCCGCGCCCCGAAAAATCGGGAATTCTGGGGCAGAGCGCGGGGCGGGAAACGCCCTTGATTCTGCCAAGCGTAAGTACGCCCGCCGTCAGCACCGCGCCCGTGGCGCCGCTGGAAACCACCGCGTCTGCTTTGCCCTCTTTTAAAAGGCGAAACGCCGTTACGGTGGAAGAATCTTTCTTCGTACGCACCGCCTTGGTAGGAATTTCGTCGTTCGTAATCACTTCGGGCGCATGCACGATCTCCACGCGCGAAGAATCGTATGTATAGGCGGAAAGTTCTTTTTTCAAAATCTCTTCGTCGCCGCAAAGCACCGCAAACAGCTCCTTATCGTTTTTCAGAGCCTCCACTGTGCCTTTCACCTGTTCTTTCGGCGCAAAATCGCCGCCCATCGCGTCTATCGCTATTTTTATCATATCGTAATTTCCTTCAAGCTTCGCTTGATTCGTAACGGACTGTTACTTTACCGTTTTTAACGGCTCATTGCCTTTCAACTATATCGCAAGATGTGCCGCTATGCCGCTTCATACCCACAGCCGATCAAGCCGAAAAGTGGTGCAGATTGCGAGCTTCTTCGAGTACCCTCGAGGGCGTTTACTGATAGTAAATAACCGAGAGGGAACGGAGAAAAAGCCGCAAGATGTGCCGCTATACGATTTTAGCTCGTTAAAACAACAAATTAGAAACAGTACGGGGGAACGGAATAACGTCGCGGATATTCGTAACGCCCGTCAGATACATAATCATGCGTTCGAAGCCTAAGCCGTAGCCGCTGTGCGTAACGCTGCCGTACTTTCTCAAATCGAGATACCATGAATAATCTTCGGGTTTCATGCCCAGTTCCACAATGCGGTTGTATAACTTTTCGTAGTTTTCCTCGCGCTGCGAACCGCCGATCAGTTCCCCGATGCCGGGCACCAGCAAATCCGCCGCCGCCACCGTCTT
>UQPN01000036.1 GCA_900542935.1 uncultured Eubacteriales bacterium
AACGAAGCGGCTGCCGCCGTGCAAATAACACACACACAACCGGCGCACAAAACCGCCACAAATAACGCGGCACAAAACCGGCGCAAAAAACGTGGCATAACAGCGCGCTACAAGATGCTTCGGGCTTTTCAAAATAATCAATATCCAACAATTTCTTTTATCAATAAAAGTATACAGTAAAAAATCGGAGGCGTTAAAGCATGCCTCCGATTCGATTTATTGCAGACAAATATTATTGCCGAAAATTTTTAATTTTACGGTGCGCTAAGGTTGCAACACGGCTACTGCATGGTTACTGCACGTAATTTTTCAATGCGTTTTTCGCTTGTTCCAAAGCGGGCGCCAGCCACTTGTCGAACGCCTCTTTCATTGCGCCGTTCAGCGGCGAATCTTCCGCATACAACGAGGAGAACGAGAATTTTCCTTTGAATACGTCCACATAGTCCAATGTGTGCATCACGGCAGCCACCAGCGCCACCAGAGCCAGCGCCAGAATAAACGTAACGATAAAGCACAACGCGCCGTCTACGATTTGTATTACCGCCGCGCGGCGGATGGTGCGCGTAATCGCTTTGATAATTACGCAGAACAGCACGATGACCAGCGCGAACAACGCCGAAAGCGTAAGTCCCGCGGCAAGTTTCGAAAACAGCGAAGCGCGGCTTGCCAGCTTTTCCGATTTTTCGAATAAAATTTTATATTTATCCGCAATCGCCCGCACGGGAATACAAATCGCTTTCGCCTCTTCGCCCGTTCCCGCCCATGCGGAAAACGGCAGAAACATCCCGAAAATCACCGCCGCCAGAATTCCGAAGGTCATAAAAATCGAACGGATTCCGTTCAGCGCGCCCGCGCGGTAGCCGCAGTAAGAAATCGAAACGATCACCAGCACCGCCAGCGAATCGAGCGCGTATTTTTTCAGAAACGGCAGCACCGCTTCGGGCAGAGCCGAATATACCGCGGAAAGTTTATCGTCGGCAAGATAGGGCACGCGCGAGCAGGCGAAAAGCGCCAGCGCCAGAATGAATCCTACGCACGCCGCCACGTTTAAAACGCACGCAACGCCGCCGCACAGCCTTGAAAAACCGTTGGGCTTCCATTTTTTATCGATTCGTTTCTGTTCGATTCTGCGTTTTTTCGGGTTGGGATCGCGCGACATGGTTACGCCGCTTTTCATCTTTTTAATCGCGCAGTGCTTTACAATCGCGTCGATAATGCCGAAAACGATATTCACCGCGATAATCGCCGCCAAAAGAAACGCTACGGCAAGAACGCCGCTTTGCGCTTCGGCGGGAATTTTTTCCGCAAATTTTATTTTGTCGAATACTATTCTGTCCGCATATTTTTTAAATGCGAAAAAGAACAGCGCCAGCACCGTCGCAAACTTAATCCAGCGCCTGCTCGTACGGTAAAAACCTTTCGAAAGCCCGCAGATAAGCGCGATCAGTCCGATGAAGGCGAAAACGCCGATAACGATATATTTTAAATTGTCCGTAACGGCTTGCGGTATCCCCGCAAGTAAAGTATAATTCATCGTCCGCCTCCCCGCGCCTTGCGGCGCTTATCGTTCCGCCGGCGCTCGCCGCTTTTCGTTCGGCTGCCTCGTATTTGCGACAAAATTATTTATTGAAATTATCTTTCAGAGAAACGATTTCCGAAAGCACAAGCTTTCCGTTTTCGTCCGTGCATTTTTTAAAGTATCCCACGCGCATAAGCTGAAACGCTTTGCCGTTTTCGCATTCGGCAAGATAGGGCTCGGCTTTGCCGCGGCAAATAATTTCGCTCTTTTCGTTCATGCGTTCCGAAAAATCCTGTCCGGCGTATTCGGCGTCTTTCAGTAGATACCCGTAGCGGCGGATTTCCGCGTCCGCGCCCGTTTTTCCGTCCACCCACTGTATGGTGCCTTTCACTTTGATGCCGCTCGTATCGTGCGAAGAACGGCTTTCGGGAATGTACGAACAATGCAGCTCGGTAACTTCTCCCGCTTCGTTTTTAATTGCTTCGTCGCAGTGAATGATATACGCGTTTTTCAACCGCACATACCCGTCCGGTTTCAGCCGCTGATATTTCGGCGGGGGAACCAACGCGAAATCGCTTCCGTCAATGTAGATTTCTTTCGAAAACGCTACTTTTCTCGTCCCCAGCTCTTCTTTCAGGGGGTGGCGGGGCGTATCCAGCATTTCTTCGCCTTCGTAGTTCGTCAACACCACTTTCAGCGGATTCAGAACCGCCATCGCGCGTTCGGCGTTCTCGTTCAGGTTATCGCGTATGCACGCTTCCAGATAGCCCGCTTCGCATACGGAATTCGCCTTTACGATGCCCGCTTTTTCGCAGAAATCCAGCAGCGCCTGCGGGGGAATCCCGCGGTTTCTCAGCCCGGCGATCGTCGGCATGCGCGGGTCGTCCCAGCCGTGCACGAAATGTTCTTCCACAAGCTTTTTCAAATATCGCTTGCTCATCACCGTGTTTGTGATGTTCAGCCGCGCGAATTCAATCTGCCGCGGCTTCGGGTTGAAGCCCAGCTGTATGCCCACCCAGTCGTATAAAGGGCGGTGATCTTCGAATTCAAGCGTGCACAGGGAGTGCGTTACGCCCTGCAGATAATCGCAGATGGGGTGCGCGTAGTCGTACATCGGGTAGATGCACCACTTGTCGCCCGTGCGGTGGTGCGCGCAGTGCAGAATACGGTAAATAACGGGGTCGCGCAGGTTCATGTTGGGCGAAGCCATGTCGATTTTCGCGCGCAGACATTTTTCTCCGTCCGCATATTTTCCGTCGCGCATTTCGCGGAACAGTTTCAGGTTTTCCTCCGCGGAACGCGTTTTATAGGGGCTTTCCTTTCCGGGCTCGGTCAGCGTGCCGCGGGTAGCGGAGATTTCTTCGGGCGAAAGGTCGTCCACAAAAGCCTTTCCCCCGGTAATCAGGCGTTCGGCATAGGCGTAAATGGTATCGAAAAAGTCGGAAGCGTACACTTCTTTCGCCCAGTCGTACCCCAGCCAGCGGATGTCGCGCTTGATTGCTTCCACGAATTCCGTTTTTTCTTTCGAAGGGTTGGTATCGTCGAAGAAGAGGTTGCACTTGCCGCCGTATTTTTTCGCCGTGCCGAAGTTCACCAGCATGCTTTTTACGTGCCCGATGTGCAAATAACCGTTGGGTTCGGGCGGAAAGCGCGTCTGAATTTCTTTCACTTTACCGCTTTCGATATCCTCGTTGATGATCTGTTCGATGAAGTTCGTAGGATTCTGTAAAATTTCTGCCATAATTTTTCGCCTTTGCGTTTTAATTTTTCTTTTCTCCCGTCTATTTTCCCCGTACACAGTTATTATACCACTTTTCAAAGAAAAATGAAATAAGATTATACGATAAACGAAAAATTTTTTCTGTTTTTTTCGGATTTTTACGGGTTTTTTAAAGGATTTTTCGCGAAATCGTTTTTTTCGGAATTTCCGCTTTTTTCCGTTCTCCTTCGTACCCCCGTTTTTTACGGAGCAAATTTTTATGTTCAAACCGAGCAAATGTTATTGACATCACGTGCGAAAAAGGGTATAATATACAAAAGCTTTGTGTAAAACAAAACGGAAAAAATCGTTAAAAATTCAGGAGATTACGGTGTTATGAGCGAAAAACGTGCGGTAACGATGGATAAGTTGGTGTCGCTTTGCAAAAACAGAGGGTTTATTTTTCCCGGCAGCGAAATTTACGGGGGACTTGCGAATTCGTGGGACTACGGTCCTTTGGGCGTAGAGCTGAAAAACAACGTAAAAAAGGCGTGGTGGAAAAAATTCGTGCAGGAAAATCCGTACAATACGGGCGTGGACTGCGCCATTTTAATGAATCCGCGCGTCTGGAAAGCTTCCGGGCATTTAAGCGGCTTTTCCGATCCGCTGATGGACTGCAAAAACTGCAAATCGCGCCACCGTGCCGATGATCTCGTGGAAAAATACGCCGAAAAGCATAAGCTGAATATTTCGGTGGAAAGCATGGATTCCGATGAATTGCAGGCGTTCGTATCGGAGCATAAAATTCCCTGCCCCGTCTGCGGCAAAAGCGCCGGATGGCAGGAGGGCAAGCTGGACAAAAAGGAAATGCGCACCTGAAATGTTTCCTGCCCCCTGAAAAACGGGGGTTACATAGGATAATGTCAGAACTTTTGCAACTTCCTGTTTACAGATGCCGGGTTTGTGTGTTATGATATCGCGTAGTATCATAAGATAGCAGAGGTTACGCGCGATGGATTATATTGTATTGGATATGGAATGGAACCAGCCATGGCCGGGGTCTCCTTCCTCCAAAAAGGTGCTGCCCGTGGACATCCGGGGGGAGATCATCCAGATCGGCGCCGTCCGGGTGTCGGAGGAGCAGTTCGTTCAGGATGAATTCCAGATCATGGTAAAGCCCAGGTATTACCGGCACCTGAACCGCCGGGTCAGCAAGCTTACCGGCATTAAGGAAGCCCGCCTGCGGGATGAGGGCGTGCCGTTCCCCGAGGCGATCGAAAAGTTCCGGGAATGGTGCGGCGAGGACGTGGTGTTCCTCACATGGGGCTTTGACGATATCGGCATTCTGCGGGAAAATCTGCGGCTTTTCGGTCTGGATGAGCGTTTCACGGAGAAGTGGTACAACGCCCAGATGATTTTCAATGCCCAGACCGACGGCTCCACCTCCCAGAAAGCGCTGAAAACCGCCATGGAAATGTTCAGCATCGAGGCGACCCGTCCCGCCCATGACGCGCTGGGCGACGCCTATCACACGGCGTTGATCTGCGCCATGCTGGACTTGAAGAAAGGCGCGCGGGAGTATGACGCGGCGCTGAAAAGCCATGAAAACGGCTTCCACGGCGCGGAACTTCCCGGCTGCATTGCCCGAAAGGTGTTCTACGACTATGCCGATAAGCGGGAAGCGCTGGCCGCCATGTCCGGGGAGGAGAACAAGTGTCCCGTCTGCGGCGGGCGAATGCTTGGCTCCCGGTGGTTTTCCCAGCCCGGACACCGGTATATGGACTTGGCTGCCTGCCCGGAGCATGGAAAATTCCTCATTCGGGTGCGGCTTTCCCAGCAGCCGGACGGCCTGACCCGTGTCAGCCGATTGACCTATGAGGCTACCTCCGAAGCGGATGCTGGCCGCAGGAGAAGCAGCGCCGCAAAGCAGGAAAATAAGGGAGAATAACGAACAGGCGCACCCGCGAGGGTGCGCCTGAACATTTTCAGAAGAACCATTTCACCGTCCACGACGCCATGAGAAAGCCGACAAAGTCCGCGAACAGCGCCGCCGGAAGGGTGTAGCGGGTCTTTTTGATGCCCGCCGCGCCAAAGTAGACGCTGATGGTGCAAAAGGTCGTCTCCGTGGACCCCAGCATCACCGCTGCCGTGCGGCCGATTTGAGAATCCACGCCGTACTGCGCCATCAGTTCTGCCCCCACCGCAAGGGCGGCGCTGCCGCTGATGGGGCGGATGAGCACGAGCATGGCCGTCTCCGGCGGAATGCCGAAGAAGGAAAAGACCGGGGCGAAAAATCTGCTCAGAAGCGCCACCGCCCCGGAAGCGCGAAGCATATGGACGGCGGTCAGCAGCAGAACCAGCGCCGGAAGAATGGTCACAAGGAGTTTCAGCCCGTCCGCGCCGCCCTGAAGGAGAAGGTCATAGGCGTTTTCCCGCTTCCCGAGAGCCAGCGCCGCCGCCAGAAACAGAAGCACCGGAACAATGTAATCCGTCATTTCCGCCAGACCTTTCCCAGCACCCACGCTGCCGTGACCCCCAGTCCGGCAGAGCACAGGCTCGTGACCCACACTGCCGGGAGAATATCAAAGGGAGTCGCGCAGCCAAGAGCACTGCGGACAGCTGCCACATTCGCCGGGATCAGCTGAATGGAGGCGGTGTTCAGCACGATCAGACGGCAAAGCTCGTCCGTGGCGGTGCCGCCACGCTTCATCCGCTGCGCCGCCTGAATGCCCATGGGCGTGGCGGCGTTGCCGAGGCCGAGAAAATTCGCACAGATGTTGGCGCTCAGACTTTCCGCGAGGGCAGCGTCCTCCTTTGTGCTGGGAAACACCC
>UQPN01000037.1 GCA_900542935.1 uncultured Eubacteriales bacterium
CATGTTTTTGACGTAGTCCGCGTGTCCCGGGCAGTCAACGTGCGCATAGTGGCGCTTGTCCGTCTGATATTCAACGTGCGCGGTGTTGATTGTGATACCACGCGCTCTTTCTTCGGGAGCCTTATCGATTTCGTCGTATCTCATCTTTTCCGCACCGCCGCGAGCAGCCATCACCATCGTGATAGCAGCCGTCAGAGTGGTCTTGCCGTGGTCAACGTGGCCGATGGTACCGATGTTAACGTGGGGTTTGCTTCTGTCGAATTTAGCCTTAGCCATAATTAAAATCCTCCGATTTTATTTATAAATTTTTATATTGCTTTTTTCCTGTTTTCGTCGGGCAGGAAGCCCGTTTCCGTTTTTTCTGCGCTCTTTACGCCGCCGGAAAAACCGCCGATCATTGTAAAAAACGTGTTTTGCGAAACGAAAAAAACGCTTTTTTCCGATACGCGATACAGCCGCACTGCTTCGCGGATTGTATTCATTATACCTTAAAATTTTGAAATTATCAAATATTTTAAAGGCGTTTTCGAAAAATTTTTTAAAATTCCTCTTGATTTTCACCCGATCGGCGGTTTTTTATACCTTTTCCGCCGAATCGGGAAAAATTCGTCTTATTTCAGACGTTTCAAAAAACTCCGGCAATCGGGCGGAAATCAGTCTTTCTTGCCGCGTTTTTCGATGATGTCTTTCGCGATGTTCTGAGGCACTTCGCTGTAATGATCGAACTGCATCGTGAACTGTCCGCGCCCCTGCGTTCTGGAACGCAGCTCGGTGGCGTAACCGAACATTTCGGAAAGGGGAACTTCCGCGTCGATGATCTTCGCGCCGTTTCTGTCGTCGGTGCCGAGGATGGTGCCGCGACGGCCGCTGATGTTGCCCATCAGATCGCCGAAATAATCTTCGGGAGTGATGATCTGCACTTTCATAATCGGTTCGAGAAGCACGGGATGCGCCTTTTCAACGCCGTTCTTGAAAGCCATGGAACCGGCAATCTTGAACGCCATTTCGGAAGAGTCCACTTCGTGATACGAACCGTCGTAAACGATAACCTTGAAGTCCACCATTTCGTAACCGGCAAGGAAGCCGTTCTTCGCCGCTTCCTGAATACCCTTGTCGATGGCGGGGATATATTCCTTGGGAATCGAACCGCCCACGGTAGCGTCCTCAAACGCATAGCCCGCGCCGGGTTCCTGAGGAATCAGGTGAATCTTACAATGACCGTACTGACCTTTACCGCCGGACTGACGCTTGTACATACCTTCCGCGTCCACCGCGTTTCTGAACGTTTCGCGATAAGCAACCTGCGGCGCGCCCACGTTCGCTTCCACTTTGAATTCGCGAAGCAGACGGTCTACGATGATGTCGAGGTGCAATTCGCCCATACCGGCGATAATCGTCTGCCCCGTTTCCTGATCGGTGTACGTCTTGAACGTAGGATCTTCTTCGGCAAGCTTGATAAGCGCCATCGTCATCTTTTCCTGACCGGCTTTCGTCTTGGGTTCCAGCGACAGCTGGATAACCGGTTCGGGGAATACCATTTTTTCAAGAATAATCGGGTGCTTTTCGTCGCACAGCGTATCGCCCGTCGTGGTGTATTTCAAGCCGACGATCGCGCAGATATCGCCCGAATAAATCTCGGAAATATCTTTTCTTTCGTTTGCGTGCATCTGAACAAGACGGCCTACGCGTTCCTTCTTCTCCTTCGTGGAGTTGTACACGTAAGAACCCGCTTCCAGAACGCCCGAATAAGCGCGGAAATACGCCAGCGAACCCACGAAAGGATCGGTAGCGATCTTGAACGCAAGTCCCGCAAACGGTTCGTCGTCGGAAGTCTTTCTCTCTTCCTCTTCGCCCGTATCGGGGTTCGTGCCCTTCACGTGATCGACGTCAAGCGGGCTGGGCAGGAAATGAATCACCGCGTCAAGCAGGAACTGCACGCCCTTGTTCTTGTACGAAGAACCGCAGAGCATCGGGATGGATTCCATTTTCAGGCAGCGCAGACGCAGCCCTTTGATGATGTCCTCTTCCGAAAGATCGCCGTCCTCGAAATATTTTTCCATCAGCTCGTCGCTGCCGGAAGCCGCTTCTTCCAGAAGCTTCGCGCGGTATTCGTCGGCAAGCGCCTGCATGTCCGCGGGAATCGGCTCCTTTCTGAAATCTTTTCCGAGGTCGTCGTAGTAAACTTCCGCTTCCATACGGATAAGGTCGATAATACCGCGGAAATCCGCTTCTTTACCGATGGGCAGTTCGATGGGAACGGGGTTGGCGCCGAGGCGCTCTTTAATCATTCTTTCCACACGGAAGAAATCCGCGCCGTTGATGTCCATCTTGTTCACGTACGCGATGCGGGGAACCTTGTAGGTATCCGCCTGACGCCATACGGTTTCGGACTGCGGCTCAACGCCGCCCTTCGCGCAGAACGTAGCCACCGCGCCGTCGAGAACGCGGAGCGAACGCTCCACTTCCACCGTGAAGTCCACGTGGCCCGGCGTATCGATGATGTTGAAACGGTGTCCTTTCCAGATACAAGTGGTAGCGGCGGAAGTAATCGTAATGCCGCGCTCCTGCTCCTGCACCATCCAGTCCATCGTGGCGGCGCCTTCGTGCACTTCGCCGATTTTGTGTGTTTTACCCGTATAGAACAGGATACGCTCGGTGGTCGTCGTCTTTCCGGCGTCGATGTGCGCCATAATACCGAAGTTTCTGGTGTGTTGTAAATCGTATTCTCTGGGCATAATCTACTCCTCTCAGAATCTGAAATGCGCGAACGCTTTGTTTGCTTCCGCCATTCTGTGAGTATCTTCCTTCTTCTTGACGGTGCCGCCCGCGTTGTTGTACGCGTCCATCAGCTCCGCCGCAAGTTTGTTTGCCATCTCTCTTTCGCTTCTCTTTCTGGTGTTGATAACCAGCCAGCGGATCGCAAGCGTCTGACGGCGTTCCGGGCGGATTTCAACGGGCACCTGATAGTTGGCGCCGCCTACACGGCGAGCCTTAACCTCCACAACGGGCATGATGTTTTCCATCGCCTGCTTGAATACGTCCATCGGGTCCTGATTGAGTTTCTCCCCCGCGATTTTAAAGGCGTCGTAAACGATCGTCTGCGCCGTGCCTTTTTTACCGTCGAGCATAATCTGATTGATGAGTTTCGTAACGACTTTGCTTCCGTACATAGGATCGGGCAAAACGTCTCTCTTGGGAACATTACCTCTTCTGGGCATGATATAAATCCTCCTTTAATAATATTAAGTGTAAGGGTACTACCCTTAGTACAACTATCGCACGCTGCGTTCTTTCTCCGCCGCAAAAGCGCCGAAGCCCGAACGAGGGCGAACCTTCCGCGTATTTTCCGCCGCGTTATTATTGCCTCCCGCGCGTTTCCGCCGTGTTTACGTCTGCCGTATTTACAGCGTTTCTGCGCTCCCGTTCCGCGCGCCGTATACATTATAATAATGCACGGTGCGCCCGAACCTTCGGGGACAATGTTTTTCACGCGGATTTCCGCGTACTGTCTACTTTATTTCGGGCAGTCTTTCGAAAGCATATTCCGAATTACAAGTAGCTTTTGTTACTCTTTGTTTTGCTTCGCGAGTATTTTAAACGATAAAGCTTAAAAACGAATTACTTCTTAGCGCGTTTTGCGCCGTACTTGGAACGGGCCTGTCCGCGTTTCGCAACGCCGGCGGTATCGAGGGCTCCGCGGATGATGTGGTAACGCACACCGGGAAGATCCTTTACACGTCCGCCTCTGATCAGAACGGAGCTGTGCTCCTGCAGGTTGTGCCCTTCGCCGGGAATGTAAACCGTACCTTCCTGCTTGTTGGTAAGACGCACACGTGCGATCTTTCTCAAAGCGGAGTTAGGCTTCTTGGGGGAAGTCGTGGTTACGGACAAACATACGCCGCGTTTCTGGGGGCAGTTATCGAGAATAGGACTCTTCGATTTGAAAGTGATTTTCTCTCTGCCCTTTTTGATGAGCTGATTGATAGTAGGCATAAGTTTAACCTCCTTGTAAAATTATAGAATATCTTTCGAAAAATTGCCCTTACGCAATTAAAGAAAGCGAAGATGAAGAAGCGGTTTTTTTCGGATTCCGCATAAAAAAACATGAAAACAAACCGCAAAAATCGGCGTAAAGGGCATAGAAATGCCTTTTGCGCACACTCACAGAGAAGATTTTAGCAAAAAAAACGGCGTTTGTCAACTGTTTTCGCGCCGTTTTACGGGAATTTGCGGGAATTTAAGTATTTCGGGAAAAATAAAGCCTTTGAATAGGCTTCCCCTTATCAGGGCTTCCCCGGGGGGGGGGGGGGGGGGGCCTCGCCCGTTTCCTAACGGGCTTTTGCATAGCGTTTTAA